>NZ_CP013188.1:0-600000 GCF_001444405.1 Pseudoalteromonas phenolica
TGATCCATGGCTATTTTTTGTGAGTAAAACTGTGCAAAAACTGTGATTAAACTATAAATTACTTCTAGTCTTAGTAAAATCACGATCTTCAAGTTGATAAAGATCAGATCTTTACTTCGTATTTTTATGATCCATAAATTTTATAATTCTTATTATAAAACAGAATGTTAGTCTTCATTTTGACTGCCTTAGCCTTTATTACCTTATATTTAACCATACTTAATCTCTTTATTTAAACTTTAATAGTAATGTAAATTTTCAATGTCTTCTTTTTTTATTGTTTACTATTAAAGATGTGGACATTATAATCTTTAGCATAACGTTAAGGATATTATGTATGTCAATTAATACTCGTGCACTTTCCACTTATAAACTTTTAAAAGCGACAGCTGAGGTTGCAGAACAATCTTTAGAGGGTCGAATTCAACATTATCGTGCTCATTTAAAAAGCGATGAAAAAGAACTTCGTACTTACACTCAAAAAGCAGCAGCTGATTTACTAGGTTGTAATAATAGAACTCTAAAACGAAGGCATGATCAGGGTGACTTTGATTCCTTAAATATCCAAAAAGGCGCTAATGGTCACTATGCTTACACCTTATCGAATATTTTCGCGATGGCTGACATCATGGGGATTCCAGATGATCAAAGAAAAATAGACGATAAATTGCAAGTTATAGTTATCAACTCTCTCAAAGGCGGATGTGGAAAAACAACCTCTTTGGTTAACATTGCTGCCGCTTTAGCAACTACAAATATAAAACGTTATCGTATTGGGATCATTGATCTGGACCCTCAAGGTTCATCGTCTAGTTTTTTTCCTTCACAAGATCCTGAGCCCATAACTGTTGGTGATTTAATGCGTGACTGCATTGAATTAGAGGAGAATGAAAATTGGGAAGATGTTGTGAGCGATGCATTTCAATCAACTCACATCCCAAATATTCGTTTATTACCTTCTGGTATGGATGATTTCTATTTTGAGCATGAAACAGCAACAGAATTAAAAGAATCTTCAAGTTATCAACAAACACGTCATTATCATAAGTTGCTTGAAAAGGTGATTAAACCTGTCGAATCTCAATTCGATATTATCTTAATTGACACTGCACCTTCCCTTAATTTTATGTTTTACAACGCGTTAATGGCTTCTACCGCCATGCTGATCCCTGTTCATCCTGAGGCGGTTGATTTTGACGCAAATAATAAATATCTAAAGCGGTTAGGCGAGATCTATCATACCGTCGCTGCTTTAGGTCATGAGGGCTGGGATTTTATGCAATTCCTAGTTACTAACTACGTTAAAGGTAATCATTCACAACGTGATATTGTTAAGGATGTTCGTAGTGCCTTTGGCCGCCAGGTTATGAGCTACCCAATTAATCACAGCTCTGCGATCACAGCGAGTTCCTCTTCTTTTAACACGATCTTTGATCAAAAGACTTCTGACAGTCTTGCTAGTCGTGAATCACTGATCAAGTCTCAAGAGAATATCAAAGATGTTGTCGATGAACTTGAAATGTTGATCCGCTCAAATTGGGTATCCACACAATCTTCTCTAGAACAACAAAGTTAATAGGTTTTACATGGCTAAAAAACGTAAAAATGACACCCGCTTAGACCCATTTGCTTCGCCTGTAAGTACCAGTAGTTTAGATGAGTTACTAGAACAAGCTTCAGTTGGTGAAGTATTAACTATGCCTGCACCTAGTGATCCTAATAGAATGATCACGCTGACTTGTTTGGTGATCAAGCATAGTGATATAGAAGCTCAAACTCGAGTCTTTGGTCAGAATCGTCGCGAACAAAGTTTACTCTCTGATAAATCAGTTGCTGACATCCTTCCTGCAATCAAAAATGATAAGCGAAACTTACACCCAGCGCTTTGTTGGTTAAGAAACGACACTCAATGGGTTTTATCAGGCTCAAGACGTCGTAAAGCATGTCTTCTTGCTGGCGCTGATTATGTTGTGCTCTCCTCTCCTGACTTCACTGATGAAGATGCAAAACTTTTAGCCGTATCTTCTGATCAATATATTGCACCTAGTCTATGGGAACTTGGACAGGCTTATGCTGAAACAAAAAAGGATCTTATTGCTCAAGGTAAAAAAGGTTCTTACAGAGAGATTGCTGAGCTTGAAGGGGTATCTCACACCGCTATTGCAGACTCTCTAAAGGCATATGAGCAAATTCCTATGCAAGTTTTACAACATTACCCTACGCCTAACCACTTAGGCCGTGAAGCTGCAAAAAAATTAATTGATGCGATCAAGAAAGATCAGGACATGTTTTTCTTGTTGTTAGAAGATTTACATAATCAGGCTTTTATGGCCGATGATATGAGTGATGAAAAACGTGCAATTAAAATTACTCAGTATCTAGTTAATTTTGAGCAACCCATTCGCAGAAATGAGTCTTTATTTAGTAATGAATTTATTGAATTACAAAGAAGTAATAAGAGCGGTGACATAACTATCAAAATTAATAACCAGGTTATTACTGATAAACGTCTAGAGCAATTACAGAAGCTTCTCGCTACTTATAATTAAAAAAGGGCTTCGGCCCTTTACTATTTTTTAATACTAGAATTTGTGACTTAACATGTCTTACCAGTTAAGTTTTTTACCTTATAACGGTATTTGGGTTTATTCGACTGGTATATTTCCATATACTGGGCGGATGATTTGATTTCTACACGAATTAAATGTCAACGCAGTTATCTAAAGAACAGTTATTTGCTCTTTTTGAGGAAATAAAACAAGAACAGGCGACTCAATTTCCCCTTTCTGAGCGCTTTTTAAAACAATACTTTAATAGCAGCCTGCTAGCTAAAGCCAAAGAGTATCTCCAAAATTCACAAATTAGTTTTTTAGAACACAGCGAAGACTTTTCGACAATAGATAGCCAAGTTATTGGTAATTTTGGCAATACCTTTTCTCAGCATATAAAAATAACCAAAGTAAACAATAATCCCAGTTTGGATGCCCAATGCACCTGCTCTAATAATGCTAAATGTAGGCATATTGCTGCGGTTTTACTTAAATTAAAAGTTGAGCATTCAGGTGGCTTTGGTGAAGCGTTTTTAGTTAATGATTGGTTTAATGAATTAGCAAATTTACAGCATGGTGAGTCTATTGATACCGATAATGTTTTGCTTTTTACACTTGAACCCATCGGTCAGGAGTTATTACTTTATCCTAAGATGTCACCCTACCGTCCAGATGGTCAATATCCATTAGGCCGATTATTAACAGAACCTCAATTAAATAGCCCTGTGGCCCCTCCTGGCCTTCTTGAGTCAGATTTTAGGTTGTTTAGTTGGGTTCGTTCTCAAAATTCACCAGGGCATTATGAGCTCGCAGGAAAGTGGGGCTTTGAAGCAATTAACCAACTTTTGCAGACAAAAAGACTTTTCTTGCAAAATAGTAGAACTCCTTTACAGCTTGGACATCAGGCTAACCTTGCATTAGGTTGGCTTCAGAAAAAAGAAAAATCTCAGTTAGTAGCGTCGATTGATGGCGTTGAGAATTGGCATCTAATTAAAACTGATCCGCCTTTGTATCTTGATTCTGATACAAATACCATTGGGCGAATTAATAGTGCGCTCAGTGCTCATGAGTTAGCGCATATTAACACTATGCCACCAGTACCAAATGACCAACTTATTCACGTTGTTAGGCGTTTTCAGGAAGTGTTTGCCGATAATATTGTCACTATGCCCAATGGTGCACAATCTCAAGTTGAATCTTCGACCGTGCCTGTAAAACTTCAGCTAATTGAGTCTGATACTCATTTTGGCTTTAAGCTCGCTTCTTCGTTCAAGTCAGATGCAAAAAATACTGAAATCAGCAAGGTGTTAAAACGTTCTGAACAATATTTACTAGGTTTAGGCTTACGATTGGAAGATGGGCTCTTCGTCTTGCCTCAACAAGACAGCGCATTTATCCATTGGTTTAATCATGAGTTAAGAGGCCATTTACAAAGCAAAGGTTGGTTGGTAGATGAAATTTCTAAAACAAGTCCAATTATTTCAGCAAAAGTGTCGCTACTGCTTAAAAGAGATAAACATCATCATATTACTGGTAAGGTTTTACTCGATTCAAATCCAGTTTTACTCGATTGGGATAAACATACCGCACTTGAGGTTAATACACTTGCTAATAAGTTTTGTTATGTCGAAATCGCCAAACAAACTTACGCTTTAGAAAAGCGTTGCTATGACAAACTGATGTCTTTAAAAAAGCGATTTAGTTATTACGCTTCCAGCGCACAGTTTAAATTTCCACTGTCTGTTATTAAACAGCTTTTTGCTATCGAAGAAATAGCCATAGAATGTAAAGATAGCAAACTGCTCGACTATCTAAATGAGCTTAATAACCCTGAACAAACTCAAATAAGACCGAGTAATCATAACAGTGATTTATTCTCGCTGAGAGACTACCAAGAATTAGGTGTTAATTGGCTTAAATTTTTACATCGTCATCAGTTAGGCGGCATACTTGCTGACGATATGGGACTGGGGAAAACACTGCAAGTTATTGCTTATTTCATTAATCAGCACAATACGTTAGTAACGAAGCCAAGTTTAATTGTATGCCCAACTAGTTTAGTCGGTAATTGGCAAAATGAGTTTGCGCGTTTTGCGCCAAATTTACACCTTACGACTGTTCATGGTAGTCAACGAGAAAAAGTATTAAGTCACCTGCACGAATCACGTTTCATTTTAACAACTTACCCCTTATTGAAACGCGATCTTGAGCATTATAAAGGGCTAGACTTTGATTCAATTGTGCTTGATGAGGCACAATATATAAAAAATGAAGCGGCGCAAGTTTCTAAGTGCGTAAAGCTGTTATCTGCTCAGTTTAAACTTTGTCTCAGTGGAACTCCGGTTGAGAATAACCTACTTGAGCTCAAATCTCTGCTCGACTTTGTAATGCCAGAAATATTGGGTACTAAGCAGCAATTTAAAAGTTATTTCCAGCAACCGATTGAAAAAGAGCAAGATCAAAATCGAGTTTCTGAGCTTAAAGATCTTATTTCACCGTTTATTTTGCGTCGAACTAAGCAACAAGTGGCTACAGAATTACCTAGTAAAACTGAATTAGTAAAAGAGTTGCAGTTTTCTCCTGTGCAATCTCAGCTATATTCAGATATACAAAAGCAACTTGAAAATAAGCTTCTTGAGCTCTTTAAAGAGCAAGGTGTTGAACGCAGTAAGTTGGCATTTTTGGATGCGCTGCTAAAACTTCGTCAAATATGTTGTCATCCCAAACTAGTCGACAAAGAAACCGCAGAGGTAGGTGCTAAGCTTACCTGGTTAGGTGAGCATTTACCTGAAATCCTTTCACAGGGCCGTAAAGTAATCATATTTAGTCAATTTACATCTGTGCTTGATTTAATCGCTGAGCATTGTAATTCACTTGGTATTACTTTCAGCATGCTTACGGGCCAAACACGTCACAGAGATAAAGTTATTGCCTCGTTTACTGAAGGTGAGAGTAATGTGTTTTTAATCAGTTTAAAAGCTGGCGGCACAGGGTTGAATCTTACGCAAGCTGACACAGTGATACATTTTGATCCTTGGTGGAATCCAGCTGTAGAAAATCAGGCTACAGATAGAGCTTATCGGATTGGTCAAGATAAGCCTGTTTTTGTATATAAACTCATTATGGCTGATTCTATAGAGCAAAAAGTGTTTACTATGCAGCAGCAAAAGCAGGCTTTGGTTGATGCTTTATTCAATGATAAGCATATGACTTTCAACAGCTTTAATGAAGAACAAATGCTTGCATTATTACAGAATTAGAAAATTTGAAATAATTTTGAACTAACTCGATTTAGGGCAGTCTATAAGTACAGTGATGCATAATTACTGTTTTATTTCCCCCCTTAACTTACTTGTTTTTAATGGCCAACAGATTGTTGGCCATTTTTTTATTCTTTTTCCCATTCCATATTTGATCCATATTGTGTTGCTTTAATTATCCTATCGCTTACTAAGTTATACCAATCCTCTTAATTAAGTATTATTACGGATTGTTGTATTACATTCTTTAGACGGTTTGGAGTCGATTATGCTTTGCCATCAACAATCTGAATTAAGTTTTATAGAACCACTTTCACCTTGTGATCAGGATTTGCTTTCAGAAGTTGCCAGCAGTGAAGATCTTTCAAGTATTTTAACTATGCTTTTATTCGATGAAACTTTATCTTATGAACTAAAGCAAAGTGTTAAAGCGCAACTTAAACAACTAAAATGTCTAAAGACTCAGTAATAAAATAAGAAACTATGCCACACATTCTGATTGTTGAAGATGAATATGACATTGCCGAGCAAGTAATGTTATTTTTTAAAGCCGCTCAATTCGAGGTCACCCACATTGCTGATGGTGCAGACGTTGTCGATTGGGTTGCTCAACATAAGCCTGATGCCATTTTGATGGACATTATGATCCCCAACCAAGATGGGGTTGAATGTATGAAGCAGATAAGGCAATTTTCAATGGTGCCCATCCTAATGATGACTGCAAAAGTTGCTGAAGCTGATAGGTTAAAGGGGCTTGAATTTGGCGCTGACGATTACGTTTGCAAACCATTTAGTGCTGCGGAACTTGTTATGAGGGTTAGAGCAATTCTTCGCCGTTGCGCTCCTTTGGAGGCTAAAGAAGAAAAAATACTAGTTGATGAAGAACAACTGCTGATAAAACTTAAAGGGCAGACATTACCGTTAACGAAAGTTGAATTCGATATATTTTCTCTGCTTTATAAAGCCCCAAGTCGTGTTTTTTCTCGTCAGCAAATCCTTGATTTTATTCAACCGGATAATTTTGACATCTCTGATCGTGTTATTGATAGCCATATCAAAAACATACGCAAAAAAATTAAGCAAATTGGAGTGTCGTCAAAGCTAGTTGGTTCTGTATATGGAGCTGGTTATCGGTTTGATGAACAGCAAATAGACGCTGCAACTTAAAGCATTAGTGAACCTTATCAATGACTAAGGTATTATCAGCTTAATAATAGTATTAAGAGGCTGATATGATTGAATCATTTCTCTCGCAGTTAAGTTGGGTTCACGGCGTAATTGCCACTTTAGGAGTTGTTGCTCCTTTGCCTTTTTTCTGGCAACGCCTTGTCAAGAAACAATTGTTAATTGACCAACTTCAATTACAACTTGAACAGCAAGCTGCTCAGCAATCACAATTGCAAATGGCTTATCAAGCAGAGCAAGCATTATCTCAGCAGTTACAAAATGATAAGTTGCAGCTACATGGTCAAGTTCAACAGACTCAAGCTCGCCTAAGTGAGAAACAACTGCAAGCTCAGCAATTTCATAAACTGTGGCAACAGGGAGAGCAAAATGTACAAACTCTTCAGGAAGAGAAAAGTTTACTCTCGGTTGAACTGGCTGAATTAAATGCATCATCAGAACAAAAACAAGCGGCGTTAGAAGCTCAGCTTAATCATTTAGAGCAAACGAAGACTCAATTAAAGCAAGAGTTTGAAAATCTAGCAAATCAGATCTTTGAAGAAAAATCACAACGTTTCGGACAACAAAGCCAAGAAAAAATTGGTCAGTTATTGCAACCTGTTCAAGGTGAATTAAAAGGGTTTCGAGACAAGATGGAAGCGATTCACAGTGAAGAACTAAAGCAGCGTGCGGCATTAAAAACAGAGCTTTTGCACTTGCAAGCTAATAATAAATCAATCACAGAGCAAGCTGATAAACTAACGACGGCATTACAAGGACAAAAGAAAACTCAGGGTAACTGGGGAGAATTAATGCTTGAAAATGTCCTCGATAGTGCTGGTTTAAGAGCAGGTGATGATTACAAAAGAGAAGCATCTTTTACCACGGAAGTTGGCAAGTTCAGGCCTGATGTATTAGTTTACTTACCTCAGCAAAGGCATTTGATTATCGATGCGAAAACTTCATTGAATGCTTACACACGCTATGTGAACTCTGAGAATGACGCTGAAGCACAAACTGCATTGGCTCAACATTATCAAGCTGTGGCTGATCGTATTAAAGAGTTGGGTGATAAACGTTATGAAAAATTACCGGGGATTAATTCGCCAGAAGTGGTGATCATGTTTATTCCCATAGAGTCGGCATTTGTGGCCGCAGTAAAACATAATCCAGCCATTTATCAGCATGCTTTAGAGCATAATGTATTAGTTGCGACACCAACGACACTGCTTACGAGTCTCAATATTGTAAAGCAGCTTTGGCGTTTTGAAGAACAATCAAAGCATAGTCGCGAATTGGCTTCGCGCGCTGAACGTTTTTATAACAAGCTCAATGGCTTTCTCAATAGTATGGAAGGTGTCGGTACTCAGCTAGATAAAGCCAAAGAAAGCTACGAAAAAGCATTTTCTCAGCTTTATTCAGGTAAAGGAAATTTAATCAAACAAGCTTCAGAGTTTAAAGAACTTGGCGTGTCAGTAACTAAAGAATTACCGGAACAATTGCAGGAAAAAGCGCGATTAGAACTCGATTAGCCATAATAGAAAAGGAGCCAATTGGCTCCTTTGTTTCTCTCAGTGTGTTGGGTTAACTGTTAGGTATTGAATTAGGGTTGTCACATTTAGCCTTTTGGCCTTTACGTTGCAGTGACACAAATAAATTCATTGTAAGCTGATGTGCTTTAATATCTTGCCAAACCAGGCTACTTGCGGGCGGGCATAAAGAATGTTGTATGTAGTTACTTAATACTTCACCGTCCATATTAAGCTTTTTCGGCACTCGAACATGTGTGATCACACCATACTCACTGAATTTTACTTCATCTAGTTGCCAGGTTCCCATCATAAATTGCTTTGAGAAATAACGTGCAATTCGAGTTTGTGACTCGTCAGACAATGGTGTTTGTGCCTGCGTCGCAGGTAAACTCGTCCAGTAGAAAACAGCAAAAATAGCTAAAAAAACAAGCCCGATGAAAGTAAATTTAAGTGATGAATTTTGTGCTTTTGGACTGCTATTTTGTTTTTGGCGAGCTTCTATGATTTTTGCCCAGTCGCCATGCTTTAAAGTTGGTTGAGACATATTCTTTCTCCCGTGTTAATGGCGTTATTTAAACAAGCTAATGTGGAAGAAAAATGGAGTGAATGTGGATCAAATCTGTAGGCTTTTTAAAGCCTACAGTAAGTTGTGCCTATTTTAGAGTTTTGTAAAGTGGCAAAGTAACCTGCACGCATAAACCGCCTGATTTGCCATGCTTCAATGTTATATTTCCTGCTAAAGCGGTAATTGTGCTTTGGCAAATTGATAACCCTAAACCAGAGCCACCCAACGCTCTTGAGCGTGATTTATCAACTCTATAAAGTCTATCAAAGAGCCTCGGTAGATCCTCATCGCTCACGCCAGGGCTAGAGTCATCTAGCTGAATAAAAACTTGGTTTTTATTCGCCCTCACTTTTAGTCTTACATGACCCGGTGCATCGGTGTAAAGACACGCATTTTTAGCTAAGTTGAGTATCACTTGCTCAAGCTTAGATTGATCGGTATTCAATACAGTGTTTGCAGCAACATCTATGTCACTTATAAATCTGAGCTGGTACTGTTCAGTTAACACTTTAATATCGGACATAAACTTTTGTGTAAGCTGCTGTAAATTGATTTCTTGAAAATTGATATACATTGCTTGGTTTTGCAACTGAGACAACTGGTAGACATCAGAAATAAGGTTATTTAACTGCGCGATTTTGTCATTAATTTTACCGTAGGCCAAAAACTTATCGTCAATGAGATTATGTTCGAGGGCTTCAATGTGCAATTTTAGTACACTAAGTGGAGTACGAAGTTCATGAGAGATATCAGCCAGCATTTGCTCTTTTTGTTCAAGGTTATGCTGATACATTTGAGCCTTATAATGAGTATTTTTTTGTTTTATATAGTACGCGTAAATAATAAACCCACTCACAACTGAGATGAGTAAACTGGCTAATAGCCAAATCCGTTTTTGTAGAGTTTCATTTTCAAGTTCAATGGTTGTCAGAGCATGTTTCTTTTCTTCTTGTGCGAGTTTTAATGATTTTAATAAATTGTCTAAGCGTTTTTTAATTGTTACGGCATCGCGTTCTTCGATATTTTTAGCGAAGGTTTTGAAGTTGGCGGTTGCATTAAGTAAGTATGAGTAGGCTTCTTCATAGTTCTCTTTTTGTGCATAGGCTTTGCTTGAATACAAATTATATTGATGAGTAAAAAAAGCTGACTTAAATTGCGCTTCAAACGGTTTTGCTTGCGCAAGATAATCTAGGGCTGTATCAGGCTGTTTATGCTTAATATAGGCTTGAGCTAAATGAATATAAGACCAAAATTTGCGTACTGTCGACTGAGTCATTTCGGCATAAGCTTTTTCTTTTTTTGCATGCCACAAACTTTTATTCAGTTTATTTTGCTTTAAATAAATACTGAATAAGGTGCCATGCGCACTAGATAAGCTTTCATTGGCATTAAGCTGCTCTAATAGTGAGATAGCTTCTTTGAGTTGAGGAATGGCATTTTGATAATCATCTTCCTTAGCTGATAGTTGTGCCAGCGTTAGGGCTGTTGCTGCTGTATTGCGTTTGTGGCCTGTTTTTTTATCGTAAACAAGCGCTTGTTCCAGAAAAAAACGAGCTTGTGTCGCTTGGCGTAGTACGTTGGATAACCCAAACAGGTTATAGTAATTAGCCGCTTTGAGCTCATAATTATCTGAGTTTTCTAACATTTTTTGTGCGTTTATCTGAAGGTCCATAGCCTTATCGAATGCACCTTGGGCCTCATATAAAACGCCAAGGTTTATGATAGATTGTGCTATAAGATCATCATTATCTAACGAGAGCGCGATTTGCTTTGCTGCTAAGTAGTAATATTCCGCCTTATCAGTGTTCATGTTTCTTCGGAAATTAACCCCTAGCTCTTTATTCACGTCATATCTAAATTCTAGAGTTTGCTCTGGCAGAGTAAGTAACGGTGAAAGTAGTTCTATGGCTAGGTTATATTGTGCTTGCTCACGGGCAATTTTGGCTCTTTGTAAATTAACCTGAGGTTGAAAAATTAACTGTTTTTCTCGTTCGAGTGTTTTTAGTGCGACATTTAGTTTACCTTCCTTGGTGAGCTTTACAGCTTCAGAAATAGTATCTGATGTTAACGGAGCAGCACTTAAACTAAAGGCCCAAGCCGCTAACAACAAGGTAAAACGTTTCATGTTATTTTTTATGTGTAGAATTTTTTATTAAATACTAAGCAATAATTGTGATTCAAATGTGGAGTGTAAAGGCCCTTTACATGTTTGTTAGTAGAGTTGCTCTAAATGAAAAAAGGGCCCAATTGGGCCCTTTGCTGATAAGGAACTATATGACTCTAAAGTTAGAACTGATTCATAGTGTTAGCTTCACCACCTGCTTTAAGCGCATTCTCACCAGAAAAATACTCTTTGTGTGTATCTCCGATGTTTGAACCTGCTAGGTCTTGGTGTTTCACTGACGCTTGTTCACGACGGATTTCTTGGCGTTGAACATCACGTACGTAAGCTAGCATGCCTAGGTCACCGAAGTAGCCTTCAGCGAGAATATCCGTGCTTAGTGCTGCTGTATGGTAAGTTGGTAGCGTGATTAAGTGGTGGAAAATACCCGCTTCACGCGCACCGTCTTTTTGGAAGTTCTGTACTAATACATCTGCTTCTGCAGCAAGTTCTGAGCTATCTAGTTCAGGTGCCATCAATGCCTTAATATCTTGAGACGGATCAGGATAAGCTGATAGGTCTTTACCTTGTGCTTGCCACTCTGCGTATACTTGTTCACGGAACTTAAGTGTCCAGTTAAATGATGGAGAGTTGTTGTATACAAGCTTGGCATTTGGTACTTGCTCACGAACGCGATTAACAAGCTCGGCGATTTGTTTTACGTTTGGCTTTTCAGTTTCAATCCATAGTAAATCAGCACCAGACTGTAGGCTAGTGACACAGTCTAGTACTACACGGTCTTTTTCTGTGCCTTCTTTGAACTGGTATAAACCATTGTCTAGGCGTACTGGCTTACACAGCTCGCCATTTAATTTCATCGCCATTTCACCTTCTTCAAGGTCTGCACCGCTTGACACTGGTGTCGTGTCTAAGAATGCGGTGTATTGACTCGCTAAATCACCTGGTGTTTTAGAAACTGGCACTTTCTGTGTCAGGCTTGCACCGAGTGAGTCCGTACGCGCTACAATCACACCGTCTTCAACACCTAGTTCAAGGAATGCATAACGAACAGCGTTGATTTTTGCTAAGAAGTCTTCGTGTGGCACTGTTACTTTACCTGCTTGGTGACCACATTGTTTCGCATCAGATACCTGGTTTTCAATTTGAATGGCACATGCGCCTGCTTCAATCATTTTCTTAGCAAGTAAGTATGTTGCTTCTTCGTTACCAAAACCTGCATCAATATCTGCAATAATTGGTACTACATGTGTTTCAAAGTTGTCGATTTTGCTTAGTAAAGCTTCAACATCACCGCCATTTGCTTTTGCTTCATCTAGCTCTTTGTAAAGGTGATCGAGTTCACGCGCATCAGCTTGCTTTAAGAAAGTATAAATTTCTTCGATAAGCGCAGGTACTGAGGTTTTCTCATGCATACTTTGGTCTGGTAGTGGCCCAAACTCAGAGCGAAGTGCTGCTACCATCCAGCCACTTAGGTAAACGTAAGAGCGCTTGGTGGTTTTTTGGTGGCGCTTAACTGCCATCATCATTTGCTGTGCAGTGAAGCCATGCCAACAACCGAGTGACTGCGTGTATTGACTGCTATCTGCGTCGTAGGCTGCCATATCTTCACGCATTACTTTTGCGGTGTACTTTGCGATATCTAAGCCTGTTTTAAAACGGTTTTGCAAATTCATTCGGCTTGCAAACTCTGGGCTGATTGATTGCCATGTATTGCCCTGTGTTTGGCAAAGTGTGCTGAAGTGGTCGAGCTTTGATTGATAGCTAGTCATAATAAAAATCCTTCGAACGGGTTGCTGTAAAACTTTTTATTCATGTTTATGAGAGTGACACCATAAAGCTGTTGGTTATTTGCTCTGTTTGGCGCTTAATTCAACACTAGGCCGATTTTTATAATTTTTTAAATTTATAGTTGTTATCTTGAGTATTTTTTTTATGAATGATTTGGGGGTTAGGTTTTCGCTGTTTTTAAGATATGGTTTGTCTAAACCCGTTCAAATTTTATGCTTAGGAAGATATTCATGAGTGCAACTGTTCAACAAGCTGGCTTAACCATAGATCAGCAACTTTATGACTTCGTTAATCAACAGGCTTTGCCGGGCACCGGTTTGCAGGCAGAGGCTTTTTGGCAAGGTTTTGCTGATCTGGTCAATGAACTAACACCAATCAATAAATCATTACTTTCAAAGCGCGATACGCTGCAGTTACAGATTGATGCTTTTCACAAGCAGCAAAGACAATGGGATGCTCAGGTTTATAAATCATTTTTGACTGAAATTGGTTATCTAGTGCCTGAGCCTGAAGAAGCAACGATTACCACCGAACACGTTGAACCTGAGATTGCGCTCACAGCAGCCCCACAGCTGGTTGTGCCTGTAAGCAATGCACGTTTTGCATTAAATGCGGCGAATGCAAGGTGGGGCTCGCTCTATGATGCGTTGTACGGCACTGATTTATTGCCAGAAAAAGACGGAGCTGAAAAACAAAAAGCATATAACCCGGTACGTGGCTTTAAAGTAATGGCTTACGCGAGGCAGTTTTTAGATATTGCCCTGCCCCTGCAATCAGGCTCTCACATTGAGAGTACTAATTACTCAGTGCTAGACGAACAACTTGTTGTCACTTTGAATGACAGCTCGCAAGTCTCGCTTTCGACACCTGCACAGTTTGTGGGTTATCAAGGGCAAGCACAGAATCCATCTGCTTTATTGTTCAAGCACCATGATTTACACATTGAAATTCAAATTGACCCGCATAATCCTATCGGACAAGCTGATAAAGCGGGGATCAAAGACGTATTACTCGAAGCCGCATTAACGACAATTATGGACTGTGAAGACTCTGTGGCCGCTGTTGACGCTGAAGATAAAGTTGGCGTTTATCGTAATTGGTTGGGCTTAATGAACGGGACTCTGACCGATACTTTTGTTAAAGATGGTCAAGAACTGACGCGAAGCTTAGCAACCGATCGTGAATATACCAGTAAGAGTGGTGAGCGTTTGAGCTTGAAAGGTCGCAGCATGATGTTTGTGCGCAATGTCGGGCATTTAATGACGAACCCTGCGATCTTAGATCAAAATGGCGAGGAGATATTTGAAGGGATCATGGATGCGGTGATCACGTCGCTTTGCGCTATGCATGATCTGCAAGGTAATAGCCCATTTAAAAACTCAACGGCGGCGAGCGTTAATATCGTTAAACCAAAAATGCATGGTCCAGAAGAAGTCGTTTTTACCAATACCCTTTTCTCTCGTGTTGAAAGTTTACTCTGTTTGCCAGAAAATACTCTAAAAATGGGCATTATGGACGAAGAGCGCCGCACTTCTGTGAATTTAATGGCCTGTATTAACCAAGCTAAATCACGAGTGGTATTTATTAATACCGGGTTCTTAGACAGAACCGGTGATGAAATCCACACCTCAATGGTCGCGGGTCCAGTATTGCCTAAAGC
The DNA here is from genome assembly GCF_001444405.1 of Pseudoalteromonas phenolica. Taxonomy (NCBI): domain Bacteria; kingdom Pseudomonadati; phylum Pseudomonadota; class Gammaproteobacteria; order Alteromonadales; family Pseudoalteromonadaceae; genus Pseudoalteromonas; species Pseudoalteromonas phenolica. The sequence continues at coordinate 14,641 of NZ_CP013188.1, forward strand.
TCAGATCAAGGCACAACCTTGGATAGCGGCTTATGAAGATCAGAATGTCGATATTGGTCTAAAGTGCGGTTTCAGTGGCAAGGCGCAGATCGGTAAAGGCATGTGGCCGATGCCAGATAAAATGGCAATGATGATGGAACAAAAGTTGGCTCATCCTAAATCGGGTGCCAATACTGCTTGGGTGCCTTCTCCAACAGCTGCAACTCTGCATGCGATGCATTACCATCAAGTAGATGTTTTTGCTATTCAGGCCGAATTGAAAGCGCGTCAACAAGCGTCACTTGATGACTTATTAACGCCACCTTTGTTGCTTGATGTAGAGCTGAGCAAAGAAGATATTCAATCTGAACTTGAGAATAATGCACAGGGCATTCTGGGCTATGTTGTACGCTGGATAGATCAAGGCGTTGGTTGCTCCAAAGTACCAGATATCAATCATATAGGATTAATGGAAGACCGAGCGACTTTACGTATTTCAAGCCAGCATATCGCTAATTGGTTGAAACATGGCATTTGTACACCTGAGCAAGTACAGGCAACGTTTGCCAAAATGGCAGAAGTGGTCGATACGCAAAATCAGCACGACACATACTACACGCCCATGGCATTAAGTAATGATAGCCTAACGAACAATCTAGCGTATCAAGCGGCATTAGCCTTGGTTTTCGAAGGTGAGCAACAGCCTAATGGCTACACAGAGCCGCTTTTACATAGTTATCGCCTTAAATACAAAGCTGCAAATAACTAAAGCGCTCACTTAACCAATTTCTTTCCTAGACTGATGCCAACGTAAAGTTGGCATTTTTTGTTTGTTACCCAAAAAAATACATTTAATTAAAAAAACTTAAAATGTTATGTTGTAACACTTATTGTTTTGTTATATTGTAACAACTGTTTTAAGTGATGTACTTTCTTTTCCCTTGAAAAGGTTAGCTTATTACTAGTCGCCCGTATTAGTTGATAGGTATCGATTCAGTTAAAGAGTACGCTTGAGGCGGAGGGTTTTCTCAGTTTCCCTCCGCCTTTTTTATATCTCAATATCCCCTTTGAATATGTAAAGCCCCTTTACAAATAAATAAGACATATTTGACTAAGTTGGCGACAGTTTTAGTCCATAAAACAATCGAGTATCTCAGAATAAAAAAGCTGGCAGTAGCCAGCTTTGGTAATACCCTGTTAGGGCATTATGCGTAAACTTTTATTGTTAGAGTGGACCTTTATTGTCACTCGGTGTTTGCCATATGCTGTGCCAAATGTAATTACCATGAATGTAATATAAGTCATCGCGATGAATTACAGCTCTGTCTAATCCCCCCCACACATATGGCGTGGTTTCTGTGCCAATACTAGAGTAATCAACTTTACTGCTACCAAGGTAATTAAGTGCAGGTGTTTCAGTTGTGTCTATTTCAAATGAAGCAAGCTCGCTTACTCTATGCCATAGGTATGAAGTACTGTTTTCAGATTGACTTTGCCATGTCTCTACGGGCATGGTGAATCGTAAGACTCCTGATTCAGTCGCTAAAAAGCTAAGTGATTTATAGTTCCACTCCGCTGGTGTGTACGCATTTGCAAAGACTTTTTCATTGACGACTTTTGGCTTTGTAATATCTGAGATATCAAAGAGTGTGACTTTAGCGCCATTTTCGACCTCTTGCGCACTAGGATCACGCCAATCTTGAATATTTTGACCGATGCCTAATAGTAAGTTTTCTCCCACGGGGTGCAGATAAGCTGAATAGCCAGGAATTTCTAGTGCGCCTGCAATTTTTGGATTGGTTTTATCGGTTAAATCTACAACATAAAGAGGATCTATTTGCCTAAATGTGACGATAAACGCTCTATCTTCAGAAAATCGGACTGCATAGATATTTTCATCTACTAAGCCTTGTTCATTAGTTTTTCCTATCGGTGTTGGTTGAGCATCATTAGGCAGTTTTGCTATTGGCGCCAATGAGTTTTCTTGCTGCTGTAAAACAAATAGTTGATGTTTAAATGGCATGAAGCCAGCATTCAGATCAAAAGGTAAATTTGTTGTCGTTACAACGCGTAAATCATCATTGAATTCACTCAACCTTAAGTTTTCTTGTCCCCCACCTAAGTGCCCTTCAACAGCACCTGTCGCTACATAATTTAGTGTATCGTCAGTAAGATCAAATTTATGAATAACCGTTTTTACTTCTTCTCCCTGATAAACTGTGCCATGAGTATAAAGAGCACTCTCAGAGGCATAGATCCCGTAGATATTTGTATTTACACAAAGACTCTCTCTTTGGTCAGGGTTATTTAAACTAATTTTTGTAATGGTAATAATGCTGTCGAACCCATCTTTAGTTGATGCGTCCGATGAGATATAGCAGTTATCAGGCGTGACCAACTCTTCACTATTTTGATTAGTTGTATTCGTAATGTTAGGTGTCAACTCCGCAAGCTGCACTTTTTTTAGGTTTTGGTAGTTTGCCAGCACGGTTGCTTCATCATTATCGCTCGTATCAAACCCTGTAAAGTTTGGGTGGTAGTTACTTACTATATAAAGAGAGCCATCAATGACTCTGCTGTCGATTAACCCTCCTTCAATTTTAAATTGATGCTTGATAGCTGCTTGGCTAGGCTGACTGACATCAATCAAACTTAGCTCAAATTCATTATCACCATAGTAGAAATAAGGTTCTACAGTTGCTGCTATGTCATTTGCTATAGGAAATGAAAAATAACTAGGTGAATAATTTAAAATAGCGAGCGTATTATTATGAAGATAAAGATTTTGCTCTGAGCCATTGGCTTCTGAATAAGGTAAAGTGTGGATCTGGTTCATTTCACCTTTTGCATTGCGTTGCATGATACGAATATAGTTTTCACCTTCATTTGAATCATGGTAAATATCATCGAACGAATTTGCTGCAATAAATAAAAATTCACCGTCATACTTAACCCTATCAGCTTCATCAACATTTTGTTCTTGCTGATTTGTTTGAGAAAAGTCTTTTGATGTTGAAGGCGAAGCGGTTGCATCGTTTTCAGGTACGTCATAATGTGAAAGACGAGTTTGATAACGCTTGAATAATCCGTTTTTAAGGTTTTGAGAAAATTGAAATTCAGATGCTTTAATGAGTGGGGCTGCTGACACTTTTATATCATTTAATTTCGGGATTTTTTGTTCATCCACCGGTGGCGTATCAGTATTTTTACTTCCCCCACAGCCGATTAAAATACCTAACGTCAGTGAACTAAATAAAAGAGAACGCTTCACTTTGGGCTCCTTGAAAATAATTAAGTTAAAAGTCGTTGTTTGTTTTTTAATCTTAATCAGCTCACCTAGAATATCTGTTATTTTAGCCAAACGAATTGTTATTTAATGTTACTGAGCGTAGAAAAAAAAGTCAGGGATGGTAAATTATCATTAGGGAAATAGAAGGGTTTGATTTTGAAAGCTTCTTTAAAATATTTATTATCGTTGGCAGCGTTAACGACGTCACAATTAGGTTTATCTGCTGAACCAGCAAATTGCTCACAAGCCAATGAGGAATGTATTGAAGTTGGCCAATGGCGGGTTTCGCTTGCTGCTGGAGGGGGGGTACTCACAAACCCTTTGCAAGGTGGCGAAAATATCCCTCTCATTGTGGTGCCTTATATCAGTTACTACAATGAACGGTTTTTTCTTGAAAACACTACGCTTGGTTATACATTTCAAGAAGCTAAACATTTTGATGTTAGTGTTATTCTAGAGCTCAATGGTGAGCAAAAATACTTTAATCGTCTACATGCTGGAAATATTATTGGTGTCGATGGAGCACTTAGTGATGGTGGCAGCTCTGAAGTGCCAACTTCACCTGATTCGAATGGATCTGAAGATCTTTTCCCAGATACAGATAAACCTGTTGAACCAAAACGTCTTCCAACTTTAGATGATATTGCCAAACGAGATTGGGCTATAGATGGTGGTTTACTTGCTCATTGGTATATAGGTAAACAGCACAAAATAACCGCTCAATGGGCGCATGATGTTAGTGGCGTTTATAAAGGTCAGCATATTAAAGCCAGCTATAAATATCAGGTGCCTGTTTTTGACTGGCCTGCGAAATTACAACTATCAGCTGGGTTTGACTGGCAAAGTGCTGAACTCGTTAATTATTATTATGGATTAAATAGTAAAGATAATGTCGAGCAAGCTTATTACTATCAGGGAAAGCAAGGTATTTCGCCTTTTGTGGGCGCGGTATTTAATTATCGGATAAACAAACAGTGGCAATTTAAACTCAGTGCCAAGCGGACTTTCTTATCGAGTGCAATTGTTGATAGTCCTTTGGTGCATGACAATCATCAAGATTATTTATTTATCGGGGGGCTTTATGAGTTTTAGGCGCCCATTTTTCTTTATAGTTGTCAGCTGTTTATATATATCTTATTCAAATGCGCAGACTTCTCCTGCGCAGATTAAACAGCATGCTTTCTCCCTCGTTATAAAACCTATTACCTGTGTTGTAAAAAGTTTAGGTGAAGAATGTCAAATGAGAGCAAATGTGATTTGGCAATCACCAGTTTCACAAAATATATGTTTATTTCAAGATAAACTGCAGCTGAAATGTTGGGCAAAGCAAAATCAAGTCTCGGAATTGATTGATGTGACACTCGATAAAACTATGGTATTCAGTCTGCGTGACTCAAAGCAGCGCACATTGGTTGAACAAACTATTAAAGTGCATGCATTGAGTAGTCGAAAGTACCGCAGAAAGTTAAAGTCTGATTGGAGTTTATTTTAATGTCAAAAGTCATTTTAGTTGAAGATGATGAGCGCTTAGCAACTTTGACAGCGCAATTTTTGAAAGGTAATGGGTTTGAGGTCGAAGTGATCAATGATGGTGCTGACGCCGTTGAGAAAATCATTGTGGTGCAACCTGATATAGTGATTTTGGATATTATGCTACCCAATCAGGATGGGTTTAGTATCTGCCGCGCGATCAAAAATGAGTATTTAGGACCGGTATTGTTTTTAAGTGCCAAGGATAGCGATTTTGATCAAGTAAAAGGGTTGGAGATTGGTGCCGACGATTATGTCATCAAACCTGTTGAACCATTTGTTTTATTAGCGCGTTTGAATGCCCTACTACGTCGTTGTCAAAATAAGCCTCAGAATCTAGATTCATTAACTTTAGGAAAGTTAAACATAGATAAAGCCGACCGACGAGTGTATTTAGACAGTAAAGAGATTGAATTAACGAGTTATGAATTTGATTTGTTATGGGCGCTAGCAAGTAATGCAGGTGAAACTCAAAGCAGAGAATTTATCTACAAACATGTTGTTGGTAGAGAATATGATGGACTGGATCGTAGTGTGGATGTGCGTATTTCACGTTTACGTAAGAAACTAGGAGATAATTTAGAGCAACCTTTTAGGCTCATCACAGTGTGGGGCAAAGGCTATTTATGCTCAAAATCTGCTTGGGATTAAAGCAACATGGTTCGTCTCTTAATTAGCCTTTACTTGGTGGTGATCACCAGTATTGTTGTAATCAATCAAGCCAGTGACTATGTTTGGCAAAATTGGGTAACACACGCGCCAGATGAACTTCGTCATGCCAAGCAGGTCGCTCATGTGATGCAGGCACACATTACAACGCCTGAACAGTTACAAGCGAGCTATCAAGGGTTAGATATTGATAGCATTGCATGGTTAGACGAGCAACGCACTCAATTATTAAATGGTGAAGTATTGACTACTTATAATGCACAGGGCCAAGCATTATTGAGTTTTTTACTTTTAGATAATTATACCCTAGTTCAACTTGGACCATTTTTACCTTCAGAACCAGCCTCAAATAAGCTATACCTTTTCAAATTCATTTCTTTCTTAGTGCTAGGACTATTATTGATTGTTTGGTTACGACCTTTGTGGCTAGATCTGATGCAGTTTAAACGTGTTACAGAGCAATTAGCGCAAGGTAACTTAAACGTTGAGCGTAAAACTTCTCGCTTTTCTGCCATTTCTGATCTCACCGAGCAATTTCATATCATGGCGCAAAAAGTTGCTAACTTGATGACTGATCAAAAGCAGCTCGTCAATGCTGTTTCTCATGAGCTTCGTACTCCGCTTGCGAGATTAAAATTTGCTTTGGCGATGTTACAAAGTACACAGCCTGAGCAAGTTTCAGGTATGCAACAAGATGTACAAGAGATGGAATCATTAATCGACGAAATGCTTAGTTACGCGCGTTTAGAAATCGCTGGAGAGCAGTTAAGTTGTGAAGAGTTTAATCTATCAGAGTTATTGCTGGCGCAACTTGATAAGCTACAAGGGCTCAGTGGTAAAGAAATTACCACGTCTATTTCATCAGGTGTGCTAGTCAATGCCAATGCGCACTACCTTGCCCGTGTACTACAAAATTTGCTGCAAAATGCTGATAAATATGGTTCTAACAGAATTGATGTATCTCTCATAGAGGTTGAGCAGCACATTTTTATTAAGATTGACGATGATGGGGAAGGGATAGCTGAAGACCAATATGAGACGGTATTTATGCCTTTTGTTCGATTAGAAAAGAGTCGTAATAAGCACCTTGGTGGTTATGGGCTTGGTTTGGCCATTGTGAAAAAAATTGTGAGTTGGCATAAAGGACAATGCGTGGTAGCGAAAAGTAAACTTGGCGGCGCGAGTTTTGAGATTACCTTGCCAAAATAAAATAGACGGGAAAAGATGTTTAAATTTAAAGATTTAGAAATGGTTTTGAAAACAACAAAGGCCTCAAGTAAGGCCTTTGTTGTTAGTACAAATTATTCAAATTCTAAAGTGATGTAATTTGTTACGAACGGATCAATGGTAATCGTACCTGTTGCATAGGATTTTCTGTCAACACCTCTGGTTTGCGCTTTAATGTAATACTTTCCCGCTGGCAGCGTAATATTTTCATTAAAAGTTGTATCAAATTTAGTTCTTGTATTAATTAACCAGCCTTCTGGTGAATACTCATATAAGTAAGCTTCGAATGCGACGTTACCAATGCGAGGGTGAAAAGAGCGCTCTACTGTGAGTCTTGTCTTTTCATTTGGGTTACGCTCAGATTTACTAATTGTTGTTTGACCATAATCTCTTGATGTTTTTTTGGCATCGAGTATGTAAATCTTTTCACGTTTTACCGAATAATTACCAGATTGATTAGGTGTGTTTGTTACAGGAGCTGATGGGCTTGTAGAACCAAGGATACCGTTTATTGCACCGTTAACGCCGTCTTTTACAGTTCGTTCAACAGTTGTTGTTGAACAGCCTGATAGTGCCGTAATAGCGGTGAATAATAACGCGAGTTGAGTTTTCATATTTCGTCCTAGTCGTTTTTGGCTTACCTTAAAGTTCAAAAGTACAGACTTTTGAATGCGTTATTATTAAACAATTTACCTGTTATCTGCAATAAATAATATCTAAAATGGGTGCAAGGACTGTTTTTATACCCATCCACTTAATTGAGACAGTTATTTTAAAGATAATAAAATTTGCCGATAAAATCGCTCACGCTTCCTACTAACGCTGAGATACCCACACTCATGTTGGTAAAGCGAAAATTTTGCTATTTAGTTGTTCTTTATTATCGCTCCTGCATAGCTCTATCTTCTGCATCTATGCAGTCGTAATTAAGAAATTTTTAACGAAGCTAGCGTTAGTTTTAGTGCCTCAAAATGATTGAGTATTGGTATTAGTCCCTAGAAAAGAGCAACTATTGTTGAAGATTTGTACTAATAATCAACTCGCTTGCGAAGCTGTTTTGTTTGACCTTTTTTGACTTTGCTATCGACGCGTTTTCGTTGTGAGCTGCGAGTAGGTTTTGTATCTCTTCGTGCCTTTTGAACTTTAATGGCATTTAAAATAAGGGCTTTTAAGCGCTCCAATGACTCCTCTTTATTCATTTCTTGGCTACGATGAGATTGCGCCTTTATGACGATAACCCCCTCTTTGGTGATCCTGGAGTCTTTTAACGCGAGCAGTCTTTCTTTGTAAAATTGTGGCAGTGATGAACGTTTAATATCGAACTTTAAATGAATGGCGGTTGATACTTTATTGACGTTTTGACCGCCTGCGCCTTGGGCGCGGATCGCGCTGAACTCTAATTGCCAAGCTGGAATTTCAACATTGTTTGATAAAGTTAACATATCACTACTCTTGGTATCTAATTAATATCGAGAGTTTAACATGCCAGCTGTAGATGTTTGCAGTTTTGAAGAAATGTTGGTTACAAGCAATTGTTTAAGATAAATCACGGCATCCTTGCCATGGCAAGTGCTTGGGAATTAATGGCCTAGCTGGTACTTATGCGCTAATTGTTGTTGTGAATATTGAAGTGCGCGTTTTGTTGCTTGTAATAAGTCTTTACCCTTGGCTTTTATCTGCATACTCGGCAAGCCCGGTAACAATAATTCGATACTGCATTGCTTCATGCTGATGGCTTGATCGTGATGTATGTCTTTTACATTGATAGTAATTTTACGGATGTTTTTACTGTACTTAGACAGTTTGCTATTCACTAGTCGTGAAATTTGCATTTTTGTCGCAGCATTTTGCAATTTATCTTGTAGCGTCAAAATCAGTTTCATCGTTTAAATTCCAATCAGTTTATAAAGTTTTATCGCGATATATTGCAGCGATGGAATTAATCTACTAATGTAATAGAAAAGAAAAAAGCTGATTAAATCTTACTTAGGGTTCGGTGAAATCGAATGATTACCAACATAAATTACAACCACCTTTATTACTTTTGGCAAGTAAGCCGCCATGGCAGCATCGCGGCAGCCAGTAAAGTGTTACATCTGACACCACAAACGGTCAGTGCGCAAATTACCAGTCTTGAACATAGACTCGGTAAACCATTATTTTTACGTGAAGGGCGAGGTTTACGACTAACTGAGTTTGGTCAAGTGACGAAACAATATGCTGACGATATGTTTGCCATTGCCGAAGAATGGCTTGAAACTACGCAGGGTGATATGAGTAATGTCTCTAAAACGCTCAGAGTAGGTATCTCCGATTCTTTACCAAAGTCCTTGGTATCTAAATGGCTAGCACCTCTGATTGAAAACGAACGTATTTCGAATTTACATTGTATTGACGGTCAGCAAGCTGAGCTATTGGCGCAAATGGCCACGCACAAGCTTGATCTAGTATTAGCTGATAAGCCATTAGATAGTAGTCTGCCGTTTAAAGCTTTTTGTCATGAGATAGGAAAGAGCCAACTGGGCTTTTTTGGTAAAGCCAGCTTACAAAGTAGTGTTCAAACTCAATTCCCTAACCTCTTAAGCGAGCTACCAGTGATTTTACCAGCTAAAACCAGCCCGGTGACAAACGCGATTAAATTTTGGTTAGAAGACCTAGAGCTAGAAGTATCTGTAGCGGGTCATGTTGATGACAGTGCATTAATGAAAGCACTTGGTGAGCAAGGTTTTGGCATCTTCCCTGCGCCATTGTCAATTAAGCAGGAAATCGAAAAAGCACTTGATGTGACTTATTTAGGTTCAATTGAAAATGTCTATCAGCATTATTATGCGTTTACACCTGATAGATTAATTAAAGATTCAATTTACTCGGAGTTTGTGAAAAACGCACAAAGCTGCTGATGTTATAAGCCTAAAATTAAAGAAATTAGGGGCTTTGTACTTTTGTGAGTACAATACGCCCCCATTTACTTTTTTGAGCCCATTATGCAGTCCTCAGCACTCTCATTTCTTGATTCTCATCTTGCTAGTATTTCTCCGTTACCTAATGAAGTGAGGCGCTTATTTCATGGTCGTGGAAAGGCGTTTGAGGGGCTTGAGCAATTGACTATTGACTGGCTTGATGGACAAATATTGATTTCAATTTTCAAAGAAGTGAATGAAGACTTCTTGTCAGTGCTAAAACAGCATATTGCGTCCTGGTTGCAGATAGATGCATGGAAAACGCAAGTAAAAAGTGTTTTGCTCCAGTATAGATTTAGGATGAATTCACCAATAGAAGTGATTTTTGGTGAGTTAACTGAGCGCCAGAATGTCGTTGAAAATAAATTAAAATTTCAGCTCGATTTAGGCCAAAAACAAAATAACGGGTTATTTTTAGATATGCGTTATGGCCGTAAATGGGTATTAGAAAACAGTCAAAATAAGCGTGTTTTAAATCTTTTTTCTTATACCTGTGGGTTTTCAGTTGCTGCTGTTGCTGGAGGGGCTCAAAGTGTTGTTAATCTTGATATGGCTAAAGCGGCACTATCAAAAGGTAGGGTGAATCATCAGTTAAATGAGCATGATTTAAGACAAGTCCGTTTTTTAGGGTATGACTTATTTAAATCTTGGGGGAAAGTCAAAAAGTTCGGCCCATATGACTTAATTATCATCGACCCACCGAGTTTTCAAAAAGGCAGTTTTGCACTGACCAAAGATTATAAAAAGATTTTACGCCGTTTACATGAGTTACTCAGCGAAGACGGGCAAGTGCTAGCTTGCGTGAATGACCCTGATCTCTCTTCTCAATTTTTAATTGACGAAATGGCGGAGCATGCACCTTCAATGCGTTATTTGCGTCGTTTAGAAAATCCACCTGAGTTCATTGATAGTGACCCAGAAGCCAGCCTAAAAAGTTTATTGTTTGTTTTTGATGGAAACCCAGGTGATGTTGAAGTCTTATCTTAAGCTTTAAATCAACTATAAATGGAGTGTAAAGGGGCTTTACACTCCATTTTAAAGTAATAGATCATGATTTTTCCAACTCAAACTTTTGATAGCAAATTGTTTGTGCTTAAAGTCTAAATCTGCTTTTCTTATTTTTATTCTAGAGATTTAGGCTGAATTGTACTTTTAAGATGAAAAAAATAACCTTATTTTGAGATTTAAATTGAATTAATCTAAATAAGGGAGGGTCAAAAAAGTCTGATAAACCGAAATTTTACCAACTCGAGACGTTGTATTTTTTCTTGAGATCAAAATTTTACTAACGTGGTTAACTTATTATTTGATTCACTAGGCCAGAGCTATATGATTGAGCTTTCTGATCTATATTAATTTTTAAGTTAAATAGTTGTTTATATCGGTTAAATTAACTTGTTCATTTTAATCTAGCAGGTATAGTTTATGGCTGCTTTTAGATATCAAATAGGATTTGGCGTATTATGCAATTAGTCGATTTAAACCCAGAAGATCCAAATGCAATCGAGTTATTTGCGGAGATCGATCGGCTGATGAATACACTTTACCCTATTGCCAGCGACCAATCTTTGGATTTGTCTGAACTTCGCCAACCTAATGTGCGCGCGATCGGGTTACAAAACGAAGATGGCATTGTTGCCTGTGGTGCCATTGTAAAACAGTTTGATAAAACACTATATGGTGAGCTGAAACGTTTATACGTGAAGCCGGCTTATCGTGGCAAAGGGCTATCTAAACGCATTATGCAAACGTTACTTCATTATGCTGGAGAAGCTCAAATACCGCTTATGCGTCTTGAAACGGGTAGTAAACAAGCTGAGGCGATTAGCTTGTACGAAAGTTTGGGTTTTAAGCGCTGTGAACGTTTTGGTCTGTACCGAGACAATCCATTAAGTGTATTTATGGAGCTCCCGCTTAATAAAGTGTAAGTCGTATTAGGCAATTATTTGTAAGCATCTGTAATAGCGATATTTTATTTTTTGCAGTAATTTCCACCCCTGTGTTCTATCTTTATTATGATTATTCTGTTTTAAGTAAGGAGACTCTTGACGATGAAAGTACTTGTTGTTGATGATATGGCCGCTATGCGACATGTGATGATGAACATGTTAAGGCATGTGGGGTTCGAACACTTAGATGAAGCTGTCGATGGTTTTCAAGCACTTAGTATGCTTAAGAATACTTCTTATGATCTGGTGATCACAGATCTTAACATGCCTAAAATGGACGGGCAGCAGTTACTTAAGTCGATCCGAAATGATCAAAAATTAAAAGACACGCCTGTGATAATGGTAACTTGCGAAAGTGATAAACAAAAAGTGCAGCAGGCTTTATTAGAAAAAGTCAGTGGCTTTATTTTGAAACCTTTCAACTTACAAACTCTTGAAAAGCAGCTATCAAGGCTAAGAGAAGCGGTTTAAAAAATATAAAGAGGTATCACTTTTAAAAGCGATACCCTGTGTTTTGTGCAATAATTTTATAAGGCTTTACTGATTATCTCCATTGCAGCATTCGTTTGAAAAATATTATGACCGCCTTCGATAATCTTCATTTCTACATTTTTTCCATGCTTCTTTAATTCCCTGTAATACTGTTTGGTCAAATATGGCTTAGTTACATCATCCATTTTTGCAACCAGTAAGCTGATCTTGGTTTTATCTGAGACGTTTGCTGCTAGCTCAATAGGAGAAGAGATTGGCAAGTCACCCCTGAAAGGTTCATATTCGTTGCGCAGTAGCATGTCTTTTCGCCATGCATTAATATCACAAGGGCATGAAATGGCAATCGCATGATTAATTAAGTTTGGATAAAGCCCAATTATTCGCGTTGTTATTGCTGCGCCACCGGAATGTCCAATTAAGACTACTTTTCCTGCTTTATGAATATGTTTTAAGGACTTAATCGCGTCAGTGATTTGCTTTACTCTAACGTCATCATAATTGTCACCTACCGTTAAGCCCATTTCTCCATCTGACTTTCTTCCAAAATCATCTTTGTAGCCAGGTCGTAGCATGCCGACTGCAATCACATTGTCATTACTCTCAACAATTTTTTGAGCAACACGGTTTTGAACAAAAGGTCGAATAAATGCACTGTCGCCATGAAGGGCAATGACTAGAGTTGGGTTATCTGAATTTTCTTGACTCTTATAAGTTTCAATCTTGGTACATAGCTCACCAACCAAAACTTCACGATCAATGTTACTACATGCTGATTTTGCGAGCGCTTTTTGAGTAGGTAACAGGCTAAATAATATACCTGTGATAAAAAAGATATATTTCATAATTACTCCTTATAACTTTAAAGCGTTACTAACAGTGTTTAGAACAATGTCGTTATTGAAAATGTAATGGTTGCCATCAATAAGTTGCAGGGATACCTGCTTGCCATGTTGTTTAAGAGAATCATAGTATTCTCGAGAATAACGAGGGCCTGTGCGCTCATCATCTTTACCAACAATTAAAGAAATTGTGGTTTTATCTGAAACTTGCTTAGCCAACTCCATGGGAGTTTTAGTTTTTAAATCATCTTTTAAGACATCTAACTTCAACCTTTCATAAAGCGTTGCTCGCCAAGCATTTATATTGCAATTACAAGATGCCAGTACTGCACTGTCTACTAAGTTTGGATATATGCCCAAGAGTCTTCCTAGAATTGTTGCACCGCCATAATGGCCAAGTACCACAACTTTGCTAGCATTATGTTGCTGTTTTAAAGCTTGGATTGCTAAAGCAATCTGTTTAATGGTTTCATCATCATAATTGTCACCAACAGTGTCTCCAAGACGTCCATCAGATGTTCTTCCCCAATCATCGGTATAACCAGGTCTTAACATGCCAACAGCAACAACATTTTTTTGTTGAGATGCGAGTTTTTGTGCAATTCGATACTGCTCGGCTGGCTGATAATTATGTGCGTCACCATGGAGAATAATGGCCAATGCAGGGGAAGACGTTAATTGTGTACTTTTATAAGTTTCGATTTTTGTGCATTGGTTATTGGACCAAACTTCATTTTCAATATCTATACATGTTTGTTTTGCGAAAGTGCTAAGTGATGTCATCAATGAAGTAACAATCAGGGAGGTCAAGATTGGTTTCACAGCGGTGCTCCTTACACGCATGATTCAGTGAACGTATATCTGAAGCAAATATTACAAGGAGCATGTATGTTATTCGAGCAAACAGTTGTAAGTTTTTATGACTATTAAAGCTTTTACAATAATTTGTAAGAGCTTATAAATAAAAAATCCGGTATTGGGACATACCGGATTTTACAAAGGATAAATAGGTGATTAGCAGTGTTAAAGCTTAGTCACACCCATATTATGTAATGTGAACCCAAAGATATCGGCGTATTGGTCGATGATCTTGCTCGTAGGTGTACCTGCACCGTGACCTGCATTCGTTTCAATACGAATAAGCGTCGGGTTAGAACCCGTTTGCTTGTCTTGCAGTTCTGCTACAAACTTGTAAGAGTGAGCAGGTACAACACGGTCATCATGATCGCCTGTTGTTACAAGTGTCGCAGGGTACTGCACACCCGCTTTAACATTATGCACTGGCGAGTAGTTTTTAAGGTACTTGAACATTTCTTTGCTTTGATCTGCTGTGCCGTAGTCATAGGCCCAACCTGCACCTGCTGTGAAAGTGTGATATCTCAGCATATCAAGTACACCAACTGCTGGCAGTGCAACTTTAAATAGCTCTGGACGCTGCGTCATGACAGCACCGACTAATAGGCCACCATTAGAACCGCCATTCAGAGCAAGCTTCTTACTTGACGTATAGTCTTTGTCGATTAGGTATTCAGCTGCGGCAATAAAGTCATCAAATACATTTTGCTTCTGAAGCTGCGTACCTGCTTTGTGCCAGTTTTTACCATATTCACCACCACCACGAATATTTGCTACCGCGTAAACACCACCCATTTTTAACCATGCAGCACGAGAAGAGCTGAATGAAGGCGTAAGACTGACGTTAAAACCACCGTAACCATACAGAATCGTTGGGTTTGAACCATCAAGTTCTAAGCCTTTCTTGTAAGTGATGATCATAGGCACTTTAGTGCCGTCTTTTGAGGTGTAGAATACTTGTTTTGATTCGTAGTTATCTGGGTCAAAGTTAATTTCAGGTTTTTGATAAACTTCAGATTTACCTGATTTGATATCTAACTTATAAGACGTGGTTGGTGTTTTGTAGTTACTGAAAGCATAGTATAAAACTTCGTCATCTTTCTCACCACCAAAGCCGTAAGCTGTGCCCACACCAGGTAGTTCAATCGTACGAACTAAATTACCTTTTTTATCAAATTGCTTTACTTTAGATACGGCATCAACCATGTATCTTGCAAAGATAAAGCCACCCCCCATACTCGGGCTTAGTACATTTTCAGTTTCTGAAATAAGGTCTTGCCAGTTAGCTGGTGTAGGGTTGCTTGCATCAACAGTAACAATACGCTTATTCGGTGCGTTGAGGTTCGTTACTAAGGTTAATTTACTGCCTTCGCTATCCATCACATATGTGTCTGAATTGGTGTGATCAAGGATAGTAACTAGCTTACTGTTTGGCTTAGTTAAGTCTTTGATGAATAACTTGTTGCCTGAAGTTGAAACGCTGGCAGAAATAATAAGATAATGTTTATCTTTGGTAACGCTCGCGCCAACATAACGATGTTTTTCGCTTGCTGTTGCGCCATAAATCACTTTATCGGCTGACTGAGGCGTATTTAGTTGGTGGTAATATACTTTGTGCTGATCAGTTTTTGCTGATAACTCACTGCCTTTTGGTTTGTCGTAGCTTGAGTAATAAAAACCTTCATTACCGTACCAAGAAATGCCACTGAATTTCACATCTACTAAAGTTTCACCAATTTGTTTTTTAGTTTCAGTGTCTAATACAATGACCTTACGCCAGTCACTACCACCTTCTGAAATTTGGTAAGCAACCAGTGAACCGTCTTCAGTAAAGCTAATGCCTGCTAGAGAAGTTGTTCCATCTTCACTGAAAGTATTTGGATCTAAAAATACTTCAGGCTCGCCCTCTTCAAGTTGGCGATAAAGAACATATTGATTTTGTAGACCATCATTTTTATAGAAATAAGTATATTTGCCTTTTTTAAATGGTGTGCCGATTTTTTCGAAATCCATTAACTCGGTTAAGGTTTCTTTAATTTGATCGCGATAAGGGATATTCGCTAGGTAATCAAACGTTGTGTTATTTTGCGCTTTTACCCACTCAGCCGTTTCTGCACTCATATCATCTTCTAACCAACGGTATGGATCAGCAATTTGTTGACCGAAATAAGTATCTACCACGTTATCTTTACGTGTATCAGGGTAAGAAACTTGCGTTTTATTTTGTATTGCCACGTTTGAATCAACTTGTTCGTTTGAGCTATTACAGCCTGTCAGTGCGATTGCCACAGACAGTGCTAGTGCTTGCTTTAGCATAGTGTATCCCTTGTTCGTTTTATAATTCATTTCGATATTTAATATTTTCTGCAAAATTCATCTATTTTTATGGGAGAGCAAATAGTTGGTTTTTGCTATTTTTGACTGTAACTCAACGCTGAAACGCTAGTTTTTTGCGTAAAAAACCGTTTCTCAAATATTGCTTTGAATTAAATTAAAATAAAAAAATCGAAGTTTTCACCATTGCCAACCTAGTAACCACATAAAAAAGAGCGCTAGAAGGCTAGATTTAAGTGATAGTATCACTAGTAATAAATACTGAGAAGTAAGATGAGATGAAACTATTTTATATAAATCAATAACATATATTCTTGTTAACATTGATTTACTTAGAAAAAGAAAACTGTAAAGGGGGTTAACAAAGCGATGAGCACTTTATTGCTCATCACTTTTGGGGAATGCAGAGATTACTGTGCTAAGGCGTAGCCACCTTTTAAATGCGCCACATGCTCAAAACCAAGTCGAACTAGCGTTTGTGCAGCAACAGAAGAGCGACTGCCACTGCGGCATACAAGTACCAAAGGTTGATTTTTGTTTAGTCGTTGTAGGCCAATAAAGTTTGCAAGCCTGGTTAATGGCACATTTTTATCAAATTGTTGTGCATGATTGAGTGCATATTCATGTGGCTCACGAATATCAATCAGTTGTACATCCTTGGTGTCGTCTAGATGAGCTTGTAAGGCGTCATTATTTAATTCTAAGAAGCTATGATTTTGTGAGCAAGAAGTCAGCGCGCCACACATAATTTCTTGGTTGGCTTGATCGTGAATATGGCTATCGAGCTTTGCCTTTTTCTTCATAAAATCTGCAACGGGTATACGCACACTTACAACGTCTGCTAATAACTGATTACGCTGCGTTTCTGCATTTAAAGTTGTGACAAACTCATTGTTATAGTCATGGCTAGGGCAAAGTAGGCTATCTTGTTCTAATAAGCCGCTTAGCAACTGTAATGATTGATACATTTGAGAGGCATCGCTGCTTTCAAAGTTTGTTCTGCCAAGTGTGCCCATTAAAATTAAATCACCACAAAAGGTATAAAGGCTATTGAATTTCCCCGCCTTTAACTCTGCTTTGTGGCAAAGCGCCAAGGAAATACTGTCTTGTGTATGGCCTGGCGTGGCAATTTTGACTAAGGCGAATTTCCCTACATCGATAAATGGCAAAGTAAGCATATCGACTGTTACAACGTTGCACTGTGCAGGCCAGCCTAAGTGATCAGTTTTTTGGGTTTTTAATTCATCATTTAACAATTGCGTTCTGGCTGAAGCGTGATCGGCATGGCCATGTGTGTCTATAACCGCTCTTAATTTAAGACCTTGGCATTCTAATACTGTTAATAAGCGCTGAGTGAGTTCTGCAAGCGGCTCAATAATAACTGCTTCTTTGCTTTCACTGTCGACAAATAACCAACAGCAACTTCCACCCACTTTAAACTGAACTAACCCATCGAGTTTTGACTTATTGTCTAAATCATTCATATTTACTAAGCAACTATGGCCAAGTGCTCTAGCGCAATAAGCAATACGCTCACAGGCTGCATCTATTTCTGCTTGTGTGGCTGCAGGGCCAAAAGATAGGCGTATTGCGGCTTCACTTTGTGTTTGGGGAAGCCCCATTGCATCAAGCACGAAACTGCCCGTCACTTTAGAGCTACAGGCTGAACCTGAGCTCACTCGAATATTTGCTGCATCAAACAAATCTAAGATCTCTTTGGCGCTAAACCCTGGAATAGCGAAGTTCAATGTTGTTGGGACACTGCATGCAAAGTTATTGTTAAATACAATGGTAGGAAAAGCCGTTGTTAATGCTTTGGCAATTTGGTCGCGGTAATCACACAGTGTTTCTTTAGTCGCAAATACCCCTCTACCCTGCCCAATTAGCTCATCGAAAATAACATTCAGTGAAGCCAAACCTGGTAAGTTTTCAGTACCTGAACGTAACCCACTCTCTTGCCCACCTCCTGCGATAAATGGGGTAAAAGGGGCTTTTTCACGAATATAGACAAAACCGATGCCTTTCATGGCATAGAGTTTATGGCCGCTAAACGGCGCGTAATCAATACTGGTATTAGCGATTTTCAGCTCAACTTTACCGAGTGCCTGAACGCAATCGACCATCCAGTATGTATTAGGGTTATTACTTCTGATCACGGTTTCTAGTTTGCTTAAGTCTTGCTCTGCGCCGGTTTCATTATTGACTGCCATGGTGCAGATCATTAAAGCATTTGATACTTCTTTGGCGATAAAATCTAGATCTAACATGCCATCCTTATCAACGGGAATGGCTTTAATTTCTGAATGAATATCGAGAATATGATTCCAGTGCTTTAGAGATTCAGGTACAGCTTTATGCTCGGTTGCACCATATAAAATACAAGGCTTTTTATTAGAGTTGTAGCTCTGCTTTGCTTGATAAAGCGCAGACAATATTGCCGTTTGAATGCCTTCTGTTGCACCACTGGTAAAGATAACTTGCCCGCTACTAGCACCGATTACTTTACGTGCTTTACTGCGGGTTTGTTCCATTATTTGCTTTGCTTGAAGACCGGTAATGTGGCTACTACTGGGATTACCAAATTGGGTCTGCATGGTTGCTAGCGCAGCTTGCGCGGCCGCAGGTAATACGGGAGTGGTTGCGTTGGCATCAAGATAGATTTGACTCAATTGCTGCTGCTCAGTCATGACATAGCCTTTATTTATATAAAAATGCGCCTATATTGCATTTTGTTATATCTAATTACTTAAAGGAATATTAAGGGGTTTTTGGTGCTTATTCAACCATAAAGTTTGTAGGGGTTACTGATGTGTCGAGAGGTATGGTTTGTTTTAAAATTGACCTCGTTTCATTGAGCATCTATTTTTGAAGTAGTACTTACCGAGGTACATTAGTGACAATGAAAAGAAAAAATTTGATATTACTGGTTTTATTTCTTGGTGCATTAAGCTGTTACATTTTAGGGTTTGTATTAAGTGCAGGGCTCTTTATTGTTTTAGCTGTAATACTGGAGCTGGTTTTTTGGTTTGGGCTATTTAGAAAATCAAAAACCTAATTGGTCTTTGATTTTCTATTACTTAGTGTCTTATGCTTTTTTTCTAAATGCGCTCGAGCATTGTTCAGTTCAAACCAGAAATTTTCTACTAGGACTTGGTTGTTCAAATAAAAGTTTTTATTAAATGGTAAATACCAAGTTGTGTCTAATAAATGATTTTGACTGTACGTCACCTCTTCTTGAAGATGGTTTTCAAACAGTAAATTTAAGCCTATAAGCCGCTCTACCACATAGCCATCTAACTTTCCCTGCGCCACCATTTTAAGCCCCTGAGCAGGTTCGTACTGGAAGGGACTCAACCAACCTTTTTCATTCAATGTCTGCCAAACTACATACCCCAATGGAGCACCAAGCCCTTGGTTTGGTTTATAGTTTTCTAGTTCAAACTTAGATGAACTTTTAAAAAAAATAGGGTAAGAAGCACTCCAAAGGTGACTATCCTGATTACTTGGGAAAGCATACTCTTTGGCTCTTAGAGGAGTTCTTATCATGGCATATAAAGCATGGCTTTTGCCTGTTTTCACATCTTTTTGGCACCGATTCCAAGGTTTTGAATAAAACTGTACTGCCACATTGGCTTTTTTTGCAGCAGTTTTGATGATATCAGTTAGCAAGCCCTTTGATTGGTTGTTGTTTTGATAGAAATAAGGAGGGTAATTATTTGCTTCATGACAAATCTTCAATACGACATCTGCATGACTATGTGATGAAGCAAAGCAACAACCAAGTAGAACACTTGAGAATAATATGTGCTTTGTATCTATGCTGAAAAGGTTGAATGTAGTCATCACAGTTGTGCTATTGATGGTTGTTTTATAGAGACTATAGTTAATTTTGAATATTAACTCTATAAAGTTGGATCTATTTGATGCAAAAAGAGCAAGAGAGTATCTCTTGCTCTTTGTGAGCTTTATAGCTGATGTCTTAAATCAAAGCGGTCTAGTTGCATTACTTTTTGCCAAGCTTTAGCAAAGTCTTCAGCAAACTTTTGTTTTGCATTGTCATAAGCGTACACTTCAGCAATTGCTCTTAACTCTGAATTTGAACCAAATATTAAGTCTACCGAAGTAGCCGTGTATTGCTTTTGTCCACTCTTACGATCAAAGCCTTCATATAAGCCTTCTTGAGATGATTTTTTCCAAACCGTAGACATATCTAACAAATTAACAAAGAAGTCGTTGCTCAATGTACCGACTTGATCTGTAAATACACCATGAGAGCTGTTATTAGTGTTGGCACCTAATACACGTAGGCCACCAATTAAAGCGGTCATTTCAGGCACAGTTAGATTTAACTGTTCTGCTTTATCAACTAACATTTCAGCTGGTGAGCGATAGCTTTCTTGTTTGTTAAAGTAGTTTCTAAAAGCATCTGCTTTTGGTTCTAGCAGCGAGAACGAGGTTACATCTGTCTGCGCTTGTGTGGCGTCAGTTCTTCCCGGTGTAAAGGGGATTGACACTGTTACACCAGCATTGTTAGCTGCCTTTTCAACAGCTGCTGCACCGCCAAGTACGATGATATCTGCCATAGACACTTTTGTGCTGCCAGATGCTTTTCTATTAAAATTGGTTTGAACAGTTTTAAGTTTATTTAACACCATGCTCAGTTCGTCTGGGTTATTCACTTCCCAATCTTTTTGTGGTGCAAGCATAATACGCGCACCATTTGCGCCACCTCGCATATCTGATGCTCTAAAGCTAGCTGCTGAGCCCCATGCTGTTCTTATAAGCTGAGGGATTGTTAAGCCTGTGCGAAGAATATCGCGCTTTAAGCTCTGAATATCGTTAGCGTTGATAAGTGTGTGGTCAACTGTTGGTACTGGGTCTTGCCAAATTAATTCTTCATTAGGGACTTCATTTCCAAGATAACGCGTACGTGGGCCCATATCTCTATGTGTTAACTTATACCAAGCTTTAGCAAATTCAAGGCGATATTCTTCAGGGTTTGCTAAGAAGCGCTCAGCTATTTTGCGATAGTCTGGATCGTACTTGAGGGCCAAGTCAGCGGTTGTCATAACTGGTGAGTTAAATTTACCTTTTACATGTGCATCAGGCACAGAGGTGTGTAGTGATTCATCGGTTGGGATCCATTGAATTGCACCACCAGGACTTCGCGTCTGTTGCCACTCGAAATTAAGTAAGTTTTGTAAGTAAAGGGTTGTCCATCGAGTAGGTGCTTGTGTCCATGCGCCTTCAAGACCACTGGTTACAGTATCTTCAGAATGGCCTTTTCCACATTTATTTTTCCAACCTAACCCCTGCTCTTCAATCGCTGCAGCTCCGGGTTCTTTACCAACACATTTACCTGCTTTGTGCGCGCCATGCATCTTTCCGAAAGTGTGACCGCCAGCGATAAGCGCGACAGTTTCTTCATCGCTCATGGCCATACGGCCAAAAGCTATACGGATATTTTTCGCAGAGCCGACAGGGTCTGGCTTGCCTTTTGGACCTTCGGGATTAACATAAATAAGGCCCATATGAGTTGCCCCTAGCGGGCGTTGGAGTTTACCGTCACGCTCTTCACGATCACTGGCAAGCATTTCTACTTCAGGGCCCCAATATACAAGATCTGGCTCCCAGTCATCGGTTCTTCCGCCGGCAAAGCCATAGGTTTTAAAGCCCATGTTTTCAAGGCCGACTGTGCCGGCTAATATCATTAAGTCACCCCAAGATATACTCTCACCGTATTTTTGCTTTAAGGGCCATAGAAGTCTTTTTGCTTTATCAAGGTTACCGTTATCAGGCCAGCTATTTAATGGATCAAAACGCATTTGACCACCATCACCGCCACCTCGGCCATCTAGTGTGCGATATGTCCCTGAACTATGCCAAGCTAAGCGGATGAACAATGGACCATAATTTCCCCAGTCTGCAGGCCACCAATCTTGAGATGTGGTGAGTAACTCATTCATGTCTCTTTTGAGTGCAGCCATATCAAGATTATTAAACGCGTCGGCATAGTTAAAGTCTGCACCTAGAGGGTTTGAGCGAGTATCATGATCTCTAAGTGGTGCAAGGTCTAACTGTTCAGGCCACCAGAACTGATTTGATTTTGGTGCACCCGCGACGACTTTTCCGCTTCCTGTCGCCCCCTTTGGTTTACTTATTTGAGATGAACTTGCACACGCGCCCAAGCTGATGATGCTAAGGCCGACAAGAGTAGCCAGCATAGATTTTCGGAACTGAGTATGGATCTTCATTTTGATCATCCTATGAATTTAGTTGTGTTCAACTTGAGCGGATAATAGATTCGTGGATGCGAAGAATGAATGTATTTAAATATGTTATTGAACAGGCTAATTACAAAGGCATTCTAAGCGCACACTATGATTAAGTAGTGTGAATCTTGAGGCGTCCTTTCCTAGTCGCACGATTCATTCTCCAAACAAGAGACTGTTTTTTACGGCAAGAATGAGTATAGAGGGCGTTATTTGATTTTATAAATTGATTAATTAGATTCTAGCGTTCCAAAAAATGGATTTATTATTTGAATAATGAATAGGCTTCTGAAAGTTATGCAGTTAATTTGCTTTGCCTTCTCTTAGGCCAACTTTGTAAAAAATTACAAAACTCTGATTGAGGGATCGGTTCAGACCAAAAGAAACCTTGTCCATATCTGCAACCAAGCTTCATGAGAATATTGGCTGTACTTTTGTCTTCAATGCCCTCGGCAATGTTTTCAATACCTATGGCTTGACTCATTTTTAAAATTGCATCAACCAAGTGGTATTGGTTCCGTTCGTGCATCATATTCCTAATAAAAGATTGATCAATTTTTAATGTTGAGGCATTAAACTTTGTTAAGTAATTTAAGTTTGAATAACCTGTACCAAAATCATCAATAGAAATTGAAACGCCATGGGAAACCATCTGATGAATTTGGGCTTGTATGTTTTTTTCATCTTCTATGAATAATGACTCGGTGATTTCTATGTCTAGGTAAGATGGGTCGAGCTTTTGTTTTTTTAGCGTTTTCAGTACTAAACTGCCAAAATTACCTTTTTTGAACTGTTCGGGTGAGGCATTTACTGAAACACCTAATTGATTAAACCCAAGTTTGTGCCAAGCTTTACAATCTGCTGCAGCCTGTTTTACAACCCAAAGACCTATTTCATTAATTAAACCTGAAGCTTCAGCAACAGGGATAAATTTGGAGGACGAAACGATAGAGTTATCAGGCTTACGCCAACGGATCAGTGCTTCTACTCCTGCGATTTTATTCGTGCTTAATTCTATTTTTGGTTGATAAAACAACTCAAATTCTTGCTGCTCAAGTGCACGCTTCATCCCCGCTAACATAGTTAAACGGGCTTTGCTTTTTTGTTCCATTTCGAGATCGAAAAAAGCAAATTGATTGTGCCCCTGCTGTACTGCTGCTGTGAGTGCTGTATGTGCTCTACGCAACAAAATATCGTAGTTGTTTCCATCATGCGGTGCTATGGCAATCCCAATACAAGCAGAAACCTCAACTTCATATTGTTCAATATAGTTACTAAAAAATGTAGTTTGCAGAGCTTGATGTGCAAAAGCCTCAATATCATGGTAATCAGTTTTATCTAAAAAAATAAAAAACTGATTATTGGAGCCGTGAAACACTTTCGCATGCTCTTCATTGAACTGCTTAAGGCGCTGAGCAATCATGTTAATGAGCTTATCACCGACATCAAACCCTAATGATGCATTAATAGAATTTAAGTTATTAAGAGTGAGTACCATCAAAGCGCTAAGTTGTTCAGCCTGATTCTGGCGAAAAACTTTGCTTTGAACATATTGAGCACATGCAATTTCATTTGGAAGTAGAGTCAACCTATTCGTTAGCGCTCTCTTCTGAGTCCTTTTCTTATTTCGAATTGTGTTGATATGTGTTTTGACAAGCCTTTCTAACAGGCGGTCAATATCTTTGGTTAATAAGTTGACAATAAATGCGAAGATTACAATAACCAAAGCCATATTATGGGCTTTTCTCCAATCAGCAAAATCAGCCAATGGTGAAGCGAGTAACCCTGTGTATTCTGCATAAGCCAAACAGTAGATACTGAGAACCATAAAAGACGATGAGGAATAAATTAGCAGTCGGCTGCCAAGCATAGCGCAAAATATCAAAATACAAGGGTAAGCAAGTAGACTCGTATCGTATAAGCCTTCAATATTCCAGGCAAAAAAGAAGGCTAATAAGGTCAGTGTCCAGATAAAAATACCCGATACGATGGGCAGTGTATCTTCACATAAGAACCAATTTAGGAAAGAAAAAATACCAACAGCTACCAGTAGTGTAACGGCATAGCTTTGCTGGTAAATAAAAATATTAAGAATAAAAAACAATGTCAGAGAACAACTGATCAAAGATAGTAATGTCTTTAATCTATTCACTTTGTCTGAGGCGATTTGAGTAAGAATACTGTCATATTCTATTGGTTCTAATTTACTCATATTTTTGCTCTAAACTGTCTATTGCTGATGCAAATGAGAGGTTTCGGCCTCCCTTCTTTTTTGACTCAACTTTGATTTCATACATTGCCTTATCGGCCAGATGAATTAGCTCAGGTTTATGGCTTGAATCATTAGGGTAACAAGCTGCGCCCATACATAGACCGATTTGTACATTAGATTGATGAGAAATTAGTGTGTAAGGTTTTCCAATTCGTATCGTTATTTGACTTGCGAGTGCTTCGAGTTGTGTTTTCTCAAAGTCTCTGAGCACTAAAACAAACTCATCTCCTCCCCATCGGCATGTAATACTATTACTTGGCGTAAGCTGCTTTAGCTGATTGGCTACGTTAATCAGCACTTCATCTCCCGCATCATGGCCGTAAATGTCATTAACCTGCTTAAATCCATTTAAATCCATTAAGACAAAAATAAAAGGGGTTTTGCTTTTTATAAGTTGATCAATTTGTTTTTCAGCGGCTTGTCGATTAGTCATATTGGTCAGGGCATCATAATCAGCCCGTCGGCTTAGTTCATCTAGCTCATCTCTTTTCTTTGAAACATCATTTAATGTAACTTGGTAATAAGACTTTAAGTCATCGGTAACGATACTCGATACAACTACTTGTAACCATATAGTTTTCCCCTGCTCTTTAAATCTGAGACGGTGTTCTCCAATTGCTATTTCATCATTTAAAAAAGCACTATTTACAGTGCGTGTGAGCAAGTCAGGTGTTTCAAATAATTCGCTGAGAATTGCGCCATAATTTTTTTTAATAGGTTGGCCAATACGTTCAAGTAAGGTTTTGAACGCATTGTTTGTCAGAAGAATATTCCCTCTTGGTTCCATTAAGATGATAGGCGCAACAGAGTTTTCGAAAAGCAACCTGAAGCGCTTTTCAAGTATTTCAATTTCAGAGCGTAAAAAGCGTTCTTGAGAAATCTGATCTTCTGCCTTTTCTAGCAACAAATTGATATCTTCCACTAGGTTGCCTAGTTCACTTTTATCATGAAATATTGGTTTCTTGAGTCTTCGGGCTGTGCCAGGGTTTAACGAGTGCAGGCTCTTAGCAATGATGAGTATCGGTTTTGTAATAAAATAAAAAGCGATAAAAATCGCGATAAGCGTGACGAAAAAAGCTTGTAAAAGCAGAGAGTTAGATAAAAAACTTGCCGCCTCTCTCGAGTCTTGTTCAATATACTCAAGATTGTGTTGTACGGTAATTTTTCCTAGTTGCTCTGACGTTTCAAATGGGGATGTGACAATAAACTCAGTGTACTTTTCATGGTTCTTAAGGTAGGTGTCACTTCGGATTGTAAATAGCTCGGCTTCGAATGATGCAGCGATAATCTCTTGGCTATTGTCTAGCCCATTAATAACCTCTTTTGCGAGTTCTTGGTCACCTAAATAGGCTGCAATATTGGCTGTAGGTGCAACAACATCGTACAGCTGCTTAATATTAGCCTGAGTTTTATTTTGGTTGTGTTGATAGGCGAACTTAAAAAAAACTTGAGAAGAAATGAAGCCTACGAAAACTGCCGCAAAGCTTATAGAGATAGCAAGCCTTAATAATAAACCGCTTTTATTCATACAACTCCATTACAACCTTGACCTTTTGCGCTATCGGCTTGGTTAAAGCGTCACTATATACATAGCCAATGGCATTAGGATTATTCTCAACAAAATCTATAATTACCTGTTGATCTCTCAGCTCTAATGGAGGTTTTGCTCTACCTGTAAAGCGCACTCTAGACCAATATGCATTGACTCTCGAAAGCGGCATATTCACGAGGCGTTTATAGAAAATAGACTTAAGTTCATTTGTCGCAAGAGTATCTAGTGGCTGTGCAGATTGGTTATTGGGAAATGCAACATAGCGGCCCATATACAGATCAATTAACTGCTTTTTCGTTAAAGTGTTTGTCGCGTTGTTAGCATTAACAATTACTGATATCTGCTTTGCCATAGCTGTATTAGCAAAGTACAAAGCAATGAATAGTATTGAAATGAGCGTTAACTTTTTCATAATCAGAAGGTAAAACTCACGCTAAAAAATACAGTTGTAAAAGACTCTTTTGGCGCAAGCGTATTCATACCTTGATATGACCAGAGTGCACCTCCTTGGGCATCTATGCTTGTATGGTCAAACTGTAACTTGAATGCGACATTGTCTTTAATATCGTAGCGAGCCCCAACAGAATGGGTTTGCTGATTAGGGCTGAAAACACCAAATGATTCATTGACAGCTAAAAATAACCTCTCTACTTGTTCTGGTAAATCGCCATTGAGTTGAACGGCTTCGTTTATTTCATTAGATTTTGACTTGGCAATGGCGTAAGTGTAAAAGAATTGGCCCTTATCATAATTATAGGTGGTATTTACATAACCACTTTTAACTGCCGACACAACGCTCGAATCACTTTTGAGCCTGACAATTTCAGCCAATATAGTAAATGCATCAAAGTTGTACCTTAACCCAGCAGAAGTGAAATATGTTTGCTTGTTCACTAAAGAGAACTCACCTAAAAAATTATTTTTATCTGGCCATAATTGTTCAGGAATGAGTTCTAAGCCATTTATAACTTCTTGCATGCCAGCAATATTATCTCTGGTTTTCGCTCTGGTGTGTTTTATTGAGAAAGTCCAATCGAATTGACTGAGTTCGAGAGAGGCACCTAGGCCATTAAATATTTCTAGATTAACAGTTTGGTCATCTAAGGCGACTTCACCTATTGATTCGCCAGCAAATAACTTGATGCGGTAGTCTAAACTTCCAAAGGAGTTTATGTACGAAACATCAGCTCCATCAAAAGACCTAAAAGGTAATAAGCTATAAACTTCATTGGGAACCTTAGCCCAAGGATAGGCAAAACTTATATCTCGATATTCGGTGAGTAAATATAAATCAAGTAAAGTTCGGCCAGCTCTAAAATCCCAATTAGGTGAGGGTTTGTAACGTAAGAAAGCTAGGCTCAGCGTGTTATCGAGGGAAATATTATCTTGACCGCGGTACACAACTTGGCCAACAAAATCGAAGTTGGCATTGAGTGATATGTCGGTTTGGAATCCAAGCGAGCTAATTGAATTAAAATCAAAATTGTCTTCAAACTTATCGTTGTATTTAGAGATGTCTGTTCGAAACTTGTAGGTATCAGAATTTGAGTGAACGAACCCGACTGTGCCAAATCCACTAAAAGATATTTTTTCTGCACTGTAGCTATAGCAAGATAATAAAAGTAGACACGAACAAAATGCTCTTAACATCTAACCTCTCGCTTGATACTTAATTAACCTGACAATAATTTTAATATAGCGGAGAATTGAATTTTGTATAAGATATAAGCGCAATTTTATTATGAGCTTGTAATAACAAAAAAGGAGCCAATCGGCTCCTTTTTAAACACATAGCGTCGTGATTATTTGTTCACAATTGCGTTGTGGTAGATGTTTTGCACATCATCACAATCTTCTAGCATAGTCATGAATTTTTCAAAGTTAGCTAGGTCGTCTTCGCCTGTGATTTCAATGTGTGTTTGTGGCACAAAAGTGATTTCGTCTACTTCAAAATTAATGCCTTCGAATGCTTCTGTTAATGCTGTTTTTGCTTTGAAGTATTCAGTGTGTGGTGCGAATACAGATACTTTGCCGTCTTCAACTTCAACGTCAGTTACATCAACATCAGCCATCATTAATGCTTCAAGCACCACTTCATCATCGTCGCCATCAAAGCCTAAAATAGCTAAGTGATCGAACATATGAGCAACACAACCTGGGCTGCCGATTTTCGAATCTGTTTTTGTGAATGGCAGACGTACATCTTTGATAGTACGATTTGGGTTATCTGTTAAACAGTCAACGATAACCATACAGTTACCCGGGCCGTAACCTTCGTAACGTGCTGGAGAATAGTCTTCACCTGCACCGCCCGCTGCTTTCTCAACAGCTTTGTCGATAACGTGTGCTGGTACTTGGTCTTTTTTCGCTTTTTCGATTAGACGACGTAAAGATAGGTTTGTTTCAGGATCTGCACCGCCGTTTTTAGCTACAACGTAGATTTCCTTACCGTATTTAGAGTTAACTTTGGTTTTTGCCGCCGCCGTTTTTGCCATGGCGTTTTTGCGGACTTCAAATGCTCTGCCCATCTTAATTCTCGTATTATGAATTTAAAAAATTGCCAAGATTCTAGCAAGACTCAAGGCTTTGAGCTAGAGGGCAGCGAGAATAGCGGCATATTTTTAAAAACCAAACGTTACGGAAGGACTAATTTAGTCAATTGCGAAAAGTGCTCGATTGTATACGTCGCTGTATCCGCGTAGTCAGGGCACGCATCAATAATATATAAACAACTGTCCATTTGCGCATTGTCTGCAGCCTGAATATCAAACAAAAAATCGCCAACGTAAATGCATTGCGATGGATTTACTTGCCAACTATCAGCAACTTGCAGTAGCGCTGTTGGATCAGGTTTTGCGGGGGCATCGTCTCGGGTGAGTACAATATCGAACTCAAGACCGGTTTTTGCTAGCTTCAGTTGTGCCGCGTGTTGACAGTTACGCGTTACAACCGCCATTTTGATGTTTTGCTCTGCCAGCGCTGCAAGACACTCTACAACACCCGGCATTAGCACTGCCGATTCAGCATCTTGGTATTCATGGCTTAAGACAATATCCATGGCAGCTTGAGCTTCAACCTCTGGCAGCTGTTCAATATAGGTCAATAAATCGGTATGTTCAGTACATCCGATTTCATCGCGAATATGTTTAAAGTTTAAAGAGGAGCTTACTAACGTGTTGTCTAAGTCAAAGATAACACCTTGGTAGTTAGCATTTACTGCAGTTTGAGTCATAAAAGAGAATGGTTTTAGTGAGCGTATTTTGAGTATATACGAAAAGATTAAAAGGTTGGATTAGAGTCTTTATTGTGGGAAATACTGTTTAGTAATTAGCAGAGCCTGGGCTCTGCTAATTATAAAAGCAAAAGACGGTTACTTATCAAAATGAACAGTGAGCCAGTTGTCTTCACCATCAAAATGTAAGGTTTTTACTTTGCCTTTACCTTCGAAGTTGACCATGTTGACTTGATCTGCCCAGACATCCCTGAGCGCACCATGTTGCATTCTCAGCGCGCTAAAATCTGCGGGGATCTGCGTTTCTTGGTAAACCCAAAAAAACTTTCCATCAACTTCCTGACCGACCAATGAAAGCTTGAGAGGTGTCTTGTCTGCTAACTGTAAAGCCACTTTACGATTTACATATTTTGCAAATTCGGCTCTATCTTTAGCGTGTTTAAACAGATCGGCATGACCGCCTATCAAGGTCTCTACAGCATGTTCAGTATCGTGCAGATAAAAGCGATGCATGAGCTCAAGATTACCCGTACGCTCATTGATCAATACGGTTGTCATTGCAGCTTTTAACTGGTGAGCGGTGACTTGACCGCTCAACAGTAAAAGTAAGCTGGCAGCAAGCCAAGCTCTCATGGATTAATCCTTCTTCTCTTTTTCGTCTTTGTCATCTTTTTTCAACTCAGTTTTAATGTCATGCATGATATCACGACGCACTTTGGCTGAACTCTTCTTACGCTTATACACCTCTAAACGAGAAGGAATGATTTGACGCGGGTAATGGTTATTTTCAATGTCGACATCGGCAGTTTCCCAGCGAGGGTCAACCACAATAGACTTTAACGGCTTGTCTTTGTCTGTGATGATTAACTTGCTCACTTTATTCGGGCTACGACGCCAAATCTCAGCCGGTAGCATACGCTCTTCCGTCGAACCGTCTTGATACGTCAGTTCAAGAATGATTGGCATTACCAAGCCACCTAGGTTGCTGAACTCCATGACATAATAGTTTTTGTCTTCTTCAACTGCTCTATCAAGGGCTTTACGCTCCCAAGGCTTAAGCTTTTTCAAGAAGCTCTGATACGCATTTCGCTCTTTGTTAGTCACAGTAAAGCGGTCATTGTCATCGTAGAAATCAGTTACGTCTTTGTTTTTATCAATCCAAAGCTCTTTGCCTTCTTCTTGGTTACGCTTGTTGAACAATGACATAGGTTTGCTCTGTTCGAACTCACGTAAACGTGCATAATCAATGTCAGGGTTCTTAGTATCAATACGTAATTGATAAACTTTGTCTAGCGAGATATCAACATGATCTGTGGTGTAGAACCAGCCACGCCAGAACCAGTCTAAATCGACACCAGATGCTTCTTCCATGGTTCTAAAGAAATCAGCTGGAGTTGGGCGTTTGTATTTCCAGCGCTGTGCATACTCTTTAAACGCGAAGTCGAATAGTTCACGCCCTAAAATCACTTCTCGAAGAATATTCAGTGCCGCTGCAGGTTTGGTATAAGCGTTCGGACCTAGATTCAATACGCTGTCTGACTGCGTCATAATCGGCACTTGGTTTTGAGACTTCATATAAGGCACGATGTCACGCGGCTCTACGCCCCAAGGAATGTTTGGATCCCATTCACGGCCAGCGACACCATCTAAGAAGCTGTTAAGACCTTCATCCATCCAAGTCCATTGACGCTCATCTGAGTTAACGATCATTGGGAAGTAAATATGACCAATTTCGTGGATCACAACGCCAATTAAGAAACGCTTCTCAGCTTGTGAGTAAGTGCGTGAGCCATCATCTCTTAGTTCTGTACGCGGACCATTGAAGGTGATCATTGGGTATTCCATACCGCCTACAGGACCGTTTACTGACTGTGCAACTGGATATGGGTAATCAAATGAGAAGCGCGAGTACACTTCCATGGTGTGGATCACAGACTCAGTTGAGTATTTTTTCCAAAGATCACCGCCCTCTTTCGGGAAGAAAGACATCGCCATAACAAGTGGCTGCTCTTTACCACCTTGTTGATAGCCTTTGGCATCCCACATAAACTTACGAGAGGATGCCCAAGCAAAATCGCGTACATTCTCAGCTTCGAAATGCCAAGTTTTGGTTTTGTCTGTGCCTGCTTTTTCGTTTTCAATCGCTTCTTCTTCAGTCACAACAAACACAGGGCGTTTTGCAGTTTCTGCTTCTTTTAAACGCTTTAATTGTGTTTTTGTCAGTACCTTTTTGGCGTTTTTCAGTTCACCTGTCGATGAAACAATGTGGTCTGCAGGTACGGTGATCTCTACATCATAATCACCAAATTCCAGTGTAAACTCACCACGACCTAAAAACGCTTTATTTGTCCAAGCTTCATAGTCAGTAAAAGCGGTAAGACGCGGGAACCACTGCGCCAGTAAGAAAATATCGTTGCCATCTTCTTCGAAGTGTTCATAACCCGAACGCGCGCCAACGGCATCCTCTTCAACAATGTTAAAGGCAAAATCAAGGCTAAACTCTGTCGACTTGCCTGGCTTTAATGGCTCGTTTAAATCGATACGCATCATAGTATCGACAATCGTAACTTTTAGTGGCTTACCGTCTTCGTCTTTGACATCACTGATCACAAAACCCAGTTCAGTGTCGTCCATAAACTGTTGGCGACGAAGTTGGTTTAAGCTGATTTTTGCTGGTTTTGCTGCAGGATTACTTTGCAGGCTATTTTTAAATGTAGCGCTTCGCTCAGCAAGTGAGTCTTGCTTAAAAATATTTTGGTCTAATTGCATCCAAAGATATTTTAGCGTGTAAGGTGAATTGTTTTTGTATTCGATACTTTGTTCAGCGGTTAAACGGCGCTGTTTTTCGTCTAATACAACATCAATGTCGTAATCGACTTTTTGTTGCCAGTAACGTTCACCGGGCTCACCTGCAGCGTTACGATAGACGTTTGGGGTTGGCAGTACTTCGTCTAGTTGACGAAATTTATCGACAAAGTTGCCTTTGGTTTGCTCAACAGCACTGGCGACCGCAAGGCTTGATGCCATAAGCGGTATACACAGTGACAAGGCACTGGTTATTTTTTTCATTATGTTTTCCTAGCTACCCAAGATATGGTTGTTCAGCACTTATCTATTCTTTGTAAGTTTGTGAACGAGAGAATGTTTTGCACTTTAATCGTTGCATAACAAATTGAGCGTCGCAAAAGCATCAAGAAAATGCAATTAAATTGAGATAAAGTAACATTTTAATGTCTTTTAGTGACTTTTTGCGCAGTTTGTTCCACTAAAGTACAAGTTCGAAATTCATCGATATCAACGAAAATATAGGTAGAAAACAACAGCAGCTAATTCATCTTACGTTTATTTTGGTGGTTTATGCTGAGTATTAACAAATTTGATCAAAAAACCTTAGTTTGACTGTTGATATTTACTGCGAATTATTTTTAAATTCGCGCTCTTTGATTTTTGAGCAAATAGTTACGTTAAAAAGTTGGCGTTAGTTTTGCTCTGTATAGTGTACCCGTTTACAGTAAAATGTGGTGAGCAATATGGATTTCTACATCCTGAAAAAGCAAGACAAGCTGGTGGCTATTCCGGCTGATGAACAAAATTGCAAACAGTATTTAGAAGATGGCTACTTTTATGTTGATAAAGTTGCCGCTTGTAATGAAAAGTCCGCACTTGAAGTTTTGCAGAATAAGCAAACGAAAGTGTTTAAAACTCCAGTTTTGTTATTTTTACTGGCACTGCCTGTTGTCGCCTTTATTTGGTGGCAAATTACCCGTTAAACAAATACTTAAAGCAGTGTTATAGTAGCGCTTCAATGCGAAAGGGAGCGCTACATGAAAGTATTGCACACTTCTGATTGGCACTTAGGTCAACAGTTTTACGAACATCACCGTGTTCAAGAGCATCAGCATTTTCTTGATTGGTTGGTGACAACATTACAACAACAGGCGATTGATTTATTGCTTGTTAGCGGTGATATCTACCATACAGCAACGCCTCCCTCATCTGCTGAGCAACAACTTTACCAATTTATAAAGCAAGCCAAACAAGCTTGTCCTGAATTACACATTGTCATTATTGCTGGAAATCATGACTCAGCGAATCGTATTGAAACCGCAAAACCACTTTTAAAACAATTTGATACGCATGTTATTGGCCGATATGACAAAGCTGCCCCCGAGGCTTGCTTGGTGAATATTGAAACGGGAAAAGGTAAGGCGCAAGTGGTTGCTAT
Source organism: Pseudoalteromonas phenolica (assembly GCF_001444405.1). Lineage (NCBI taxonomy): Bacteria > Pseudomonadati > Pseudomonadota > Gammaproteobacteria > Alteromonadales > Pseudoalteromonadaceae > Pseudoalteromonas > Pseudoalteromonas phenolica. Next base: position 48,317 of record NZ_CP013188.1, read on the forward strand.
GCCCTTTTTACGCCCTGCCGATGTCACGCTCGATACACAAAATGATAAAGCCTATCAGCAAGGTGTGGCGCAGGCTTACCAGTCTGTGGTTGAACTGTGTGAAGAGAACACCGCCCCTATTATTGTTATGGGACACCTGCATGCCAAAGGTGGCACCATTAGCGAAGATTCAGAAAGAAACATTAGTATCGGCGGTTTTGATGCCGTAACAGCAGAAGTATTTACCGATAAGGCCGATTATGTTGCACTCGGACATCTTCATAAAGCCCAAGTGGTAGCAAAATGCGACGCAAAGCGATATTGCGGCACGCCGATGCCAATGTCATTTTCTGAAAAAAATTATCAACACCAAGTGCTCGTATGTGAATTTAATGGAAAAGCATGCGTGAGCGTAAACCCCCTTTACACACCAAGACTTAGAGAGCTGATTGTACTTCCTGAAAAAGGAGGGGCAGACATTGATACACTGTGTAATGAAATCGAACAGCTAGATTTAAAGTCGTACGAAGCAAGCCCTTATCTTCGCTTACGACTTAATGCCAGCGAGACCGATAGCCAGTTTAGGGAGAAGATATCATTAAGCCTAAAAGGCAAAGACATTTTGTTTTGTGGTATTGAACGCGTTCAAGATGTGCAAAAGCATGACGATGAAGTGATTTTTCAAGATTTAGGTCAAGTCGAAAAATTAAATCCACTCGATTTGCTGGATATGGTTTTTAAGCAGCAGGTCGATTCAGAGCAAACTTTGCCAGAAAATTTAGCAGACTGCTTAGCTGAAGTGTTAAGTGCCATGGAAGAGGAACAAAACGCGTGAAATTACTTAAAATAGCAATCACAAATTTAGCTTCTATTACCCGGGCAGATATTGATTTTGAAAAGGCGCCTTTAGAGCAAGCTGGATTATTTGCAATTACTGGTGACACAGGTGCAGGTAAAAGTACTTTATTAGATGCCATTTGTTTAGCGCTTTATGCAAAAACAGCTCGTCTAAAAAATGATTTAAAGAATACTGTGTCGTTCAATGGTGACGACATTAAGTTAAACGACCCAAGAAACTTACTCCGTAGAGGCTGTGCTGAAGGCTCTGCTGAGGTGACTTTTTTAGGCCAAGATGGTGAGCGTTATTTAGCAAAATGGTCAGTTGCAAGAGCGCGTAAAAAAGTCTCAGGTAAACTAAAGACACATGAGCACGAGATTATTCGCCTCAGTGACGAAACCTTGTTGGCCCATAAAAGCGCGGCGGTTAAAGCGGTCGAGCAATTAATCGGTCTTAGCTTTGAGCAATTTACGCGTACAGTATTACTCGCTCAGCATGAGTTTGCCGCATTCTTAAAAGCCAGTAGCGATGAACGCGCACAACTTTTAGAGTGTTTAACTGCGACCGATAAATTTAGTCGTATTGGTCAGCTGATTTTTGAAAAACATAAAGAAAAAAAAGCAGAACTCGAGCGATTAAAAGATAGCTTAAGTGCCTATGTGTTATTAACTGATGAGCAACTTGAGCAATTAACCCTTGATGCAAACACGCACAAGCAGCAGTTAGATGAATTAAGAGCACAACAAGCTCAGTACAAGTCATCATTGCAATGGCTTACAGAGTCAGCCCAATTGCGAACTCAATTAGTGCAAACAGAGCAGGCTATTCAAGAAACAGAAGCTAAACTGACAGAAAAAGGACACGCCTATAATGAAGCAGAGCAAGCACAAGCGGCTTTTGAGATTGCCGATAATCGCCAGCAATGGGCGGTGACAAAAAATAATTTAAGTACACTAGAATTAAAACAAAGCGAGCTCAAAACAAAAGACTTTACCGCGCAAATACAGCAAGCAGAAGATATTTCGAATAAAGCGTCTGATGCGCTACAACAAACTGAAGTCTATGTGACAGAGCAACAAAAAGTTCTGATTGAGGTCAGGCAATTTGATACGAAAATCGCGAATGCTGATTCAGTATTACAGCAAGTCTTAAAGCAACAAAGTGAGCTTGAGCAACAGCAAACTAAGCTTTCAGTAGAACAGCAAAATACCAATACGAATTTACAGCAAGTACAGCAACAAAGTAACAAATTAGAGTCGCTATTAACTACCAATAGCAGCTTACAAAGTACAGTGGAAAACTGGTCACATCTCAAAGGTTTGCTAGACGAGATTATAGATAAGCAACTTCAATCTCACAGTGTGAACGTTGTATTACAAAATGCACAAAAGCAACATCATGAAAATATTCAACAAGCTGAGCCACTTAAGTCTGGGTTATTGCAATTACAATCACAGTTGGAATTGGGACAATCGTCAATTGATGTACTCCAAAAACAAATTGAACAGTTAAACATCGATGATTTGCAATCAACGACTCAGCGGCTGCAACATGTTATTGGTTTGATGCAAAATATTTCAGATATCAGTGCGGAGCAGTTGCAACATCAATCAGCCATGGCAAGCAACTTTCAAAAGAAGCAAGCCATTGAAGTGCAAATGGCAGATACCGAGCGGCAAAAAGAGTTGAGCAAGCAGCGAGTAAATGTCACGCGAGACAGCTTAACGCAAGTGCAACTTCGTGCCAGCGAAAGTATTAGTGCATTACGTGCTGAACTAAAGCCTGGTCATGAATGTATGGTGTGTGGTTCAAAAGAGCATCCCTATGCTGTTGATCATATTGATAGCCATTGGACGAATTTACTCAATGACTTTGCAATGCAGAACCAACAGGCAGAGCAAGCTTATGAGCAAGCTATGCAAAGAAGTCGTACTCATCTCGCAGAGTTTGAAAAAGTGAACGCAAGATATCAAGAAAGCAAACTGCAAAACCAGCGTTTAGTTAGCAAGATATCAGAGCTACAAGGACAGCTTGAACAATTTATAGAGTACCAAGGGTGGTCGTTGCAACAGTGTTTAGATCACCAACAAATACTTGTTCAGCAACAACAACACTATTCAGCTATTCAGTCGCAATTACAAAAAGCTTGGCAATTACAACAAGAAAAACAAAAGTTGTTCGAGCAACAACAAACGCAACTAAATGCCATAACGCAGCAAGAAACTGAGCTTTCTCATCAGATTGAACAACAGCAAAATACCCTCACTCAACTTTCACAAGGACTGAGCCGAGCAGAGCAACAGGCAAGAGGTTATTATGCTGATGAAACATGGTGGGAACAGTTTGAAAAAGCGCCAAAAGATGCATTGTTTTCTTTAACAAAAACGGTTGATGATTTTAAAAATAATAGAGAAAAACTTGCTCAGCTTCAGAAGTCACAACAAACATTAACCTTGCAGTTAAATCATTTGCAAGAATCAGCAATAAATGTTTCTCAGCAGTTGAAGGAGGTTAGTAATACAGTTGAGAAAGCGCGCTCAGAGAAGTTGAGCTTTGAGCAAGCAAGGTTTGAGCGTTTACCACAAGAGATCAGCGCTGATGAATGGCAAGAAAAGTGTCAAACACAATTAAAAGCAAGGCAACATGATTTAAATACTTGTTCTGAACAATTGAAGCACATTTTGCAGGCTGAAAAAGATAAACAAAAAGATCTGATTTCTCTAAATAAACAGATCGAGATTTTACTAACTCAAAAAGCCGCTCTAGAGTCGCGGTTTGAACAATGGCTCAATGAAAAGTCGCAAATTTTTGCTGACTTGAATGAAGAAAGAGTCACTTACTTACTCAGGCTTTCAAAAGCAGATATTCAGCAAACCTTGTCTGAGTTTAAGCAGTTATCACACGGCAAAGTAGAGTTATCAGGCAAGTTAAGTCATTTGAAAGAGAGCTTGCATACGCATTTAGCGAAAGCGCTGACAGAGCTAACAGAGCATCAAATTAATGAGCAGTTAGTAATTTTAGAATCTCAGTTTCAACAAACGCAACAATCCTGGCTGGGGGTGAATACGCAACTTGAACAACATCACAATAATGTTGAAAAACTTGCAACTGAGCAGCAAAAGCTCAATTCATTTCAAGCTAAGTATGAACATTGGCACTTGCTCGATAAATTACTTGGCGATGCCACGGGAAAAAAGCTGCGCAATATAGCACAAACACAGACCTTAAAAATCTTACTTCAATATGCAAACCAGCATTTAGCGAGTCTGTCAAAGCGATATCGCCTGGCTGTGATTGGCCACTCTTTGAATATTGCCATTATTGATAAAGACATGGCCGATGAGCAACGCTCAGTAAATACGCTTTCCGGTGGAGAGTCTTTCTTAGTTTCCTTGGCTTTGGCTTTAGGGTTGGCTTCACTGTCTTCAAACAAAGTAAATATAGGTTCGCTATTCATTGATGAAGGTTTTGGCACGTTAGACCCCGAAACTTTAAGTGTGGCGCTAGATGCTTTAGATGCCCTACAAGCACAGGGTCGAAAAGTGGGTGTCATCTCACACGTAAGTGAAATGTCAGAACGCGTTGCCACACAAGTCCAAGTAAAAAAGCAGCCTGGTGGCTATTCGAACGTATTAATAAAAGGTACTTAATATGCCTGAGTTTAAAGGTGAGCAAGCCACTCATTATAATGAAAGGATCACTCGGCTCGTACCCGGCTACGAGCTACTGCATGGTTTGACGGCTGCACAATTAAAAGTGCTGTTTCCTGATGAAGCGACAATCTTGATTGTGGGAGCAGGCACGGGTAAAGAGGTTATAGAATTAGCTAAGCTCAATTCTAACTGGTCTTTTATTGCGCAAGATATTTCAGCAGATATGCTCGCTATCGCAGATCAAAGTTTTACTAACATGGGCCTAAGCCATAGGGTAAAAATACAATGTGGTGAGTTAACCTCCCTAACTGAACGCGCTGATTGTGCGCTTTGTTTGCTAGTTCTACACTTTTTAGAAGATAACGGCGAAAAGAAAACGCTTTTAAATCAGATTAATAGTGCTTTAAAACCTAATGCGCCTTTATTTCTTGTTGACCTAATGAAGCCAGAGACCCAGTTTGAACGAGAGGCGCAGTTAGTATTTTGTCGTACTCTGGGTTTAACTGAAATTGGCCAGACTCGCATGCGGCACAACTTAGAACATGAGTTTTACCCACTTGATCGAATGCGTTTAAGTGAGCTACTCGATGAATGTGGTTTCAACGTCCCCCACCCTTTCTTTAAGGCGCTTGGTTTCACTGGAGTAAGTTGTAATAAGCGCACTTAGTTTTAAGTGCTCGTGCGCTCTAACTCAGCTAAGAGCCCTACTAGCCTAGTTATCTTAATATTACTTAGTTGCCTGTAGTCTAAATACGGGCAGATCACTAAATTACTAACTTTATCAATTGCGAACTCCTCATCTAACCACACTAAAGAGTTAGTAAAAATATGATCTTGGAGTAATTTCTTGGCATATGTTCTGCCTGCAATAACATGAAATTTATAATTTTTTTCAGAGAAATTTGGTGGACTAAAGAGCAGTGCTTCTTGGCTATGCCCTTGTAGCAGTACTTTATCTCGGTAGTCTTGCCAACGCTTAAAGTTAGTAAAATGATGATCTCTGTGTTGCCACTCAGCCAAAATTTTTGCATAAACGTTGAAAACTTTGCGCCATCCATTACCACATGCTTGGTTTATAATATCAATCTCACCTGTACTAAGTGATTGTACTGATTGAAGATTATGGTATTCAGACATACTAGGTGGATTTTCAACATAGATTGCGATTAAGCCCTCTTCTGCTCCTAATCCCTGAGTTAATAATTTCATGATCTGTGTTGTGCTAGCAGGCTATCAAGGGCATTGGCGAATGTTTGCTTGTCGGTACTGTTTAATTTGGCAGGTCCTCCTGACATTTCTACACCACTGCTTCGCATAGTATCCATAAAATCCCGCATATTAAGGATTTGTTTAATGTTGTTCTCAGTAAACTTTTCGCCTCTTGGGCTCAATGCAAAAGCGCCCTCTTCTAGTACTTCTGCTGCAAGAGGAATATCAGAAGTGATAACCAAATCATTCTTTTTAACTCTTTTTACAATCTCATTATCAGCAATATCAAAGCCTTTGCTCACTTGGAGCAAGTTCACATATTGTGTGACAGGGACGCGCATACTATGATTTGCGACCAGTGTCGTGTGTGTTTTTGTACGCTCAGCAGCGCGGAAAAGGATTTCTTTGATAACAGCTGGACATGCGTCCGCATCGACCCAAATATGCATAAATAGACTCTGAGTTAGTAAAAATCTGGTGTGAGAGACGATGATACCAATAAAACCTAAATCAGCAAGTGTAAACCCCCTTTACACTTAGATTGAATATAGCTTATGAGGCTCAGTGTCATCGTATTTTCATAGAAGCTCTTAAAGTAGCGAAATATTTTTTGCCCCAAAAGAGCGTTGAGATCATATTTTTACTAACTAAAAAGACGTTAAGCTTAATGGGATTTTCTAAAGATCAGATTTTTACCAACTGGTTTTATCACAGATCATTATTTTACTTACTGATATCCCCTTTATTAATTCTCAGATCATATTTTTACTAACTAAATTTGTTTTTAATTTCTTAATTAAGTCTTCTAGATCATGTTTTTACTAACTTGATGACCTCTTAGTTTTCGAAAGATCATAATTTTACTAACTTACTTAGTAAAATTATGATCCAAAAAGAGTTATTAATACCCAAATACTAATAACTTTTCTTTATACAAGGGGTTTTTTCAATAAGAGGCGTATAGCTAACGCTTAAGTTGATAAAATCATGATCTTGAAGGTCGAATAAAATAGTAGATTGTAATAATTAGGATTAATGAACTTAGATTGGTATGGGGAAAAATGAAGGCATTAAGTAATAACAGGCTTCTAGCTCATAGAGTTGTTTTTTAGCATAATTTATTGCCCTTAATTCAGGTTCACTTAGTAAAATAACGATCTGAATATGAACTATTTGTATGAGAATATGAATTTAATTGACCAAATTACTGCGTGTCGCCTTTGCGACGAGGTACTCCCCTTCGGTGCTCGACCAGTCATTCAAGCCTCTCCGGTTGCTAAAATTTTGATCTCAGGGCAAGCCCCCAGTTTGAAAGTTCATCAAACTGGAAAGTTATTCAATGATCAAAGTGGCGAAACTCTCAGAGATTGGCTGGGAGTAACCGAAGCACAGTTTTATGATCCTGACTTGTTTGCCATTGTACCAATGGCATTTTGCTATCCAGGTAAAGGAAAAAGTGGTGATCTAGCCCCACCTAAAATATGTGCACAAACTTGGCAGCAGCCACTTCAAGCTTATTTTAAGCAGATACATTTACACATACTGGTAGGTCAGTATTCACAGCGATATTATTGTAAGAATTATAAGTCTGTAACACAGCAAGTTCAGCAATGGCCCTCTATGCTACCTAGACGCATTGCTTTGCCTCATCCTAGCCCGAGAAACCAGCCATGGCGTGCAAAAAACACTTGGTTTGAACAAGAGCTTGTTCCCAGGTTAAGAACGAATATACAAAAGTTAATCGATAGTTAAAGTTATTTTAACGTAAAGGCGTTGTTTTTTTAGATAAGTCAATACATACTTACCGTGCATTACACATGATTACAAATATTAACAAGTACATTCTCAAGGATAGAATATGCTCAACAAGGTTACTGGCTGGTGTGCTGTTTTATTGTCACTTATGGCCTTTTATCCAAGTAATATGACAGGTGGTTTGTCGTGTATTGGTTTCTATATAAGCTTGTTCGCAATGTTTATCGGAGCCTATGCAAGCAGTTTTGGCAAATATATCTATTTTATTTTGGTTTTTCTTTTTTCTCTGATCAATATTTTCGTTATCAATGATGGAACGAATGTATTTTTGTTCTCACAGCAAAATGACTGGGTTTATGTGTTATCTATGTACGGTATTTTTGCAGTTGTGAGTGTCGTTTGTTTTGGTCTGCTTAGAAAAGAGACATTATTAGCACAGCTTGACGCTGTAAATTAATTAAAAGTTGGCTGGTTTACTGGCCAACTTTCTATATCTTCGGTACCTATTCCCCCTCCCCTACTTGGTGTTTTTGCGACTTCGTGTTAGCTTTTGGCAAATTTATTTTTTAAGAGATAATAATCATGCCTAAGGCGAGTGAAATAAAAAAACATAATGCCATTGATTACAACGGTCGCGTAATGATTGTCCGCGACATTGAGCGCTCTGTACCTCAGGGTCGCGCTGGCGGTAGTTTATATCGTATGCGTATGTACGATGTTGTAACAGGCGGCAAAGTTGACGAAACGTTCAAAGCTGAAGAAATGTTAAATCTTGCTGATTTAGTACGTCGCCCGGTTATGCTGTCTTATATCGACGGCGAAGAACACGTATTTATGGACGAAGAAGATTACACTCCATATAACATCAATACGTCTTCAATTGCTGAACAAGTGCTATTTATCAACGAAGAAACGAAGGGCTTACAGGCCGTTTTAGTTGAGGGCTCGCCGGTTTCTATTGACCTACCGTCAAGCGTAGAGTTAGTTATTGAAGACACTTCACCTTCAATTAAAGGTGCTTCTGCAAGTGCACGCACAAAGCCTGCAACTCTAACGACAGGCTTAATTGTTCAAGTACCAGAACATATTTCTACAGGTGATAAAATCAAAATTAACACTGATGAGAAAAAGTTCATGGGTCGTGCAGACAGCTAAGCTCTTCGGCTGCGGCTTTTCTTAACCGCAGCTAATACTCCCTCTCTTTGTTTTAACAAAACTTTAACCTTTGTTTTTTTCCTGATAAACTCCGTACCTATTTTTTTGTCTTCTTTAGTGACATAAAATAAATATTTTCATTCTCTTTTTTGCTACGGATTAGCGAGGGTTTTTAATGAGTTATATTCCAGATACCAGTGCACAGGACTCACAAGTCGTCACGCCTAAAAATACCAAAAAGCGCGTTATTTATGCCGCTTCATTATTTGCATTTTTAATATTTTGTTATGCTTTTATTATTCCTCTAGTTGAAGGTTGGGTTGGAGGTAAATCAGCGATTTCTCTCGATAAGCTTAAACTGGCACAAGTCACACAGGGCGATTTTATCCGAGACTTTTCTGTACAAGGTAAAGTGATAGCAGCCCGTCGCCCTGTTCTATACAGCCCTGCACAAGGAACGGTTACCTATTTAGTGGATGCGGGCGATCGTGTAGAGATGGGTCAAGCGCTAGCGCAAGTAGAAAGCCCTGAGCTTCAGAGCTTGTTTGATCAAGAAAATACTCAACTCTCAAGGCTGAGAACGCAACTAGCGAGAGAAAAAATCCAGGCTAAACATATCCAGTTGCAGCAAGAAAACCGCATTGGCCAAGCAAGAGTTGCACTTAACGCCGCGAAACGAGAAATGCGCCGTTCTGAAGAAGCAAAAAAAAATCAAATCATCAGTGATATCGATTTTCAAAAAGCCAAAGATGATCTTGAAAATGCACTGCGCGAGTTTGAACATGTGAATAAAGAAGTGGCGCTACTAAAAGAAAGTCAGCAATTTGAAATTCAAACCTATGAATTTGAATTCAATGCACAAAAGGTAAAAGTCGCTGAATTACAAAGGCAAGTGTTAGGCCTTGAAGTACGTTCTCCGGTTGCTGGTTTGGTAGGCAATTTAAATCTAGAACAAAAGAATACAGTCAGTAAAAACCAGCCATTAATGAGTGTCGTTGACCTCAGCGAATATGAAGTCGAAGTGTTAATTCCAGAAACTTATGCCGATGATTTAGCCCTAGGCATAGAAGCCGAAATCAATTTTAACGAGCAAAGCTTCATGGGAAATCTAGTTGCCATGTCTCCTGAAATAACCAAGGGGAGTGTGCAAGGTAAGGTGAGATTCACGGGCACAGCGCCCGATAATTTAAGACAGAATCAGCGGCTCACTACACGTTTGATATTAGAACAAAGATCACAAGTAAATTATCTGCCAAGAGGTCGATTTTTACAAAACTATGATGGTATGCACATCTATGTACTACGCGATAACGAAGCGGTAAAAGTACCAGCAAAGCTCGGTACGAAAAGTTTGTCTAAAGTCGAGGTGATTTCAGGTCTCGCGCTTGGCGATACTGTGATTATTTCTGACTATCGAGTATTTGAAAAGGCTGCAAGCGTTAAAATCCTTCAATAAAATATATTTATTAAGTTTGCTTAGCGGGGTAGCAACTTATCTCATCGTTTTGGAAGAATGAAAAATAAGGAAAGGAAATGTTGAAAATGACTGGGCTTGCAAAAGCCTATATAACTTCTGATATTAAAACACAGGCGCTTCAGCCATTTGATTTGGCTATAGGGCTGGGAGAATTTGTTTCAGTCATCGGTCCTTCAGGTTCGGGTAAAACCACTTTTCTGAATATTGCTGGGCTACTCGAAAACCATAGTAATGGCGTATACGAGCTCGATGGACAAGATGTTTCAAAGATGTCTGATAAACAAAAATCAGCGTATAGAAATGAAAAAATTGGCTTTGTTTTCCAGAGCTTTAATCTGATCCCTGAACTTAATTTATACGACAACATTGATATGCCTCTGCGCTATCGAAAATTTAATGCGAAAGAGCGTGATGAGCGCATCATGAAAGCATTAGAACAAGTAGGTCTTGCTGGTCGCAAAAACCATTATCCAACACAATTATCGGGTGGTCAGCAGCAGCGTGTTGCAATTGCCCGTGCGATTGCAGGTTCGCCAAGTGTTATTTTTGCCGATGAACCTACAGGTAATTTAGACTCAAAAATGGCTCAAGGTATTATGACATTGCTGCAAGACATTAATGCGTCAGGCACTACGATTATTATGGTGACTCATGATAATGAACAAGCACAGCTTGCGCAGCGAATTGTGCAAATAAAAGATGGTGTGCTCAGTGAAGAGTCGCCTGTTTTGACTCAAGCTATCGCTTAAGGGGTCATGATGTTTTCATATTATGTGAAATTAGCGCTGATCAGCTTAAAGCGAACGCCATTACTCAGTTTTTTAATGGTAATGTTGATAGCTATGGGGATTGGCGCAACAATGACGACCTATACCGTCAACTATATGATGAGCCAAGACCCCATACCCTCAAAAAGCGATAACTTATACTCAGTGCAAATTGATAGTAGAGGTGATGGCGTAGATTATAGTTACCTTGATACTATCCCACCAGAAATGACTTATCAGGATGCAATGAGCATCCTCAAATCTGATATTCCTAAATATCAAGCTGTGATTAGTGCAATCCGTACTACCGTAAAAAATCCAGCAAAGCATGACACTGCAGTAACAAGAGAAGTACGTACAACCAGTGCTGACTTTTTTCCTATGCTTGAAGTGCCATTTTTATATGGTAGAGGCTGGGATGAAACTGCGGATAACAACGCAGAGCTAGTCGTTGTATTGACTAAACAAGCGAATATGCGTTTTTTTGGTGGAGAAAACTCAGTTGGCCAAACACTGCAATTAGGCGAGGATTTATATCAAGTGGTGGGCGTGCTTGATGATTGGTTAATAGTTCCAAAGTTCTATGGCCAAAATAATGCTATGTATTCACAACCATTCGATATTTTCATGCCATTTAGCGCACAAATAAGCAAAGAAATTTTTACCACCTCACTCATTAATATTACGTGTTGGAAGCCTGCTGAAGATGAAAGTACAGCTGCTTTTCTCGCTTCGGAATGTTCTTGGATAAAAATTTGGGCTGAGCTAGAAAATGATGAAAAAAAGCAGCAATTCCAACTATTTTTAGATAACTATGCGCAACAGCAGCAAGCACAAGGGCGCTTTGCTAACCGCATTTTGAATAAACTTGTATCTGTTAAACAATATCTTAACGAAGAAAAGATTGTCCCTGAAGATAGCAAAATAGCAGTGTCGCTTGCCGCATTATTTTTGATTGTTTGCTTACTTAATTGCATGGGGCTGATGATGGCGAAATTCCATGGTAAAGCCGGAGAAGCAGGATTGCGCCGAGCTGTCGGGGCGAGTCGACAACATTTAATTGCTCAATTTTCAGTGGAACTAGCGGTTGTAGGCTTTATTGGGGGCGTTTTAGGTCTGCTTTTAGCACAACTTGGCTTAGTTGCTATGACGAATTTATACAGTCACTTGCATAGTTCGCTAATGCAAATGAATGCCCTGATTGTGGTTATTACTTTGGCTTTAGCTGTAGTGATCAGCTGCATTTTTGGTTTGATACCGATTCTAAAAGCCAGCCGAATTCAACTTTCAAGTCAGCTAAAAAGCTTATAGGAGTTAATTATGAGAGATTTAGCCCCGATAATTAAAGCTTTATTTAAAGAGAAACTGGTACCTTTTCTGCTGATTTTACAGATAGCAGTCACTTTTATGGTGATGGTGAATGCTGTAAATATGATCAGTGAGCGCGAGAAGTTGATGTCTAGGCCCACTGGTGTTGATGAAGAAAATGCTTTTTATGTTTTGACTAATTTGCAGGGACCTGCTGAGAATTATATCGCAAACTTGAGCCATGATTTGGCAAGCTTACGCGCAATTGAGGGGGTTGAAGCGGTCTCTCCTTTAAACGGTGTACCTCTAGGGTTATGGGGTAATTATACTTCTGTTTATCCTAACTTAGATACAGAGTACCCAATTGATGTGGCAGGATATTATGGTTCTGATGAGCATATTGTTGAAAACTTAGGCCTTACATTAATTGCTGGAGACAACCTGACTTTAAGCGATACTACGATTACCGCTAATGGTGGTCATAATATTTCTTCTAATATTTTAATTACCAAAGCCTTTGCTGAGTTAGTGAGCCCCGAAGATTGGCGTCAAGCTGTAGGGCAGACTGTTTATACATCTAATACACCTCAGCGCATTAAAGGGATAGTAGAGGCTATGCAAGGTGCTTGGCCACGGTGGTATGGTGTAAATGGTTCAATTATTTATCCCGTTATCGAAGTAAATAATACAATTCGTTATTTTGTGCGGGCAGAGCCAGGCCAACTTGATAATATAATGGAAGAGGTCAATAAAGTACTTCTAAACACACCCGGACGCGTCATTGAAAAAATGCTGACGATGGAAGAGGTGAGGTTAAGGGCGTATAAAGATGATAATGCAAGTAGCAAGCTACTTATATCAGTCTGTATTGGATTGTTACTTGCAACAAGCTTAGGTATTTACGGGCAAGCTCGATTTTCGGTTAATCGTCGTAAAAGGCAGATTGGCACGCGCAGAGCATTAGGGGCTAGTAAAGGGCAGGTAATGCGATTCTTTATGCTTGAAAATGCTGTGGTGAGTGTTACGGGGCTTGTTATTGGCTTTATTGCTGCATTATCCCTAAGCGAACAATTTGTTCAACATTTTGGTTTAACACCTGTACCGTTGCCGTATTTATTATCGGGTATGGCTGCATTGTTTGTGTTAGGTCAGTTATCAGTGAGTTATCCTGCACTGCAAGCGTCAAGAGTGGAACCTGCTATCGCAACGCGCAGTGCTTAAATACTTTCGCTTAATTGAAAAAGCCAGATCATATTTTTACTAGGTAAAATTTTGATCTGGCTTTTTTGTGTCTGAACAGTTATTTCAGCATCTCCTTATCGATCAATTGCTTAATCTCTTTCACTAAGGCAATACTGGCTTCGTTATCACCGTGAACACATAAGGTATCTGCTCTTAGTGCGAGCGTGCTTCCTGAGCCCGTGGTGACTGTGCCTTGAGTCAATAACTGCTCGACTTGTGCCATCAAAGCAGGCTTGTTATGCACTGCATTCGGCTCAGTTCTAGGAGTTAAGCGCCCTTCGTTGGTATATAAGCGATCCGCAAAAGCTTCAAACAACAATGGTAGGTTATATTTTTCAGCCATGGCCAAGTGCGCAGTTTGCTCGTTGGTCGCCAGTAGCATTAACTTTAGCGGTTTGGCATAGCTACTCACTGCCTGCATGACAGTTTCTAAAATGCCGTTATCGGCCATCATATCGTTATAAAGGGCTCCATGTGGTTTTACATAACTAATTGATAAACCATGTACTTGTGCCATACCGTCAAGGGCTGCAATTTGATAATGCAAACAATTTACTAACTCATCATGACTGAGCTTCATAGAGCGACGACCAAAGCCTTGCTTGTCGGGGTAGCTTGGGTGAGCACCAATTTGCACATTATGCTTTTTAGCAAGCGTGAGGGTTTGAGCCATCACATCAGGGTCACCAGCGTGAAAGCCACAAGCAATATTTGCCAAATCAATTACTTGCATGGCGTGGCTATCTAATCCCATTTGCCATGCGCCAAAGCTTTCGCCTAAATCGCAATTTAATAACATGTTTGCTTCCTTTAAATACTGACAGGGAGTTGGCCTTCAGGCTTTTCTAAACCCAAAATCACTTTTGCTAGCGCAGTAAACGCAGGACCAGAGATCATATTTTTACTAACTACATCGACATTGTAGGCATAACTGGCCAAAACCGCTTGTGCGTATGACACATAAGTCGGTATCTCATAGGGCGCGCGCAGGCTAATAAATAGCGTTGGCTTTCCAGCAAGCTTTGCCTGCTTAAGCAGCGCTAATAGTGCTTTTGGCTGTTCATTACGTTTGAGCTTAAAACTGTCAAGGGCCTTTACATCATCCATACCACCAATCTCAACAGCACTTTGTTGTGGGTTGGCATGGGCGGCTATGATCAGGTCTGAGTTAGTAATATTTTGATCTGCTTGTTTTGGATCGAATCCTTGTAAGCTGCTACACGTGATGTTTAATTCTTGCTTGCTTAAAGAGAGTAAAGCTTGCTCAAGAGCATGGCATTTTTGCGTGTCAGGCATGACCAAATGGATGCGCTTATGTTTAGCTTGAATAGGCAATAGATCTTGGTTTTTCACTTGAGTGATGGCGGCAACAGCGAGTTCACTTTCAAGTTGTCGGTGACTCGGGTTCCCTAATGTTGCTTTAGCAATGGCGGCAGAGCGGGGCGCTTGGTCTGCCAAAAATTGTTGTTTGAGTGAAATGATACGCTGTGCCGATTGTGCTATTTCAGTTTTATTTAGCTCACCTAAAGCAACAGCCGCGTTCAGCGCACTCATTAGTTCATCAAGCTTTTTAATATCGTCAGGAGTACGAATGGCAATCGGCATTAGGGCTATATCAACCCCAGCTTTAAAGGTTTCAATCACTGCGGATGTTGGGGTAAAAAAGTGGCTGATCCCCGCCATATCGAGTGCATCGGTCACCGTCACACCTTGGTAGTTCAGCTTTTCTCGTAGCAAGTCGTGCATAATTTTTCGCGACAATGTAGCCGGTTTAATCATGGCTTCGCCTTGTTTGTTCACAAAGGTGCTGTTATCAAGTACGGGATATTGAATATGCGCCGTCATGATCATACCAGGCGCGTGCTTATCAATAATGTATTTAAAAGGTGCAAGCTCAACCTGTTCAATGCGTTGTAAATCGTGTTTAACAAGCGGCAAACCAGTGTGGCTATCGACCGAGGTATCACCGTGACCCGGAAAATGCTTAAGCGCTGAAACGACGTTTTGCGCTTCAAATGCTTCAACTTGTGCTGCACCCATTTTTGCTACTTCGAGTGGGTTCTCTGAGAAAGAACGAACGTTGATCACCGGATTATCCGCGTTGTTATTCACATCAACGGTTGGCGCAAAGTTTACATTAATGCCAAGGCTGTTTAGCTCTTTACCAATGGCGGTGGCCACTACACTGGCATAGTGCGTACCGTGCTTTTGGTAAGTTGCCCCTATGCTCATATTACCTGTGAACGAAGTCGCCTCAGCACGGTTGATACGAGCTACACGGCCACCTTCTTGGTCAATAGAAATAAACAAGGGTTGAGGATGTTTAGCTTGCTGAGCAGCCGTTTGTAAGTCATTGGTGAGCTTTACGATTTGTGTAGTATCTGGCACGTTTTCGGCGAATAAGATCACGCCACCAATGTGGTGTTTAGCAATCAAATCTGCAAGTGCTTTGGGCAACTCGGTCATACCTTGTCTACAGGCTTTTGACCTGCCGCTATCGCAGTAATAACGAAAATCTAGCATCAACTTTTGACCAAGTTGTGCTTCTAAAGGTAGTTCAGAGGCATGATTGAGCGATTTCGCTGCACCGCTGGCACTGATTGTCATGGCGATCACCATCCCGATATGTTTTAAAAATTGCGTCACAGGCTACCTAAATTATCTGGCCTTAAACTGAATGAGCTAATTTAGCATTTGCAGCACGGAATTAATAACCTACGTCGATAAAAACATGACACTTGTCATATCAATCAATGACAAACCTCACTGAAAACGTTTCATGCCTTTAGCCATACTAAACCCATCAAAGTTAATCTCGCACTGAGGAATTGGTTATGGAAAGCATCATGTGGGCAGTATTAGGTATGGCATATTGCTTAATCGCAGTCGCATTAAGCACTTATAAATACAATCGAGGTAAGCCATTTTATAGTAAATCAAGAAACACCGAGGTGAACTATGACTAATTCAGTAGTGGTTTCGGTTAACAACTTACACCATAGCTATGGTGACAAATCCGTCCTTAAAGGTTTAGATTTATCATTAAAAGCAGGCCGAGTTTACGGATTTTTAGGTGCCAATGGTGCAGGTAAAACAACGTTAATTAACTTGCTACTAGGCCGATTAAAAGCGTCACAAGGTAGCGTTGAAATACTGGGTAATAGAGCGGGTTCTGCTGCTGCGAAAGCTAAAGTAGGCGCTATGCTACAAATCGGCAGTTTACCTGCGAATTTGACTGTACTTGAACAACTCAATTTATTCGCGAGCTACTATCAGTCTCCAATGCCTGTCTCTAAAGCGCTGCGTTTGAGTGACTTAAATGCCCATGAAAATTCACCATTTAGCAAATTATCAGGTGGCCTAAAGCAACGTTTGTTGTTTGCCATTGCCATTATTGGCGACCCACAACTGGTATTTTTAGATGAGCCTAGCTTGGCAATGGACGTAAATGCCCGTCAACAAATGTGGCAAACCATTCGACAATTAAAAGCACAGGGTAAAACGGTGGTTTTAACCACGCATTATATGGAAGAAGCTGAAGTCCTAAGCGATGAGTTATTCATTTTAAATGAGGGAAAGATCATCGCACAGGGCTCGCCAAGTGAGTTAAGTCACAATATGCAGTTAAGTGAAGTGAGTTTTGCTTGCGAACTGAATGAGTCAGAACTCTCGGCTTTATTACCTGAGTGGTCGTGGCAAGTGAATGAGGGGAAGGCTGCAACCCGCTGTAAAGCACCAAACGCAATGTTAAAGCAAGCATTTGTAAATGGGCTTAGCTGCGATTTACTCAGCGTTAAACCTTCATCGTTAGAGCAAACCTTTCTTTCACTGACAGAAACCGCTGAACACGAAGACAAAACACCAGTAAATTCAGCATCAGAAAAATCTGCCAAGGAGCAAGCAGCATGAGTAGCATAAGTTTATATAGTCTCAAACAAGAAGCGTGGTGCGACTCTAAAAGTGTATTTAGAAACTTAGGCTTTGTGATCCCGACCTTAGCGTTTCCATGTGCCTTTTACTTGTTTTTTGGAGTCGCTATGGGAGATGAAAAAACCAGTAGCTATTTGCTAATAAACTACATTATTTTTGGAGTGATGGGCCCCGCTTTATTCAATTTCGGGGTTAATGTCGCAACTGATAGAGAGCAAGGTCTATTGGCGTTGAAACAACTATCGCCTATGCCTGCTAGTCAGTACTTAATGGGTAAAACCTTTACGGCTTTGTTGTTTTCGACGCTGATATTTATTCTTCTTTCTACTTTTGCTGTGTTATTCTCAGGCGTGAGTATGTCGCTACTTAAGTGGGGGCAGGTCTATGCGTTAGCGCTGTTAGGTACTTTACCATTTTGCATGCTTGGCCTAGTGATGGGCTTAAGTTTTTCAGCAAAATCGGCCCCTGCGCTTGTAAATCTAATTTACTTACCCATTTCGATGCTGTCAGGTTTATGGCTACCAATTACTATGTTTCCTGAAGCACTACAGTGGTTTGCTTGGGTATTGCCAAGTTATCATTTATCTCAGTTAGGTCTGAGCATTTTAGAGATGCACCAAGGCTTTAACTTAGCGTGGCATTTATTAGGCGTTGCATTATTTACATTGCCGTGTGGATATCTAGCTACAAAAAAGTACAACTCCATGAAATAAAATCATATTGTAACGCCCCTTTACAGAGAGGGGCTTTACCTCTGGGCTTCATTCCTTTACTCTTAACCTGTTGTTAATTATTTCTTAAAAAACATGAAGTTTAGTTTTCAGATTTTCCAGTTCGATTGTGAACACAAAATCCTTACCCGCCACGGAAAGGTTATTAAGCTAAAAGACAGAGCTGCGAATATGCTCAAGTTCTTTATTTTGAATAACGATAGAATTCTGTCTAAAGCAGAGCTATTAGAAACGGTTTGGCCAGAAAAAACCGTGTCTGAACAAGTCGTTTTTCAGAACATCAGTCACTTACGTGCCATTTTTGGTAACGATGCCATTAAAACCTTTTCAAAAAGAGGCTATCAGTGGCAATTAGAGCTTACCGAAGTCACACAGCAAGCTGAAGAAGTTGTCGCGGCCCCAGCGTCACAAGCAGCTACAAAAACCGCGCCTGTTACAGAAGAAAGCAAAGCTGAGAGTGAGTCAAAAAATAGTGAAAGCTCAGACAGTGCTCAGCAAAATGATGCGCCAGCTTCTGACAGTTCACCTGAGCAGCCTGCAAAAGAGAGTAAGTCGACAGCTTGGCTCGGCATTTTGGGCGCTGCAGCCTTAGTTGTAGCAACAGCGATTTGGATGGCTGTTAAGTCTTAATTTATTTCTCTCTTTCTTTTAATAAAGCGATGGCAAACGTCGCTTTATTGCCCTCTTTTTTTTCATAAAAATCAAAATCTTTAAAAATCCTTTTGAACTTTCCTGTATGCATCTAAGTCAGTTATACCAATCCTCTTAATTAAGCGAGCTATTTTGAGGCAAGAAAAACTTGTCGATAGTGAGGCGAAAATTTTGATGTTTAGTTGTTCTCGGCAATTGCTCCTGCATTGCTCTACCTTCTGCATCCATGCAGTCGTAAATGAGAAGTTTTTAACGAAGCTAGCGTCAGTTTTAGTCCCTCAAAATGATTGAGTATTATTGAGGGTTGGTATTTCACATAACTACCAAGGAAGCATAATAATGAAATTATCAACAGTATTTGCAGTAAGCGCATTAATTAGCAGCTCTCTTTTTAGTCATTTTAGTTACGCAGAAGGGCGTAGTATTGAATATGGCGAGATGAATCAAGTGCGCGACATCGCCACTAATCAGACAAAATCAAAGTATTTTAAAACTGCATTTAAACTGAAAATTAATAACCCCGACATTAAGTTTAGTGATGTAAAAATTTGGCTTGAGCGAGAGGGTCAGGTAATTGCCAATGCAGTCATTGATATAGAAGGTAATATCAGTCTACCTATTCTGCCTCAAGACGAAGCAGAAAAGACCATGTTACACACAAATAAAAATAAAGATGATGTGGGTATTAGCTTATATACGGATGTGATCCCACTCGATAGTGCTTTGCTCAAATATTCCGACGTATTTGTTTTGCTTGATGATATTAACGCTTTCACCGAGCAGATGGCCGGTGGGTTTTCTATGTTCATTCCTAGTATGGACGAAATCAAATTCACCTTTGATGCCCCTGCAACCATTACTGTAAAAGACAGCAAAGGCAAAACCAAAACATACAAAACAGACGATGACTTTGTGATTGAAATTCCAAAAAAGAAACGCTGGATGCAAAGCGACACTTGGCTGCAATTTAGTGCTCTACCAACTAGATACGAGCCGATTAATTAACTCTTACATTAAGTATACAGAGCGTAAAGGGGCTTTACGCTCTATTTAGGTAGCATTCCTATCTACTCTTCATAACCATTAGCAAAGGTTCTTACTAACGCTTCTATTTCAGTAAATGTTTGTTCACTGTTTTCGTTAAACGCATCGGCGTTGGTCAATAAAACAAAGCCGTTTTTACGTTTTAGGTCGGCAAATATTTTATTTCGAACACCAAAGTCGGTGCCGCCATGAGAAATAAACTGCTGGTCGATATTCCAAAAATAACCATGGTGGATTACGGTTTGTGCAGGCTCATATTGTATTGATAGCATGTTTTTAACGGCGTTTTGGTCAAGTACTTGTTCATCACCGATTTTGCCTTCATGGATACTGGCAAGCAAAAACTGATTCAAGTCTTTCACGCTAGAGACGGCATTACCATCGCTGTAGGTGATAGAGCCGTAATCGGGTAGAGTAAATAATTCGCCGGTTTGTGGGCTAAATCCAGCTCGCTGAACAATGGGCTTTTGAGGTTTGTCGATGGCCCATTCTGTGTTGTGCATATTGAGTGGACCAAACACCGTTTTTTGGCTCAAGCTAGGTAGGCTTTGCTGACTATCTTGTTCAAGTACATAGCCGGCCAGTGCTGCGCCAACATTTGAATAAATAGAGGCATCACCCGGTGTGAGTCCAAATTGGCTGCTAAAGTTTTCATTAAAATAATAGTCACCTTGTGCTGATAAATAGTTTTCGAAAAAGCGAGGCATATCAGGGTCAATCACTTGCGGGCAGTTGTTATTCTGTGCCAATAAGTTCATTAAGCTGCTATGGTTGTCACGTAAATAGTAGCTACACAAATAGACGGCGTTATTGTCGAGAATACCACTGCTGTGGGTGATCAAATGTCTTAGGGTAATGGGTTTATCAGAAGTCGGGTTATCAATTGAAAACGGCAGCTGTGGCGCGATGTTTTTATCTAATTTAATCTGCCCTTGGCCTTCTGCATGAGCCAGTGTGGCACCCAGCAGAGTTTTACTGACTGAAGCAAGGTAAAAGCGACTATCTGCTGTTACTGGGGTACCGCTTTCATCTGCGATCCCAAAACCATTTTGATAAACCACTTTGCCGTCATGAATTACGCCCACTGCGATGCTAGGAATATTGCCTTTGGTTTGTAATTGCTCAAGTGCGGTTTCGAATTCATCTACTGCAAGTGTTGGGTGAGTGTGTTTGTTCAGTTGCTCAAGCGCAAAGTCATAACTAGAAAAGCGTGCTTCGTCGAATGAATGAACTGAGAAGGCGCTCTGTGCGTGCTTAGGCACAATACCTATTAACTCAAATGCTTTGCCTTGAGCGTTGCGATACACCTCGTTTGAAAGGCCTACCTCCCAGCCATTTGGCAGCGTAAACGTTAATATGTCAGACAGTGCGCCTGAGGTTGGTTCGCCAACAGTATGAATATGGTCGAACTGTTCTAAAGTCATAGCCAGTACTTCACCTGCACTTACAGTCATTTGACTGGTTAGTAAGTAAACTGGGTTCGTATAAGCGCTGTCATTTTTAAGCACTTGATACCTAACTGGTAGGCCCATGCCAGCAGGTGTCACTGCTTGTTTATTAACTGCGAGTACGGTTTTATCTGCAAAATAGTTGGCAACTTCTAAGGCGATGGCATCGTGTCCACCTTGATTATTACGTATATCTAAAATGAGGCCATCAGTGTCTTTTAATTGCGCCATTACTTTATCGAGTAATGTTTCTGCAGCTGCCAGTTGTGCTTCGGCGGTGACATCTTCGGTGTCGCTAAAGCTCTCCAAGTTATTGAGTACAATCACCCCGACGTTGTCAGCGGTTTTGCCCCAAAGTAAGGTTGGAAAATCACTCTGCGCAGGAAATTGCGACATGCTGTCAGGTTGTAAGTAAGCTTTGCTAATTTCAGTATAATGGCCAAGCATGGTATTAAATACGTCATCTAAACTGGTTTGCTCGCCAGCTCTTAAAAAGTTTCCTTGAATACCGACTGCCGCTTTCATAAAAGGGCTATCTTTACCGACATAAAAGTTGGCATCTTTGGCCCAGATATTCACGTGTCCGTCTTTTAATGGGGCAACCATCGCCGCGAGTGTGCTAAATAGTGCTTCGTCAGTCATGTCGTCACTAATTTGCGGTTTAAATTTTACATATTGCTGTGACCAATCGACGCCTCTTAACTCAAAGAAGGCATAGTAGTCGTTGAAGGCATGCCAAAAATACTCAAAAACTTGGTTAGGACTTGCGTCCTCAGTGACATTAATCGGTGTATTACACTGTGTTGGTAGGGCTTTATTTATGGTATAGGTTTGCGCATGAATTTCGCCTTTTTCGCGCAAGTTTAATGCGGTATCGGTCGATTTAAGCTCAGCGATGAACTCTTTATTGGCTTGTTCATGACTTAATTGGTTCACTTTTATGCAACCAAAAGTATTGTATTCATAAGCACTTACCTTGTTATCTTGAATGTCTAACACGGCGCCGTAAGCGGTTTTATTCCATACGCCTTCGGCTTTTTGCAGTTCGGTGCGCGTATCTTTGTCACTAGAACATCCGCTGAGTACTAGGGTGGCGAAAAGTGCGGTTGCAATGGGTGTACGAGAAAACAATTTGACTGACATTTTTTATATCCCTTGATGAAATGAGCGTTTAGCTTAGAGGGATGAAGGGTAATAAACTGTTGTTAAGTTGCGCGAAAATGTGTGCTCACAGGTACAGCTTTAAACACTTTTCAACATTCTTTTTGAATATTTCGACTAGCGGTGCAAAGGCAAAGTTGAAACCCAATGCTTACAGTAATATTGGGCTGTCGGTTGCGATTAGGTGTGAAAACTCAGTAAAAGGCCGCAAAACAAATGTTTCTTCTATGACGTTTGAATCTTGAATGCGGTCAATTCGAAAAGTGCGATAATCTTGCCTTAGATGATCCCACGCAAATACATACCACACTGGGTAGTTAAAGTATAAATAGTGAGGTTCTATTAGTCGCTCGGTGACCGTCTTTTTTTCATCTATATAGCTGATGTTGATTGGTTGCTGATATAAAAATGCAGCACTTAACGCATGGCATTCAGGAAACTGTGATTGTTCATAAGAGGCATGAACTTGCGGTGAGGCTGAACTACCAATGAGCACGCGATTTCTCAGTGCTTTAATATTGGCTTTTTGATCTGGAGACAACAAAGCCAATAATTTGTAGCGAATAGAGTTTAAGCTTTTCATAAACAAAGGCGAGTTCATCTTTTCGCAAATGGCGATACTGATCAGTAAATCTATCGTTTCACTTGTGGTGAGATTAATTTTGCCAAGTCCCCATTGCCGATGAAGCCGCACACCACCGCCTCTGCCTTTGTCAGTATCAATTGGCATACCACGCGCTTTGAGAATATTGAGATCGCGAAATAGCGTACGTGTCGATACATTCAAAGCGTCTGATAAATCTTTCGTGGTCAGAAAGTCTTCGGACTTTAGCATGCTTGCTAATTTGTCTAGCCTTTCAAGATGGCTTTGGGTT
Source organism: Pseudoalteromonas phenolica (assembly GCF_001444405.1). Lineage (NCBI taxonomy): Bacteria > Pseudomonadati > Pseudomonadota > Gammaproteobacteria > Alteromonadales > Pseudoalteromonadaceae > Pseudoalteromonas > Pseudoalteromonas phenolica. The sequence continues at coordinate 71,540 of NZ_CP013188.1, forward strand.
TTTGCTCTTTTCATATATTAAATATGACACAAAATGTCACCCAAGTTAATAAGCTACTCATTCTTGGTGCTTTAATCCGTTTTCAAAGTGCCAACTTTCAATTTAATTATTTGATGGAGCTACAAATGACAGAGCAACAAGCGAGTAAAAATGGTGTAGGCGTGCAAGCAGATGTAGCAGGGGCGCAGGATTTTGATTTTGTTATAGGCAACTGGCGTGTGCATCACAAGCGCCTAGATAATATGTTTAGCGAAGACAAGCGTTGGGTTGAATTTGAAGGGCTTTCTTCAACTTCACACATTCTAGGTGGAGCAGGTAACGTTGAAGATAACCTATTGTACTTTCCTGATGGTGCCTTTCGTGCTGTGGCAATGAGAGCATTTAATGCTCAAACTGGCCGTTGGTCTATTTGGTGGTTAGATGGTCGCTTCCCAGATAAGGTGGATACGCCTGTGGTCGGTTCGTTTAAAAATAACATTGGCCTTTTCTATGCCGATGAAGTTATCAAAGGTAGAAAAACCAAAGTAAGATTTCAGTGGGACGCTAGCATGCCAAATAACCCTAAATGGGCGCAAGCATTTTCATTTGATGAGGGAAAAAGTTGGGAAACAAATTGGACTATGAGTTTTATTCCTCAATAGTCAGAATAGATTTCAACTATCACTGCCTTTTTGAGAGTGGACTCACGCGAAAACGCTTTGCTTGGGTCCACCTTTGAGCTTAGGGCTAAATCATCGCTTTAAAAAGCGTATTTTAATTTTAAGCTCATATTTCTCGGCTCACCAACAAAGTAGCGATGATTACCAAAGGCAAAATCTGCACGCTCTGCGTAGCGCTCGTCTGTGAGGTTCATCATCGCAAATGACGCGCTTAACTGTGGGTTAATTTGCCAGTCGGCTCGCAGATTATAAATTTTATGGCCTGCATAGCTTTGTGTATTGGCAGCATCTAAAAAGTAGTCGTCTATTTGCTGGCGTTCTAACTGAGCCATGATAGTTCGTGTAACTTGCCAATTGATATGCAGGTTAAGTAATAGTTTTGGCGCGGTATCTATGTCGTTTCCCTTGATTTGAGCGCTATTAGTTGGGTTATTTAAATAAGTGTGCTCGCTATAGCTAAAGGCCAGCTTAGTACTGATGGTACGCGTTACTTGGCGGTTAAGTGCAAACTCGATGCCCTGGTGTTCGGTATCTAGGCCATTTAAATATTGGCGGTCGGCGTCTTGGTAAATGCCGTCTTTTTTCTTTAAATGATAAACCGAGAGCTCAGCAAAGAGGTCTTTATCTACATATCGAACACCGGCTTCAGTTTGTCTGGCTTTGACACTTTTTACATCGCTGGTGAGCTGACCGTTCTGAAGGCGGTATAATTCGCTGGTATGGGGTGCTCTAAAGCTTCGATCATGTTTGGCGAATAGTCGTGTTTGTTTATCAATTTTATAGCTGTAGCCAAGTGCATAACTGATATCGTCAAATTGGTTACTTTGGCTTGCAGGGCGAGTATAACGACATCCCCCGAAGCCACAGGCTGTGCCATCGTCTTTTAAATTACCAGGGCTTAAATTGTTTTGATAATCGTAGTCGGTGTTATCGTAACGCAGTGCGGCAAAAGCATTATGTTCGTCTGTGATTTTGGCGTCGAGCTGAGCGTAAGTGGCAAAACTTAGCGCATCAACGTCATAATCATAGTGCTTTCCTTGCGGTAATACGCCACGTAAAAACGCAGAGTTTGATTCGGTGTCGTTAGCTTGGTTTTGTTTTAAAAAGCCGCGAGTGATGTCGATGTCAGAGCCAAGCGTTAAACTTAACATATCAGACAGCTGACTTGCGCGACGTAATTGTAAACCTATACTCGAATGGCCGTTTTCTTCGACAGGCGTGCCCGGTAAAAAGTGCATTAAAAAGTCCATATCTGTATGGCGTAAATATGGATTAACCTGCCAGACCGCATTTGGCGTACTTAATGTGTTAAACATGGCGTAGCGCATCGACAAACTGTTTCGGTATGCATCTGGAAAATCATTAATACGCAGTAATGATTTATCTTGATAGGCATTTTCACCACGCTGCAAATAGCCCGCTGTATCTTGCTCTAAATTGGTTAGCGTCACTCTGTGGGTAGTTTGCCAATCACCTAAACTGTGCGAAGCTGCCACTGAGAGTTTTTGCTGCTCGTAGCCCGAACTATCTTGAAAGCCGCCATCTGAGGTAAGTGTTAAGCCCACTAAAGTATCGAGGGCTTCAGTTTGTTGGCTGTAAAGGCCATTTACACGATAAAAGCTATCTTCACCTAATTCTAAGCTCACCATAGGCGTTGCATATAAACTTGGGCTAAATACGTTGATGGTGCCATGAATGGCATTTGAGCCGTAGCGAGATGAATTCGCGCCTTTAACCACTTCGATGTTATCTGCAAGCTCAAAGTGGGTGTCGAATAATTGGTTTACGTTACAAAAGCCTGGCGCGCGTAAGCTAATGCCATTTTCAAGCGTTAAAAACTCAGCACACGAGCCTGCGCCGGTTAAAACAGGTGAACGCACCGATAACAATGATTCTTGGCCGTTACCACGACTTAACCAAGTGCTAGATGCTTGGCTTAGCAATTGGTTTAAATGCTCTGCGTTGCTTTGCTCAATGCTTTGTTTAGTGATTTTATTGGCGTTACCAATCAAGTCTAAATGCTGGGTTTGTGTGCGGTTGGCGGTGGTGATTAGGGTTTCGATGTCTTTATCATTGGCGCTTGATAAGGCTTGAAAACTGATGCTCGCGCAACTTAAAAGAGCCAAAGACAAAATAGAAAATTTAAACGTTTCTCGCACAGAAGTGGTCCTTTATCGCAACTTGACGGTAATTATAAAAGTGCCTCATTATACTGAATAAATTCAAAACACGATCTACCGTCGAGCAAAATTATGTATCAAAAAGTGTTTAAAACCACGCTGTTAAGTGCAGCTTGTATGTTGAGCATGGCCTCGCATGCTAATAACCAGAACGTTGAACAGCTATTTAAAACAACCTGTGCGTCGTGCCACGGTCAAGAGTTAACAGGTGGTATGGCTGGTTCTTTAATTGATAACCAGTGGATGACGGAAGGCACAGATACTGCGCTGGCGAATGCCATTAAAAACGGTATTGTTTCGGCTGGTATGCCCGCATTTGGCGCGACGTTAAATGAAGAGCAAATTCGTACTCTGGTTGTATACATTCGTGAAGCAGGTGCAAAAGCAAAGCAAGCGAAACAGCCAGAATCGCAAATGGGCAAGTCGTTTAATACGGATTATCACAAGGTGACAACCAAAGAAGTGACAAAAAGTGATGGCATCATCTGGGCGATGGATTTTTTACCTGACGGCAGTTTGCTTTATACCTTACGCGAAGGCGAGCTTTGGCACATGACCAAAGGCGGTAAAAAAACGCAGATTAAGGGCACGCCTAAAGTATGGCATAAGCGTCAAGGTGGGCTGTTAGATGTGTATCCTGATCCAGATTATAAAAACAATGGCTGGATTTACTTGTCGTTTAGTAAGGGTGCAGGAAAAAACAGCCAAGGCCAAGAGGTGGCGTTCACAGCCATTGTTCGCGGAAAAATTAAAAATGGTGAGTGGGCAGATCAGCAAACCTTATTTGAAGCCAAGCCAGAAAATCATCAAAATCGCGGTTGGCACTTTGGCTCTCGTTTTGCCATTAAAGACGATTACTTATTCTTTACCAATGGTGACGAAGGGTTACAAGATGGCGCTCAGGATATCACCACGCAAAACGGTAAAGTACACCGTATTTTCAAAGATGGTCGCGTGCCAAAAGATAACCCGTTTTATAACGAAAAAGGTGCGCAACAAACTATTTGGACCTACGGCAACCGTAACCCGCAAGGCTTAACGTTACACCCTAAAACAGGAGCACTGTGGTCTACAGAGCATGGTCCGCGTGGTGGTGACGAATTAAACTTGATCACCAAAGGCACTAACTATGGCTGGCCAAAAGTGACATATGGTATGAACTATAATGGTACGCCTATCACGCCACATACTGATTTACCTGGTATGCAACTACCTGTGCACCAATGGACGCCATCTATTGCTGTTGCGGGTATGAATTTCTACACGGGCAACAAGTTTAAACATTGGCAGGGCGACTTATTTGTCGGCAGTTTGGCTAAGAAGCAATTGCACCGCTTGCGAATTGAAAACGGCAAAGTCACAGAAGATGAAATCATCTTAAAAGGTCTAGGTCGTATTCGCGATGTCGTGACTGCACCCAATGGTGAGATTTATTTAACCATTAATGACCGTAATGCGAATCAAAGTAAGATCATTGCAATCGCGCCTAAATAACGCTTAGAACAGACGAAAAATAAAGTCGGTGCTACCGGTATTTTACTCGGTAGCACCGACTTTACGTCTGGCTACTCTTGACATGCTCATCATCGTAAAGCCCCTTTACATACTCTTTTATTCAGATTCAAACCTCACGACATCATCTTTAATTTCTTGCTTTGATTTGAAACATTGAACATACAGCAATTTCGGTCAAGTAAAGCGTTTGCTGTATGATTAAGCTTGTCTGCAGTTTTACTAACACATAGGCGCTTTATGCAAAGCAATCTTTTACAGCAACGTATTTCGCTGGTTTGCGATTACATCAATCAACATTTAGATGATGAATTAACGGTGAGTTTGCTTAGCGATGTAGCTGCTTTATCTAAATTTCATTTTCATCGCGTATTTATGGCTTTTATGGGCATAAATGTGGGCAAGTATATTTTGCTGGCGAGATTAAAGCGGGCATCTTTTCGCTTAGCGTTTGAGCGCGATATTAAAATTATTGATATTGCACTTGAAGCTAAATATGACAGTGCTGACGCGTTTTCACGCGCTTTCAAGCGTACGTTTGAGCAAAGCCCTTCAAAATTTAGACAAGGTGCAAATTGGCCTAGTTGGTATGACGTATTTGATTTTTCACCGCAACCAATAGAGCAACAAATCATGCAAGTAGACATTATCAACTTTGAGCAAATTAACATCGCGTTTTTAGAGCATAAAGGCGCAGCAAATCGCATCTTCGAAACAGCTGGGCAATTCATTGCGTGGCGAAAAAATAGCGGGCTTTCACCACTCAATATGAGCCGAACATTTGGTATGCCAAATGGTGACCCTGAAACTATGGCTGAAGACGAATTTCGCTTTAAGCTGTGTGGCTCAGTAAAAGCTGTCGTACCCGATAACACATTTGGTGTCGAAAATGGGGTTATTCCAAACATGCGCTGCGCCAAAGTCAGACATTTGGGGAGTCACGATAACATGGAACAAACTATACGTTGGCTTTACCAGCAGTGGCTTCCACAAAGTAGTGAACTTCCGAGCGATCATTGCTGTTTCTTCGAGTATCATAATTTTGTGCACCAAGTTGATGAGTGCGACCTTATCACTGATATTTATTTGCCGCTTCAGGAGTAAAAGATGGCTTTCTTTGAGTTACAGCTATGGATAGTTGATACTTCAGACTGTTTAACCTTGAGCTTTGGGTATTTAATATTATTGTCATGCATACTTTTTTATCTTAGTTGCACATTGATGAAACATGCACGGGTGAGCAACAACACGCCTTAATGTGTTGTTGCTGATTTTGCATTACTAATTAATGCTTATAGATTCGCGAACCTACCAATTAGGCTCTACACTTTGACTATGTTCATGGTTTAAAGAGTCAATCAATGCGCTATTGTTTACTCGTCTTTTTCTTTACGATGAGCTTTTTTGTGAGGGCTGATGTGCCCAGCACTGAGGACGTAAAAGCTGCAAAAGGACATAAACAATTAGTGCTTTTAAATCAATATATGCGCTCGCAAGCTTTTATTGATGCAAGAACTGCACTTTCACTCGCTGAGTCACTTAAGCCTAACTTACCCCTAAATCAATTTCCGAAAGAAAAGCTATATCTGCATTTGTGGCAAGGTGTTGCGCTTAATTTTATTGGTAATCGTCGAGATGCTTTAATCTTGCTTGATACTGTGATTAATGAATCGACCAGTGCAGGTTTATCGGATGTGACTGTTGAAGCGCTTTTGCAACGTGCAACCATCTATGAAGAGCAGTCGAATAGCGATTTGGCTTTAACCGATCGCTTTAATGTTTTGTCTATGATTGAACATAAAGGCGATTACAAGTTGCTGGCAGATACACAAAGCGCCATAGGCATGACTTATTTCTCTCAGGCAAAGTTTACCCGCGCCTTTGAATGGTTATTGAATGCCAAAGAAAACTATAAAGCGATCGATCTCGAAAGGGGGGTTGTTCACACCTTAGGTCGAATTGGCTCAATTTATCGGTCGATAGGGGATTTAGATAACGCGTTAAGTTATCAATTAAAAACGATTGAAGGGCAAAGAAAAGTAGGCAATAAGAAAAGCTTAGCCATCGCTTTTAATAACACCGCCATTGTTTATAAAGACCTCGGGAAATACCAAGAAGCCATTGAGATGCATACTGAATCACTCGAACTCAAGCGTGAGATTGGTTATGAGCGCGGTATGGTGTATTCATTTAATAATTTGGGTGAAACCCACCGATTAGCTGGAGATTTAGCAACAGCAAAATCGTACTTAGCACAAGCAGAGGAGTTGGCGAATAAATTAAATAATCGCATGCTATTAGGCTCAACCAATTTGTACTTAGGACGGATAGCGATCACCGAGAAGCGTTATGAAGATGCTGAACGCATTTTAGCGATGGCTATGGAAACCTACCGAAAACGAAACTCTGCATCTCGCATAGCTGAAGGATTAGTGGAGCAGGCTAACTTAGCGATGCAAACTCAACAGTATCAGTCGGCGGTATCTCTTTTAAAAGAAGCGATTGAGTACGCCCAAAAAGCACAGAAAAACGTGGTGTTGTTTAAAGCCTATGATTTGTTATCTCAAGTGTATGCCAATATTGGGGACTTTCGCTCAGCGTATGATATGCAAGTTACCTTTAGACAGAGCAAAGACAAGCTATTTGATTTAAACAGTCAGCAGCGGGTCGAAATGCTTGTTGTGCAGAATCAAATTGAAGAAACCAAGCGCAACTTGGAGTTTGTGAGGCAGCAAGCCAAATTAACCGAATCAGAATTAAATAACAAAATCAGTAAAAGAAATTTATTGATGCTTGCAGTAATGAGTTTTGTGTTGTTGCTTTGGTACTTATATAGACAAAGGGTAAATAAACGAGAGCTGAAATTAGTTAAACAAAGTCAATCAGAAATAGCCGAAAAAGAGCAAAAGCTAAGTTTGGCACTTTGGGCGAGTGGTGATGTGTTATGGAGCTGGGACTTAAAAGCTCATACTGTATCGAGAGAGAATGCTGACGACTTGAGTGCATTACCCGATGGAAAAGTAGATCCAACCTGGCAAAACTTAAGGGCTCACGTGCATCAAGATGATTTTAACCGCCTGACAACGCATTTGGAGTCAATAAAAAATCAGCAAGAAGCCGCTTTCGAAGTTGCATATCGTGTAAAAAATAAAGCCGGTGAGTGGGCGTGGGTACAAGATAAAGGCAAAGTCGTAGAGATTGACTCCGAAGGACGACCTTTAAGAGTGGCAGGGATCCAGCATGATATCACCATTTTGAAGCAGCAAGAGGCTGACTTGGTTGTGTTAAATACTGAGTTAGAGCAAAGAGTACAGCAACGAACCAAAGACTTGGTGGCTGCATTGAATGACTTAAAAGCAACGCAACAAAGTTTGGTCGAAGCTGAAAAAATGGCCGCTTTGGGCTCTTTAGTTGCAGGGCTTGCACATGAGCTCAATACACCACTTGGTACAGCTATGATGGCAGTGACTCATTTACATGCTGAATTACAACAACTTGATGCCAAGGTCCAAGATAATAGGATAACTAAAACGGAATTAACCGAAGGCTTTAAGGTTCTGGCTGAAAGTGGGGACCTAATTTTCAGCGGGGTTAATCGCACCTCCGCTTTGGTTGAACAATTTAAGCGAGTCTCGGTTTCAGAGCGAGGCGAAGGACGAGCAAGCGAAAGCTTTGCTGTTTTGGTTAATGCTGCGTTTAAAACTGCTTGGCAAGCATCTGGAGCCCCTAAACATGTTGAGCTTCTAGAGGTATCTGACGGGAACATTACTACTTATAGTGACCCGTTAATGCAAGTCTTGGAACTGTTGATCAGTAACGCCATCAATCATGCCGAATCGAATGATCAGTTGAGTATTAAAGTGTCTTGTTATGAGCGTAACAACTTTTATGAGGTGCTGGTTGAAGATAATGGTATTGGAGTGGCTGAAAACGAATTAACTAAGATATTCAACCCTTTCTATACACTAGCGCGTCACAGAGGTCACGTTGGTCTTGGGCTTAATATTGTGTTTAACCTTGTATCACAGGTTTTGGGTGGAGAAATCAATTGTGAGCGCTCTGAACTTGGCGGGGCAAAGTTTAGATTCACAGTCGAAAAAGTGCATGAGAAATTACTTGTGTAAATGTTTAAATAGGATGCTATTTGGCTTTGACTGCTTCATTGTACTTCAGCTATTACTTACCTTGTGCTAAATCAATGTTCACAAAAAGAAACTTGCTAATCTAAGTACTCTAGTTCTTAACTGGGCAAGTCATGAAAAACTTTATCTCAGCATTACCAAGTACACGGCCGCCTTTCTTGCTCTTAGCACCGCTGTGTGTGCTGTTAGGCAATGCGATTGCGCAATATCATGGTGCAGAGTTTCATGGCTGGCATTTTCTTTTCGCCTGCATGGGGTCTGTATTGTCTGCGGTTGCAGTGAATACACTAAACGAGTATCAAGATTTTCATAGCGGCTTAGATTTAATCACTAAGCGAACACCATTTAGTGGCGGTAGTGGCTTACTTAAGCAAAATAGTGCATTGGAAAAGTCAGTTTTAAGTCTTTTCCAACTGGCATTAGGCAGCTTGTTTCTTATAGGTATTTATTTTGTGTATCGCTTTGGTTTGCCTATGTTGACGATAGGCTTACTGGGGCTTGCGGTTATTATTACTTATACAAACACCTTAAATCGACACCCTTGGTTATGTTTAATATCACCGGGCTTGGGGTTTGCATTACTGATGGTACTGGGTAGCTACATCACACAAGGACTAACACTGAACTGGCAAGTGTTGCTGATAGCGCTTATCCCTTTCTTCACCATAAATAACCTGCTGCTAGTGAATCAATTACCTGATATTAAAGCTGATCAACAAGTAGGTCGTAAGCATTTTGCGATTTATTACTCAGTGAATGCAGCTGTCATCTGTTTTTCGGTATCAGCAGCTTTGGCATTGCTTCTTATGGCCATAGCATTGTATTTGGCAGTCTTGCCATTTAAAGTCATCTGGCTGACGCCTATTTTACTATTAAACTTTTTGGCTATTCCTAAATTAGCAAAGTTGAAACATGATATAGCAAAGCATCCCCAAAGTATGGCGTTAAACGTTGTTGCAGCGAACTTATTGCCTCTTGTTTTGTCGGTCATACTCCTTTTAAACGGGCCTATCTGATTTGTATATTCGAGTACTTCTTGTTTTTTTATTAAGCGTTTCATTTTCTTTATGGGCCGAGCCTAAGAAGCAGATAGATCTACCTATGCTTACTTCTTTAACCTACTACGCTGAAGATTATCCGCCATCGGTATTTTATGAGGGCGAGGTGTTGCGAGGGATTTCAGTGAGAATGCTTCGGGCAATATGGCAAGAATTAGGAGTGAAAGCTCAGCCCATAGAAATAGTGCCATGGGCACGTGGTTATAAAGAAATTATCAGTAAGCCAAAAACCGTCTTGTTTGCCATGTCGAAAACAGCTCAAAGAGCCGATAAATTTAAGTGGGTAGGCCCCATCTACTCCGTTGATTACATATTAATTGCAAAAAAAGCAAAATATTCAAATCCAAGCGGTTATCAGAGTTACATAGTCATTCAGTTGCGGTGATACGCCATGATGCCACAGAGCAAATCGTATTAGATGCTAATTTTGTCGAACAGCAAATTGTAGAAACAAACAATATGTATCAAGCACTGGCAATGTTTAAGGCTGACCGTGTTGAGTTAATGGCAATCTCTCGTTCAGGGTTACGTAAAGCCATCAGTGAAAAAATGCTACAAGTCGACGATTTTGAAGAGGTGTTTCTACTAGACACAGTCGAAGACTATTTTGCATTTAGTAAAGATGTTCCCGATGTGGTCATCAACGCATTTCAGCGTGCTTTCGATAAGCATAAACGGTTAAATTTAGCCCTCATCGACGAATTTAAACTTTAAAAGCTAAGGTTTTGCGATTAAGCACAAAGGCTTTTAGAATAACGAGGTGAACCTCATCTAAAAGCAAAATCCATACTATGATCGTACCCGTTGTTATTGCTGGTGGCTCAGGCACCCGTTTGTGGCCTTTGTCTCGTACTCATTATCCGAAGCAGTTTTTGCCTTTGACTGGCGAGCAGTCATTGTTGCAACAAACGTTGCTGAGATTAAAAGGCTTGGAACATGATCCTGCGATTATTATTTGTAACGAGGCGCATAGATTTTTAACCGCAGAGCAAGTGCGATTAAGTGAGATACCACACTTTCCTATTATCTTAGAGCCAGAGGGGCGCAATACAGCGCCCGCGATTGCATTGGCAGCATTTAAAGCGTTAGAGACAAATCCTGATGCAACTTTGTTAGTGATGCCTGCCGATCATGATATTGGCGAGCTTGAACCGTTTTTAAATGCGATAACACTGGCTACAGAGAGTGCTGGAGAGGGCAAATTAGTCACCTTTGGTATTGAACCTACCTCTGCGCATACTGGCTATGGTTACATTCAGAAAGGCCAGCCTTTGGAAAGGGGCTTTACAGCTAAACAATTTGTTGAAAAACCCGATGAATTAACCGCAAAGGGGTATGTTGAATCAGACCAGTTTGTATGGAATAGCGGTATTTTCATGTTTAAAGCTCAAGTATATTTAGACACTCTAAAGCGTTTTAACCATAACATATTTGAAGCTTGTTTTAACGCCATGCAAAAGCAGCAAGATGATTTAGATTTTACGCGTGTAGATGCCTCAGCCTTTCTAGCTTGCCCAAGTGATTCAATAGATTATGCGATCATGGAGCCTTTAACAGCACAACAAAATGATGCTGTGGTGATGATCCCCATGGCAGCTAAATGGAGTGATGTAGGCAGTTTCGATGCGCTTTGGCAGTTACTTGATAAAGATGATGAACAAAATGCAATTGGTGGTGATGTGATCGCAATCGACACGCAAGGCAGCCTGTTGCTGAGTGAAAATAAACTATTAGCCACGGTTGGTGTAAAAGACGTGGTGGTAGTACAAACCAAAGATGCAGTGTTAATTGCAGATAAGAATAATACTCAAGCGATAAAACAAGTGGTTGCTCAGCTAGAACAAAAATCTCGTGTTGAAATGCACCAACATCGTGAAGTCTATCGCCCTTGGGGGAAGTTTGATGCCATTGACGAAGGCGAGCGCTTTTTAGTGAAGCGGATCACAGTAAATCCAGGTGCACGTTTATCAATGCAAATGCATCACCATAGAGCAGAGCATTGGGTGGTGGTAAGTGGCACAGCCAAAGTTAAAATAGATAACAAAGTTCAGTATGTGACCGAAAATCAGTCTGTATATATTCCTATTACAGCTGTTCATAGCCTTGAAAACCCAGGAAAAACAGCTTTAGAGCTGATAGAAGTTCAGTCGGGTAGCTATTTAGATGAGAGTGATATTATTCGTTTTGAAGATGATTATGGGCGTGAATAAGGCGCTATTTCTCAATAGAAAAGTTATTAATAGGCACCATAAAAAGTGAATGTCTCAAAGCTAATTAAAAATACTTCCATTAAATTTGGCACCAGTGGGGCGCGTGGTTTAGCCGAAGATTTTTCGCAAAATGTGTGTGTTGCGTTCGCAATGGCTTTTATTGAGCATGGTAAGCGTTGCGGCAAATTGAGCGATGACAACCTGTGTGTCGCTATTGGTATTGATAATCGCCCTAGTAGCTACGAAATGGCCCAAGGTGTTGCTACGGGTCTAATAGCATTGGGTCTGGATTATAAGTTTCATGGGGTCTTACCTACACCTGCCTTAGCCTATGCCGCAATGCAGAGAGGGGAGGCTTGTATCATGGTAACAGGCAGTCATATTCCGTTTGATCGAAATGGTTTGAAGTTTTATTACCCAGAAGGCGAGATCAGCAAGTTTGATGAGCAAGATATTTTAAGTCAATACATCGAGCTTCCTGATGAACTTAGTGCTCCAGAGTTAATTGAATGTGAGTCGGCTACAAATACCTATATCAATCGTTATTTAAATTACTTTTCTGAGCTGAATTTAACAGATAAGCGAATAGGCGTTTATACCCATTCAAGTGCAGGTCGAGAGCTATACCTCAGACTACTCCAGCAAGTGGGTGCAACCGTTGTTGAGCTTGGCAGAAGCTACACCTTTGTGCCAATCGACACCGAAGCGGTAAGTAAAGAAGATCAGCAAACAGCCAAAATTTGGGCTAATGAACTCAATCTAGATGCCATTATTTCTACTGATGGTGATGGCGACAGACCACTTGTGGCGGATGAGTGCGGTAATTGGCTTAGAGGCGATGTACTCGGTTTAATTGTTAGTCAATTTTTAAAAATAGAAGCTCTAAGCGTGCCCATTAATTGCAATTCAGCGATTGAGTTGAGTGGTTGTTTTAAGCAAGTGGCGAGAACAAAAATAGGCTCTCCGTTTGTTATTGAGGCATTTGTACAATTACAAAAGCAGCACAAAAAAGTCGCTGGATTTGAAGCAAACGGCGGGTATTTACTTGCAAGCGATATTGATGAAGACGGTAAGTTATTATCTGCGCTGCCAACCCGAGATGCCTTATTACCTATTTTAGTTGTTTTAACTCAATTAGCTAAGCTGCCAATATCTAAAATGATGCCGGGTTTACCAAAACGCTACACTGCCAGTGGCAAAGTAGAACATGTGCCTTCTTATGTTGGGCTTGCTTTCTTAAAGGCGCTACAAAGCGATACAGAACGTTTACTTGCCGAATTGGATATTACATATCGTGTCATTGAGTTCGATAATACAGACGGTACTCGATTGATTCTGAGTAACAAAGACATAGTGCATTTTCGTTGTTCAGGTAATGCACCTGAAATGCGCTGTTATGTTGAGTCTGACTCTGGAAAAAGAGCCGAAACATTATTGTATTGCTTAAAAAACAAATTGAGCTATTTAACTGAACAGGCAGCAACAACGAAGTGACATTCACTTTGCTACACTGTCTCCAAAAAGTGCTAAACCTTACTGATAAGTTGAAATACAACTGGGGTTTGAGCTGCTAACACCAGTACTGAAGAATAAAATACAGCTTTAATGGCATTTTTTAGGCCACGATATTCAATTAATGATTGCGAGATAATTAAACTTGCTAAAGGAAGTGCTAGAGCGCTGCCGATCACAAATGCGAGCTTTTCATTTGCTTGTAGGTTAAATCTATCAAAGTCAACCATATACAACGATGTAATGTAAGCGGTTAATGCCATACAAATAATAGACACAACCACCATTAAGATTTGTTTTATTGACACTGATTTTTGGCGTACTTCAATGATAACTTCCATGTTTGCTCCTTGTATCGCTGATATATTTCATTGTTTGTTATTGCGCCATCAGTCAATGCGACTGATGGGCAGACTATTCATACTAACCCTCAAAACAGCTCACTTAATTAAGAGAGTTGGTGCTAAGTTTATAGGTTACTCGTCAATCTCAACTTTGCCCTTGATGTTCTTGATTTGCAATCCGCCTGAACCTGAGTCTTCAATGACTAAAGCGCCGGCACCATTTACACTGATACTGCCTGAGCCATCGTCAATGGTGACTGTGCCTAACACTTGATTAGCATAAATATCGCCGCTGCCATCATCAACTTTTAGGTCGCCTTGAGCGTTGTTTACGGTAATGCTGCCTGAGCCATCTTCAATCTCAATATGCTTACCACCTGAGATTTCAATGCTGCCAGAGCCATCGTCAATTTCAATGTCACCATTTACTTGTTTGATATCGATACTGCCAGAGCCGTCGTCAATGATAAGGCCAATATTACTCGGTACTGTAATCGTTAGATTAATTTTAGGTCCCGGGCTATTTACTTGCCAACTATTTGAATTACTTGCTCTTGCAACCAGCTCGGCTCTGCTGCCTTTGTTTTCTAGGGTGAGTGTGAAGTCATCAGCGCTGTAAGCAAAAATCTCTGCATCTACGGTAATGTCAGTGGCGCTGTCGCTACCAACAATTGATAAATTACCAGCGCCAGCTTCGGTTTCTAAGAATTTTAGGTTTGTGGCACTTAAAGTGAGCTGTTGGTTATCGAAATATTTTGGTGCGCTACCAGGGCCACTTTTAACATGAACAATACAACCACTTAATAAAATTGCTGCGCTTAAAGGTAAAAGGGTTTTTAGCATCTTAATTCCTACATGTGCTTTTTTGTTATTATAGTTAAAGCAATATAGTGACCAATTTGCAAGTGTTTGATTTGTAATGAATTGTAAGTTTTCGTGTAAAATGTGATTTTTAATTTAGCGAAAAGTTAGTTTTTTTCCTCACTATATTAGTCAGTTAGTTAAATTTCATAATGGATCTGAACTCAAGTTAACTCGTTTAAGGTGATTACATGATCGAAGAAACACTCTGGCAAATTTATCAGCTCAGTTACTTTCAAAGTACTTGTCGAGTTATGCCTTATCAGACAGTAACAGGTCATCAATCAGGTGCGATTATCAGCGTATGGAACCCTCATGGGCAGAATTTAACTTTGGCGCATAATAAACGGCTCGAAAGATCGGCGATGCGTTACCTCCGCGACCAAAACGTTGCTTACAAAAGGTTGTGGGGCGGTAATAAGGATATGAGCTATCGCGAGTTAAGCATATTTGTTCCTTGCTCGTTGCAGCAGGCGCAGCATTTATCTGTCCATTTTAAGCAATTAGCATTTTATTATGTCAGCGCTCGAGGGCGAGTGAGTTTGCATTGCTCGAAGCAAACTAAGCCTATGTGTTTTGTAAGCAAACACCTAAAAAAGCGCTGGATTGCTAGTCATGCTTGAATATCTCAATTCTAAATGATCATCTAAACCAACTTACTTTACTAACGTGTTAGTTGATGAATAATTTTTTTGTAGTGATTTTGTTGGTTTTTTGTTATTTTTTTATTGTGATATAAGGATATATTAATGAAATTACCAATCTACTTTCTAGTCTTACTTTTTTGCTTTTTTGATAAAGCACATGCCCGTATTAACTATGAATCAGTTATTTGTGATGACTGTAGCTACACTGAAGCAAAGTCAATTGCAAGGCGTTATAAATATCAACCAGAGCTTGAGTGTTTTGTTGAGTCTGTAGGTACACCCGATGATCAGCAATGTCGATCATCAACAACTGAGTTAGTGGTTTATGATCTTCAACAAGAACAGTTTTATGGCTTCTACATTGGTTATACCAATCAAGGTCGGCCTTTTCATGAGATGTCTGTTGAAATCAGAGAAATGCAGCAAATCCCAGCTCAAATAAAGGAAATGCTTATTAACACCGGAAATGGCTATAAGATTATGACTAATGTAACTCGTGATCTTAGAGCTAACTTTGACCTTAATTCTCTTATAAAAAAACAATCTCGCAACTCATTTTCGATGTTTAATCAGCAAAGAGTCGAAAATGATATATTGCTTATGGCTACAGACTGTTCTAATAGTCCAGAAAGTAAGGCTATGGAACTAGCTCATAACCTTATCGCAATGAGTGATATAATGATGCATGCGAATGATAAAGCCAGTAATGATGGTAATTATAAAAATTCATTCCAAGGTACTCGCATCACAGGTGCAAACTTTCAAGTTGCTTTAGGTGGTTTAGGAGTAGGTGGAACGGTTGAGTATTTTGATGAAACTAAGAATGTGATCACTGACTTTACGATAAGTCATTCATGGCACCTTGGAGGTGCAGCCAGAAATAAAGTAGTGTTTAAGCTTGAGATGGTTGAGGGCTCCATCGATGTAAGCACTGATGAAAAGTTGACTTATGTTGGCGGGGTTTCATTAAGTTCAATTAAAAAAAGTGGCTCCTCCGCTGGAACACTCAAAGCAAGTGACATCTCACCTTGTTTAGCTGATGCTATAGATAGACAGTTCCAAAAGACGGTATCATCTGGCAGCAACCCTGGAAGTGGCGCTGCGCCAAGTTGGCGTAATACACCTCTTAACTCTAGAGGTGGAGGGAGCTTGCAAAGGGATACATGTAAACACACATATTACGACTTAAACGGAAATCCATTGTTTTCTTTTGAGGGCCCCTGCCCTTAAGTAGATGTGACTAGCAAAGTAGTAAAGTTGCTTTTATTGCTTTGCTTTTTCCTATTTATCCGTTTTTTCAAATTCAACTTATCTATCTTTAGTTATTTATATTACAAAATCACTTGTACTTTCTGTTAACTTATTTTTCTTGCAACAAAAACGACAAATGTGTTCATTTACCCAAGTTTGCAGTGCGTCAATAGGAAGTGGTTTAGCGTAAAAATATCCTTGTACATACTGTCCACCTAAGTCGTTTAGGCTTTTCAATTGAATATTGTTTTCTACGCCTTCAGCAATAACTTTAAGGTTTAAGCTGTCAGCCATTGAGACAATCGCTTTAACCAGAACTGCTGAGTCTTCACTGGCAGTCAGGTCTGAAATAAAGCTACGATCTATTTTAATGGTGTTGATCGGGAAGCGACGCAGATAACTGAGAGAAGAATAACCTGTACCAAAGTCGTCAATAGCAAGTTGTGCCCCTGTAGCACGCAAATCTTGTAACCAATTCATCACGGCTTGGTCGTTGTCGAGTAAGATACTCTCTGTAATTTCTAAATTTAATAAGTTGGCATTAAACTGCGTATCATTAAGGATAGTTGAGAGTATTTCAGCATTAAACCCTAAGCGGTATTGTTGACTAGAGACGTTAACTGACAACATACACTGACAGTCACAATTTGAATTGAGTAACTGAATATCAGAACAGGCTTGTTTAATGAGCCACTCGCCCATTTCGTTGATTAGCCCGCTTTCTTCGGCAACCGGAATAAACTCTTCCGGAGAAATAAAACTGCCATCACTCAGTTGCCAGCGCATAAGCGCTTCAACTCCATACAAAGAAGCGCTTTGGGTATCGACAATCGGCTGATAAAAAAGGTTCAACTCCTGATTCTTAATGGCATTACGGAGTTTATGTTCTAGCTCAACGCGACGATTGACTTGCTGCTGCATGCTTTTTGCGAAAAAGTGGAACTGATTTCGGCCATTTTCTTTGGCTTTATACATGGCTAAATCAGCCAGTCTAAGTAATTCTTTTGAATTGTCTGCGTCTTCAGGCAGCAAAGTGATCCCTATGCTTGCACCTGAGAAGATTTCAAAGCCGTGGATCACAAAGGGCTTAGACATTTCGTTTATAATTTTTTGTGCCACGGTCGTACAGTGCTCAATTGATGCGATGTTATTGAGTAAGATCACGAACTCGT
The DNA here is from genome assembly GCF_001444405.1 of Pseudoalteromonas phenolica. Lineage (NCBI taxonomy): Bacteria > Pseudomonadati > Pseudomonadota > Gammaproteobacteria > Alteromonadales > Pseudoalteromonadaceae > Pseudoalteromonas > Pseudoalteromonas phenolica. The sequence goes on from NZ_CP013188.1 coordinate 89,088, forward strand.
CGCCACCAAATCGTGAAACAGTATCGCTTTTTCGCACAATGTGATTTAATCGCGTCGACACCTCAATAAGTAACGCATCGCCAGCTTCATGACCCATGGTATCGTTAATCCGCTTGAAACGGTCCAGATCAATAAATAATAAGGCACTTAATTGTTTGTACCGTTGGCTATACAATAAACTCTGTGAGATACGTTCAAGCAGTAAGCTACGATTCGGTAGATCTGTAAGGGCATCATAGTAGGCTTGATATTGGATCTTTTCTTCTTGTGTTTTACGCTCAGTAATATCAGAAATCACCGCAATATATTGTTGGATATCTCCGTCTTCGTCACGCACCGCACTTATCGAAAGCCACTCAGGGTAAAGCGACCCATCTTTGCGTTTGTTCCAAATCTCTGAGGCCCATTGATCTTTTTCACTCAGCGTTTGCCACATTTGTTCATAAAAAGATTTATCGTGTTTACCCGAACTAAGCATAGAGGGTTTTTTGCCTAAAACATCGTTGCTACTGTAGCCAGTAATGCGAGAAAAGGCAGGGTTTATGGCGGTAATTTCAAGTTTACTGTTCGTTGTCATGATCCCTTCTTGGGTTGCATTAAATACTGCCGCCGCCGTCTTTAATTTTGCATGGGCATGTTTTTGCTCGGTGATATCTTCTTTTACTGCGATATAGTGAGTAACTTTTCCTGCTTGGTCCCTTATTGCAGAGATCCGTGCTTGCTCCCAGTAGTGTTCGCCATTTTTCTTTTGATTATGGAACTCACCCCGCCATTGCCCTTTTTCTTTTAACTCATGCCAAAGCGCACGATAATCTGTCGCAGTTAACTCTGAACGAAGCACTCGAGGTGTTTTTCCTAATACTTCCTCTAACCTGTATCCTGTAATACGTTCAAATTTAGGGTTCACATACTCTATTTTGCCTCGGGTATCGGTGATCACGATAGATACAGGGCTTTGCTCTATGGCATGGCCCCATTTTTTTAACGTTTCTTCGGCATGTTTGAACGAAGTAACATCGACACTCACACAAGCGGTTGCACCATCATGCGCCTGGTTTAATGTGGTTCGGATCCATTTACCAGCTAAGCTGCAGTGTAAGGTTTGATTATGCGACTCAATTTTATTTATTAGCTGACTACTTTGTAATCTTTGCCATTGTTTAAGTGTTTTAGGAGCATTATTTTGATCTATTTCATGGTGATCAAACCAACTATGATTCGAGAGGATCAACTGATTATTTTTATCGAATAGCGCAAACCCTTCCTCAATGGAGGTAAGCGCCTCTTTGAGTAGCTTGCCAGATCTAAAAGCACTAAAGCGAGCATGGTTTAAACGTCTGAAAATAATGATTAGGGTGAGTAATAACGCTGCACTGAGCAGTAAAGTAAGTTGACGATTCTCTTTACTGCTTTGTAATTTTTGCAAGTGATACCGGTTGTAACTGCTATTGAGTGTATTAAATGCAGACTTACTCTGGGTTGCAACAAAAGCGTTGTATAACTGTTTTAAATCGTGTTGTTGTGCTAGTTGAACCTGTAAATGTTGTTCTAAGTTTTTGATTAGTGGGCTTTGACCTTTGTCTTTGATAGCCGCTAATTTACTTTGTATTTCTGCCAGCTTTAATTCGTCAGCATGAAAGTTATAAGTCAGCACATCGCCATATAATTGTTGGGCTAACAATGCATTTTTATCGCCTTGAAGCTGTAACTCTCTGTTTAGTTGAGGTAAATAAAGTAAAGTATTACGCATTAAAGAAGCTGCTGTTTTCAAGCGTTCTAACTGCTGCATCTTTTCATCTAAAAGCACAAAATATTGAGTTACTTTTTGCTGTAAATCTTGCGTTGTGGTCGCAAAAGGTGAGATTTGAGCATTAGTAAGAGATTTAAGGTTATCTAGGTTTTTTGTGAGTGTAACCAGTTCATCATACTCTGGCATATCAGCTGCAATGATTTTTAAAGCAAACTGATTGAGCTGAGCATCAACAGCATTACTTGCAAATAAAAACTGAACTCTATTTTGGTGAGCTGTATTGTCATCTTGTGCACTGCTTACCAGTGCATATGCAACCCAAACCAGCATAAAAAGTATCGCTAGATTAATGACTTTACTTAATAAATTACTCTGCTTCATGAGGACTTGTTAATTCTGGATGTTGGCCGACTAGGCTTGTTAAAAAGGCGCGGATTAATTGAATATCTTGTTCAGGAATAGCTCGACCTAATTGGTATTTGGCCATCACTCGAATGGCATCACTGAGATTGTCTTGACTGCCATCATGGAAGAAGTGAGTTTGCAAGCTGCTCAGTCTGAGACTAGGAACCTTAAAGACATGCTTATCATATGGTTTTTTTGTCACCATATAACGGCCTAAATCCGCTTCAGTGATCTCGCCGCCACGGTCTTGAAAATAGTTACCAAAATGACCTATTTTTGAAAACATATTGCCACCGACATTTCTGCCTTGATGACAGCTAATGCAGCCATAACGCTTAAACAGTTGATAACCTTGCTTTGTTTGATTATCAATGGCGTTTTGCTCGCCTTGTAACCAACGATCAAAAGGGGCATTAGTGGTCACTAAAGATTGCTCAAACTCGGCAATGGCATGCTGAATGTTTTGTTGGCTGATTGGGGATTGGTAAATTCGATTGAATTTTGCTGTTAGTTCTTTATCTGTGGACAATTTTGCGATTACCTCTGACCAAGTTGTGCCATGCTCCTTCGGGTTCGTAATAGGGGCATCGACTTGATCAAATAAATCAATTCTGGCACCACTCCAAGTTTGTCGTATGTTAAAGACTGCATTGTAAACAGTGGGCGTTCTAGTTGCGGTTTTCTGGCCCTCTACACCATTAGACAGAGCTTTGTTGTCAGCGCCATTGGTCGTAAGCTGGTGACAGCTTGCACAGCTAATCTTATTATTCTTGGAGAGACGCTCGTCAAAGAAAAGGGCTCTACCTAATGCTACTTTTTCATTATTTAATTTTGATAGAGCAAAAATAGGGGATATTGGTTCTTTGGCAAATGCCACATTGAGAAAGAAGACTGACAATAAAACTACAAACGGGCGAGTTAAAGTCATGGCGAGTTACTTATCACGAGAAAACTAAGTAGAAATTAGCATCGGTTTCGCTTTAGGTTTTTGATATGGGTTAAGAAACTGATAAATGATTAACCACAATACGACCATTTCATTCTTTTGTATTGTTTTTAAATTGTTTTGGAGTGCATTGTTAATAACTGAATATTTGCAAGCTTTTGAGTTATTCCATAATTCGTAGTCTACAGTTAAGAGAGTTGGATTCATTTGCTTGTTTTGTATGAGATTAAAAGCTCGTTTGACCTTAGTATTCTTTTTATCTTCTTTACTGCCATTGTTGGTTGTATTTGTGGTGGTTATTTCCCATAGCAGTCAGCAAGCTCGACGATTTAGTCTAGATGCTGCGCAAGCTAAGTCTCAAAACGTGGCGGCTGTATTTGAGCAGTATTTTGTCGCTAAAGTGGCCGAAGTTGCATTGATGTCACAGGATCCACGAGTTAAATCTATGGACTTCGCATCGATGCGTTCTTATTTAATTGCTGAAAAGTTTCGCCAAACGCATTCGTTTGAAAAATTTATTGTGGGTACGCTTGAAGGTACCTTTTACAACACAGAAGGCGGGAACCCTTACCAAGGTTTACGTAGAACGTTTGATGACAAATCTCCATCTGCCAAGCCTAAAACCATCATTAAGAGAGACTATTGGCAAGCAACCATTGGCACCAATAAAACGGGAAGTGTCGTTAATTATGTATCAGAGCCTATGATTTCGTATACAACCGGCGTTAGGCAAATTGTGATAGCGAGTACTATTTTTGATGAAAATTTTAATTTGGTTGGCTTGTTAGGTGGAGCAGTGCCATGGCAAGAGGTAGACCGATTGGTAGAGCAAGTTCAAAGAGAGGTCATGCATTCTTTTTGGTCTGATGCGAAGTTTTTACTGGTTTCAAAAAGTGGTATTTATATGTATCACTGGGAGCCTGACAAAGTGATCCAGTTAAAGTCAGAAAATAACAAATGGGTACTTAATGATATTGGTGAGAAGATCAGTATTCGTAAAAAAATCACCCAAGAATCTGACCCTCAACTTCAGAAGATAGGGCTTCATATGCTTGCAGGCTACAGTGGCATTAGAGAGGTATATGATCCGATATCAGAACAACAAAAACACTACTTTTACTCGCCTATTCCTAGTACGGGATATGCCATTGCCGTGGTATTACCAAATGAAGTTATTTTTGCACCTGTTAAAGCACTGCAAATGCAGCTTTGGGGGATTTTATGTATTTTGAGTCTGGCACTTATTTTTCTTTCCCGGTGGTTATCAACTCGTTTTTATCAACCAATTAATTCACTTATCAATGCCGCTACGTGTATTTCAAAGGGGAACTATGATTTTAAAGTGAACATCAAAGGTAAGGACGAAATCGGGCAATTATCACGTGCTTTTATGGTAATGAAAGATCAAGTTTTTTTGCGTAATGCAGAGCTTGAGCGCAGAGTAGATAGTCGTACTAAAGATCTACAAAATGCGATTGAGCAAGCGCAAGATGCGCTGAATGTGAAATCTCGATTTTTGGCGAATATGAGTCACGAAATTCGCACTCCGATGAATGGGATCCTCGGTACGTTAAATTTATTGAAATTAGAGGGGCCTTTGTCTGGTAAACAACAGGAGTATTTAGATATTGGCATAAAATCGAGCGAACATTTACTCGAGATCATTAATAATATTCTTAACATAGCTAAGTTAGAAGCGGGAAATGAAAAGGTTGAGTATACGGTTTTTTCTCTTAAAGGCTCTGTAGAACATGTTATTAAGATGCTCTCGCCTATGGTTGACAAAGAGTATATTCAATTTAAGGCTTGTTGGGGTGAAGGAGCGCCTGATTTTATTGAGACAGATAAAACCCGTTTGGAGCAGTTATTAGTGAATTTAATAGGTAATAGCATAAAATTCACAGAGTCGGGTCATATCTTTATTCATATTGATACAGGCTCGCGAGAGAACGTGTCTGAATTATCTATTTGCGTTGAAGACACGGGTATTGGGATCGACAGCGGTGATCAGCAAAAAGTCTTTGAGCCGTTCTCACAAGTAGATGAGAGCCATTCTAGACAGTTTGGTGGGACAGGCCTTGGGCTTAGCCTTTGTAAACAAATCGTCAGCTTACTTGGAGGAAATATAAAGCTTGAATCTGAACCCTCTAAGGGAACGAAGATCACTTTTACTATCCCGATTCGCGTTGCTGTATTAGAATCAATAGAAACCCCGCCAGAGCCCTTGGAGAATAGCTTACCTAAGCTTAATGGCGATATTCTGCTCGTGGAAGACAACCCCGTTAACCAAATTGTTATCAAGGCATTACTAGAAAAAGTTGGATTACAAGTCGTACTCGCACAAGATGGTGAAGTTGCTTTGGATATCCTTAAACAACGGTCTTTTGATTTAGTATTAATGGATATGCAAATGCCCAAGCTTGACGGTCTTGAAGCAACGAAGCTCATTCGACAACAACCTAAATGGCAAAACTTACCAGTTATTGCGTTGACCGCGAATACACAAAAATCTGATATGGAAAGCTGTTTTCAAGCTGGCATGGATGATTTCATCGCTAAACCAGTCGAGATAGCCAAGTTGTGCCACATACTATCTCGCTGGTTAGTTCACAAAAGAACTTAATGTGTGATAGGAGTACTGGTCATTAATTCTGTTTTAACCAAGTATTAAACTCTCGATACATGAAATCACGAATAATAGGTTGTGCCTCGGCATTCGGGTGAAGGTTATCCTGCATCATCAATGATTTATCTGTTGCGATTTCAACCATAAAATACGGCATTAAATAGCTATCTGTCGAATCAGTGACCTTCTTATAAGTGTCTGAAAACATCTTGGTGTAACGAGGGCCTAAATTAGGTGGGATTTGAATGGCCATCACCGCGACTTCGGCACCCGCTGCTTGGCTTTTTTCAACGAGGGTAGTGAGGTTCTTATGAAGAATTTTCACGGGAAAGCCGCGAATACCATCGTTCCCGCCTAGCTCAATTAATACATGGGTGGGTTTGTGGGCTTGTAACCACGCATCAATTTTTAAAATTGCATTATCGGTTGTTTGGCCGCTAATGGCTGTGTTGATGATTTCGATATCGCTTTGTTCTTGCTTATATTTATTTTGTAACAAATAAACCCATGCTTGCTCTTGTTCAAGCCCGTAGCCAGCGCTTAAGCTATCTCCAATGATCATGATCTTGTCTTTTGCAAAACTCGTAGAAGAAATAAGTAAAAATGCAAGAAATACAGCTAACTTAAGGAATTCTCGTAACATGTCGGTACTTTCTCAGTTGAATATTATAAATGTCGAGGGACTCAGCAAACGCGTAAACACCCTTGAAGGTGAGCTTATTATCCTTAGTGATATCAATTTTGCTGTCAAGCCCGGTGAGTCAGTTGCGATTGTCGGCGCGTCGGGTTCAGGTAAGTCTACCTTACTCAGTTTGTTGGCCGGTCTTGATGTTGCCAGTAGCGGTGATGTGCATTTGGACGGTGAAGCATTAAGTAAGCTAGACGAGGAGCAAAGAGCGAGAATTCGCGCCGAAAAAGTCGGCTTTGTATTTCAATCTTTCATGCTAGTACAGAGCTTAACGGCGCTTGAGAATGTGATGTTACCCGCTGAGCTTGCAGGCGATCACAGTGCTAAAGAACAAGCCGTTGAATTACTTAAAAAAGTAGGATTAGAGCACCGTCTAGGCCATTACCCATCTCAGTTGTCTGGTGGTGAGCAACAGCGTGTCGCCATCGCAAGAGCCTTTATTGGCACCCCAAAAATTCTGTTTGCAGATGAGCCATCGGCTAATTTAGATACTAAGAACGGTCATATTATTGAAAACCTCTTGTTCGATTTAAACAAACAAAATGGCACTACACTTATTCTTGTCACCCATGATGAGCAATTGGCTCAGCAGTGTGATCGTATCATTCATATCGAAGGCGGTATGTTGGAACAAATTCGAGAAGGAGTGACTGCGAATGTGGGTTAAATTAGCGTTTAAGTTATTCTCTCGAGAATTTCGACGCGGTGAACTGAGCATTATTTTTGCGGCGATTGCGCTTGCAGTGCTGACAGTATTTAGTTTGGCATCGGTGACGGAGCGTATCGGTTTAAACATAGAGCAAAAAACCGCAGATTTTATTGCCGCTGATCGCCGTCTTTCAAGCAACCATGAATTTGAACCAATCGTACAAAAAACAGCAGAAGAGTTTGGTTTAGAAACAGCTGAAATGCTGTTTTTCGATTCTATGTTGTTTGCTAATGACGAGCTGGTGCTTGGCTCTGTAAAGGCGGTATCTAGTGCTTACCCTCTAAAAGGCCAAGTCGAGTTAAAAGATAATCTCGAAGGGCAAAGTTACCCAATTCGTGGTGCACCAGAGCCAGGCACTTTATGGCTGAGTGAAGGCTTGTTTTACAGTATGGGCTTAAAAGTGGGTGATACCGTTGAGCTTGGTGCGGGTGAATTTACTGTGGCTAAAGTGCTCATGAGCGAGCCTGATGCGCCTTTGTTTTCTTTGGCGGGTAACAAGCGCGTCCTGCTGAACTATGTTGATATTGCAAGAACGCAAGCGGTACAGCCGGGTAGTCGTGTATTCCACCGTTTATTATTTGCAGGTTCAGAACAAGCTCTAACCGATTATTATGCGTGGCTAAAGCCACAACTAAAACCGAATCAAAGTTGGCAGGGAATAAAAGACAGGCAATCGCCACTTGGCGAAAATTTAGCCCGTGCTGAGCGTTTCTTATTACTTGCTGGTTTATTTGGGATAATGCTGGCAGCAGTAGCGATGGCGGTTTCAGCCAAGCGTTATTGTGAGCGCCAATACGACCCTGTGGCGATGATGAAAACCTTAGGTGGTAGCCGTGCAACAGTACGCAAAATCTTTCTTACTCACTTAACTTTGGTGACGTTATTCTCAATCGTGATAGGTCTAGTTATCGGTTCTATGCTGCAAAGTGTCGCCGCAGATTACCTAGCAAATTTTATGGATACGACGTTACCAGAAGCGGGTCTTAAGCCTTGGCTTTTAGCCGTATTCATTGGTCTTGTATGTGCTTTGATGTTCTCGCTTAAGCCACTATTAGATTTGTTCGACATTCCGCCGCTGCGAGTTTTACGCCGTAACCTTGGTGACAGTCTTGCGTTGAGTAAGGTACATATTGGTGTGTCGATTTTGACGATTTTCGTCTTAATGTGGCTGTTTAGTGGTCAAATCATCACAACATTGGTGCTGTTTGCATCTACTTTATTGGTGATTGGCGTGCTGTTTGGTATCTCTCGTTTAATCTTCGCTGCAGGTCGTAAACTTGGTCTTCGCCCAGGCTCTAGCTGGTCGCTTGCAATTGCAACACTGCAAAAACGTGCAAACACCAATGCGGTGCAGTTGATCACGTTTGCGCTCGCAATAAAGTTAATGCTGTTTTTAGTGGTCTTGAAAAACGACATGATCTCAGATTGGCAGATGCAGGTGCCAGAAGATGCGCCAAATATGTTTTTAATCAACATTGCAGAAGACGAAATCTCGCCGATCAAGCAGTATTTTGACGAGAATCAAATAACGCATGAAGCATTTTTCCCGGTATTTAATGCGCGTGTAAACGCAGTTAATGGTGAAGAGTTTGCGCGTCGAGTATCAAAACAAGAAGGTGAAGAGGAAGACGATAATGCCCGCCAAGGGGTTAACCGTGAGCCGAACTTAACGTGGTTAGACGAAGTGCCAGAGGGCAATGAAATCGTTGAAGGTGAATGGTTTAGTGGTTCAGAACGGTTAGAGGTCTCGGTATTCGATGGCTGGAAAGAGCGCCTTGATTTAAAGCTTGGCGATGAAATTGAGTTTTTAATCAATGAGCAAAAGTTCACAGCAACAGTTACTAGTTTCAGAACCGTAGATTGGGGCACGCTTAAGCCAAACTTTGTGATGATTTTAAGCCCTAACTTTGCCGGTAAAATACCGGTTACTTACTTCAGTGCTGCAAAGCTTGAGGCGCAACATACCAAAGGCATTAGCAAGCTGTTACAGCAGTACCCAACAATCAGTATGATTGATATTAAAAATCGTATTCAACAGGCGCAGTCGATGATATCTCAAGTGTCACTGGCCATAGGTTTTGTACTTATGATTGTATTGTTTAGTGGCGCGCTTGTGCTTATCTCTCAAGTGCAAGCAAGCCTTGCTGAGCGTATGCAAGAAGTGGTGATATTAAGAACCCTAGGGGCTAAAGGCAGTTTAATTAAACTTGCGACACTGTATGAGTTTTTATTGCTTGGTGCGATTGCAGGCGTTGTCGCTGCACTGGTGAGCGATATTGCTCTGTTAGTTATTCAGCAGCAACTCTTTGGTGTTGATGGTCGTTTACACCCTTATATTTGGGTGTTAGGGCCGTTAGCGGGTGCGAGTTTTGTGGCTTTCATAGGTTACTTTATGGTGGCAAAAACTATGCGGCAGAATACCCAGAAACTGCTACGTTCATTGGCTTAAACTGTAAGTTACTTGATTTATTAAAGGAATTAAAAGATGAAACATCATGCTATTAATTATGTTGAATTTGCAGCGAAAGATTTAGGTAGTACAGAAGCGTTTTTTCACCGAGTGTTCGGTTGGGATTTTACCCCTTATGGCCCAGAATATATTGCTTTTAGCGGCTCTGGTTTAGAGGGGGGCTTTTATCAAGCTGACAAGATGGCGAATGTGAATTCTGGTAGCGCACTGGTGGTGATTTATAGTGAAGACTTAGAGCGCAGCTTGGAAGAAGTGCAAAAAGCGGGTGGTACAATCAGCCAAGACATTTTTACCTTTCCAGGCGGTCGACGATTCCACTTTTTAGAGCCCAGTGGTAACGAGCTGGCAATTTGGTCTGACAAGTGACCAAATCGCTCATGACTCGTTAATCATTTTAATTAAAAAACCCAAACTTGATGTTTGGGTTTTTTGTCTAAAATACTGTGGTACTGAGCCGTCTAAGAAGCGATTCCAACATCTAATTTGGCAAACCACTCTAAAAATTCTTGAACTGCCTCGCCTTTGAAAATGCGACCATGTTGCGGCGCCATTATCTCGATATCGAGTTCTTTGACACGAGAAACCCAATTATTTTTAGCTTTATTAGATGGCATCCAACGGCGGTGGAAGTATTCCATATGCTTGACATGTTTTGCAAAGTCCTCAACAAACATAGGAACCTCACCATGCTCTAAAGATGCGCCTATATCGCCACTCATCAATATTTTAGCCTGCGGGTCATAGACATTAAAATTGCCAGATGAATGCAAGTAATGAGCAGGCACAAACTTTAAAGTGGCAGAGCCAATTCTGACCTCGCCGCCATCATCTTTAATTGGCACATACTCGATATTTTCCATACCAAAGTGTCGAATAAAACCTTCCCATAGCCAGGGAGCATAAAGTTTTGCATTCGGAATGGTTTTATCCCAAAGACCCAGTGATGAGATTATGTCCGGGTCTTGATGAGAGGCAAATAGAGTGGTCACATGCTCAAGATCAATATGCCTTAAAATGCTGGCTAACATGGGGGAGAATAGTTCTACACCGCCAGGATCCAGAATTATCGCTTCTTGTGCACTTTTAATGAGATATTGGTTAGTATCAATAATCTTTTCTGGCTTACTTTCATCTCGCCCCAGTACTATCCACGTGTGACTCGCACTTGAATATAGTTCGGTTGATTTCAACGCATCACTCCTCTTAATTTTGATATTTCACTGAGGTTGTCAGTTACAGCTGCTTTTATTCTTTTAGCAGCGCTGGCTATGAAGTCAGAAACTCCTTGCAGACTTTCGCTAAAGTCACCCGCGTTTGAGGCTTCTACACGGCTCGTAACAGCAATGTATTCGGCACTTCTCATCTGTTTTTGTATGTCTTCAAAATAGCTCTCTAAATTAAAAATGGCGTGTTCGAGGGCTTTAGACTTAATAGTCAGGTCATCACATCCATTTGAAAGCAATATGTCTAATGCTTTGTTGTCTGAAGCGCTTTTTGCCATCTGAATATGATTAATAAAGTTACTACAGCGAACAACAGCAAGGGCTAAGGTAAAAAGTTGGTTTGATAAGTTGGTAATTTCAGCTGTTGTTTTGATGGTTTGGTCAGAAAATTCATCAATAAAATTAGTTATGGGCTTAAAACCAAACGCTGAATCGCCAGCACGAAGCGCAACAACGCGCGCGTTTTTTGCCGTCAGAGATAGGTTCTTCGCCTCGGTCAAGATGATATCTAAGTTGGCAATGATATTGGCAACCCTAATAAAATTTCCAACAGCATCAGATGATTGAGCAGCTTTAAGCATTGTTTCGCTCTGGTGAATATTTTTATTGAGCATAGATAATAAATTCGGAAGTTTCTAGGTTTGGATTTTTATTATAGTTACTTAGTTACCTTGATTATTTGAGCTTCATCATAAACACTTATATTTGGTCAATGTTGATTTGGGAAGAATGGATGCATCGCAACAACATAGCATTATCATTCCTTATTGTTTTTATCGCTTACTTGTGCGCGGCCTTGTTGGGTGAAGCGTTCAAGGTCTCAGAAGCACCCTTTTCAAATCATTTAATCTTGGTAGATGTCGCTTGCTTGTTGATTGCTCATCGTTTTTGGCAAGGTTCTAATCATTTTATTTTTCCACTCTTGGTACTTTCTCTGACTTTTTGTTTCTGGCTATTTTCACTTCCTTTGTTAATCATTATTAGTGTGGCTTGGCATCTAGTGATCGTTGGGCTGGTTTATTTTCTGGCTACAAAAATTCGTCAATATCAAATTAAGGGGGGTGGACTAAAGCAGCTTTCGCTCGTATACATGCTTGGTGCGGTGTCGTTTATATCTCTAGCTTTCGTTTTGTCTCAAGGAAGTATGTATTTTATCGCCATAGAACCAGAGCAAGGGTTTGAACACTTGTTACAAACCTGTTCAGTATTATTTTTTGCTTCACAGGCCTTGTCTGAAAATGACCAGCATAAGGAAAGTTATTTTTCTAAGCCTTTAATGCTTATTTGTGCTGCTTGTTTAATGCTGGTACCCATTGCTTGGTTTTCGTTAAGTAGTTTTTTCTTACTCAGTTTACTGCTTTTTATTGCGAGCCGATTACGGTTAGGTGTTAATCAATTTGTGACGCTAAATATACTTGTAACAGTATTATTCTCTTTGCTACTAACCCTATCTCAGCGAGTTACCAGCCTGTCAACGTTGGGTGTTAGTGGCAGTGTTGAGCTTCTGGTTTTGGTATTCGTGTCTTTATTTTTATTGACAGTTTTATTGGCGCATGCACGAGTTCAGCATAGCTTTGAATTCAGCCAAGTGATGCTAGTCACTATCGACGAGCAAGGGAAAATCGTTCATGCCAGTAAAGGTTTCACAGACGCGATGCAGTGTAACTTTGAGGATTTACATGGGCGTTCTCTGAGTGAATATATGAGCGAAGAAAATGCCAGTGATTTACTGAAGTGTGGTGCACAAGGTCAGTCACATTTTTACCTTCCTGAAGTTAAGCTAACTACTTTCTCAAAAACTAAACTTTCATTAAGTTTGTTTGCTGATGTTATCGATGATAAAGACAAGCACACTCAGACAACCATTTCATTTCAAGATATTTCTGACAAATTAATGCTCACTCAAGCTCTGTCAGAAGAAAAAGAGTTGTTAGAAGTAACGCTCAGTTCAATAGGTGATGGTGTTATATGTACTGACAAAGCCAGCCGAATTACTTATATGAACCCTGTGGCTGAGGCGGTTCTAGCTAGATTGACTAAAGAAGTAAAGGGTAAGCCTTTTGGTGAAGTCATGCCTTTATTTCATGAAGATACACTTGAGCCAATAGAGCGAGTGACAGATGATTGTATGAGACAGCGTGAAACTTTAGGGTTACCAGAGCTTACATGTATAAAAAATCACTTAGGTTTAGTGTTTGCTATTCAAGACTCCATTTCGCCTATTTATAGTAAATCAGGTGAAATCATTGGCTCTGTGATGGTGTTTCAAGATGTCACAGAATCTAGAATGATGAGTAGAAAAATGAATCATCTAGCCCATCATGACTCTTTAACTGGTTTACCGAACCGTTTATTACTACAAGACAGGCTAGCGCAAGCTTGTAAACGTGCAGATAGAAATCAGCATGTTTTCGCGGTTATCTTTATTGACCTTGATAAATTTAAAAATATCAATGACTCATTGGGTCATGATGCAGGTGATCTGTTACTTCAAGAGGTTGCGCACCGATTAAATCGAGGGTTGAGAAATTGTGACACTGTTGCGCGTATGGGGGGAGATGAGTTTGTTATTTTAGTAGATAGTATCAAAGAGCGTGCACATATTCATACTGTCATAGAAAAGGTACTAATGACTTGCAGTGGAGAATATGAGTTAAAGGGGATCCAGTTGAATGTAACCTTGAGTGCCGGTATTGCAGTTTACCCTGATGATGGTACTAACTCTGAAATGTTGATGAAGCATGCAGATACGGCGATGTATCGTGCAAAAAAAATCCAAAAAAGTAATTATCAATTTTATAATTCTCAATTAGATAGAGAAGTTGAGCAGCGTATTGAGCGAGAAGCTGAGTTAGTTAAGGGCCTGAAGCATGGGCAGTTTGAACCCTATTTTCAAGCTATTGTTAACGCGAAAAGCTTTACTCTTGAAAAACTTGAAATGTTGGCTCGCTGGCAAACTCAAGATAAATTAAAAGGGCCTCATGAGTTTATTGGTATTGCTGAAGAAGCGGGGTTGATGAATAAAGTAACGCTTCAATTGCTAGAGAAGGCTATGACGTCGCTGGTGCGCTGGATCACAACTTCAGTGAATTTGCAGCTCAGTGTAAATTTAACAGCTGAACAGCTACTAGATGAAGGTTTTCTTGATGATTTTGAATCCTTGCTTGAACGTTATCAAATCTCTCCTAAAAATATTGAATTAGAAATTACAGAAACATCCCTGATTGCAAATTTGGACCAAATGCGACAGTCTTTGGAGGTTTTACAAGATAAAGGGTTTAGTATTGCTATTGATGACTTTGGTACTGGTTATTCAAGTTTAACTTACCTAAAGTATTTGAAGTTCAATACTCTAAAAATAGATAAAAAATTTGTTGATGATTTGAACTACGAAAGTGAAGAAGATGACTTAGCCGTGGTGATCATTAACATGGCCAAAAGCTTAGGAGTGAGTACCGTTGCTGAGGGCGTAGAGTATTGTGAACAAGCAAAGCGATTAGCAGATGCTGGTTGTTCACAACTACAAGGATATTGCTTTGCTAAACCAATGCCCATAGATGCCATTGGTAATATGGTTGAATTGGGTACCGTAATGAGCCAAATACACAGAAAAATGACTTAATCAGGCTAAACTTAAGCCAACGCTATTTATCTATGTGCCCCAAGTCTCGACTTGGATCGAGTTTGTCTCTGACACGGCGTTTTAGTTCTTTTGCCTCAGGAAAACCGCCATCTTGCTTTCGACACCAAATTAACTCGTCATCGTAGTAAATTTCAAACACGCCTTTTGAAGCTGGGGCCAGTGCTACCTGTTGTAAGTCATCAGAAAATGTTGAGAGTAGCTCTTGGGCTAACCAGCCGCTTCGCAGAAGCCATTGGCATAAAACACAGTAATGAATGGTAATGGTCGGTTTTTTCATTGTTTTTCAGCGCAAATTGGTATGATGCTCATATTATGTCTGAAAGGGTTTTGTTGTGAAAGCCAAGCTATTATTGATCTTAGTCTTGTTGTTTAGTCCTTTATTAAAAGCACTAGAAGTCGGTGCTGAGCAAGTGCAAACATATTTACCATTAATAAAAGGTAAACGTGTAGCTTTAGTTGTGAATCAATCAGCGCGGGTAAAAGAGCAGCACTTGCTTGACGTGCTATTAGAGAAGCAAATTGACGTTAAGAAAGTATTTTCTCCTGAGCATGGTTTTCGAGGCAAGCAAGATGCAGGTGCAAAAATCAATGACCAATTAGACAGTAAAACCGGGTTGCCGATTATTTCTTTGTATGGCAAATCCAAAAAGCCAAGATTGGATGATTTGGCGGATGTGGATGTCATTATTTTTGATATTCAAGATGTGGGCGTTCGCTTTTACACTTATATCAGCACTATGCATTATGTACTTGAGGCTGCCGCTGAAGCTGGAAAAAAAGTCATCGTGTTAGATAGACCTAACCCTAATATTAACTTAATTGATGGGCCAGTTTTAGAGCCAGAGTTTCAATCATTTGTTGGTATGCACCCAATCCCAGTATTGCATGGCATGACAGTTGGAGAGCTGGCAAAAATGATAGTGGGAGAGGGGTGGTTAAGCACCGTAACTCAACCTGAATTAGTTGTTGTCGCAGTATCAGATTACGACTTATCAAAACCGTTTGGATTGCCGATTAAGCCGAGCCCAAACTTGCCTAATAGTCAATCAATTGCGCTCTACCCTTCATTGTGCTTTTTTGAGGCAACGCCGGTGTCTGTTGGTCGTGGCACCGATTTTCCATTTCAGGTCTTTGGGCACAATGAAGTTAAGTTGGGCAAGTTTCAATTTACGCCCATCTCGACGCCTGGTGCTGCGCTAAATCCAAAACTGCAAGATACAATCGCTTATGGTCAAGACTTAAGAGCTTATAAAAGAGTAGGGTTTGACTTAGCTTGGTTTGTAGGCGCTTACAACGCATTTAAGTCTGAAAATAAGGTGTTTTTTAAATATCCAAAGTTTATGGATAAGCTGGCTGGCACTGATAAATTAAGAAAAGCGATGCTTTCCGGACAGTCTTTAACTGAGATCAAACAAAGTTGGCAGCCTGCGCTCAAGCACTTTAAACTGCGACGCCAACCTTATTTGATCTATGAACGCTAGTTGTGGCGGATAGCGCGCATATTGTCAGTGGCAAGGCTTGCGCGCTTTTGCCAACGACTATGAGATTGCGTTAAACCTAAAAATAGTACGTCAGTAATGAGTGTACACGCCGTACGAGTCAGTATGCCTGCATGCTCTACAGGTTCTTTTTCGAACGCAGTAAATAGATTTAATTCAGCTTGCTCTGTTAGGGCGTTGTTTCCGTATTTAGAAATTGAGACCACGCAGCATTCGTTTCGTGTTGCTTGCTCTGCTAACGTTACAATACTCTTGCTATCGCCAGATGAGCTGATTGCGATAAATAAGTCATCTTTATGCATAGTCGCTAAGTAAGCGGATGCGCTGATCTCATCAACTTGTGATAATGCAGGTAAGCCTATTTGTTGCAGTTTTAACGCAAAGTCATTTGCAACGAGGTTACTGCTGCCTATACCACTTATCAAAATTTTGCGTGCACTTTTAATTTTGGAAATGACCTGATTAACATCTTCACTTTGGTTTAATTGAAGTGTTTCCTCTAGAACCGTAGTTTTATGCTGTATCAATTTTGCGGCTAAATCAGCAATAGGGTCATCGTTATTTGTTGGTAGTCGTTCATTCGTATTAAGCTGCTTTAAGCTCTGTAGGTTTAGATCATCAACAATGGCTAATTTAAAAGCAGGGAAGCCTTTATAGCCAAGTTTTTGCGAAAACTTGATGACACTTGACTGGCTCACCCCCGCAGCTTGAGCAAGCTCGATAGATGATAGCGTTCTGATCTGCTGTGCGTTGTCTAGCACAAAGTTTGCTAGCTTAGCTTCGCTGGCTGAAAGCTGAGGCAACAATGCTTTTATTTTCGAAAATGATGACATGATGTTTACTTCTTAGATAACGTTGTACCTATTATAGGGTTTTATATTAAAAAAGGTAGTACGTTTATTATTGTTATTTTCGACACAGTGTACCATTTTTAGTGAAAGTGTTACATAAGTGTTTTTTCTTAAAAACGCAAAAGCTTGGTTTTTCAAACATTACTCATTAAGCTTACGTGTTTAATCGTGCTTAGCGAATTACACTTCATTACAGTAATTTGTAGAAAATAATAACTGCACTTAAGGAAATTTATGTCTTGGTATGCAATTTTACCACCGCTCATAGCCATTTTGGTGGTTTTTTGGCGTAAAGAAGTCATCATGGCTTTGCTGTTAGCAGTGATTAGTTCTGAGTTTTTGTTGCTATATACGCAAGGACAGTCTGGGCTACTGACATTTGTTAACAGTGTTGAACGAGTCATTTCAGTGGCAACGTCAGCAGGAAATAGTCGAATTCTGATATTCAGTATCGTGATTGGAGCGCTGCTTGCTTATATTCGAGAATCAGGTGGTGTGGCTGCGACAGTTAATAAATTGATGAATATTGGGGTTGCAAAAAGTAAGCGTCAAGTTGGGTTACTTACCATGTTTACCGGTACTTCGGTGTTTATTGAATCGAATATGAGTGTGCTGACGTCAGGTATTGTTTCACGAGGCTTGTTCGATAAATTTAAAATGAGTCGAGCTCGTTTGGCCTACATTATAGATAGTACCAGTGCGCCTGTGTGTATCTTGATATTATTGAATGGCTGGGGGGCTTATGTGCTCGGACTGTTAAGTAACTATGAGCTTGAGCAGTCAGCAGTGAGCATTCTTTGGAGTTCTGTGGCATTTAACTTTTACGCCATTATTGCTTTATTGATTGTGCTTTACACCATTGTATTTGATAAAGTGCACGGCCCTATGAAAGAAGCCGAGCTACAACTTGAAAAACAAAGCTTAGAAATCGATGTGGGCCCTGCTGCGAGTAAAGCACGGTTTATGTTAATCCCTCTACTGACTTTAATTGTCAGTATGATTGGTTTTATGTTTTGGACTGGTAATGGCGAACTGGCCAGTGGGAGTGGCTCTAAGTCGGTACTTTATGCAACGGTTTTAGCCTCTATGGTTGCTTATTTACAGTTAATTGCGCATAAGCAATTTACCCATCACCAGCTTGTTGATATTGGCTTCAAAGGCATGGGGGAGCTATTACCACTAGTCAGTATTGTTTTGTTGTCTTTGACTTTAGGCGCGAGTTTAAAAGAGCTGGGTACAGGGCAATTTGTTGCTTCTTTAGTTGGTGACTACTTACCTATTTATTTGATTGTGCCAGTCTTATTTTTAACTGGTGCGGTAATGTCATTTACTACGGGGACGTCTTGGGGCACATTCGCTATTCTTATCCCAATTGGTGTACCGCTCATTCAAGCATTGGGCTTGCCTGCTCCGCTGGTGGTTGGGGCGATTTTAAGTGGAGGTATTTTTGGTGATCACTGCTCGCCTATCTCAGACACCAGTGCGGTTTCAGCACTGGCATCAGGATGTGATTTATTGACACATGTGAAAACACAATTACCTTATGCGCTTGTCGGTGGGTTACTTGCATTGTTAAGCTTCTTTGTTGCAAGTCTTATCATGATTTAAGCTGATAGATTAAGGGCAGCTATAGATCCCCTGGTTTTGATTAAGGGTTGTTAGGTTTACTAGCAGCCCTTTTTTATTACTAGTAAGGGCTAGCATTTCACCTTGACGAAGTTGCCCCTCAAGGTTGATATCTGATAAATCCCTGACCAGCGATTTTTCAATCTCCAGCAAAGTGTTTTCTTTACAGTCAGCTATTAACAAGAATTCTGTGTTGTTATCAATGATTCGGCCATGGAATGAACGCGCTTGTGCGAGTAACTCTGAATGTTTTGCTTGTATGCTTTCAGGGTTTTGTAATGTGTGATTTCGAGTAATATGCACTTTATATTGACCATCTTCTTTGCTGTGGTGTTCTATATGTTCATACTGGGTCAAGTCAAGCGCGTACATCTGGGTGGTTTCATTTTCAGGTTGTATCCATAACGCACCTAAAAATAGCAAACCAGCGCAAGCCATTGCCCATTGTGCCTGTTGCCAAAATTTATTTTGTTTAGGCTGGCGACATTTGGCCTTCATCAGCTCAAGGTCTTGTTTCGTTAAACCCTGCTGTTGCTTACGCTGTTGGTAAGCGTGTTTCAAGGTCTTATCAAAATCATCTTCATTCGCCATGGGAGTCTCCTAAACGCTGTTTTAAAGCTTGTTTGGCGTAGCGTAATCTGGTTTTTATGGTTTCTACTTCGCTATGTGTGATCGTTGAGATTTCTTGTAAGCTGAAGCCTTCTAATTGCAGACTGAGCGCTTCTCTTTGCAAAAAAGGCAGAGTAAGGAGTGCAACATAGAGTGCGTTTTTTTCATCCCTTTCAGCTTCGTTACTCACAGCTTCATGGTGTTGCTCATCGAGTGAAGATAGACGGTTCTGTTTCTTAAATTCGTCTAGTAGAGCATTGCGAGCGATTGAGAATAGCCATGCTTTTGGTGTTTGCTGATCACGGTATAGATGGCTTTTTTCTACAACGGTGAGCCACGTTTTTTGGCAAATATCTTTTGCCAGTTCACGATCGCTTTGTCCACTCAAAAAATGAAACAGGTCTTGGCTATAGGTATTGATTAAAATCTCTATATAGATATCTTCGCCAGTCTGTTTATACGCCTCTAGTGGATCTCTGCTGGGTGAAACCTTATGTAACCATGTCTTTAATGCTATCAGCATAGGCACTTTCCCGATTGTTCTTTTCCCTATTGATTGGCTTATCTCGCTGACAAGCCAATCAACTCAACTTATACCAATCCTCTTAATAAAGAATTATTGAGGATTGGTATTTAGCTTATTGCTGTAATTTGAACTCTAACACAACTTGTAAACCGGTTTGCACTATCGTCTGGCCGTTTTCCATTTTTGGGCGATACTTCCATTTCTTTAATGCTCTTAAAGCCTCACGGTTAAAGATTCGTTTAGGTTCAGCATTAATCACTTGCGCATCAATTACATTGCCTGCTTTATCAATTGAAAATGCCATTTCAACCCAGCCTTCTTTACCATCACGAGCAGCATCAGTAGGGTATTTAGGGTCAACCCTGACAATGGGAGTTGCATCGCCATCTTGAGGTGCAAATACTTGTGCGTTGATAGGCGTGCTATCTAATTCAATGACTGGACCGCCAATACTGATTTGAGGCCCCGTTACTTCCGTCGGTACGGATGTCTGTGTTCTAGGTGGTTGTGCTTTAGGTTGAGGTGGCTCAGGCAACTGCCTTGTTTTAACTTCTACGTCTGAGTCAGGTCTGTTTTGCATGATTTCAAACTCTATAGGTGGTTTTACCTCTTGTGGTGCACGTTCGTCACTAGTGATCAAATAGTCCATAAATGCAAATGCAGCCATGGTTACTATGGCACCGATTAAAATTGATGCAGATACTTTCGTCATGGTTTGAGCTGGAGTTGGCATGGTGTAAGTCATCATAATGAGCGCCTCTTTATTGTTTGCTTACTCCTAGAACGACGCAGCATTAAAAAAGGGGTGAAAAAATTTTAAATTTTTTTATCAACCGTTCCACAGTACAATACGTATAGGTTTGCCGAGGAAGTAATATGCAGTTACAACAAATTGATAAAACGCGTTATAGAAAACATCTAAATAAAGTGATTTTTGCCTGTATTGCCGCGCTCACAGTGGGCAGTTTAGGGATAGCACAATTGCTTATTTTATTGTTCCCAGATGCAGATGGTAGTCACTTTCATTGGAATTTACTGGGCGTGGTTGTGACTTCAATTGTAATTGGTTTGACTTTAAAAAAGGTCAAGTCGCACCCATTTATGTTTGAAGTTGCGTATGTGTGGGATCTGAAACAAGCACTTAATCGCATCACACGTAAGATGATGGCTATTAAGAAAGCCTCTAAAGAGGGCGATGTTGACGCGATGTTGGCTATGCAGTTCAGTTATTCTGGGTCTAAACAACTTTGGACGCTAGATGACAACACCATCACGATGGAAGACTTGAGTATGTGGCAAGCTGAGTTAGATGCATTGGCGCGTGAATATCAAGTTGAATTGGATATTACTAAATACGATGAGCGCATTTTAACTAAGTTTTAATGAGCTTCTGAATTTCAAGCCATTATTTTAATTAATGGCATAACATTTTTAAATTATTAGGTTCGCAAAAGTCGTGGCAGAAGTAAGAGCGAGAGTGAAGCTGAATGTAGGACAGCACAGTCATATTCCTGCAGAAATTGTATCGTTTCATGGTTTGAAAGATGGTGAAGAGCACGTTGCTTTAATCTTTAATGAAGCTGATAAGAATGAAGTGCCGCTTATTCGTATGCACTCAGAGTGTTTAACGGGAGATGTATTCCATTCTTCGCGTTGTGACTGTGGTGAACAATTAAATGAATGTATCGAAACCATGCATGAGCAAGGTGGTATCATTTTATACTTACGCCAAGAAGGTCGTGGTATTGGCCTTTACAACAAAATCGATGCGTATGTTCTACAGTCGCAAGGTATGAATACCTACGAAGCGAATAACCACTTAGGTTTTGATGATGACTTGCGTGATTTTTCAGACGCTGTTTTGATGCTTCAGGCGATGGGCTTAAATCACGTTAAACTCATGACGAATAATCCACGTAAACTAAATGCGTTAAATAATGCAGGCATTGAAGTTGATAAGGTTGTAGGTACTCACGCACACATTAAAGACGGTAATCGTCATTATTTAGAAGCGAAAGTGAAGCATGGTTCACACATGTTAGATATGGAAAAAGTACCTGAGAAAAAGTAGCTTTTTCATCCTCTTTTGTATCCGAGAACACAATGCGACCTACTATGGTCGCATTTTGTGTTTTGATAGGTATAATTCCAGTGTTTTGATTAGTTTTAGGTCTTTATGTCTTCAAAGATAAATGTTTTTAGTGCTTCTGCGGGTTTGCAGTGGTTAAAGCAAGGTTGGAATATCTTTAAAACCCAGCCTATGACTTTTATGTTTATGTACATCTTTATGATTGTTGTTGCATTGATTCCGTTGGTGCTTCCTCCTCTGCAATTAGTAGCAGCATTTACGGCGCCTTTTTTAACGATCGGCTTTTATTTGGCCGTTATTAGCAAGCAGCAAGGTAAAACCATTAGCCTTGCCGATATACTTAAACCGTTTTCGATCAAAGGCCGTCGCCTAAACTTATTTAGACTTGGCTTATATCAAATGGGCGCAGTAATTTTACTGACACTATTAGCTGACAGTTTATTTTCTGAAACTTTCGCGCTGATGCAGCAGGCAACAGAAAACCACAATCATGAGCAATTATTAGCTGAAGTGATGAGTACCTTGTCGATTGGCAACATTGGTATATTTTTATTAGCTCATGCAGTGAATTTAATGGCCTTCGCTTTTGCGCTACCTTTGGTCTTTTTTAAAGGTGAAAACCGTATTTTTAAGGCGCTGGGGCAATCTTTAAAGGTGTTTCAAACGAATATGGTACCGCTTACTGTATTTAGCTTAGTGATCGGTGTATTAATGCTGGCGGCAATGCCATTAAGCTTTGTGCCTTTACTGGTTATTATGCCGGTGGCTTACATAGGCTTTTTCTGTTCATATCAGGCGATATTTCCTGCTGATGATGCCAGTGACAATAGCGGGCAGGGCGAAAAACAAGCGTCGCAATCAAGCGCAATCAACACAGGCAGATTTGACGCTTAATGGATGAGCAAACAAAGCAAAAGCTAAAAAACTACGTGTTGTGGCTGTTAGGCCGTCAAGAGTACTCAAAAAAAGAACTCGCACAAAAACTGAGAATGAAAGATGCGAGTGAAGACTATATTGAACAGCTTTTAAGCTGGTGTGAGTCCTTAGGGTATATTGATGAAAAGCGCTACTGCGAGAGCTTTTTACGCAGACAAATAAATAAAGGCTTAGGTCAAAAACGTGTTTTGGCCGAAGCGACAAATAAAGGGGTTGATCGGGCCCAACTGATGACGCTAATCGAAGAACAAGAAATAGATTGGTTTGAATTAGCGTTAGAGACCTACCAAAGAAAATACGGCTTAGGCGATAAACAACTCGATTATAAAGAAAAAGCCAAACGGGTGAGATATATGATGTACCGTGGATTTGGCTATGAAGAAATTAATTTTGCAATGCAAGCAACAATAGGTGACTGATCAAATGCAGCAAATGACTACCGCACAGTTAAGGCAATCGTTTTTAGATTACTTTGCCAAACAACAACACCAAGTTGTACCTTCAAGCTCACTAGTGCCGGGTAACGACGCAACGTTACTTTTCACTAACGCGGGTATGGTGCAATTTAAAGACGTATTTTTAGGTGGCGAAAAGCGCCCTTACACGCGAGCGACTAGCTCACAGCGTTGTGTTCGTGCTGGTGGTAAGCACAATGACCTTGAGAATGTAGGTTACACTGCACGTCACCATACTTTCTTTGAAATGCTTGGTAACTTCAGCTTTGGTGATTACTTCAAGCAAGACGCCATCAAGTTTGCATGGCAGTTCTTAACAGAAGTTGTTCAGTTACCAAAAGAAAAGTTGATGGTAACGGTTTATCACACTGATGATGAAGCATTCGACATTTGGGCAAAAGAAGTGGGTGTGCCTGAAGATCGCATTATCAAAATTGATACGTCTGATAACTTCTGGTCTATGGGTGATACAGGTCCTTGTGGTCCATGCTCTGAAATTTTCTATGATCACGGTGAGCACATTTGGGGCGGTCCTCCAGGTTCTCCAGAAGAAGACGGTGACCGTTTCATTGAAATCTGGAACCTAGTATTCATGCAATACAACCGTCATGCTGACGGCACAATGGAGCCACTACCTAAGCAGTCAGTTGATACAGGTATGGGCCTTGAACGTATCGCTGCAATTTTGCAAGGTGTTCACTCAAACTATGAAATCGACTTATTCCAAAACCTAATCAAAGCCGCTGCGGCAGTAACTAATGCACAAGACTTAGAAGATAAGTCACTTCGCGTTGTTGCCGATCACATTCGTTCATGTGCGTTCTTAGTGGCCGATGGCGTGATGCCTTCAAACGAAGGTCGTGGTTATGTACTGCGTCGTATTATTCGTCGTGCAGTTCGTCACGGTAACAAGTTAGGCGCAGAAGGCGCATTCTTCTTTAAGCTTGTTGCGGCACTTGTTCAAGAAATGGGTGAAGCGTATCCAGAGCTTGCTAAGCAACAAGAGATCATCGAAAAAGTACTGCGTATTGAAGAAGAGCAGTTCGGTAAAACACTAGACCGCGGTTTGGCAATTCTTGAAGAAAACCTAGCAGACCTTAAAGGTGATGTGATCCCGGGTGACGTGGTATTCAAACTTTACGACACTTATGGTTTCCCAGCTGACTTAACTGCTGATGTTGCGCGTGAGCGTTTCATGACAATCGACGAGCGCGGCTTCCAAGAGTGTATGGAAGTTCAACGTAAGAAAGCTCAGCAAGCTGGTAAGTTTGGTGCTGATTACAATGAGCAACTTAAGTCAGAAAAGACAACTGATTTTAAAGGGTACGATGCAACTCATTATAGCGGTACTGTGGTTGAACTATTCAGCCAAGGTGAAGCTGTTAATGTATTAGAAGATGGTCAAGAAGGTATTGTTGTATTAGACCGCACACCATTCTATGCAGAGTCTGGTGGTCAAGTTGGTGATACTGGTTCATTAAAAGTAGCTGGTGGCGAGTTTGTTGTTACAGACACGACGAAACTAGGTAATGCATT
Source organism: Pseudoalteromonas phenolica (assembly GCF_001444405.1). Classification (NCBI taxonomy): domain Bacteria; kingdom Pseudomonadati; phylum Pseudomonadota; class Gammaproteobacteria; order Alteromonadales; family Pseudoalteromonadaceae; genus Pseudoalteromonas; species Pseudoalteromonas phenolica. Next base: position 113,675 of record NZ_CP013188.1, read on the forward strand.
TGCACACCACGGTAAAGTCGTTGGTCGCATTGGTGTAAATGATAAAGCCGATGCACACATTGATGCTGAACGTCGCGAAAACATCAAGAAGAATCACACGGCAACTCACTTAGTACATGAAGCGTTACGTCAAGTGGTTGGTGAGCACGTAGCACAGAAAGGCTCATTAGTGATGCCAGATCGTTTACGTTTTGACTTCTCTCATTTTGAAGGTGTGACGAAAGCACAGCTTCGTGAAGTAGAGGACTTAGTGAACGCTGAAATCCGTAAGAACTTCGCACTACAAACAGAATTAATGGACATCGACGAAGCGAAAGCAAAGGGTGCGATGGCGTTATTCGGTGAGAAGTACGATGATGAAGTACGCGTTGTTTCAATTGGCGATTACTCTATCGAATTGTGTGGTGGTACACACGTATCACGCGCTGGTGACATCGGTCTATTCAAGATTGTGTCAGAGGGCGGTATCGCAGCAGGCGTTCGTCGTATCGAAGCGGTAACCGGTGAAGATGCGGTTAACTATGTGTCTGAGCAAGAAGCACAGCTAAGTGAAATTGCAGCCCTTGTGAAAGGTGACGCAAGTAACGTACTTGAAAAAGTGGCTGCGCTTATTGAGAAATCTAAAGGCCTTGAAAAGCAAGTTACTCAGCTTAACGACAAGCTTGCAAGTGCAGCTGGTGCCTCATTAATTGAGTCAGCCGTTGATGTAAATGGCGTCAAACTATTAGTTGCAAATGTTGCGGGTACTGAATCGAAAGCACTTCGCGGCATGGTTGATGACCTTAAGAACAAGATGGGTTCTGGTGTTATCGCGCTAGGTGTTGCAAATGGCGATAAAGTAAGTCTAATTGCCGGTGTGACGAAAGATTTAGTTGGCAAAGTAAAAGCTGGCGAACTAGTTAATCACATGGCAGCACAAGTGGGCGGTAAAGGTGGCGGTCGTCCAGACATGGCCCAAGCGGGTGGCTCTCAGCCTGAAAACCTTGACGCAGCGCTGCAAAGCGTTAAAGCATGGGTGAGCGAAAAGACGCAATAATTGCGATGTAACTCGTGGCATTAATTGTTCAAAAATTTGGTGGCACTTCGGTAGGCTCGATTGAGCGTATCGAGGCTGTCGCCGATATCATCATAAAAACCCAACAACAGGGTCATCAAGTCGTTGCCGTTGTCTCTGCAATGTCTGGTGAAACCAATCGTTTAATCTCTCTCGCACACGAGATCGACAGCCGTCCTAGCAGTCGTGAACTCGATGTGTTGGTGACTACTGGCGAACAAGTGACTGCGTCGCTTTTGGCTATGGCCATCATTCGTCGTGGACATCCTGCAATTAGCTTACTTGCTGATCAAATTGGTATTCAAACTGACAATATGTTTGGTAAAGCGAGAATTGAGTCCATCTGTACCGACCGTTTAAATCAAGAAATGGAACATAACCGTATCGTGATTGTGGCGGGGTTTCAGGGGCGAGATCGAGAAGGCAATATCACGACACTCGGTCGCGGTGGCACAGACACAACCGCGGTAGAGTTAGCGGGTGCATTAAAAGCGGCTGAATGTCAGATATTCACAGACGTAGATGGTGTTTACACCACAGATCCTCGCATTGAGCCAAATGCACGTCGTCTTGAGCAAATTACCTTTGATGAAATGTTAGAGATGGCAAGCCTTGGCGCGAAAGTCTTACACTTACGTTCGGTTGAAGCGGCGGGCCACTATCGGTTACCACTTAGGGTTTTATCGAGCTTTTGCCACTCAAAAGGGACGTTAATTACTTACGAGGAGCCAGATATGAATAAAGCCCCAGTTTCAGGTGTGGCTGCAAGTAAAGATGAGGTATTAATTACGCTTAAGCAGTTACCAAATCAGCCACAGATCTTAGCAAGCCTGCTCACCGTACTGGCTGAAGCGGGCATTGCAGTAGATATGTTGACTCAATTAAACCACCAACTTGATAAAATAGACTATGCTTTTACTGTGCACAGTAATGATCATCATCAAGTTATTGAGCTTTTGACACATAAGCAAGAAAGCCTCGGTTTTGTTGAATTAGTGTGTGATAAGGAAGTGGCTAAAGTGTCTGTGATAGGCATTGGCCTGAAGTCTCATGTAGAAGTTATCGCACAGTTTTATACGGCAATGTCTCACGAGAATATTCGAGCTGACTTAGTGACAACATCCGAAATGAAAATTTCGGCTTTGCTGCCGCAAAAGTACTTAGAATTGGCTGTTAGAGCATTACACAGCACATTTTTATTGGAAAGTATTGAGTAAATTGGTTTTTTTGCTTACTTTTATGACAACTTTTCATTAAAATGAAATTGACGCGGAATCTTCTAATTTTTGGAATAACAGGAGCAATAGAATGCTAATACTAACTCGTCGAGTGGGTGAAACCCTAATGATTGGTGATGAAGTAACTGTAACTGTACTAGGTGTTAAAGGTAACCAGGTACGTATTGGTGTTAATGCACCTAAAGATGTTTCAGTTCACCGTGAAGAGATTTACATGCGAATTCAGGCTGAAAAGTCTGGTCCTGCAACAGGTAACATCTGATCAGCTTTTAGCGAATAATTTAAGGAGCCACTATTCATTAGTGGCTTTTTTTTTGCGCTAAAATAAATTTAACCGTCTCATCATCCAATGCACTTAAAGATAAATATTGTGCACCTCGCAGCGAGTAGATAAGTAGACCTTTGTCTGTTTTTATAACTTTAGTGATGTCTTGCCAATTGAACACAAAGGATTTGTATGGGTTGGCTGCTTTTATTTTATCTTCGTCAATTTCAACAGTTACTTTGGAGCCACTTGCTCTGCTGATCATCTGTCTTGCAACCCACCATGGGCGACGGTAGTAATATGACACACATTCTATAACCGCCAAAATGATTAAGAAGTTCCCTAGATAACCGTTCTCCAAGCCGTAAATTGAGACTAAACCAAGGAGAGTTAAAAAACCAACTAACGCATATTTAGGTTTATTTGCTTTGCCAAACTTTTCAGACTCGTCAAAACACTCCTGATAATAGGGTTTATCAAGGGTAAACTCGTGTTTATACATAATGACTCACATCGTTTTATGAAGTCGATATTTTAACAAAATTTATATCGACTGCGTATTTGAATTTTAAAATGTTTATTCTAATTATTGGAAAGCAATTCTTTGAATGAAGAGAATGATTAATGAATTAACTATTGGTCTTACCATTTCTTTTCTTGTTTTAGCTTGTGGTTCTTGTAACTTTTTTGTCACCTATATTTAAATTTTTCTAAATAAACTTACGCTATTTTGAATATTTTTCATATTTATCTTCCGAATGATGCTGTTTTATCAGTGTTTTAGAGTTAAGTCTTTGCTGTGGTTTGACTTTTATTATTGGTAATACCAATTTACAATGTTGTTTACAAGTTGAACTCGTTTGTTATGATGTTGAATAAATATTTATAAAAAATGATTAATGACGCAAAGTGCGTTGTGAACAAAGGGGGAGAACATGGATATAGGCGCTTTATTGCTAGAAGCTGCTAGCTTGATGCTCACTGGTATGGTGGGGGTTTTTGCTTTTTTATCTATCTTAATTTTTGCAGTGAGTAAGCTTTCACTTGTGGCTGGTGGAGATGAACCAACTAAGCCGCAACGCCAACCTGCTAAACGTCCAGTATCAAACGGCGTACCTAACGCACATATTGCTGCTATTAGTGCTGCTGTAGCTCAATACAGAACAAAATAATAAAGGGGTCCACTATGTCAAAGTTAAAATTAACTGAATTGGTTTTAAGAGACGCACACCAATCGTTGCTTGCTACGCGAATGCGCCTAGAAGATATGCTGCCGATCGCAGAGAAATTAGATAAAGCAGGGTATTGGTCTGTTGAGTCTTGGGGTGGTGCAACTTTTGATTCTTGTATTCGTTATCTAGGCGAAGATCCTTGGTACCGTATTCGCGCTTTAAAAGAAGCTATGCCAAATACCAAACAGCAAATGCTTTTGCGTGGTCAGAACTTACTGGGTTATCGTCATTATGCCGATGATGTGGTAGAGAAATTTATTGAGCGTGCACATCATAATGGTGTAGATGTTTTCCGTATTTTCGATGCCATGAATGATGTTAGAAACCTTGAAACAGCAATTAAAGCGGCGATAAAAGTCGGTGCACATGCACAGGGCACCATTTCTTACACTGTCAGTCCGGTTCACACTTTAGATATGTGGCTAGATCAGGCGAAAAAGCTTGAAGCCATGGGTTGTCACTCGATTTGTATTAAAGATATGGCGGGTTTATTAAAGCCATATGATGCAGAAGAGCTGATCACTGAGCTTAAAAATACTGTATCGGTACCAATCGCCATGCAGTGTCATGCGACAACAGGCTTAAGCACTGCCACATACCAAAAAGCCATCGATGCAGGTATTGATATGCTTGATACCGCTATTTCGTCTATGAGTATGACTTATGGCCATAGCGCCACAGAGACCATGGTGGCGATCACAGAGGGTACAGCGCGTGATACAGGTTTAAATCTTGGCGAGCTAGAAGAAATTGCGAGTTATTTCCGCGAAGTACGAAAGAAATATGCGGCATTTGAAGGTAGTTTAAAGGGCGTTGATGGCCGTATCCTACTCGCTCAAGTGCCTGGTGGCATGTTAACTAATATGGAAAACCAGCTTAAAGAACAAGGCGCGGGCGATAAGCTAGATGATGTTTTAAAAGAGATCCCAGCTGTTCGTAAAGACCTTGGTTTTATTCCGCTTGTGACACCAACATCACAAATCGTCGGTACTCAGGCGGTACTAAATGTTCTAACTGGTGAGCGTTACAAGACCATCACTAAAGAAACGGCGGGTGTGTTAAAAGGTGAGTATGGTTCAACTCCTGCTGAAGTTGACTCAGAGTTACAACAACGCGTATTAGATGGAGCTGAAGCGATCACGTGTCGCCCTGCTGATTTAATCGATGCAGAACTTGATAGCCTTGAAGCTGAGCTAGTTGCTAAAGCTAAAGAAGACAATATTGAGCTGGCTGATGATCAAGTTGATGACGTGTTAACTTATGCGTTATTCCCGCAAATCGGTCTTAAATTCCTTAAGAATCGCAATAACCCAGATGCGTTTGAGCCGAAACCAACTCTAGTTACCACTGAAAAGCCTACGCCTGCAGCAAAACCGGCTTCTCCACAAAAACAATCAACAGAGCGTTACAGCGTGCAAGTTGATGGCAAAGTATATGACGTTGTTGTGGCACCAGGTGGTGAACTTAAAGAAGTGCAAGTGAAAGACAGTGAACTTATTCCACAGTCAGCATCGGTCAGTACGAGCGAAACACTGAATGCACCGCTTGCCGGTAACATTTTTAAGTTATTGGTGCGTGCAGGAGATGCAGTCGCTGAAGGCGATGTAGTCATGATCATGGAAGCCATGAAGATGGAAACAGAAGTGCGTGCAACGCACAGCGGTACGGTTGCAAATGTCTTAGTCTCTGAAGGTGACTCTGTCGCAACGGGCGATGCCATGATTGAGCTTGCATAGGGGGTCACATGGACGGGTTGTTAAATTTATGGCAAGCAACGGGCCTTGCCAACTTTACCGTGCCAGCTCTAGTCATGATGGCGGTGGGCTGTGGTTTACTTTACCTTGCTATAGCAAAAGGGTTTGAACCTTTACTCCTTGTGCCAATTGGCTTTGGTGCAATCTTAACGAATATTCCAGTTGCAGGCTTAGCAGAGCCTGGTGGCTTGTTGTATTACGTTTATTATATCGGTATTGATAGTGGTGTTTTTCCGCTGTTGATATTTATGGGCGTGGGCGCGATGACAGACTTTAGTGCACTAATTGCAAACCCACGTATGTTATTACTGGGTGCTGCAGCGCAGTTTGGTATTTTCGCGACACTATTCGGCGCTATTGCGCTGAATTTTGTGCCGGGCTTTGAGTTTACCCTACAGGATGCCTCTGCAATTGCCATCATTGGTGGTGCGGATGGCCCAACGGCAATTTTCTTAGCATCAAAGCTCGCACCTGAACTTCTGGGCGCGATTGCAGTAGCTGCGTACTCTTATATGGCATTAGTACCAATCATTCAGCCACCGATCATGCGTGCACTAACGTCTGAAGAAGATAGAAAGATTGAAATGCCACAATTACGCCATGTGACTAAGCGTGAGAAAATAATCTTCCCGCTTGCGGTACTTGGTTTAGCGATTATGTTCTTACCGTCAGCATCTCCGCTGGTTGGTATGTTCTGTTTAGGTAACTTAATGCGTGAGTGCGGTGTTGTCGACAGGTTAAGCAATACAGCACAAAATGAGCTTATCAATATCGTGACTATTTTCTTAGGTTTAGCTGTGGGCTCTAAATTATCCGCGTCAGAATTCTTAACGGTTGAGACGTTAGGTATTTTAGTGCTTGGTGCTTTGGCTTTCTCAATTGGTACAGCGTCGGGTGTTTTCATGGCGAAAATTATGAATAAGTTCTCGAAACACCCAATTAACCCATTGGTCGGTGCGGCAGGGGTATCTGCGGTTCCAATGGCGGCGCGAGTAGTGAACAAAGTGGGCTTAGAGAATAACCCGCATAACTTCTTGTTAATGCATGCTATGGGACCAAATGTAGCGGGTGTACTTGGTAGTGCAGTTGCTGCGGGCATTTTATTAGCTCTTGTAGGGTGATCTCTAACTTAATATAAATTTCTTCCAACCTAAATGCGCAGCTTCTGGCTGCGCTTTTTTTTGTTCTGGGTTTTTACACCAAACCTCAAAATTGATTGCTTAATTAAGAGAGTTGGTATTATTAAAATATTCCTAAAATACTAGTTTTTTTAACAATTCTTTACTTTCTCTGTATTTGCTGTTTGTTTATCGGACATCATTAAAGGTATAATTATTCTTTTGGCAAAAAGCACTTCGTGCTTTTCGTCTATCATTTGTTTTCTATGTTAAAAAAGGAATAGCATGGCTAACTGGACAAAGTTAGGGCTAATTTCTTCGGCGGTTTTTGCTAGCCTCGCAGCACATAGTGCTGACTCACAAAGGGTTACGAGTAAGAACCAAGCTGAGGTTAAAGCTCTCATATCAGCTCAATCTACTTTATCAACAAACCATACTTATTTTGCCCCAATTACGAATCATGGTGTAAAACAACTAAAAACAAGTCACCAGCGTATGCAGCAATATGTGCTTGATACGCCTATTTGGGGTCAACAATTAAGTATTCAAAGCACCTCGCAACATGTTTCAGGTTTTTATGCTGCTAACTTAGACGTAAAACAGCTAAAACAATTTCAAACTCAAACTTCTAGTGCGAATGATTTTGCTCACGTAATTCTAAAAAAAGCAAAACTTGATGCTAATACAGCTTATGAGATTCATAAAGTTAAGCGCTATGTATATTTAGAGAATGGAAGTGCTGTTTTTGCACAATTAGTGCAACTGGAAATTGAGTTGCCAAATGAAGTACTTAAACCTACTGCTTTGATTACAGAGCATAACAATAAAGTTGTAAAATATTGGGATGATATTCACCACGTTGAGGCTACAGGTCCTGGCGGCAATGAAAAGATGGGCCGCATAGAGTTTGGCGATGACTCGCCAGCTATGCAAGTGACACAAGATGGTGATACATGTTACTTAGAAAATGATAAGGTAAAAACAGTTTCTTTAGAGTCTGACTCTAATAATACTGAAGCATTTTCATTCCCATGTAGTCGCAATACGCATAAAGAAGTTAATGGTGCCTATTCCCCATTAAATGAAGCTCATGCTTATGGCACAGCTGTATTCGATATGTATAACGATTGGTATGGTACGGCTCCGTTAACGTTCCAATTACTAATGCGTGTTCACTATGGTAATAGCTACGAAAATGCCTTTTGGGATGGCAGGGCAATGACATTTGGTGATGGCGCTAATAGATTCCATCCTCTTACTTCTCTTGATATTGTCTCTCATGAAGTTAGTCACGGCTTTACTCAGCAAAATTCTAACTTGATTTACAATGAGCAATCAGGTGGCATTAATGAAGCTTTCTCAGATATGGCTGGTGAAGCTGCCGAGTTTTTCCTCAGAGGCCAGAATGATTGGTTATCAGGTGCTGATATCGCTAAAGAAGGTGAGGCACTAAGGTTTTTTGAAACCCCTTCTCTAGATGGTGTATCAATCGATCATGCTGACGATTATTACGGCGGTATCGATGTGCACTACAGCAGCGGTGTGTTCAACCGAGCGTTTTATCTTCTTTCTAACACAGAAGGCTGGGATACCCGCAAAGCATTCGACATCATGGTTAAAGCGAATCAGCAGTACTGGGTGCAAAGTACCGACTTTGTTGATGGTGCATGTGGTGCAATTAACTCTGCTATCGATTTAGGTTATGGCATTTATGATGTTATAGCTGCTTTTGAGCAAGTTGGAGTGAGCTGTGACAATATTCGCTTTGTCGATAACGATGAAGATGGGATGGATGACAACTGGGAAATTGCTTATGGTTTGAACCCAGAAGATTCATCAGATGCTGCGCTTGATTTAGACGAAGACAACTTAACCAACCTGCAAGAGTACCAGTTTGGTTCTTATCCTAATAACACAGATAGTGATGATGATGGTTTATTAGATGGTGAAGAGGTTAACCAGTATAATACCTCACCTGCTAACTCTGATTCTGATTCTGATAAGATGCCTGATGGTTGGGAGGTTCTCCATAGCCTAGATCCTACTTCAGCGATAGATGCCAATGGCGATGCTGATGAGGATGGGTTCAGTAATGTGATTGAGTTTTTCCAAAGCACAGACCCGAATGATCCAACGTCTTTCCCTGAAGGTCCAATTGAACATTACTTTAACTTTGAAGATGGTTTAGTACCAGCTGGATTTACTCACTCAGATAGCAACTCGCCTTGGTTTGTTAGTGAAGTTGATGGTAGGAAAGTGCTAACCAATAATGATATTGGTGATGATCAACGAACAAAGACTAAATTTGAATTTGTTTCTGAGCAAGCTTTCGTTACCTTTGATTATAAACTAGATACCGAAGCGTGTTGTGACTTCTTAAAAGTTTACATCGATGGTCAGGAGGTGCTGAGCGTAGCAGGTCAAGAGGGCTGGTTTAATTTCACTGAATCAATCTCCGTGGGCGCTCATGAAATTGAATTTGAATTCACGAAAGACGGTAGCGTAAGTACTGAAGCCGATGCGGTTTATATCGATAACCTTTATATTGGTAGCACGCTCCCAGATTCTGACCAAGATGGCATGCCTGATTTTTGGGAAGAGCGTTTTGGACTGAACCCGAATGATGCCTCAGATGCTGAAACAGACACTGATAATGATGGTTTATCTAATCTAAACGAGTTCTTAAATTCAACCAACCCAAGTTTAAATGATACTGACAATGACGGAATGCCTGATGGTTGGGAAGTACAGTATGGTCTAGCACCTACAAATCCTGAAGATGCAGCTTTAGACGCTGATAATGATGGCTTCAGTAATTTAGATGAGTATAGAGTGGGTACTGCGCCAAATGATTCAGAATCAGTTCCAGAGCCAATAGATATTACGACCTCTTTTGAAGCTAATACGTTACCAGATTGGATGAAAACACCAGATACTTCTGATGCAGCTTGGATTATCGATGGGGATATGACGTCAGACGGCCAGCAAAGTATCCGTTCAGGTGTTATTACCGACTCTCAAAATAGTGCTTTTGAGATTTCAGGTGCATTTGAACAAGGCCATTTATTGTTTGAATTTTATCAAGATAGAGAACAGTGTTGTGATAACTTGGTAATTAATATAAACGACCAAGAAGTTTATCGTTCGAGTAATGAACAGAACCAACAGTGGCTATCTCGAAGTATCAGTATACCTGCTGGTATCAATAACATTAAATTTATTTATGACAAAGATGGCTCTGTATCATCCGGTGAAGACCTGATCCGTTTAGATAATTTTGTGTGGTTAGCAAATAACAGTACTCGTGACACTGACAATGATGGTTTACCTGATGTATGGGAGCTAGAGTATGGATTAGATTGGAATGACGCAGCTGATGCGCAGACCGATTCAGATTTCGATGGCTTGACTGCGTTACAAGAGTTCCAAGCTCAGACTAGCCCAATTAATTCAGATACAGATTCAGACTTATTACCTGATGGTTTTGAAGTAAGTAATGCATTAAACCCGCTTGATAGTAATGATGCAGCGTTAGATTCAGATAATGACAGCTACACCAATCTTCAAGAATTCTATGCTAACAGCGATGTTAACTCGTCAGTTTCTATACCTCGTGAAATTACTCAGCTAAATGAAGATTTTGAGGGTAACGAATTACCTGAATGGTTTGTACAAACTGTGGATTCAACGACAACTTGGCAGTTGTCTACAGATTGGCATCAATCAGGTAATCAAAGTATAAAAGTAAATCAAAACAACAACAGTAATAGTGAACAGGTTGCAGGTTTTGCAATTGCTGGAGAGTTTGAAGCTGGTTTGATGGTGTTTGATACTAATGGTGGGAATCTACGAGTCTATTTAAATGATCTGCTAGTCAAAGACTTTTATTCTTATCAAGAAATGATGAGTGCGATTCCGCTCACAAATGGTTTTAATGTAATTCGGTTTGTAGGTGACAGTAACACGTTTATTGATGACATCACGTTCGGTATAGAGATACCAGCAGACAGGGATTCTGATAACGATGGTATCCCAGACCTTTGGGAACTAGAATATGGATTGAACCCTAGAGATAGCTACGATGCAAGTCGCGACGTCGACTATGATGGTTTGACCAATATTCAAGAATACAGCTTAAATGCTGATCCAACATCTAGCGATACAGATAATGATGGTGTTCATGATAGTGAAGACTCACACCCTAACGATGCTTCTCAAGGTGAGAATCAGGCTCCAGTATTTGGGGATTTAAGTGAGCAAACAATAGAAGCACTAGGTAAGCAAACATGGATTACAGATGTTTATAGTCCTGAAGTAACAGACAACGGTCATCTAGAGCCTAATGTCTATTTGGTGAGTAGTGATTACTTAGAGTTGGGGTCGCATCAAGTTACTTGGCGTGCTCGTGATAATGTAGGTAATGAAACAGAAGACCATGTTCAAACAATTACTATTGTGGACACCACTGCACCAGAGTATAGGTCACGCCTGTCTGAAGTAGTTGTTACAACTCATGAACAGCTAGCAGCTTTAATGCTTGAACGTAATGTATTTTACGACAGCGTAGACCATAACGATGTATCAATTAGTATTGACTCAAGTGTTAGCTTACATGCAGGCAATCGTCGTATACCAGTGTCAGTATCTGATAAAAGTGGAAACTCTGTGACTCACTTAGTCGAAGTTCAGGTATTACCTGAATTAAGAATCCCTAAAGTATTAGTGATTGCGAAGGAAGGTGAAATGAGTCTACCGCTAATTCTTGATGGTGAAACGCCTTTAGGTTCAATTCGATTGGAACTAGAAGCCGATGGGAACTATCTTGGCTATTATTATCTAAATTCTAATGAGCTAAAAGTTTCGCCTCAAGTTAGAATTGAATCTGAGCTGTTACTTAATGGAACAAGTATCAAGATAAGTGATGTTCGAGGCGCTTATTTAGTTGACCATGATACGTCATTGTTGACTGTTCAGGCGGAACAATATGCACCAAGTGTCACAGCAAGTATCATGTTTAATCAAGTTCCAACATCTGTTTTAGAGTCAAATAAAACTTATGCTGAGCTAAGATTTGCTGTTGAAGATTTAAATGTTAGTGATGAACATACGGTAGAGATCAGTTCTGAATTTTCATCAGGCTATCTGAGTTATGAAAATTGGAGCCGAGCTGGAGTATATAGCTTTAATCCAAGTGAGTTAGAAGTTGGAACTTATAACATCACCATTAAAGTCACAGAAACCAACACAGATTCAGCATTATCTAGCGAAATTGTTGTGCCAATCACTATCATTGCGCCATTAGAACTAACTGATGCCGATACTGACAATGATGGTATCAGTGATGCTGAAGAAGGGATAACTGACAGAGATCGTGATGGTATTGTTGACTATCTTGATGCTATTAGTAGCCCAAGTATTGCAATACTAGGTGATGACCAGTCTCTAAATGTGTTAGACATGGGCGCGCGAGTTACGTTGGGTCGAGTTAAGTCAGGCCTTACGGATGGTTTCGCAACGGATATGTCAATCACTTCTGAGATGGTTGAGCAATATAGTGAAGATAAGTTTGGTACTACTGAGCAGTTATTTGATCCTCATTATAGAGATATCAGTAAAACAGCTAACGTAACAGCTATTTTGTACGCTAATAATACAAATGCGACATTATCACTACCAAGTCAAGTAACCACGTTAATAGACACAACGCCAAAAGTAAGAGCTTTAACCTCAAATGGCTGGGTGACTTTAACTGAGATTACAACAGAGACTTCATGTGCGAATTGTTTGGTATTTAGTGTAACTGACGGCGGTGAAATGGACTTGGATGGTTCAGTTAACGGCCGAGTAGAAGTTGTTGCTAAGTTGGCAGTTGCAGATGCAAACCGTTTACCAGAGCTAGTTCTAGAAACTCCTGAAAGTATTGACGAGAACTCTTCTTTTGAACTAGATGCATCACAAAGTTTCGATTTAGACAAAGACGAAATTAGTTTCACTTGGTCCATTTCGGATACTGTGATAGGTCTAGAACCTGGAGAGTCAGGCAAAGCGACACTTACTGTAGGTGAATTATCAGAATCTATCGATACTGTATTAACTTTAGTATTGAATGATGGCTATGGTGTTGTGGAACATGAGTTTAATATAACCTTTAATCATGTTAATGCTTTGCCTGTAATTACTATGACTGACTTTATTGAGGTGAATGAGCAGACTGAAGTTACAGTCTCAGCATCGGCTTCAGATAAGGAATCAGAGTCACTAAGTTATGAGTGGACACAGAAAACTGGTGTCGTTGTTGAAATTCAAGATGCAACATCACAAACTTTAGCTTTTACAGCACCAAATGTAACTGCTGATACAGAGCTTGAGTTCGAGTTAGCGGTAAGTGATGGCACAGATATCACTAAATCTGTACTTAAAGTAAAAGTGATGAATACACAATCTGATGGCTCTACCGATAATTCTAACAGTGGCAGCAATGGTAATGAGGCTAAATCAGACGGAGGCTCAGGTGGGGGCTCTATGCCTCTTTGGCTTCTGGTTGCGAGCTTAGCTGCTGTACTTATAAGACGTCGAAGCCATGTAACGCTTCACTAATTATGTCTAAAACCCAAAAGGCCAGAGTTTTTCTGGCCTTTTTTGTTTAGCGTCACGCGTTTTAATTATAACCATATAGAAAGTTTTGTTCTGTATGTTCTTTTTCTTGCTCTTCAAGCTGCATGAGGTTTGCGACTTCTTGTTTGTAGGAACTGCTTTGCTTTACGTCTTCTTCTCGGCGCTTTTTAATAACGCCTTGGCTTTTTAATTCAGATGGCATTTGGGTGATCTCTGAAATTTTCATTTTATCTCTCCTCGAGTTGCACGCTTTGAAGTATTGATATTCTGTATAGGTTGTTCTGCAGAAGTTGTACCAAGAAAAACTTATGTAGACACTTTAAGTATTTATAGAAAAGATTTATTGATCTCGCTTGCTATTTCTTAAATTAATTGCATCAATAACGGGCAGTAACTCCTCAATTTAGTGCAAAACAACCATGACTAAGCCATATTCTCAAGCGTGTGAAAACAACAAAGACCCAATTCTAAGTAAGATAAGAAGATATTTAACGGGCAAAGAAAGAATTTTAGAAGTAGGAAGCGGTACTGGGCAGCATGCAGTGCACTTTGCAAGGCATCTTCCGAATATAAGTTGGTACACGGCAGATCAAGCCATGCATCATGAAGGGATTAACGCTTGGTTAGATGAAGCTAACTTGAGTAACTTAATTGCGCCAATAACACTAGATTTGAACCATGATTGGCCTGTGACTGAAAAGTACGATGCAATTTACACTGCTAACACGTTTCATATTGTGTCTGAGCCTTTGGTTGAAAGGTTAATCAAAGGCGCTACCAAACACAGTCAAGCGCAAAGTCATTTATTCATTTATGGGCCTTTTAACTACAATGGTCAGTTTACCAGTGAAAGTAACCAAGGCTTCGATGCCATGTTAAGGGCAAGAGACCCACAAAGTGGTATTCGAGATCAAGAATGGGTTGTATCTTTGGCAAAGAAACACGGCTTTGAATTAGTTCAAGACCACGAAATGCCTGCAAATAATAGGCTATTGGTGTTTAAACGGTAATTTAGCTTCACACTCGGTAAAGTACAGCTGTAAGGCTTGGGCTTCTCTTTCGCAATAGTCTTGTAGCGCAATTCTAAACTCTGGCCTAAACAAGGTGTGGTAAGAGTGACGCCAAACTGGCTCAAAACCTCGAGCGAGCTTATGCTCGCCTTGAGCGCCGGCATCAAAAGTGGTGATGCCTTCTTTTATCGCAAGTTCAATGCCTTGGTAATAACAGAGCTCAAAGTGAAGCGAGTCATACTGGGACTCAATTGCACCCCAGTAGCGGCCGTATAGAGTATCACCTGAAACAAAATAAAGGCTAGTGGCTACAATATCATCATCTTTGAATGCGCAGCATAAACGAACAGCATACGATAAGTTTTTTATAATCAAGGCGAAAAATTCGCGATTTAAATAGCCATTATGGCCCGAGCGCTTTAAATAAGTCAGGCGGTAACTTAAATAAAAGGCATCGAGTAAGGCATCATCAACTTCGTCACCTGAAAACCAGTGTATGGATAAATTCTGTTGTTGTACTTTTAATCGCTCTTTAGTGATCATTTTCCGCTTTCGAGCATTAAGCACTGATAGAAAGTCATTGAAGTTTTGATAGTCTTTATTTTGCCAGTGAAATTGTACATTGCGTCTTGGGATCAATGTGGTATTGCCAAAGTTTGCATGTTCAGATAAAAAGTTAAGATGGATGCCACTGAGACCATTTTCACCAAACTCAAGTAAAGTTGCTTCTATATAACTAATTAATTCAGGCGTGATGTGTTTGCAAAGAATGCGAGGACCTTGCACAGGGGTAAAAGGTACACCACACAGCCATTTAGGGTAATAATCTAGCCCATACCTTTCGTACGCTTCAGCAAATGCCCAATCAAAGACATATTCACCATAAGAGTGGTTTTTTATAAAGCCAGGTAAGATAGCCACAATATGATCGCTTTGTTTAATGACAAGGTGCTGAGGCTGCCAACCTGTTTGTTTATTTACGCATCCGCTTTTTTCTAACGCACTTAGCCAAGCATAACCGGAAAAAACATGCTCATTTGTGAGTGAGTCCCAGGTTTGTTCCGAGATATTTAAAATCGAGTCTACAAAGTCATGCTGATAGGTCATCGGGTACACAAAAAATTAAGGCTATTTTAAATGGCATGATATCAGATTTAATTTTGCCTTAAACCGCCCTTATGCTCTAAATGAAAAAGCAAGCTTAGAACTTAGCGTGCTCAATAAGTATTCAACTTTTAAACACCTGTGACTTAAGCCAATTTATCACCCGGTTTAATTGATGGATCATAACTATATTGATTTATATACAATAATATTACATGTAAGCGTATGCCTAACGCAGTGTGAGAGATCTACCTGTAATTAAAAATTAATCATTTTTTGACCTAAAATCGTTTGACTTAGCATGAGAGGGCTTTACTATGAAGACAGACAAAAATTTGTCAGTGTTTATAAATTTCCACCACGTTATTGTATGAGTCATACTTGTAGTACCGTCCTGAAGTTTTTAAGTACCGTCTAGTTTTTGCTCTATGCGCCCACAAGGGCATAGTTAATTTTAAAGATCAGGATATACATATTATGTCTAATACAGTTACTGGTACCGTTAAGTGGTTTAACGAGTCAAAAGGTTTTGGTTTCATTGCACAAGAAAATGGTCCAGATGTTTTCGCACACTTCAGCGCTATCAAAGGTGACGGTTTCCGCACTTTAGTTGAAGGTCAGAAAGTAGAGTTCACATTAGCTACAGGTCAAAAAGGCCCACAAGCTGAGAACATCACTGTACTTTAAGTGTTAATCACTTAACAAGAAAGCAAGCACTAGCTTGCTTTTTTTATGTGTGGTGCAAACTAGTGAACGAAGTTCGCGCTGTTTGCGCAAGGTGAAACGAGCAAGTTTAACCACATTAAAAACAGACACCTTATCGAAGCAAGGTTACTTTTGCGCAAGGGCGACGAGTGACCGAAACGAAGTTTCGCAGCACGAGGAGGTGAGGGTATGGATACCCGATGGACGTAGCTACATGGATGTAAAACAACACAGCATCCAAAATTTGTCATTTATAGTGCGCGCAGCAAGACTAGCGTTGAGCGTGAGGCCTTGGATGGCCGAACCGGACCCAAGCTACATGGAAGTATTACAACTCAACTCTTATCAAAACCGAAACGAAGTTTCGCAGCGCGAGGAGGTGAAGGTATGGATACCCGATGGACGTCGCTACATGGATGTAAAACAACACAGCATCCAAAATTTTTCGTTTATAGTACGCGCAGCAAGACTAGCGTTGAGCGTGAGGCCTAATCGTGCAAAATATACGTTGCGTAGCAAGGTTAGTTTTGCGCAAGGTGAATTAGGCAGTTTTAAAAAGTGCCAAGACATTTTCAGGCTACATGGATGTAAAACAACACCGAGCCTAATCCCTCAGAATTAGAACACTAGAAAGTAACTCTGGTTATAAAGCTACACCCCAACAAAGACCTCTTCATCTATAACCAAATCTATACACTCACCCCCCCAATATTCATCAAAATTATAGACACTATATCTAAAATTGTCGACAATCTTGTCGTTTCTAGGTTGACGTTCACGTAAAGCACTACTATATTGTCTACAACTTATTAAACACGGCTTTAAGATTTACTATGTCGATTTTTCAAGAAAATGCTGTAACAGCCTCAGATAAAGCGTTTTTTCGCTTAAGAAAAGAGATTGTAGAGGGTGAAATCCCAGCATCAGCAAAACTCAGTGAAACTGAGTTGTCGACAAAATATGAAGTAAGCCGTGCAGTAGTCCGAGAAGCAATTAACCGTTTAGAAAGCTGTAACTTGGTTGAGCGCAAGCCAAATGTGGGTGCACGTGTGGTGGCATTAAGCCCTGAGGGATTAATTGAACTTTACCAAGTGCGTGAGTCACTAGAAGGCATGGCAGCGCGTCTTGCTGCAACTAATATGTCTGATAACGAAGTAGCTGAGCTTAAGCTGTTACTGAATAGCCAGTCAGAAAATATCAAAACCACAGAGCGCTATTATCAAGAAGCGGGTGATTTAGATTTTCACTATCGCATTATTCTCGGCAGCAAAAATAATCATTTAATTAATATGCTGGTCAATGGTCTATATCACTTAGTGCGTATGTATCGCGTGCAGTTAGGCATGGCGGGTCCTCGTGTGAGTACCGCTTTTGATGAGCATAAACATATAGTGCAAGCAATCAGCAATCGCGACCCTGAGTTGGCCGAAATGTTGATGCGCCGACACATTATGTATTCAAAAAATAATATCGAAGCCAAGCTAAACCAGTGAGCTTCTTACACACATTTTCAGGATAACCAGAGAGATCATCAAGATGACAACAGGAACTATCAGTGCGGGTAAAAAATTCCGTGATGCATTAAAAGCCAATCAACCACTGCAGATCGTGGGCACAATTAATGCCTACAGTGCAATGATGGCGAAGAAAATCGGCCACCAAGCAATTTATTTATCAGGTGGCGGTGTTGCAAATGCCTCTTATGGTCTTCCTGATTTAGGCATGACTTCTCTAAACGACGTTATTGCTGACGTACAGCGTATTACTTCAGCATGCGATCTACCACTGATGGTTGATATCGACACAGGTTGGGGCGGTGCATTCAATATCGCAAAAACAGTACGTGATATGGAAAAAGCCGGTGCAGCAGCTGTACATATGGAAGACCAAGTTGCGCAAAAACGTTGTGGTCATCGTCCAAATAAAGAGATCGTTTCAACAGAAGAAATGGTTGACCGTATTAAAGCGGCAGTCGATGCGCGTACTGATCCTGACTTCTTCATCATGGCGCGTACAGATTCATTCGCGCAAGAAGGCTTAGAAGCCGCGATTGAGCGTGCAAAAGCTTATGTTGCCGCGGGTGCTGATGGCATTTTTGCAGAAGCCGTACAAACGGAAGAACACTACCGTGCATTTAGCGAAGCGCTAGATGTGCCAATTTTAGCGAACATCACAGAATTTGGTAAAACAGAGCTTTGGAATAAAGAAGAGCTTGGTGAGTGGGGCGTAGATATGGTGCTTTACCCATTAAGTGCATTCCGTGCAATGAACAAAGCCGCTGAACTAGTTTATCAAAGCATTTTACAAAACGGCGATCAAAAAGCTGTCATCGATACCATGCAAACTCGTATGGATCTTTATGATTACCTTGGCTATCACGACTACGAGCAGAAGCTTGATGCGTTGTTCGCCGAAGGCAAAAATAAGTAGTAGTAATTTTGAAGTGCAGGCAATGAACCTGCACTCAGCACATATCAATACCCAGCAGGTAAAAATAATTCAGGAGACAACATCATGGCAAAAGTACTAAGCGGTGCAGGCCTACGCGGACAAGTAGCGGGTAAAACAGCATTATCAACAGTAGGTAAATCAGGTTCTGGCCTAACTTACCGCGGTTACGACGTAAAAGACTTAGCTGAAAACTGTCAGTTTGAAGAAGTGGCGTACCTTATCTTAAAAGGTCACCTACCAACGCAAGCAGAGCTAGACGCATATAAAGACAAGCTACGTGCAATGCGCGGTCTGCCACAAGCCCTTAAAGATGTACTAGAGCGTATTCCAGCAGACGCACACCCAATGGATGTGTTACGTACGGGTTGTTCAATGTTAGGTAACCTTGAAGGTGAAGCGACATTTGATGAGCAAGACCAAGTAACTGATCGCATGCTAGCGGTTTTCCCAAGTATCATTTGTTACTGGTACCGTTTTAGCCATGATGGTGTGCGTATTGACGTTGAAACAGATGATGATTCAATTGGTGGTCATTTCCTTACAATGCTACACGGTGAAAAAGCCAAAGAGTTACACGAGCAAGTTATGCATGTGTCTTTAATTCTTTATGCAGAGCATGAGTTTAATGCGTCAACGTTTACAGCGCGCGTTTGTGCATCAACGCTTTCTGACATGCACTCATGTGTAACAGGTGCGATTGGTTCACTTCGTGGTCCACTACACGGTGGTGCTAACGAAGCAGCGATGGAACTGATCGAAGGCTTTACTTCACCAGATCATGCTGAAGCTGAAATGATGGGTAAACTTGAGCGTAAAGAAAAAATTATGGGCTTCGGTCACGCGATTTACTCAGAATCAGATCCTCGTAACGAAATCATCAAAGGCTGGTCTGAAAAGCTAGCAGCAGATGTGGGTGACGACGTACTTTACCCTGTATCAGTACGTTGTGAAGAAGTCATGTGGCGTGAGAAGAAGCTTTTCTGTAACGCTGATTTCTTCCATGCATCAGCTTATAACTTCATGGGTATTCCGACTAAGCTATTCACGCCTATCTTCGTAATGTCTCGCCTAACGGGTTGGGCTGCACACGTGATGGAGCAACGTGCTGACAACCGTATTATCCGTCCTTCTGCGGAATATACAGGTGAAGAGCTACGCCCTGTAACGCCAATTTCAGAGCGTTAATTTAAAGTTTGAGTGACAAAGGCCGACTTTGTCACTCGCTACCGTCACTCAAACTTAAGCCTAGAGCTTGAGTTTTACCCTATGGATTTCATATTTCACCTAGGCAGCTAAAACCTATGTAATTTGAAAGACGATGGGATAAAGAAGTCAGAAAGTTATGAATACCAAATACCGTAAGATCTTACCCAACTCTCAACTCGCTTATTACGATACACGTGAAGCTGTTGATGCCATTAAACCGGGCGCGTATGCCACACTCCCTTACACATCGCGTGTACTTGCAGAAAACCTAGTTCGTCGTTGTGAGCCTGAAAAGCTAGATGCAAGTTTGTCACAGCTAATTGACCGCAAACGCGATCTAGATTTCCCTTGGTTCCCAGCACGTGTTGTGTGCCACGATATCTTGGGCCAAACCGCCCTTGTTGACCTTGCTGGCTTACGTGATGCAATTGCTGCAAAAGGTGGCGATCCGTCTAAAGTAAACCCAGTTGTTCCGACTCAGCTTATTGTTGACCACTCGTTGGCGGTGGAGCACGCAGGTTTTGAAAAAGATGCATTCGAGAAAAACCGCGCCATTGAAGACCGTCGTAACGACGACCGCTTTCATTTTATCAACTGGACAAAAACTGCATTTAAAAACGTTGACGTTATCCAGCCGGGTAACGGCATCATGCACCAAATCAACCTAGAGAAAATGTCGCCGGTTATCCATGCGCGCGACGGTGTAGCATTCCCAGATACCCTAGTTGGTACCGATAGTCACACGCCACACGTTGATGCACTCGGTGTAATTGCAGTAGGTGTAGGTGGTCTTGAAGCCGAAAGCGTTATGCTAGGTCGAGCTTCTTACATGCGCCTACCAGATATTGTCGGTGTTGAGCTGAAAGGTAAAGCACAACCAGGTATCACCGCAACGGATATCGTATTAGCAATTACCGAATTTTTAAGAGCTGAAAAAGTAGTTGGCGCTTACTTGGAGTTTTATGGTGAAGGTGCGGCAAGCTTAACACTTGGCGACCGTGCAACCATCTCAAACATGACACCAGAGTATGGCGCGACGGCGGCGATGTTCTACATCGATCAGCACACCATCGATTACTTAAAGATCACCGGTCGCGACGACGAGCAAGTTCAGCTTGTTGAAAACTACGCAAAAGAAACAGGTCTTTGGGCTGACAGTTTAGAAACCGCTGAATATGAGCGCGTTCTTACTTTTGATTTATCAACGGTTGGCCGTAACATCGCAGGCCCTTCAAATCCGCACCGCCGTGTATCTACTTCTGAGCTTGCACAAGCGGGTATTGCAGGCACAGTTGAAAACGAAGAAGGCAAAATGCCAGATGGTGCGGTGATCATTGCGGCAATCACCAGCTGTACTAATACCTCTAATCCGCGTAATGTAATTGCCGCTGGTCTACTCGCACGTAATGCCAACGCAAAAGGATTAACTCGTAAGCCTTGGGTTAAATCATCTCTGGCACCGGGTTCAAAAACAGTAAAAATGTATCTTGAAGATGCAGAGCTATTACCAGAATTAGAGCAACTTGGTTTTGGTGTTGTGGCATTTGCGTGTACAACTTGTAACGGTATGAGTGGCGCGTTAGACCCGAAAATCCAACAAGAGATCATCGACCGTGACTTATACTCAACGGCGGTACTGTCGGGCAACCGTAACTTTGATGGTCGTATTCACCCATATGCAAAACAAGCTTTCTTAGCGTCTCCACCATTGGTTGTAGCGTATGCGATTGCCGGAACCATTCGTTTTGACATCGAAAAAGATGTCCTTGGTCATGACCAAGACGGTAACCCAGTTACCCTAAAAGATTTGTGGCCAACGGATGAAGAGATCGATGCAGTGATCGCTAAAAGCGTGAAGCCAGAGCAATTCCGCCAAGTATACGAACCAATGTTTGACTTAAACGTCGATTATGGCGAGAAGAACGATCCGCTTTACGACTGGCGTGAAATGAGTACCTACATTCGTCGCCCACCATATTGGGAAGGCGCACTAGCCGCTGAGCGCACCATGAAAGGCATGCGTCCACTTGCTGTACTAGGCGACAACATCACTACCGACCATTTATCACCTTCAAATGCGATTTTAGCAAGCAGTGCAGCAGGTGAGTATTTGGCGAAGATGGGTCTGCCAGAAGAAGACTTTAACTCATATGCAACCCACCGTGGTGACCACTTAACCGCGCAGCGTGCAACCTTTGCGAACCCGAAATTGTTTAACGAAATGGTGTTAGACGAAAACGGTGAGGTAAAACAAGGTTCATTAGCGCGTATTGAGCCAGAAGGTAAAGTAACGCGCATGTGGGAAGCCATCGAAACCTACATGGAACGCAAGCAGCCGTTGATTATTGTGGCAGGTGCGGACTATGGTCAGGGTTCATCACGTGACTGGGCGGCCAAAGGTGTGCGTTTAGCGGGTGTTGAAGTGATTGCGGCAGAAGGTTTTGAGCGTATTCACCGTACAAACTTAATCGGTATGGGTGTATTACCTCTGCAATTCGAAGCCGGTACAACCCGCAAAACTCTCGGTCTTGATGGTACTGAAACCTATGACGTTATTGGTGAGCCAAGCCCGGGTACAACGTTAACCTTATTGATTAATCGTCAAAACGGCGAGCGTGTAGAAGTGCCTATGCTATGTCGTCTTGATACTGCAGAAGAAGTATCAATCTACGCGGCTGGCGGTGTTCTTCAAAGATTCGCACAAGACTTTTTAGAAGCTAATAATTAATAAATAAGCGGATGGGGCTTTCTCATTCGCTTTTGAAGGATTTTTAAATGGCTTTCAAACCACAAATTAAAGTACCAGCAACTTATATGCGTGGCGGCACCAGTAAGGGCGTTTTTTTCAACCTTGCTGACTTACCTGCTGCGGCGCAAGTTGCTGGCGAAGCACGCGACAACTTATTGCTACGCGTGATTGGTAGTCCTGATCCATACGCAAAACACACAGATGGTATGGGCGGTGCAACATCAAGCACCAGTAAAACTGTGATTTTGGCAAAAAGTGATGTGCCAGATCACGATGTAGATTATCTATTTGGTCAGGTAGCAATTGATAAGCCTTTTATCGATTGGAGCGGAAATTGCGGAAATTTAACTGCCGCGGTAGGCGCATTTGCAATCAGCAACGGACTAGTTGACGCTGAACGTGTGCCTGAAAACGGCATTGCGGTTGTGCGTATTTGGCAAGCAAACATCAAAAAAACCATCATCGCGCACATTCCTATGACCAATGGGGAAGTGCAAGAAACCGGTGATTTTGAGTTAGATGGCGTGACTTTCCCTGCAGCCGAAGTCGTGGTCGAGTTCATGGACCCAGCTGACGGCGAAGGCGATATGTTCCCATCTGGTAACTTAATTGACAGTCTTGAAGTGCCAGGTATTGGCACTTTCCCTGTGACCATGATCAACGCGGGTATTCCGACCCTATTCTTCAATGCAGAAGATTTAGGTTACACAGGCACAGAGTTACAAGAAGCCATTAACAGTGATGCTGCCGTGCTTGAGCGTTTTGAAACCATTCGCGCTCATGGCGCAGTGAAAATGGGTTTAATCAAAGATATCGAAGAAGCAAAAGTACGTCAGCATACGCCGAAAATCGCATTTGCTGCACCTGCTCAGGCTTACACTGCCTCAAGTGGTAAAGCAATTGCTGAGTCTGACATCGATGTGTGTGTACGTGCACTTTCGATGGGTAAGCTTCACCACGCCATGATGGGCACAGCGGCTGTTGCAATTGCGACCGCAGCTGCAATTCCTGGCACCATAGTGAACTTGGCTGCTGGTGGTGGTGAGCGTGAAAGCGTCACCTTTGGTCACCCATCGGGCACATTAAAAGTCGGTGCAGCTGCAAAACTTGCCGATGGTAAATGGCTGGCTGAAAAAGCGGTCATGAGCCGAAGCGCAAGAGTGCTAATGGAAGGCTCAGTACGCGTACCGCAGGGTTAATCTTCAAGAATGACAGTATTTAAGCAAATTGTTCATGAGTTGTGATACTCCCAAGGCCCGAGAGGGCCTTTTTTAATGGCTGAATCACTCCGTATTTATATTTTCAAAGTAAAGGGATTAGGAATAAATGATAGAAGCAGTTACCACCTTGGCACTCACTACCGCACTTTTATTAGGCTCACCTGGGCCTGCACCACTTGCCCTAGCAGGTGTCGGTGCCAGTTTTGGTTTTAAGCAAGGATTAGGGTTTCTTGCTGGTATTCTACTCGGCTTGCTGGTGGCAATTAGCTTAGTGGCATTGGGGTTAGGCAGTTTGTTTGAGCAATTCCCAACGGTCAAACTCATTTACCAAGGTATCGCAACCGCTTACTTAATTTATGTGGCGTATAAGATCGCGAGTAATACCAGCGGTATAGAGCAAAGAGCTGGGGCAGCACCAAGCTTTAAAGATGGTTTTATATTAAATTTAATCAACCCTAAAGCCTACGCCGCGTTTTTAGCTATTTTTGCAAACTTTATGATCCCTGCTAGTTCACCGGTTTACAGTGCCATGTTAACTGCTACGGTTAGCTTTATTGTTGCTGTTATCGTTGATGGATTATGGATGGCTATCGGCAGTAAACTCAGGCCTTTTTTTGCAAAACCCGAGCAAGCAAAATGGCTGAGGATTGCGTTTGCATTGCTGTTATTAGTGAGCATTGGCGCGTCTTATTTCCTCTAAGTTTTCACACCAAGCTTTTGTTGAAAGAAACACACAAATTGTTACTTATTAGTCGTTTACATAGTAAGCAGGGTGAGAGAGGCTAATACCAATCCGCAATAACACTTAATCATTTTGAGGGATTAAACCTGATGATAGCTACGTTAAAGATTTCTCATTTAGAATAACTAAATAACGAAATATTTGCCTTGCCTACATGGATGTAGGTACCTCAGCGATAGCAGGACGCGTGAGCGGTGCTACCAACAAGGTTTTCTTGCCTCAAAATAGACTACTTAGTTAAGCGGACTGGTATAAGAGCAGAACTTCCAAGGAATCACCGATGTTGAATTTAAAATCTAGTCTACAAGTCATTGCGTTTGCAGCTGTTGTGTCTTTCTCTGGCGCAAGTAGTGCAAAAGCCACCTTTAATGCTGAACATAACGATATCGTTAAAACAGTAAACAGTTACTTTAAAGGCATTGCAGAGTCAGACGAAGGCTTAATAGCACAAGCTTTTGAGCTAGAAAATGGTCATATAAAGTCTATCGTGACAGATAAAGAAACTGGCAAGCAAAGTATTCGCAGTCAAACCTTAGGTGACTTTGCCAAGATATTTAAGCAGCCGACTAAAGATCACTGGCAAGCCCATATCCTTTCGATTGATGTTGTTGACGAGCAAATGGCCATGGTTAAGTTGAATTTTGAAACATCAAAAACCCATTACATAGATTACTTAGTGTTATATAAATTCAATGACGCTTGGCGGATCGTGAATAAGACGTTTGTGGCTAAGCCAAGAACATGAGCATTTTGATGACAGCGGCACTTGATTGTTTATTGAGAGCTTTTTTGCATCTAACACTTTAAGTAAAGACCTAAAGCTTAACAGATAAGATGACTTTTCAGGCTAATCTAATGCTATATTGCGCTTAAATTTACATGTTATAAGAATAATCTAATGCGCATATTAGTTGTTGGAGCGGGTATTGCAGGGTGTGCTCTGTATCGTCGCTTAAAGCCACTCGGTCATGAGATTGATATTATTGAAAAGTCATCAGAGTTAGCTTCTGAGGGCGCCGCGATTTGTTTACCTGCCAACGCCATGCTTGCGCTAGAGCAATTAGATTTAGCCGAGCAGGTTAAACAGCTTGCTTTTCAAGTTGATCACATAGAATATGCGCTGTCATCGGGCAAGACCTTAGCTTCTGCTTCACTACATGAAGCGCCTTTAAATAAAGCGCCTTTTGTCGCTTTGAAGCGCGATGCGCTGATGTCTGTTTTAAGAGACGGCATGGCTGCTGATGTGCAGTTAAACACTTGGCCAACAGAACTAAGTCAAGAAAATAAAGAAGTGTCGGTGACTTTCAATACAGGTGCTTGTAAAACGTATGACCTTGTCGTTGCGGCTGATGGAATTAACTCAGCCACAAGAGGTATGGTTCAATCAAATACATCATTGCTGACTCATCAAGTCACTAACTGGCGTTTTATTACTAAAAAGCCTAAAGCCAATATACAGCCGACTTACTATGTGGGAAATGACTCTGCATTTATGATTTACCCAATCAGTGACAGCGAGGTGTATTGTTATGGTCAAATTATGGATGAGCAAGGTCAGTATGCTGCATTATCGAGTGATAAAGCACTGCAAGATATCTTCTCAGAATATGATGTGCCCGTTGCACAATGTGTAAAAGGCTTAACCGAAAAACAGCATATAGTGCTTGGGCAACTTAAGAGTGTAGGGCAAACAGAGTCAGTATTTGATCGCGTGGTTTTAGTTGGGGATGCGCTGCATGGTTGCCCGCCGAGCCTACAGCAAGGTGCAGGCATGTCTTTAGAAGATATAAACTGTCTTGCAGATAACTTAAGTAATAAGCCTGTAGATAAAGCACTAGAGGCCTATAAAACAGCAAGGGCGGAGCGAATCGCTTGGACGGTATCTGAATCTAATAAAATCATTAAGCTAGCAGGGTTAGGACGTTCGCCAATCGGTCGATTTATTCGCAATAGTATTATTCGATTGAAAGGCCCAGCTAATGTTGTGGGTTGGCGAAAGCTACTTACAGATTGGCAGTAATAGCTTTAAATAATCTAGAAATTAGATTATTGGTTACAAACCCCTATGTAGATATCCACAGGGGTTTTCGTGTTATTAAAGAGGTGAAGTGTTTTTAGGCTCAACCGCTTCTTTAGCTTCAAGCTTTTGCTCTGAGCTAGCAGGCTCTTTTGACTCTACTTTCTTTGGGTTTTTAATCACCCCCTTTTGCAGAATAAGTGTATTCGGATAGGTGATCAGCTCATCTTCACGGCGAATAAGAACATGAAACAGCGAAATCTCTTCAATAACGCCTGAAATATCGTCGTCTTTGTCCATGACTTTAATTCTGTCACCAACACGGTATGGAAAGCCGAAGAAAATGATTAAGCTGGCTGTGATATTACTTAAAATCGACCACTGGGCAAAAAGTGCCACACCTAATACAGCAAACACTGACGACATAAATAACGCCACTTGCGAGTAGGCTAGCCCCGAAATACTCACTATTAGCGGAATAATGAACAGCAACGCAACGATATAAATGGTTTTACTGATGTATTTGATACGAAAAATACTGACGCCTTTTTTATTGCCATAACGATGGATCAAAGAGTCGATAAATTTTAGTGAAAGAAAAAAGCCCAAAATAATGAGCACGATCGTTAAGGTTTTCATGTTATTCCTAAACTTGTCTTAAAAATATGTGGTAGGTAAACACACTACTACTGTACAACTTAAATCTCAGTGACTTCAACAATCGCATCAGTATTGAGCTGACCATAAATATGTGGAAAAAGCCCAAGCTCAGGGTTATTAGTAGCCCCTTCGTACTTAACTTCAGGTTTGATGAGGTTTGGGTCAACTTTCAACAACGATAGAGGACCTTGGTCTTTATAAAAGCGCGCCAACACGTAATTAATTTGTGTCTCCGAGCATGCATGAATAAAGCCCTCAGTTTCAATTGAAGGCGTGCTGTAAAAAGCTTTACCAAGAGTTACTGCCACCTGCTCTGTCGGCAAAATTAAGTAAATAGCATCTTGCATTAAAAGTTCCTCATTCTGTATTGGGCGAGATTGTACCTTAGAGTTTGCATTCATTGAGATCTGTTTTCTAAATTTCGCTCTATAATCATTCAGATGAAAGAATTATGTATGACTTATTTGGTTGTTGGACCCAAATCAATACATTGACGGTTATGTTTGTGATAATCATGTATGAACAGATCAGAGACGAAGGAGTTTTAGTGAGGCTTTTAAACAAATTAGTTCTGTTAACTTGCATGCTAGTAGGCGCAAAGTCATTAGCGGCTGACTCGCCTACGCCTTCACAGTGGAAGCCTGCGCCAGACTTACCGATTACTTTTCAAGAAGTGTATCCTGCCGTGTTTATGGACCGAGTGTTCATCGGTGGTGGCTTTACCACGACAGATTCTGACAGTTTTTATGGTTTAGGACCGACACGAAAGGTATTCATCCTAAATCCCGCAGAGCAGTTTTGGGAAAAAGCGCCTGACTTACCTGAATCTCGACATCATTTGGGGATGACGAGCAATATTCATTATGTATATGCCATCGGTGGTTTTACTGGTCCTAAAGAGGATGCGTGGCAGCCGCAGCGGGCGGTGTATCGCCTAGATAGTAGAAAAAGTCGCTGGATGAGTGCGTCTTCTTTACCTATTCCTATGGCCGAGTCTGTTTATGCAAACGTCGGTAAAAATATTCATGTGATTGGCGGGAAAACGCGAAAACGTGGTGAGACGCAAAACATCGACACCAACGCCCACTATGTGTTGGTGAATAACGCGTATTGGCGAAAAGCCAAACCCGCACCGACAGCCCGCGCTTCGGCCGCAGGTGCAGTGATCGGTAATGACATCTATGTGATTGGCGGACGGACTGGCGGTGAAAATCGACAGAACTTAAACACTGTTGAAGTATACGATACCCAAACTGAAACTTGGCAAACTCGCGCTCCTTTACCGATTGCCGCGGCTGGCCTTGCTGCTGCCGTGATTGATGGCAAGATTATCGTCTCAGGCGGCGAAGCTTTTTCGAACACCGGCAATTGGCAAGATGGCAAAGTGTTTAACTCAGTGTTTTTGTATGACCCTAACATTGACGAGTGGCAGGAGCTTGAGCCCTTACCGACCCCGCGTCATGGTCACGGTAAAGTGAGCCTAAACGGAGAAGTATATGTGCTCGGTGGTGCCGCTAAAATTGGTCCGCAAGAAACTCTATCAAGCACTTTGATTTATCATCCAACACAAGACTGATTAAAAGTAGAAAGCGTTAGAGTCTTCTAACGCTTTTAATTCAGGCTCTTCTTAGAAGCAATTATAAAACCAGAGTAAACTTAGCCCCTTCACCTACCTCAGAGGCCACTTTTATACGTCCTTTATGGCGATGAATAATTTGCTGACTAAGGGCTAAGCCTATGCCTGAGCCCTTAGATTTAGTGGTAAAAAAAGGCACGAAGATCTTCTCAAGTGCACTCTCTTCTATGCCATCGCCGTTATCCTGTATGGTGATTTCGCATTTTCCATAGCGGTTAATGCTCGCAGTGATATTCACTGCTTTCTCATTTTTTTGACTTATCATTAAGGCATCTAGCGCATTGGTGATTAGGTTAACTAGCACTTGCTCAAGCATCTTTTTATCGCCTGAGACAGTTAAGTTTTCGGGCTCAATCGAAAGTGTTAAAGCGATATTGGCCTCATCAAACTGTGGTTTAACGAGCGGCTGCAAATCATCAAATAGGCTTTGCACAGAGAGTGGTTGTAGCTCTAAATGAGGAATATGTGTGAGCTTACGATAATCTTCAATAAACCCAAGCAAAGACTGACTGCGAATGCCAATGGCGTTCAGGCTTTGCAGGTAATCGTCGACTAAATCTTGATCATCTACTTGGTTTGCAAGCTGCTGCTCTGTGATGGTCGCCAGGGTGTTTGAGAGCGAATAAATAGGAGCGACAGAGTTACCAATTTCATGAATTAATACGCGAATAAGCTTTTGCCATGAATCCATTTGCGTACTTTCTATTTGCTCAGAAATGGCTGTAAACAGCCAAAGCTCATAGCGACTATTATGGTAATTAAAGGCGAAATATTTAAATAGCATGTCGTCTTCGACACTGGCACCTTGTTTGGTTTGTTCAAGAATAGACTTTGCGCTTAGGAGTTCTTTCGCATCGCTAAACGTTCGAATGTCTAGGCTTTGCTTAGCGGTATTGTTACACACAACTACGTCTTGCTGATTCTTGATGAGGATCACCCCTGCATCAATGTGTTGTAGCATGGTCTCAAAAATAGCGACTTGTTCTGCTTGCTTGAATTTATCGTCTTGTACTTTTTTGATCAGGTCATTGCAGATTTTTTGCTCTTTTGCACCTAGGGTGTGGGTTTCACTGAGGCGAAAACTACTGTCTTGATATTTCAGTGCATTGATGACTTCGTTGAATTGCTGTTGCTGTTTGGCAAAAAGCTTGAGTGTCAGGGCTGCAAATAGAGCTGAGCCAAAGAAAGCCAAAATGCTGAGCAAAGTGGCATGGCTGAATGCAACACCATAAAGCCCAATACAGGCAAAACCGACTGCCGAAACAAAGTAACCCAACACCGCTGCGCTGTTTTTATTAAACACCGTACTTCTCCATTTTGCGATATAACGACGCACGGGTGATACCGAGTGCTTTAGCTGCATGGCTAATGTTGCCTTTAAAATCAGCAATGGCGCGCTCTATGGTCATTTGTTCAATGTCAGCAAGGTCATAGGTGTCGAGCTGCGCAGCAGCGCTTTGCGTCTCTTGGCTAGGCATGAGCTGAAATTGCAGTTGTTCACCGTCTGATAAAATCACTGAGCGCTCAACTAAGTGCTGTAGCTCACGAATATTGCCCGGCCAATCATAGGCAAGTAACTGCGCCATGGTCTTATCACTCACCGTTTTATGGCCTAGTTTGTATTTTTTGGAGTAAAGATCGGCATAAAACTCTATCAGCAATGGAATATCTTGCGGTCTATCGCGTAGTGCCGGCAGTGTGATCTCGACGGTATTGATGCGATACAACAAGTCTTGTCTGAACGAGCCTTCACGCACCATGTCGTATAAATTCATGTTGGTCGCGGTGATCAAACGAATATCGACCGAAATTTCTTTGCTACCGCCAACAGGGGTGATCACGCGGTTTTGAATAGCAGTTAATAGCTTGCCTTGTAATTCGAGTGGAATATTCCCGATTTCATCTAAAAAGAGAGTGCCGGTGTCGGCCAACTCAAAGCGACCTTGCTTGTTTTCTTTGGCATCGGTGAATGCGCCTTTGGCATGGCC
Source organism: Pseudoalteromonas phenolica (assembly GCF_001444405.1). Lineage (NCBI taxonomy): Bacteria > Pseudomonadati > Pseudomonadota > Gammaproteobacteria > Alteromonadales > Pseudoalteromonadaceae > Pseudoalteromonas > Pseudoalteromonas phenolica. The sequence continues at coordinate 144,439 of NZ_CP013188.1, forward strand.
AAATAGCTCACTTTCAAATAACGAGCTGGCAATGGTACCCATATCAACCGATAAAAAGGTATCGTTAGCACGCAATGATTGTTTATGAAATTCTCGGGCGATAACTTCTTTTCCTGTGCCACTTTCACCTAAAATCAGTACATTGGCATCGGTCTTTGCGGCTTTTTCGAGGGTTGTGAACACTTGCTCCATGGCAGGGCTTTTGGCAATGAGGTTCTCAAATGGACGATTTTGATCTGCCAAAGACAGCGCCGCGATTTGGTTCAGCTTTTTGCTTTTTTGGCGCTGTGCGCTCAAGTCAATACAGTTCGCAACGGTTGCCAGTAGCTTTTCGTTTTGCCAAGGCTTGAGCACAAAATCACTGGCCCCTTGTTTGATGGCATCCACTGCCATCGACATATCGCCAAAAGCGGTAAATAGCACCACAACGGCGTCTTCGTCGATGGCTTTGATTTGTTTTAACCAGTAAAAGCCTTCAGCCCCTGAGGTTGATTCCCGGGTGAAATTCATATCGAGTAAGATAAGAGAAAAAGACTCTTTCTCCATGGCGTCACTGATGTTGTGTGGGTTATCTAGTGTGACAACACGTTTGTAGTGTTGTTTTAATAACATCTTAGTGGCAATTAAGATCTCGGCGTTGTCATCAACCACCAAAATCGACTTATCAATTACAGCCATGGCGCATTTCCTTACTTTCAAAGTGTACGATATCGTACACCAAGTGTTTTAAAGTTTTACACTTTTATCTGTGTTAAATCGCACTTAAAATGGTAACTGATTGTTTTATATTGGTTTTTGTTTCTGGCATAGTAATTGTCTTATATCTAACAAATCTAAACGATTAGGATGTTAGAAATGGATAAAGTGATCAGCAAAAAACGCACATTTAAAGCAGGGTGGTTGGCAGCGCCAGCAATTGCCATCGCGTATTTTTTAATAAGCAATACCGCGAATAGTAGTGGCAGTCATTACAACCTAGAAATGGACAAAATTAAGGTCAGTACAGTCACTCGTGGTGAATTCACCGATATGATCCCACTGCGCGGCAATATTACCCCGAGTAAATCAGTGTATTTAGACGCCATTGAGGGCGGCCGTGTAGAGCAGCGCTTTGTAGAGGAAGGCGCTATGGTTAAAAAAGGCGATAAGATTTTAGCCTTAAGCAATACTGGTTTGCAGCTAGATGTTATCTCTCGTGAAGCACAAATTTCTGAGCAGTTAAATAACCTACACAATACTCGTTTAGCCATCGACCAAAACCGTTTAAATCTAAAGCGCAACTTATTAGAGCTGGATTTTGAAATTAAACAGAGTGAGCGCAAACTAGCTCAGCATAAAAAGCTGGTGGCGAACAACCTAGTATCGCAAGACGAATTAAAAGCCGTGATTGACCGCACACAGTACTTAAAAGATCGCCGCACGCTGGTAATTGAACAGCAAGAGCAAGATGAGCTTATTCGTACTGCACAAATTGCCCAACTTGAAGACAGTGTTGCACAGCTTAATAAGAACTTAAGTTTCGCCCGTAAGAACCTTGAAAACCTAGTGATCAAAGCGCCGATTGACGGCCAGCTAACCGCATTCAATGCTGAGCTGGGAGAATCGAAGTCGCGAGGTTCACGTTTAGGTCAGGTTGATATTGTCGGTGAGTACAAGGTCAGTGCGTTAATTGATGAATTTTATCTGGGCCGTGTATTTGCTGGGCAAACCGCAAAAATCACCCATCAAGGTCAAGATTACACACTGACACTTGCAAAAGTGTATGCCGAGGTAAGTAATGGTCGTTTTGAAGTTGATTTAACCTTTAACGATGCCTTACCTGAGCGTATTCGTCGCGGCCAAACGTTACAAATGGAACTGCTACTTGCCGATGCAAAACCAGCCAAGATGATCCCAAATGGCGGCTTCTTCCTTGATACAGCTGGTAAGTGGGTGTTTGTAATCGAGCAAGGTAGTGATGTTGCTGTTCGTAAACAAGTTCGCTTAGGCCAGCGCAATAACAAATTCATTGAAGTGTTAGAGGGATTAAATGAGGGCGACAGAGTTATCACCTCAAGCTATAGCACTTTTATCAACATGCAGACTTTAAAGCTGACGCAGTAAACGTGCGTCACCAATTAACAATTAGAAAGATTTAAAAATTAAAAAGAATTAGGACTAAACAGATGATCAACTTAACTAACATTAGCAAAATATTCCGCACAGAATCAGTCGAAACACATGCGCTTGATAGCGTCTCGCTGCACGTAGAGAGAGGTGAGTTTGTGGCCATTATGGGTCAGTCTGGCTCGGGTAAATCAACGCTACTGAATATCGTCGGCATGCTCGATCACATCGACCAAGGTGAATACATTTTTGATGGCAAAAACATTAGTGGCTTTACCGAAAATAAGCTGGCCGACATTCGCAAAGACAACATTGGCTTTATCTTCCAAAGCTTTAACTTAATTGATGAGCTAACCGTTTTTGAAAATGTTGAACTGCCATTGGTTTACCAAGGCATAGCGAAAAAAGAGCGTGAGCAGCGCGTATTGGCGATTTTAGAAAAGGTCGACATTGCGCACCGCAAAGATCATTACCCACAGCAGCTCTCAGGCGGTCAGCAGCAAAGGGTCGCAGTAGGGCGTGCCATTGTCGCAGAGCCAAAAATGCTCTTGGCCGATGAGCCAACAGGTAACCTAGATTCCAAAAACGGTGAAGAGGTCATGAAGTTACTTGCGCAATTAAATCGTGAAGGTGTAACCATTGTGATGGTTACTCACTCAGATCACCATGCCAATTACGCACACCGCGTGATCAATGTATTAGACGGTCATATCGTGTCACAAAATATGCAGGAGGTGCGTTGTGCTTAATAACTATTTGACCATTGCCTATCGCAATCTGTTAAAACAAAAACTTTACTCAGGCATTAATATTTTGGGCTTAGCCATAGGCTTGGCGATTTGCATCAGCATGGCAATCTTTGTTGAGTCTGAGTTGGGTTACGATAAACACATTAATAACCATGAAAACATCTACCGTACGTCTTTAAAAATGACAGTGCCAGGCTCGCCAGCACAACATTTTGCACAAGGCTCGGTATATAACGCTGAACGTTTTTCGGCAAACTTTGATGAGATCCAAGAAGCAACGCGACTACGTGAAATTGGTGCCACTTTAGGGTTTGGTAATACACATTTTAGTTATGATGGCATTAATCTAGCCGATGCCAATGCGATTGAGTTTTTCTCTTTAGAAATGTTACAAGGCGATGCACAAACAGCCCTTGCTGCTCCAAATTCTGTGGTGCTGACAGAATCTGCGGCACAGCGTTACTTCTCAAGCACTAATGTGATGGGCGAAACCCTAATGTTAGCTAATCGCATTAGTTTAAAAGTCACAGGGGTAATTAAAGACTTACCAACACGTACTCATTTAGATATTTCAGCGCTAATTAGTATGGGTACTGCCCCTGAGTTTTTACAAAACCCAAATTGGGATCAAAACCCAAGCTTTAACTATCTGACTTATTTTCAGCTTGCGCCGAATACAGATATCAAAGCCCTTGAAGCTGGCTTTCCTGATTTCTTAGAAAACCATGTTGGCGAAGGGGTGAGTGATGCGCTGAATTATACGCTGATTAACATCACTGATATTTATCTCAACTCTCACTTCTATGGTGAAATGAAAGAAAATGGCGACATCAATATCGTCTATTCATTCAGTATTATTGCCGCGCTTATTCTACTGATTGCGTGTGTGAACTTTATGAACCTGTCTACCGCAACGGCGACTAAACGCGCAAAAGAAGTTGGGGTACGTAAAACCCTAGGTGCGAAGAAACACAGCTTAATTACTCAGTTTATGGTTGAAGCTATTATGCTTTGCTACATTGCTTTATTCATCGCCATTGCACTGGTTGAGGCGACCTTGCCTATTTTCGCTGACTTTATTGGCAAAGAGCTGGCATTTACCTACTTTGATTTAGGTACATTAGCTATTTTATTATCTCTGGGTTTATGTGTCGGGTTGATTTCAGGTGCGTATCCAGCGTTTTATTTAAGCGCCTTTAAACCCGCTAAGGTGCTGAAAGGTGAAGTGACGCAAGGTAAAGCTGGGGCGTTACTGCGTAAAGGTCTTGTAGTTTTTCAGTTCAGTGTGGCAATTATCTTGATTGTGGCGACCGTGGTTGCAAGCTTGCAGTTAAGCTATGCGCGTAACATTGACCTAGGTTATGACAAGTCGAATACCTTTGTACTACGTGGTTTATATACCACTGAAGCCAGCCCACAGCGCGATGCCATTAAAACGCAACTATTGGCGAACCCAAATATTAGTAGCGTAACCAAAACATCACGTTTTCCGACGGGAGCTTTAACAGATGCTATGGGCTTAATTCACCCAGCAACAAACGAAATGCAGCTTATGCCTGTGCTGTCAGTCGATGAAGACTATTTCTCGTCTTACAACATTAAGTTGCTTAGTGGCCGAGGGTTCAGCCGTGACTTCACTGCAGATGTGATTTCTCGACCTTCAGAAGAAAATCCAAACCCAGAGTTTAGTGTGGTCATTAATAGCGTAGCCGCTAAAACATTGGGTTATACCCCTGAAGAAGCAGTAGGTAAGCAGTTTAAAGTGTTATTTACTCGCACTTCTGAAGGCACAGCGACCATTGTAGGTGTAACAGAAGATTATTATTTCTCGTCTTTAAAAACAGAAGTGGCGCCAACCTATCACTTACTTAACCATAACAACGGTTACAACATGTCGATTAAGTACACAGGCGACACGGCGCAAGTACGCGACTACATTGAGCAAACATGGAGTAAATTTGTACCTGAGCAGCCGATCGCATTGGATTACTTAGACGATAGATTCAACCAGATGTATCAGCAAGAAGATAGAGAATTCATTGTATTCAACCTGTTCTCTTTACTGGCTATTTTCATTGCATGCTTAGGATTATTTGGCCTGGCATCCTTTACCACACAACGTCGTACCAAAGAGATTGGTATTCGTAAGGTGCTAGGCGCATCTGTGCTAGATATTGTTATCTTAATTAATAAAGAGTTCTCAAAGCAGGTGTTGATTGCCAACATCATTGCATGGCCTGCTGCCTACTTCATTATGCAAGAATGGTTAAATAGCTTTGTGTATCGTATTGATTTATCAATATTGCCATTTGCAGTTGCAACGACTTTGGCCTTTGTGATTGCGTGGGTAACGGTTGGCTCGCTATCAGCAATTGCAGCGAAAGAGCGACCAATTACAGCATTACGGTATGAATAGGGTATATCAAGATATATTAAACTTTGATAAAGCCAGATAGTGATAACTGGCTTTATCTCTCAGCAAAAAAATGGCTTCTATAATGAAGCCATTTTGCGTTTGCACTATTGTGGGAGAGTACTTGAGTTACATTACCAACAACCGTTTGCGCAATTTACATTGTGATGATTGTGTATTTGAGATTTATGACCGATGTGAACATTCACCGTCACACCGTTATAAGTCAACGTTGCCCATGCCACCGTACCATTGTTCATCCACCAAGTACTTTGACTGTCTCCTGCATAAGCAAAGCTGCCAGACAGTGTTTTCGTTGCTATTTTTTGGCTACTGATATAAAAGTTAACTACGGTGCCAGCTGGTGCATTTGGAAAATACCCTTTGATGCCTCTAATGCGTTGGCCATGACAGCATCCATCAGACCCTTCCCAATTTACTTGACCATTTTTCGCCGCATTTTGTAACTGTTCAGCGGTATTAGGGTCATTTTCTATAATGGTTGCTGTTTGCTGTGAGCTTCCTGAGGCATTGTCAGTAGCAGATACATGTACATTAAATTGCTTGTTTCCTTCGTATACTGAGTTATCAATGGTGGGGATCTGTATCCGATGATGAGTTTCACCGGCAGCAATGGTAATAGTTTGGTCAGGGTAGGTGTAATCATTATTAGGCGAAGTAATAGGGGTTGTTGAAACATCAACTTTCACGTCTTGCCCGATTGGCCGACTAAGAATTATATCAAACTCTAATGTGCCTCCTTCATTAACTGAAGCAGTAATAGCAGATAGTGATATTTCGGGCAATGTGAGGGGTTGGCAGAGCGGAGTTTCTGGACAACCTATATTATTCGAATTATCTATCGCTAGATCATTTAGTTGTGCTGGGAGCGTTGTCATTTTACAGGCCTCCCCAGTCAAAGGATGAACTTGATAAAGATCGGTTTTATTTAAGCTTCCATAATCATTCGTTTTATCACGGCTGACTATTAAAGCACCTTCACCATTAAACACTGCTCCTGTTAAAGTCGTAATTGCATGGTCGGTTAGTTTACTTAAATTTAATGTTTCCAAGTTAACAGTAAAAATAGCCGAGTTAGTGATTAAAAACAGCTGGTCTTGATAAAAAGCCAAATCGCCTCGCCACATCTCACTGTCTTCCGAGTAACCAGAGAGTGTGCCAAGCAATGTTGTTGCGCCAGAGTTTGGGTCAATACTGTACAGCTTATTAAAATATGAGCCGATCAGCAGGCCTGTATTTTGGTTATAAGCTAGGCGGTACATAGGTTTACTTTTGGCGAGCGAAATATGGTTTTTGGTTGTCATATCAACATAAGCAACCCGTGTGTACTTGTGTCGACTTGCTGAAATCGGCAAAGATTTAAGTTCTGTGCTATTTAATTCAACATCATTTAAATCAAGCTGATACTCATATGCTCTAGGGGCACTGATATAGTACAAGCGATCCAAATCACTAGCATAAGCCAAAGCCGCGGAGCTAAAGAGCGCTTTTGAGTGAATATAGGTATCTCCACTGTACTCATTCACATCAAATATGAGACCGACTTCACCTCGACCAGCATTAATACCATAAAGTTTGCCAGTACAATGTGCTGAGTAAACCTCCGCTGATAACAAGCAGCATAAAGTTATGAATAAAGTAGTTAAATGGTGGATTTTCAACATAGCTTACCTCTCTAAAAATTAGATGAGTTCTGGCCAATCCTTGAAAGAATGTTTTATTTTTGAGCTGTTAGTAATCCATAAAAACCATCGTTTGTAAACATTTATTTTACATTTAATAATGATAAGGTGCTGTTTATTTGCTTCTGGATGTGGTTTTTTTGTGTGTTTTTAGCAATTTACTTCATATCAAGTAACATCAATTTAGAAATAAAATATACTGCTTATCAGACTTGTGTATTATTTATATCTAGCTTTGATTTTCCAAGTGAAGATATTAGGTACAAAGAGTGACATTTCATGTGAGGCTGAAAGGTACATAAAGTCATGTTTATTGAGTTCAAGCAATTTGAGGTGGTTTGTGATAGCCGTTTTGAGTTTTTTACACTATTGCGTTTTGTGATGTTTAACTTTCCCGAAAGTGCGAACGATTTAGTAAACCCTAAGTAGGTTAATACCAATCCGCAATAACATTTAATCATTTTGAGGGATTAAAACTGACGCTAGCCACGTTAAATATTTCTTAATTAGAACGGCTAAATAACGAAATTTTTGCCTTGCAATCGACAAGTGTTTCTTGCCTCAAAGTAGACCACTTAATTAAGAGGATTGGTATTATTCCAGTATTAAGTTTTACCTTAGCGCACCTATAAAGCTATGAGTGTTTGGTGTTAAGCTAAACAGCACGTTTACTCGGCAATTTGAGTTTCATTTTTGCTAATGGCTGCATATCTTTGATTGACTCCTTGAATATACGTTTTAAATGCCACTAACTCTTCACCTTTCAACTGAATATTGCTTGGTTGCTTCATGGTTAATGGGTTAATTGCTTTGCCATTTTTATGCACTTCATAGTGTAAGTGACGAGCTGTAGACATACCGGTATTACCTAAGTAACCAATTATTTGGCCTTGTTTTACACTCGCGCCTTTTTTAATGCCTTTTGCGAACCCTTTTAAATGCGCATACAGGGTGCGATAGCCGCCATGATGCTCTAATAAAACACGATAACCAAAGCTTTTACTGTAGTTGGCCTTGAGTACTTTGCCTTTACCTGCCGCCATAATAGGCGTACCAGTTGGTGCACTGAAATCAATGCCTTTGTGTTGGCGAGTGTAGCCTAAAACAGGGTGTTTTCTCTTACCAAAAGACGATGAGAGTCGTGCGCCATTGAGCGGCGTTTTCATTAAAAAGTTTTGTGCGAGCTTCCCATCTGCAAAGTAATAGGCGTCTTCGAACTGGTAGAGTTGGTAGACGTCTTTATTGTTCACAAACTCTATGGCAACGAGTTTTTGCGGGGCACTAAACTTTTCGAATAAATGCGCGTCTTGTTGTACCGTTGATTGGCTAAAGTTCAATGTAATCTTATCGCCAGTTCTGATCTCACGTTGAAAGTCGACAAAATGAGACATAGCTAAAATCGCACTGTTTATCACATTGGCGGGGATCTCTGCCTGACTCGCGGCTTTATAAAGACTTTGACTGATCTCAAACGATTTACTGAAGCGACGCTGTCTCACTTCTATTGAAATAGGCGACAACTGCCACGTGTTATCAATTAATGTGGCTTCAATTAATTCGCCATAGCTAGTGGCAAAGCGAAGGTGTTTTTGTTCTTTTGCTGTGTCAGTGTCTGTTGTGTCGTTGCTGTTTATGTCTGCATCAGTCATTGTTTCAGCGTTCATAACAGGCGTATTGACTATGTGTGTGACAACATCGAATTGAGTCCCAGATTTAATTTTCTTAAAATCAAAATGAGGCTTTATGTCGCGGGCTAGCGCATAAATTTGCGACAAACTGAATCCGGCTTCTTTTAAAACATGAGTAATGGTTTGGCCGCGTTTTAACGTATACGTTGTGACTTGAGGTGGAACTTCAAGCGGCTCTGGCTCAGCGATAATCTCTGCTGGTAATTCAGTATTAGCAGCATCTTTGTGGTTGTCTGCTACAGCTGTATCAGCGGCTGTCTGCGCTGAAAGAGGTTCATTTGGTTGTTTTGCTTGCTCATTGTTGTCATTGCAGCCAACTAGAAATGTGCTTAACAATAACAGTCTTTTTAAAGCCATATTACTTCCTTGAAACATCGCTGTTGAACGAATGTATTTTCATTTTATTTTTATAGTTAGATTTTTGTCTGCTCAGGCATTCTAATCGCGCAGGGTGCACGTCAGCTGAACGGGTTATTTAGTGTAGGGGCTTTTTGGTAGGAATAAAACAAATAAACCCTGAAAATCAGGGTTTATTTAGGTGATTGAGTTAATTAGTGAAGACTAAATTAACCTTCGTCAGGTGTATTAGTTTCGACAGGTAAAGTTGATGCTTTGTAGCTTCCGTCGGCGTTGGTTAACTTTTTTTCTTTTTCACCTGTGCGTGGAGGAAGTTCTGGAACTCCAGTTCCACCTCCAGCTGTTCCACCTGCAATGAACTTTAAATCACACTGCTCTAGCTGTTTCATAATTAGATCCTTTTTTATTTTTCATCACCACGAGTTGGGGGAGGAGGGCTGATAACTACACCGCCACCGCCACCTTTAATTTTCTTTAGTTCATTAAATTCTAGCTGCTTCATTGTTATGTCCTTTTATATGTAATGAATGAAAATTGTACTGCTAAATACTATGTAGCGCTTTACATACAAAGTCAATATTAGGTACAAGCAATGTAAGTGTTTTAGAAGGTTATAATTTAACTTTTGAGATTTTTTTGATTTGATAAAAATAAACCCTGAAAATCAGGGTTTATTTAGGTGATTGAGTTAATTAGTGAAGACTATATTAACCTTCGTCAGGTTCGATAGGTAATGTTGCTGGTTGGTAGCTACCATCGGCGCTTTTAGTTTGATCAACCTTATCTTCACCACGAGGAGAATCTTTAGGTACTACCGTACCACCTGCAGGGCCTGTGCCACCAAAAATTAATCTTAAATCACTAAGTATTAGTTGTCGCATAATTTAATCCTTTTTTATTTTTCATCACCACGAGTTGGGGGAGGAGGGCTGATAACTACACCGCCACTGGCTCCTTTCACTTTTTTTAGTTCATTAAATTCTAGCTGTTTCATTATTATGTCCTTTTATATGTAATGAATGAAAATTGTACTGCTAAATACTATGTAGCGCTTTACATGCAAAGTCAATATTAGGTACAAGCAATGTAAGTGTTTTAGAAGGTGATAATTTAACTTTTGAGATTTTTTTGATTGGATAAAAATAAACCCTGAAAATCAGGGTTTATTTAGGTGTTTGGATTAGTTAGTAAAGACTAATTTAACCCTCGTCAGGTGTATTAGTTTCGACAGGTAAATTTGCAGGTTGGTAGCTACCATCGGCTTTGGTAGATTGATCTACTTTCTCGTCACCGCGAGGAGGGTTTTCTGGTTGTTTAACGCCACCACCAACACCACCTTTTATTATTTTAACTTCTCTAAGATTCAGCTGTTTCATAATTATATCCTTTATTATTTGTTGATAATGACAAAGCCGCTAGACAACTAAAGATATGTAATACTAACTGAAGTTTACCTAAGATGTAACTTTTGAAATACATATCGTCAATAACGAATGATTTATATAAAAAAACTTCGCTGTAAGATATTAAATTAGCCAGCATGGATATCAAAAACAATATTATTAACGCAGCTTCTTGTTGGCTAAACTCAAGCGTTTTAGCTCGTTCAAAAAACTTTAAATTTGTAATATTATGAAGATAAGTAGCTAAAGAGTTCCTATATAGTGAGGGCAGTAAAAATAAACTATTCATGAACATCACCCAACCATAATAATGCGTTGTCCATTTGATAGTGTATTGGTAACTGTATAGGTCAATGCATTCAATAGTAACGAGTAGAATTAAAAGCCATCTAGCCCCAATATTCTTCCAACATCTAACTAAAGCAAATAAAAAAATTGGCAATGGAGCGTATGTGAAGTAATTTAAATATTCTGATAATGCTTCCATTTAATCTTTCCTTAAAAACGAAAAATAAGAATCTAGGTCGACACCGAAAATGAATAACACATCTAATAGTTGTGTCATGGTCATTTCACTTTTGCCTGACTCCCAATTACTTATCGTAGATTGATCAACATTGGATATCATTTTTTTAGCCAATTGCGCTTGTGACATACCTTTACTTTGCCGCATTTGCCGTAGTGAACGTTGCACATGAAGCTTAAAGCTTTCTGCACTGCGCTTTCTTTCGATTTCCTTCATTCAACCCCTATCCGTGTTTTAACAAATTAATAGATAAAAACGGGGACAGGCTACCATGAGAATATTCATTTGTATATATTTTGTTAATTGTCGTGCGAAATATACTTTGCGAAGCAAAGTTATTTTTGCGCAACCATAAATTAGCCATTTTAGCCGAAGTTGAAGTAATAGCTGTTGTGTGCGAAGCAAAGTTACTTTCGCGCAAGGGCGACGAGTGACCGAAACGAAGTTTCGCAGCGCGAGGAGGTGAGGCTATGGATACCCGATGGGCGTAGCTACATGGATGTACATCAACATTTCTCTCAAAACTTTTTAGCATCTCGTCATTTATGGCGACATTTTAAATTAGCCTTCAATTTTACTTCTTGTCGCGTTGGCGACGGCAACCAAAGGGCGGCTGAGTCATTCAATTTGAAATAGCTCCGAAATTCCTCCTTGAAGCATCAGCCTGTCGGCATCCATGCCTCCACTTCCTCGCGCTGCGATGCTTCGCATCGTTCACTCGTCACCCATCCATGGACTAAATCAGCCTTGCAGCGCATCCATGCGCTGACATTACTCATCAATTGCTTACTTTAAGGCAAGATAGAAGGGGGTAGAGGAGTTGTCTGTTGGTTTTGTGTATTTCGTTTAGCAAATTTTGAGTCTGACAGTTTTGTGGGTCGTCATTTATTGCGACATTTAACACTAAATCAGCCTTGCAGCGCATTGCCTAGATGGATTTAGGTACTTGGGATTTGTCTGGAACAAAAATCCCGCCATGCGCTGACATTACTCATCAATTGTTTAATTTCGGCGATATAGAAGGGGTAGGGGGCTGTCTGTTGGTTTTGTGTACTTCGTTTAGCAAATTTTGAGTCTGCCAGTTTTGTAGGTCGTCATTTATGGCGACGGCAACCAAAGGGCGGCTGAGTCATTCAATTTGAAATTGCTACGAAATTCTTCCCTGAAGCATCAGCCTGTCGGCATCCATGCCTCCACTTCCTCGCGCTGCGATGCTTCGCATCGTTCACTCGTCACTTATCCATGAATTATTTTCAGATGAGGTGGAAGGGGAAAGGGGCCTCAGTTGGTTCTAAGAATAGATTGCACTGTGCAGACCTTCCCCCCCGTCTATTTGTTAACGATTAAAACTCAACACCTCAGCGCAATGCGGGTAGTCAAAAGCTGCTTGATAATACCGCTTAAGATCAGGGTATTGGTTAAGCAAGTTCAAATCGCCCTCTAATCCATGAATGTAATCCAGCATTGGTAGTGAGATCGCATCAACTAAAGTGAATTGCTCCCCTAAAAACCAATTACTTTTCTTACTTTGCGAGTTATATTTTTCTGCCAATATTTTCAATGTTGAATGTGCTGCTTGCTTTCCTTTTTCTAAAGCTTCTAAACAAGGTGTTCCATCTTGATTTGCTGGAAACTTTAAGGTTAAAACATACAAAGAGATCAAATCACGATAACCATAAATCGACAGCATGCTACTCCAAGCATCGATTGAGGCAGCTTTTTTTGGGTCACTTGCAAACACGCTTGGGCCTGTAAGTGTATCTAGATAACGAGCAATGGCATTAGATTCAGGCAAGATAAAACTACCATCAATTAATACCGGCACCTTGCCATAAGGGTGGAGCTTTAATAGTCCTTCAGAGCCCAATGTGACATCTTCACCTTGCCACTGGTTATGCAACGAATAGGGTAATGACTTTAATTTACAGATCATCTCAATCGAGCGAACAAATGTTGAAAAATCAGGACCTACAATCTTAAGTGTGTTCATTTTTACTTTCCTTTTCTGAATGGTTGCACTCGATATTATTTGCAACGACAATATGTTCAAGATCATATTTTTAAGGAATAGCCATGCCTTGGGATGTTACGCATAAAACTAAAAGCAAAGAGAAAATTCTGATCTGCGCTGCCAAGCTTTTTGTCGAAAAGGGCTTTGATGCTGTTGGGATCAATGACGTGATGAAATCAGCAAACATGACACGTGGTGCATTTTACGCGCACTTTAAGTCAAAGGCTGACTTATATAATCAAGCGCTGGTTGTTGCAGCATTTAAAGCCAGAGAAAATATCACGCATGGTTGCGACCAAGGTTTTGCAAGTTTGCAACATAACTACTTACAACAAGGGCAAGATCCTGCCCTGAAAGATAACCAGCAATGCCCGATAGCTTTGTTGATCTCAGACATCAGACAGCGAGAGCCGTTAGTCAGAGAAACTTACGAAAAAGTATTTAAAGGTTTTGTGAAATTTATAGAATCGCAAGGATTAACAGAAGCAGAAGCGCTTAAAGAAGCTGCGACTATGATTGGTGCAGTAGCCTTATCGGAGTCGTTGACTGATAAAAACTTGGTGGAGAAGCTATTGGTTGCCTGTCAGAGGTAAGGTGCAAAATATACGTTGCGTAGTAAGGTGAAATGAACTGTTTTGACTGAAGTTGAGGCAATTGAAATGTGCCTTCAATTTTGCTCTTTGTCATGTTGGCGAAGGCAACCAAAGAGGGGTAAGTATTTCAATTTATACTGAGCAGAAAATCATCCTTGAAGCCTTTGCCTGTCGGCATCCATGTCACTATTTTGAAGAGCTCATTTTGTAGGTCGTGCTTTAGCGCGACAGGTTTAAAGGCTGCCTTCAATTTTACTCTTTGTCGCATTGGCGACGGCAACCAAGGGGAGGCTGCCGCCGACCGCCCCTTGGAACCCCATGGCGCCCCTCTATCTCGCTGTTTCTTCAAATAATGCAATTGATGTGAACGTAAACGGCTGAATAGTCCATCCATGGACTAAATCAGCCTTGCAGCGCATCCATGCGCTGACATTACTCATCAATTGCTTATTTTCAGGCGAGATAGAAGGGGTAGGGGAGTTGTCTGTGGGCTTTGTAGTTGAGCAATACGATATTGATATTTAATATTTCTATGTAGCAGGTAAGTCTAAGATTCATCGTTTGTGGTTTTACGTCTAAGGTGTTTATTATCAACTTCAAGTTGAATAAATTATTTTAAAAGGGAGTGGAATGGATAGTTGTAATGAAGAAGTTATTTATCATTACACTTCAGTGGAAGTGTTGATGAATATGTTTAATGGCCGAAATGGAAAGTCTTCCTTATGGGCTTCAGGGGCTAACTCGATGAATGATTATTTAGAGAATCATTGGGTTATAGAGGTCGTAAAAAGGTTGCCGATCCAAAAAATTCTTAGTGGTATTTTGAATCGACCTGACCTAGGAATAAATGCAAAGACAATTAAGAAGTATGAATCTATCTATTTTGAAGATTTAATTCTAGATATCTGTTCAAATAGAGATAGTAATGTTATTACCTTTCTATCTTCATTGAGTTATGAGAAAGACAAATTGAGTCAATGGAGAGCTTATGCGGATAATGGAAGAGGTGTTGCAATTGGTTTTACTAAATCGAAGCTTAAGCCTTTTTTGAAAGCAAATAACTTTCGTTTGAATGATGTTGTGTACTGTGAAAAAGAACAATATAACGAACTAGAACGTTTTATGTACAACCTAATTATTGAAGATGTACAAAATGAAAACGATAACATATTTGAATCTTTGAACGATACACTCCTTAAAGATGATAGAAGGCTAGATTGTTTGCTTGAATGGTGTGCTACTTATAAAAACCCAGCTTTTGCAGAAGAAAAAGAAGTCAGGATTTGGTGTAGTCGAAAATTATACAGAGAGAAAATCGAGTTTAGACACTCGCAGGGGTCCATTATACCATTTATGAACTTTTCATTCGACGCAAGTTGTATCGCCGAAATTGTTCTAGGTCCGAAGTTTACGGAAGCAAATGAACCAGCATATTTAGAAAGCTTTCTTTTTCATAATAAATTAGAACATGTAAATTTAATATCATCTAAAGCTACTTATAGATAGTTTGTGTAAGCATAATTCTTACAGACAACTCCAATTCCCTTTTATCACACCCTGAAAATAATGAATTGATGAGTAATGTGCTCTCATAGATGCGAGCCAAGCCATGCTTGTACATGGACGTACCATCATGGCGTGTACGTTCATCGATATTTTTAACAACAGTTAAAATTGCTTTTTTCACCTTGCGCAAAAATAACCTTGCTTCGCAACGTGTATTTTGCACGATTAGTGTGATGAAGGGCGCCGTGGGGGTGACGAGTGACCGAAACGAAGTTTCGCAGCGCGAGGAAGTGGAGGCATGGATGCCGATAGGCCCAAGCTTCAGGGATGAATCTCAGCTCAGTAACCAATTGAAATGCTTAGCCTCCCCTTGGTTGTAGTCGCCAATGCGACAAAGAGTCAAATTGAAGACTAACCTCAAAATGTCGCCATAAATGACGACCTACAAAAGGCTTGAGAGAACAATGTTGTTATATATCCATGAGCTAGAAAATTCCTCTGCATTTTTTAAGCATGCTCATTTCATCTTGCGCAAAAATAACCTTGCTTCGCAACGTATATTTTGCATGTACTAAAACAATTTACTCACCTCTCCACCCTCATAAACTACCGCTTCTTCCATCAAGCCAAACTCTTTTAAGTATCGGCCAATACTCGTAAAGCTAGTCGTTTGAATCTTTCGTCCATGGTCGTCGGTGCTCACGCCTTTGGCAAACCAATTCCCTAATGCCAATTTAAAGCGGCTCACTTTCACTGGCTGTGGCGTGAAATAGGCTTCGGTATTGGCTTTAATACGCATCATGTCGTCGGTTTCGTATATTGCTGCATTGATCACATTCAGCGTATGCTCTGTACAGTTTTGAAATTGGTTGTTAAACGGGTTGGCGATTAATGAGTAATTTGGGTTATGTAGTGCTTTATTTTTACCTGACGCGATGGCTTCAATTAAACGGTATTGCAAGTCAGGCGAGGGAATAATAACCCCGGCTTTTAGACGCTCTACGCCCCAGAAAAAATCGACAGGGTAGTCAGTCATTAACGCACTCTTTGCTGGGTTATCGGCATTTTGATAGAGGTTATAAATGGCATAGCCTTTAGCCTTGTCGCCATTGTCTAGCGTGATCTGAGAATAAACGGCAATAGCAGTATGAGTGAATTGAAAACCACGAGGTAAGTCTTTTTGTGGTTGACCTAAACGCGCAATTATAAATGCACGCGCGCCCTGTTTAGCTGCATATTTTTCGACTGATTTGGCAAAGCTTGCGACTTCTTCGGCTGAAAATTTAGATTCACTGTTTTGCTGGCTGCCTGCAAAGGTGTCTAAAGAAAGCAGCAGAACAAATGAGAAGAAAAAAGAATTAAAGTAGCGCATAATTTGCTCCTTAATTAAAAGCTGTAAAGGGGCTTTACAGCTTTTGTTAGGTATTTAAGTTAAATAGCTTTATTAGTCTTTATTATCTGACTTCTTCATTTGTTCTGCGGGTGAGCGGTCAACGGTAATGGTGATCTCGGTAATTTCGAGTGGTTCATGCTTATCGATTTTATGTTTACCTGATGCGGCATCTATTAGTGACTCGCCAACGGCTTGGCTTGCTGATGCGGTGCTGCCAACAACTAATAGTGGCACTGCGACAACACCACTGGCTACTTGAGCGCTGGCTGTAGTGCTGTGTGCACTAGCCAGGACTGAGTGGCGGCTGCCTTTGCTGGCATGTTCAGACGCTGACTCTGCGTTCGATACAAATGACGTCAATGCAATTAAACCTAATGTGAAAAGTTGAGAAATGCGTTTCATAGTGGTGTCCTTTAAAATCCAACATACTGTGTTTGTTTGCGTTGACTACAAGTTAGACCAGAGGATTAATTACGTAAACTCAGTTATTAGATGTAGCAATTTAAGAAACTCTAAGTATAGTAATCCTAAACTATCTGGCGTTTTACACTGGCTATTTCAATTTTCTAGGTTGTTGGCAGTAATGACTCTCTTGTCATCTATTCGCTTTTGAAAGCCATTGGTAATAAATTTAAGGAACACTATGAGCCAAATTTCGCAGGTGAGCGATACACTTAAAATGCTGCTTAAACAGCAAAAGCTAACTTACAAAGACATTGCCGAAAAACTCGACATGAGTGAGGCTAATATCAAACGCATTTTTGCTCAGCAAAGCTTTACCTTGCAACGCTTAGAAGAGATCTGTCATTTATTGCAGATTAGCTTGTCTGATTTATTTACCATCACCGAGAAGCAGCAAGACCAACTAACAGAGTTAACGTTAGATCAAGAGCAAGAGCTTATTGATAATCCTAAGTTGCTGCTCGTGGCGGTCTGTGTGCGAGATGCATGGCAGTTTGATGACATTATTGATCAATATGATATCGATAAGTTTGAGCTTATTCGCTTATTTGCAAGGCTTGATAAAATAAAGCTAATACAACTATTGCCAAACAACCATTATAAACTGCTTATTGCCCAAGATTTCAGATGGATCAAAAACGGTCCGTTAGAGCGCTTTATGGAACAAGAAGTGTTGCATCGTTTTATGGCAAGCAAGTTTGATGAAGAAGATAGCTTTCGTTTTTATTTACGTGGACGTTATTCCAATTCTTCGATTGAGATTATTCAACGAAAATTAAATCAGTTGACTAAAGAGGCGGCGATCTTAAATCAAGAAGATTCAGCGCTTCCAATTTCGAAACGCAAACATATGGGGCTCTTATTCGCGATGCGAGCATGGGAACCAACTTTATTCGAGCAGTTTCGACGCAATAAATTAAAAGATTAGAGGGACACTTTCCATGTCAGTTAATACTATTTTCAAAAAAGCGATGTTGAGTACTGCAGTTTTCTTTACAAGTGCTTTCTCAGCCAATGTGTTTGCGGTCAATGTGTTTACGACTAAAGCCGCTAGTTCGCTTAATTGCGTGACGATTAATAACGACCTTGTGCAAATCGAAAAATTTAAACAAGCAGGTACCTATCGATTTGCCAAAGGCGGTGTTCAGCGCATCAACTTCGATTTTGCATCAGAGCAACCTTTTAAAAATTACTTGGTTGCTGCGCGCGCGCATATTAATGCGCAAAACCCTAAAGCAAACATGCCTTGTCCAATTAAAACAGAAACCAGCAAACGCTTGTATGCAGATAAGCCACTTCAAGTTGTAGACTTAATCACGCCGTTTGAACTCAAAGCCGTTAACGAAAAGGCAGCGGTATTGCTTATTCATGGTTTAACGGATTCGCCATATTTATTTCATGATTTAGCCAACTCATTTGTAGAGCAGGGTATATCTGTGCGTACTCTGTTATTACCTGGGCATGGTACGGCAGCAGAAGCCTTGGTTGATATTGACCAAGCTGATTGGCGACAGGCGGCATCATATGCCATTAAAAGTATGCTTAATGATTTCGATAATGTTTATTTAGGTGGTTTTTCAACAGGTGGTGCTTTGGTTGTTGATTACTTGAATCACAATGCTTTGAACGAAACTGAGCAGCAAAAACTTAAAGGGGTAATGCTGTGGTCACCTGCCAGTGAAGCAAAAGCGGGGATGGCATGGGCAGCGAAATACGTCAGTTGGTTTCAAGACTATCTAGATGAAGCGGCAGATATCGACTTTGCTAAATATGAATCGTTTCCTGCGAATGCGGGTGCACAAGTGCATGCACTGATGAAGCGAATCGAACCGCAAAAGTTAAAAGGGCTGCGCAATATACCGTTTTTTGTGGTCGCGAGTGAAGTGGACCAAACCATAGAAACTGATGCAACGGTAAACATGCTGGCCCGCTGGCACGGACAAAATGGTGCAGCGCAAGCACAAGATAAACTTGTGTATTACTATGCAAATAAAGGTGAAGATCAACTTAATGCCTTGCCTAACTCATTAAAAACCGTCACGACCTTTTCGTGTGCAGGGCAAGTTTATTGTGAAAGTGTGCTTGATATAGCGCACACATCCCCAACAAATGCGCCGAGTAACCCGCATTATGGTTGGCAGGGCAGTTATCGTAATTGCGAGCATTTAACAGGTACAGATCTATTTGCCAGTTGTAAAACAGCCAACGCAGTGACTTTAGGAGAACTAACAGAAGCGAACTTAGAAACGACCCCTAATTTGCAGCGTTTAACCTTTAACCCCTATTACGATCAAATGCTTGAACAGATGCAAGGGTTTATTAAAAGCACTTTGAGGTAATCATTTCTAAGATGATAAGACTTTTTAACTCACTCGCCCCTGAGCTCTGTCGGGGGTTATGAACAATAAAGCTGTATAAAAGTTTATTAAAACAATACTTTTAGTCCCCAAATACTAACCTTTGATAGTTAGGGTTTACTAAATTGACTATGTCTCTAATACTGAAGCCACTTACAAGACGTAACGAATTCAAGAATAATGGAGACACAGATGATGAATAAACAAACACTTAATAAACCAAGTAAAGCTTTTAGAATGGCGTCAGTTGCTATGTTAGTAGCAGGTGTCGCGGCATTTCTAATTGGTTTGGCAAATGCGACTATGCAATTGAATGAAAAGGGTTATTACCTAGCTGTATTATTATTTGGTCTGTTTTCATTCGTGTCTTTACAAAAGACCATCCGCGATAAAATGGAAGGCCAAACCATTTCAAAACCTTATTTTATGATGTGTTGGGCCGCTGCAGGGTCTGCAATTGCCTTGTTAACGGTTGGATTAGTGAACGCAGAGTTGTTACTGAGCGAAAAAGGCTTTTACGCTATGTCGTTTTTATTGAGTGGTTTTGCTGCTATTACAGTGCAAAAGAACGTACGAGACGTGATGGCATTGGGTGATGACGAAGTTAGAGAAGAAGTGGACCTAGAGTCTCAATCATAAATAAGCATTACTATTTTGCAAAAACGTGGGTTCACTCCCACGTTTTTTTTGCACTTACTTGCGCGACATAAAGTCGCGCCTACAATCGGCTATTAGTGCCGGTACAGGTTCTTTTTGTAGGCGTGGGTTTACCCCACGCTTTTTTATTTGCATTACACTGAGCGAAATAAAACCGCACCTGCAAAAGAGAGCCGTTTTTACTATACTAATCAATCCTGTGCTTTTCACTACACATAAAAGGTCTACTCAGGTATATTCTTACATGAGTCTAACTACGAGTTTTGTCTGTGAAAAAAGCAACGTCTTTCGATATCGCTTATCTTGCTGGGGTGTCTCAATCAACGGTCTCGCGCGCTTTGCGTAATAGCCCTTTGGTGAACCAAGAAACCCGAGAAAAGGTGCAAAAAATTGCCAAAGAACTGAATTACAAAGTTGATAAAAACGCCAGTAACCTGCGTTCTCAACACAGTGATACGTTAGCCTTGTTACTTTTTGAAGATCCAACCGATGATGGCTCAGCCATTAACCCTTTCTTTTTATCTATGCTGGGCAGCATTACCCGTGCCTGTGCAGATAGAGGTTATGACTTATTAGTCTCTTTTCAGCAAGCCAGTAACGATTGGCATGCCGATTTTGAAGACAGTAACAAAGCTGATGGTCTCATTTTGCTGGGCTATGGTGATTATGTCGACTTTGCTGAAAAGCTCACGAAACTATCCGCACAAGGCACCCATTATGTACGCTGGGGTGTGGGTGAAGATCAACTCAAAGGCTCGGCAATTGGCTGTGACAATTTTGCTGGTGGTAAAGAAATAACGCAACACGTGTTGAAGCAAGGCCGTAAAAAGTTAGCTTTCTTAGGCACAGCATCCAGTCATGCGCCAGAGTTTTTCGACAGATATAAAGGCCACTGTGCAGCGCTAAAAGAGTACGGTATTAATGCAGATAATAAGCTGCAAATAAATGCTTTATATACAGAAGAAGCAGGTTATGATGCTGCGAAAAAATTACTCGACTCAGGCGTTGAGTTTGATGCAATTTGTGCGGCGTGTGATTTGATTGCGGTAGGTGCTATGCGCGCTTTAAAAGAGCATGGTTTAAGCATTCCTGAAAATGTTGCTGTTGCTGGCTTTGATGACATTGCCGTTGCTAACTTTACCTCGCCACCGCTTTCTACGGTGAAACAAGACACAAAGCGTGCAGGTGAGTTACTGGTCGAAGCGTTACTGGATATGATCGCAGGCAAAGCGGTAGAAAGCCGTTTGATAGAACCTCAACTTATTGTTAGGCAGTCTTGTTAGCTTTTCTAAATCGAACCAGAAAACTGTTCATTACAAAGTGTTTATTACAAAGCAATCAAATCTATTGTGCTTAGGCTGGTTGCTTTGCTTCAAATCTCTCTTTTATATATTCAATTAAATGCTTAATTTGGCTTTGTGCGTGTCTACGCCCCATGTAATAGGCATACATGACTCGTGTTCTAGGTTTTAATGCTTCAATATCAATCAATTCAAGCTTAAGTCCATCAAGCATAGAGGTGGGTAAGTAAGCCATATACTGACCTGTTTGCACTGCATGCAAAGCTAACCCCAAATCATCAACAGTGAGTTGCTCATTGGGGGTTATCAGTCGTTGCGCTTTTTTGTCGTCAATGAATGCCCATTTTTCAGCAGGTTTAACAACAACGCTTGGCAACACTGTAAGTTGATGTTGAGTAAGTAAATTTGACTTAATCTTGTGATTTTTTAAAAAGTGCTGATTACAACAAACTGTGTAGGGAATATCCCAAAGAGGCTGAGCGATTGCAGCTGAGTCAACTAAAGGGCCGACTCTAAACGCTAAATCTATACCGTCATTAACCAGTTGTTTATTCTGGTTTGATAACGCCACCTCAAGTTTTAACTCACTGTGTAGAGTTGAAAAGTCTATTAACCACGCCCCTAAGAAATCTATACCTGCACGGACTGGCATAGATACACTGAGTTTTCCTTTAAATGAAACTTCATCTTCTATTGCAGATGTGATGGCGCTTCTTAGACTCGTTAGCATCGGAGCGCTGTCATTGTAGAGATTAAGGCCTCTCTCTGAGACTTTAACTGCTCGCGTAGTTCGGTGTAACAGCTTTAATCCTAATTGATGCTCTAGGTTATCAATTCTGCGACTAACAGTACTATGTGGGATATTTAGCTGGGCAGCGGCTTTTTTCAAACTGCCAGACTTCACTACTGCACAAAAGATAGTTAAATCATCGAGCACTCTATCCATCATTTACTTCCAAAATAGGTTTAACTCGATTATTCCATTTTTGCAATTGTGATGTCCAATATCACCAATTACGCACGTATATAATTCTCTCTATTATTGCTTCAGTTCATTTATAAACACTTTTTTTAAGTAAACAGGAGTAGGTTATGAAAGCAATTCAGTTAGAGCAAACAGGCAGCAGTGAACAGATAAATTTCACGAAAATTGACCCTCCAAAACTTTCCGAAGGCCAAGTATTAGTAAAGGTTGCAGCAGCACCTGTGAATTTTATAGATACGATTATTCGTGAAGGAAATATGCCGCCGGGCATGATGCCTGAATTACCTTTTATACCTGGTGTTGAAGGTAGCGGCATTATAGTAGATGCAAATAATAGCAATTTGTCTGTCGGTCAAAGAGTTGCATATCTGGGACCAATAGGTGCTTCTATGTATGCAGAGTATACGGCAGTTGAAGCCGATAAACTTGTTTTGATAGATGACAGTGTTGATTTAATAGAAGCTGGCGCTATGCCGGTCACATATTTCACGGCATATCATATGTTACATAATGTCGCGCGAGTTGAAGCAAATAAATTTGCGCTTATATATGCTTCTACTGGCGGTGTCGGCACAGCCTTAATCCAACTGGCTAAAGCAGCTGGGCTGAAAGTCATTGCGTTGGATAGAAAAGACGAAAAAGTAACTAGAGCGCTTGAGTTAGGTGCTGACTTTGCATTTAATTCGACTCATGATTGGATATCTGAGGTTAAGCAGGTAACTGGAGGTAACGGCGTTAATTATATTTTTAACCCTGTTGCTGGAGATACCATTAAAGATGACATAGAAGTTCTTGCTACTTTGGGCCATATAGTAGTTTTTGGTTTTTTAGCAGGCGCTGGCGAAACAAACACACAGCAAACAATAATGCAGCACTTTGGTAAATCACCGACAATTACTTATTCTGAGATTTATGCGACTTATTTTAATAACTTCCCTCTAGTGAAATCGTCTTTAGAGCAAGTTTATAGGTTATTTAAAGCAGGCAAGGTTAAACCAATCGTATCGACCTTACCATTAGGTGATGCAAAAAAAGCACATGATCTGATAGAAAGTGGTCAGGTAATGGGAAAATTAGTACTAACACCTGGCTTTTCTTAATATCCACATTAGGACAGTCGGTGATAAACCAATACTGTCCTAATTTTGCAGTGTTATGCCTATATATTCCCACCAGGCTTTAAGTTGCTTGGCACTGTCTGCGGAATACTCTTGTCAAAGCTATCATCACTCAAGGCATGAATAAAAGCCTCAATAGCATCTAGTGTTTCTGAATCTACATCATCAAAATTCAAATTCGCCAGCTCTTCTGAGTTTCCAGGGTTGGCAATGTCGTCGTAAAATAGAATTGCATCACGCAATGTCGCTTCTGTACCGTTATGCATATAAGGCGCAGTGAAACTGAGGTTTCGAAGTGAGGGTGTTCTAAAGCGCTTCTCATTACCTTCATCAACAACTCCTAGTTGAACTAACTTGGCGTTTTCTTTTACAGGGAGTTGATGTAATTCAAAGTCAGAGAACATAGGACCGTCATGACATTGCGCACAACCAGCTTCAACAAAAGCATCCATACCGCGAATTTGCTGATCGGTTAAGGCGTTTTCATCACCGCGTGCGTACAGGTCAAAAGGACTGTTTGAGGCGATTAAACTACGTTCAAAAGCGGCAATCGCTTGTGTGATTCGTTCGGCATTTATAGTTTCATCGCCAAATGCATTATTAAAAAGGCTGCGATACTCAGCGATATTAAGTAAACGCTCTGAGAGTACCTGCATAATGTCATCTTCTGAGATGGTATCCCCGCGCATTTCAACGTCAGATTGCAAAACGAGCAAAGCTTGCTCTTCTAATGAATTAGCACGTTTGTCCCAAAACATTGGGCTATTTAGCGGGTCTACTGCTCCGTCTTCATCCATACCATTAAAGGCGGTATTTAAAATCGTTGGTGCATTGCGATGGATAAGCTTTCCGCCATGCCTATTTTCAGACAGGCCAGAGCCGCCCACACCAATGCTTAAGTCTAAATTTTCAGCATAACCATGATTTGGGTGATGACAACTTGCACAGGCTATATCTTTATTTCCCGATAGAATAGGGTCCCAAAATAGTAGTTTGCCTAATTTAACTTTTTCATCAGTCGTTGGATTATTTTCTGGTGAAGGGGGAATACTTGGCAGGCTGCCTATGTTGTTATCATCTTCAATAAAAACAGGTGTGTCATTATTGCATGCGCTAAGGGCTATCAAGCTAGTAAGTAATAATAATTTTTTCATACACATCTTCCGCAGAAATACAGAGCTCACTGTTTTATTTAGTAATTGGAACTGTGAGCAGTTGGAGAAGCAGCAAAACATGGCTACAGATAGTTGTGCCATCGCTTCCAATTTATTGTGAAAAGAATAAAAGCAGAGCAGTCTAAAAAATGTCTAATGGTTTCAGAGAATGTTGAAAGGTAGTCAATAAGGAAGGAAAGAAATAAAAAAAGCCGATTGAAGTCAGGCTTCAATCGGCTTTTCGCTTGGGATAACGTTAAATAAACTTTAACTTTTAAACGTTACTTTGATTCTCGTATTAAGCAGTTGCTTGCTCTGAAGTGGTCTCAGCTGTTTCCGAGCCATTTTCTTTTACAAAGTAAACAGCTAAGGCTGCGAGTAGCATTGCACCACCGGCCATCATCATGATGTAAATTGCTTGGTTTTCAAATACTGAGGTTAAGATCCAACCTGCAAACAAGCCTGATACAATTTGTGGCGCGGCAATGGTGAAGTTGAAAATACCCATATACACGCCAGTTTGTTTCGGCGGTAAGCTGCCTGCAAGAATGGCATAAGGCATAGCTAAAATCGCTGCCCACGCCATACCTACACCAATCATTGAAATAAGTAACATCACAGCACCTTGTGGTACTTCGATTTCAGTGATCCCTAAGTTCACCATTGTCAGCGTACTGTCTTGCCAGAATATGATACTGATATAGCCAATGGCACCTGCTAATAGTGAGACAGAGTAAGTCAGCTTACGACCAATTTGGTTGGCGACTTTCGCCATAAATAATGACGCAATAGCAGCAAAAACCGAGTATGCAGCGAACATAATGCCGACCCAGTCGCCTGCCGTACCCTTAGCTTGTGCAATATGTGCAGGTACTTGGCCAACTTGAGATAGGTAGTCAGGATCAAACCATTTTGCATCCACCCCCCAAATATGCTGAGTGATGGCTGGCATGGTGTAAACCCACATAATGAATAGAGCAAACCATGAGAAAAACTGCACAACAGCAAGACGTTTCATCGTTTCAGGCATGGTCTTCATTAGCCCAAAGAAACCAGATAGGCGCTCACCCAGTGGCAGTTTTTCAGCTTCTTGATTTAGTTCTGGTAAACCATTTTCACCAGGTGCGTATTCTTTTGTGCGAAGAACAGTCCAAAGCACTGAGCCTAGCATGACGGTTGCACCGATATAGAATGCCCAAATAACAGAAGGGGCGACTTCACCTTTATCTGCAACGTTTTCTAAACCAATTACATTAGTTAGTAAGAAAGGCAGAATCGAACCAAATACTGCACCGATATTGATAAGGAAAGACTGGATTGAATAACCTAGGTTGCGTTGGTCTTCTGACACCATATCAGACACAAGTGCGCGGAATGGCTGGAAAGCCAAATTAAATGCAGCATCCATCAATGCCAGCATCATGGCACCGAATAAGAGCGGTGTCATAAAGGTGGCAATATTTGAAGAGTTTGGCATCAGTAACATACCAAATGCAGCGGCAATACCACCGGCTAAAATATACGGATTGCGTCGCCCTAAGCGGTTCCAAGTTTTATCTGACGCTGAACCAACAATTGGTTGGATGATTAAGCCCATTACTGGGGCAACTAGCCAAAAAAGAGAAAGAGAATGAAGATCGGCGCCGAGGTCAGAAAGAATCCGACTGGCATTGGCGTTTTGTAAGGCAAAGCCAAACTGTACGCCTAAGAAACCAAAACTGACATTCCAGATCTGCCAGAAGCTCAATTTTGGCTTGGTGTTTTGTTTTTGTTGTCTGGTCATAAAACGACTCTTATTGTGAATTTATACCAATATTTTACTGGTGACTTTTACTAATTAGCCTTCACTTATTAGTAAGTCTAAACCGAAAAAAATGGCATTTAATATGACATTCAATCAATACTACCGAGTATACGAAACAACCACCATGTTATGCATACGTATTCAGCATTGTGTAAAACACTAGATTAAGTGATCGTTAAGCGAAGTACGCCGCTTATTTTAATGACCACTCTTTCAGCTTTTCAATGACTTGCTCTTCAACAATTGGTTTTGTGATGTAGTCACTCATGCCAGCATCAAGGCATTTTTGTTTGTCGCCCTGCATGGCATTTGCAGTCATTGCAATTATGGGAATATTGGTATTATCCTCACCTGCTTCGCCTAATCGAATAGCTTGAGTTGCTTGATAGCCATCCATCTCCGGCATTTGACAGTCCATTAAAATTTGAGTGAATTTGGTTTCTGACTTTAATTTTTCAATGGCTTGCAAGCCATTTTCAGCAACTTCAGTTTTTATTCCTACATTACTTAGAATTTTCAGTGCAACGAGTTGATTGACCTTATTGTCTTCCACGAGCAGTACATGGGCTTGGTCAGCCCAGTTTTGCAGCTCATTAGAGTTTTCACTTTCAGCAGAGTTCGTGACAGTTAAACGTTTGCTCTCAAGCTGTTGCCTAAGTGACACGCTAGCTACCGCGAGGGTTTTTAACAGTGAGTCTTGTGTCATTGGTTTGTGGAAATAGGCATCAACGCCAAATTCAAAAACCTGAGCCTGAGTAAACTGTTCATTGATCCTGCCCATCATCACCAGCTTGATATTGGTAGAGGGAACATGCGCTCTGAGCGCTTTTGCTAAAGGAGCGCCTTGCATACATGGTAGATATTTGTCGAATAATATAATGTTAAAATCAACCGAGCGTTCAATTGCTTTATGCTCTAGTAAGCTTAAAGCAGACTCGCCACTCACGGTTTCAGTAACATTAACTCCCCACCTAACAAGTTGTTTTTTCATCGCTTGTCTACTAGAGCTATTAGCATCGATAACTAGCACATGAAGATTGAGATCACTCAAGTTATGTCGCTCGCATTCAGTGCCACTATGGACAAGACTCGTTATTTCGAAGCTACTGCCAACGCCAACTTCACTTGTTACATTAATGTCTCCGTTGAGAAGCTGACATAGCCTTTTAGTAATACTTAAACCAAGTCCTGTTCCTCCGTACTTCCTCGTAGTGGATGCATCGACTTGGCTAAAAGCATCAAATAAGGTGGCCAGTTTATTCTGAGGTATACCTATTCCTGTATCTCTTATTAAGCAGTGAAGTATATGCTCATTTTTGTTGTTTGTAGGTTCTAAATAAGCAGCAATAGAGATTTCACCATGTTCTGTGAATTTAATCGCATTACTGATAATGTTTGTTAATATTTGCCTTATGCGGCCAGGATCAGAGTAAATGTTATAAGCTTCTAATTCTGATAAATCTAATATAATTTCTACGCCTTTGCTTTGCGCATTTAAAGACATAGATTCTGCAAGTAACTCTATTAATTCTCTTAAATTAAACTCGATATGTTCTAGTTCGAGTTTGTCAGCCTCTATCTTAGAAAAGTCCAAAATGTCATTGATCAGTGTAAGGAGCGAGTTGGCGCTCGTTCTTGCAATATCTACGGTGTGTGCCTGTTCTGAATCTAACCGACTCGCTTTAAGTAAATTTAGCATGCCGATTACACCATTCATCGGTGTTCTTATTTCATGACTCATGTTGGCTAAAAAGTCTGATTTTAGTTGCGTGGCTTCTTCTGCTTTTTCTAATGCGGCTGCAAGATCCTTTGCTTGTAGTTCGAGTGACGCTGTTTTTTCAGTAACTTGCTGCTCAAGCCGAGTAACAAATTGCTTTTGTCTCGTTATTTCTAAATTTTGTAACCTAGTTCTCAGGTAGATTGCGGAGATAATTGCAGCTGCAGACAGTAACGCATATAGAGTATATGCCCACCAAGTTTGCCAAATAGGTGGAGACACATGCAGGTTAACAGTCAGAATATTTTCACTCCATTCGCCATTATTATTTGTCGCCTTGACCATAAACCTATAGTCGCCACCATCTAAATTAGTGAATGAAGCAATATTTCTGTTGCCTATCTCAATCCAATTGTTGTCATACCCTTCAAGTTTGTAGGCATAGTGGTTTTTATTTGGTGAAATAAAGTCTAAGACAGCAAATTCAAATGAAAAGACATAATCTAAATGGGAAAGGCTTATGTCTGTGACATATGAGTAGGGGACATCCAACTTCACTGGTTGTCCCATGATATTAAAGCCAGTTAAAATTAGATTAGGCTCTACTTGATTACTGCTCAAAGAAATAGAGCTAAAATACTCAATCCCACGTTGGCTGCTGGTAAATAAAGTATTATTGCTTGCTTTGACTAAGCTACTAGGGTAGTAATTCAGTCCTAGAAGGCCATCTTGGCTGTCAAAATTCCTAATAGTATTGTTTATTGGTGAGTATTTAGAGATGCCTTTGTTCGTTGTTAACCAAAGATAACCTTCAGCATCATCTGCAACGCCTCTGATTAAGTTAGTAGGTAAGCCATCTTCTTTTCTAACATGCTTGAAGCTCTGTGAGTCAGGCTGGTAAAGGTTTAAGCCTTTTTGCGTTGCAATCCATATCTCCCCTTCCTTGGTTTGATGAATGTCTTGAACAATACTGCCAAGTAAGCTGTCAGGGTTATACCGGTTGCTTTTAAATGGCATGAAAAACTGCATGTCTTCTTGCCAAAGGTTTGCACCATCGCCCGTACCTATCCACATATTATTTTTATTATCTCTAAATATCTCGAGCACTTCCGGGTGAGTGAGTCCATACGCAGAGTCTAAATGCTTGAATTGACCAGTTTTAGGGTTATAAGTGTAAACCCCGTTTTTATATGTCCCTATCCAAATATTTCCGAATCGGTCAGAGTTTAATGCACGTATCTCTCTAAATTCTTTGTGATTGGGATCATCTTTAGGGTAGGTAATTTGTTTAACTTCTCCGGTTAATAAATTGAATTGCGCGAGTCCCTCGTCTTGAGCTACCCAAAGAACTTCGTTACTTGAAAGATAAAGCACGGGTCGTTCAAGAAGGCGGTTATTATTGAATCCATTGTTAGCTGAAAAAATAGCATCGTTTAGCTTTATTAGCTTCTGTGATGACACTTTCCACCTAAATATTTCGGATTTAGAAGTGGCAATAAGTAAGTCCCCATTATCATCCGATAAGATCCCATTTGGGGCTACTAATTCTGGGTTTTGTAGTGATTTAAACTTTCTGTGTGGCACTAATTTATAAATACCTTGTACTTCATTAGTTATCCAAAGCGTTTTGGCACTGTCTTCAAAGATTATTCTCAAGCCATTATTGTTCTCTAGCTCTAGTTGCCTGATTTGATTATTAGCGGGATTAAATCTGAATACGCCTTTGCTGGTAACAAACCATATAAACCCTTCTTGATCTTGGATCATAGAATTTACTTGGCCTAGGTTTTCACCGTTAATATTACCGATAGGCAAAAACTCTTCTGATTCCAAGTTAAATGAAAATGGCCCTTGTTGGGTGCCAATGTAAATGCTGTGTTCTTTCGTCTTCAGAATATGGCGAATTTCATTAGCGCCAGTAGGCGTTTTGTTATCGGGCTCGGGAAAGTAATACGTAAATGAATTGTTTGTTTTGTCAACTAAATTTAACCCATAACTGGTCGCGACCCAAAGCATATCTGATTTGTGATTCTCGATGTCCCAAATTCGATTATGGGAAAGACCTGGCTCACCATTTATTGCTTTTTTTATGTGTGCAAATTGGTTTTTACCTAGATATTTATTTAGTCCTTGATCATAGGACCCTAACCAAATTGTGCCATCTTCATCGTGGTGGAGAGATTGAATACGGTTTGCTGAAATAGAGTTGTCACTTTTTGGGTCGTGGATATAGTTATCAAACTTGCCTGTCTTGGGGTTATATCGATTTGCTCCACCACCCCATGTGCCAATCCATACATTACCTTTTCTATCTAGCATTAAGTTACCGGCATCATTATGAGACAACCCGTTATCGCTCATGCTATCAAACTCGAATAAAGTGACCTTTCTACCGTCGTAACGCATTACGCCATTTTCTGCGGTACCAAACCAAATAAGCCCTTGTTGATCTTGAATGATCGAATATATTTCTGAGGATACAAAACCATCTTCAGCAGTGAGTTTTTTTACAGCGTACTCGTTAGCCAACAATGGAATTTGGGCATGGCTGTGACTCGATATAAAAATGAGAGCAATTAAGAGTGCACAGACAAAATTAAAGATTTTATGCATAAAGGGCTTTTGGTTTTTTTTGTTAACCGGCGTGCATTAAGATTAGTTTAAAAATGGGACTATTTCTAATTAATCTAAGTTAAGTTTCATTGATTTTTTAGCAGCTTATAAAAAGTTTTCAGCTTGGGTAAAGTACACAGAATATTTAAAAACATGCTTGGCAGAAAAACGTTTGATTGTTTATTTCTGCCATACATAATTACATTTGCATCGAAAATGCTGCTGCCCCTAATAATCCTGGCTGATTTTCTATGATCACATAAGTCGGTGCTTGGCGTGGAATGTGTGATAATCGGCCTTTGCTCTCAAAGCGCTCTCTGAATGCCGTTGATTTTAAGAAATCAACAAAGCGCGGCACTATGCCACCTGCGATATAGACACCGCCGAGGCTATTGCATGTTAGCGCCAAATTACCTGCAAATGCACCGAGTACGCGACAAAACACATTGAGTGCTAGGTTACAGTATTCACAGTCATTGCTTAAACCGCGCTCTGATACTTGCTGTGCTGAAAGCTTTTCAGTGTTTGGGTTTTGTTTAATGGCAGAAACAGCCTGATAAACCTGCTCTAAGCCATAACCCGACAATAATTGCTCGTAAGATACACGCTGCTTAATCTTGTTTAAGAAACGCAAAATCTCAATTTCGAGCTCGCCAACTGGGGCATAATCAACATGACCCCCTTCGCCACTGACACAGTGCCATTTGTCACCAACAGGAATTAGATTCGCAACACCTAGGCCGGTACCTGGGCCACACACTGAAATTGGTTTACCAGCAACGGCTTCACCATCACCGATTTTCACTTTTTGTGCATCACTCAAAAGTGGAATAGCCATGGCAATGGCAGTGTAATCATTAATCAGCGTTAAAGATTCAAGCTTTAATGTTTCTTTTAATGCCGATTGAGAAAACTGCCAAGGCAGGTTTGTCATTGAAATCAAATCATCATCCACCGGGCACGCGATGGCTAAACAAGCACTTAAGCGGCTGTTTTCTAATTGCTGTTCGCTGATATACAGCTTTAATACTTCAGCAAGACCGGCGTAATCAGCACATTTATAGGTACTGATATTGCGGTAATAGCCGTCGGCTTGCTCGTCGACAATGGCAAGACGAATATTGGTGCCGCCAATGTCTGCGATAATATGAGTGATGAGCTTTGCATTTGTTGTCATAATGGGCACCTATCTATTTAGGATCTTCGGCAATATTTTGTAAGCGATGATAAAAGTCGAGTGTAACGCCATTCGTCCAGCCAAAACCTTCTTGTACTTCGTATTCTCCGCCACTGGCAATATCAACGACCTGACATACATTATATTTCTCCATTAATTTGCCCGTTTGAGCAAAAATCGTTTCAACCGATTGAGTCCAATGTTGCATGATTTTTATAGCAAGAGAGTTGTGTTGATAGTTCATAAGACCTTGAACACTAAACCATTGCAGCGGTGCCCAGCCATTTGGTGCGTCCCATTGCTGCTTGGTTTCAGACAAAGTAGTGACCAGGCCGCCACTTTTTAAAAAAGCCCTTTCAAGTTTGTTGGCAACAGCCTGTGTTTGCTGCTCCGAAGCAACTTCGGCAAATAAGGCGACGCTTGCAGCTAATGACTCTACCTCTGAGCGTTTATTTTCGATATGGTCATAGTCAAAATAAAACTGTTTTTCATCACACCATAAGTACTGATTGATTGCGTGTTTTCTTTGTTCGGCACGAGTTATATAGTCATTTTGCTTTTTCTCATTACCTGTTATTTCAAAACAGTGGGCGAGATTCGTCTCAAGCTGTAGCATTAAACAATTCAAATCAACGGGCACAATTGCGGTAGTTTTCACAGACATTAAGTCGTTTGGATTGGCTAACCATCTCGAGCTGAAATCCCAACCTGACTCGCAGGCAGCACGAATATTGCGATAGAAATCTGAGCGCTGTTCTTCTGGGAGTGTTAAAGCCATCTCATAATCTTCTCGATACGACTCGGGCCTAGGTGTTGCTGCATTATCCCAATAGCGATTAAGCAAGCTGCCATCAGGCATTTTTACCACTCTCAGTGTTTGCGTATTTTCTCCATTTAGCGTGTCAGCGCCTTGCATCCAAAACTGATACTCAGATTCTATGGCATCAATATATTGGCGGATAAAGTCGTTACGATCGGCTTTTTGTTCGGCGAGTAACATAACGAGTAATGACATAACTGGGGGTTGTGAACGTGTTGCATAGTAGCTACGGTTACCATTTGGGATGGTACCCACACGCTTGAGAAGACTCACCATATTATTGAGCATACTTTCGACAATATCGATTTTTCCCGAATGGATCAGACCAGCAGCGGTGAAGTAACTATCCCAGTAATAGATTTCTTGAAACCGACCTCCGGGCACAATGTATGGATTCTCTAAAGCGATTAAAGAACTTTCTACTTGGGTGTCCGCTGGCTTTTGTAAAATATCCCAAAGACGTTCGATGTGCTCTTTGATGTCACTGGTCTTTTGTGATGCTGATAACTCCCTGACATGTTCAAGCTCAAAATGCGTTGAAACAAACTCAACTAAATCAAAGGTTGTACAATCTTTTTGCGTGGTATAACGAGCAAGTGTATCTGCATAGCTGGTTTTGGGTTTTGCGTCGGCAAACGTTTTACTATCTTTGAAGATTGCTGCAAGTTGCACGCGTTGAAACAGCTCGCTTTGGAAAAACGCGACGCTTTCATTACAAAATGACTTCATTGAAATGACCTATAAAAATTACTGTGAAACACGTGCTGTGGCAGTGCGAAAACCTCGCAGAGCGATGAAAACACCGAGCATGGGTATTAAAGAAAGATAAAACGCAGTTTGACCATCAAAAAACTCAAACACAGTGCCGGTAATAATTGAACCTGTCGTCCCGCCAAGTGCTGAAAATACCACGATAAGTCCTGTCATTGGCGCGTGTTTTTCGATTTCTAATGAGCTCAACATAATAGAGTTTAATACCGGATAAATAGGCGCCATTAAAAGCCCTATAAGTGGCAGCAAGTAAGCCGCTAATGGCAAATCGCTTAAGCTAGAAATGTCACGAGCTTCAATGCTCTGTGTTAGAGGTAAGATGCCAATTATTAAAGCTGCCATGCCGATAATGCACACCTGTAGGAAGCGATACCAATTAACATGCTTTAGTATTTGCCCTGCGAGTAACCTGCCTGCGGCGAGAGAAGCTGCGAATATACTGGTCATTTGCACGCTGATATCGACGGGCAACTGGAGAATTTCGCGATTGAAAGTAGGTAACCAAGTGCTGATCCCTTGCTCAATTAAGACATACAAGAAAATTGAAATAATAAAAATCAGGACTAATGGTTGGTAACTCATCTTCAGCATAGAGATAAACGCATCAGCAAAGTTCACGTTCTTTTCTGAAGATACAGGTGCTTTAATCGGTGAAAAAGCAACTAAAACACTGGTAAAGATGAGGAGTGCGGCCAATACATAGTAGACATTGAGCCATGCAAGAGACTGCAAGTTATTGGTGTCTATAAAGTAACTAAATAACCAATAGCCAATTAAACTACCCACCATAAAAATCCCCTCAACGGTATTGAGTGTTGATGAATGAGATTTTTCTGAATCTGATATTTGTCCAATGATTGAGTAAACAGACACTTTAACGAGAGCGAACGAAGCACCAATACACGCGAACAGTAGCTTTATAACTATGAAATTACCAAAAACGGGTGCCGCTAAGCTGGCAGCAGTGACTGCTAAAAGCCCGGTTAATAACGCTATTTTGTAGCCGATACGAGGAATAAATGCGGCTACTAAAAATGACACAATGGCGATGGGTAAATCTTTAAACCCTTCTAATGTGCTTGCTTGCACTTTAGAAATTCCAAAGCTGTTTATGGATTGCAAAATGACCGTACCAACGCTATTCAGCAAGATAGCGAAGATAAAGTAACATGCTGAAATAGCAACTAAAGTGACAAGTCTGGACATGCTAAATACCTAGTTGTTACTACCCGTTAGTGATAGTTATTTATTGTGGTTGATTTAGCTAGTCTATGCCGATAAAAAAACAAATGCAAACGTTTGCATTTTTGATTTCTAAAATTAATAGTGTCATTCTTGGAGAGAAATGCAGGCACTAAACGATAGCAAGGTTCTGAAATTTAATAACTTTCAGGTGTGGAACGTCGCTTGATCAGTTCAACTTCAAGTACTTTGCTTTGAGCTGGTTTTTGCTCAAATTGACAAATTAACTGCTCAACCATCAATTGAGCTGCCAAATCAGTATCTTGTCGCACAGTAGTGAGTGCAGGGTGGAAGAGTTCAGCCATGTTTATATCATCGAAACCAACTACGCTAACATCGCCGGGAATACTGACATATCGCTCTTTAAGTGCTTTTAAAGCACCAAATGCTACCATATCACTGACGGCAAAAATGCCATCAAAAAATAGCCCTCGATTTAAAATTTCTTGATTTACTTTTTCATAAGCTGCTTTACTGGTGATATCGATATCTATGGTCAGGCTAGGGTCAAAATGAAGTTCAGCTTCTTTTAATGCTTGCTGGTACCCAAGGTAGCGCTGCGCCATTTCAGTGTGCTCGGTGTCACCAAGGAATAATACTTTTTTACACCCACTTTCAATAAGTTGCTTGGTAGCCAAATAGCCACCGTATTGGTTGTCACTGCCAACAATCGGGTAATTTTTATTGAGTTTTGGGTCGCCCCAGACTACTAAAGGCGCTTTTGCTGTAACGACATCATTGACGTTATCCTCGCTTTTTCCTTGACCAACAATGATTAAACCATCAGCGCGTCGGCTGCTGATGAAATAACTAGCCCAGTCACTATCAGCCATCATTGAGTTTGAAAGCAGCATTTCATAACCCGCTTTGTTAAGTGCGAGGTTCAATGCACTGACCATTTTGAGTAAAAAAGGGTCATTGATGCTTTGTTCAGTATGATCTGTGAGGTTCAGAATCACTGCGACGACATTGGTTTTTTGCGTTCGTAATTGGCTTGCCGCATGATTAATACTGAAGCTGTGTTCTTTGGCTAATGCTTGAATTCTTTCTCTAGTTTCTTTTTTTATCAATGGGTTATCTCTTAATGCACGAGAAGCCGTTGAAGTAGAAACGCCAGCGAGTTTTGCTAATCCAGTTAGCGTTAAGCGAGACTCTTGAGTCAAAGCCACATCCTCAATTTTAAAATAGACGGTAAGACAAGGACATAATGCAAAAATTCGGTAATTTTTGCAAACGTTTGAAAAAATGGTTTGCAAACGTTTGCAAAAGCTCATATGTTAAATAACAAGTATTGACTTTTAAGCAACATAATCTCAAAGGTTTAATACGCCCTAATGCAACAAACGCTACACTTAATCCGTGTAATGAGAGTAGCGATTGTTTAAATGACAACGAAGATAAAACACGCTAGGGGACAACAGCAAATGAGCAAAAAGTTTTCTTATAGTGCGATTGCATGTGCAATATCAGCAACGCTACTCAGCCAAACAGTTATGGCTGAAGATGCTGCGAAAGACGAGCAAAAGATAGAACAAATCGTCATCAGTGGTACACCAGGTGGTAATGGGATCAGTAAAAAAGATGCCAGCTTCGCCGTAACAAACTTAGACATTTCACTTATTGAAAAGTTATCTCCTAAAAGTACGGCAGACTTGTTTAAAGCGGTACCTGGCGTGTGGGTAGAAACTTCGGGTGGTGAATCAGGTGCGAATGTATTTGTACGTGGTTTTCCAGGTGGTGGTGATGCACCATTCTTAACATTATCGTTAGAAGGTTCGCCAGTTTATCCTGCACCGACTTTGTCATTTTTAGAGAACTCCTCGCTATTTCGTATCGATGAAACCATCGAAACGATGGAGGCTCTAAGGGGAGGTCCAAACCCTGTTGTATCAAATGGCCAGCCGGGTTTAACGACTAACTTTAGATTAAAGCGTGGCAGTGAAGACACAGAAGCGCTTGCGAAGTATTCAACTTCTGACTACGGCTTACAGCGTTTAGATTTGGTGTTAAGTGGTGAGCTCTCTGACGACTTTTATTACATGATTGGTGGCTACATCAAGCGTTCACAAGGTATTCGTGATGCTGGCTTTACTTCAGAAAGAGGTCAGCAATTTACGATTAACCTGACCAAAGAATTTGATAACGGTGAAGTCAACGTCTACACCCGCCAAACCGACGACACAGGTACTTGGTATTTGCCTACCCCACTTAACGTAGAAGGGGTCGATGCGGGGTATACCCAAATCGGTACTCTAAACCGTCAAGCACAAGTGTATTACGGTGAAAGTGACCATGCTCAAACCTTTGATTTTGGTGAAGGCCGAGGTTGGAACGGTCATGTGTCAGGCGGTAGTATTAAGTTTGAATTAGGCAATGGTTGGGAGATCATCGACCGCTTTAGCCTAACGCAAGGTAAAGCTAACACATATGGATTAGTACCAAATGGCTCTGCAACAACGGTCGCCGAGGTTGCTGATGATGGTGTTTCTGCGCTGGGTGCAGTTACAGGAAAAGAGTATGCGAGTGACACGCCTGTTCAGCAAATTGGTCGCTGGGTTGTGCTCAAAGACATTGAAGCTTTCACAAATGATCTTGCAGTATCAAAATCGTTTGGTGACTTAAGCATGTCAGTGGGCCTATACAATGCTTCAACATCAGCAAAAGATTGGTGGACACTTGGAAACCATGCGTATCATGTACTTGAAGCGGGTGGTGAAATGCTATCGGGCATTGAGTGTAACGATGATGTAGAAGGGTGTGGCTGGAACTATGACATCAACTCGACTGGAGATGCAACAACATCAGCATTGTATACAACACTGAGCTATGAGCTGAATGACGACATTACTCTTGATGGTGGCATACGACGCGAAACGCACGAAGTGGAATATTCTGTAGATGAAGGTCTTGATGGGGTTATAAACAAGACGGTGTCTTATGAGCAAAGCAAAACGTCATGGACTGCTGGAATTAACTACAGCTTGAATGATGAAATGGCTGTATTTGGTCGTGTGAACCAAGGCTACAAAATGCCTTACTTTGATGACTTCAGAGACAATTATGGCGTGTATTCGTCGGGTGAAGACTTAATCAAAGAAGTCACTCAAGGCGAGCTTGGTTATAAATACATGACTGATAGCCTACAAGCATTTGCGACTTTCTTTAGTAATGAAGTGAAAGGTGACACGTTTGTAAGAAGACCTGGTGATCCAGCAGAAATTCTGACAAACGAAGCATATGGTGTAGAACTTGACATGAACTACGAGGCGGAGCAAGGCTTCAAAGTTCATTTGAATGCGACTTTACAAGAAACTGAAATTACCGAAAGCCCGAATAATGCAGGTAATGAAGCACAGCGTCAGCCAGCTTGGCAAGTTCGCTTAACACCAAGTTATGAATTTGACTTAGGTGACGACCAATACTTGACGGTTTACGGTACATTATCTTCAGTTGATGACCGTTGGGGTAACAACGAAAACACCGTGGTATTGGGTGGGTATAGCAAGGTTGATTTTGGTATTTTGTATGAACCGTCAGAGCGCGTGAAAATGCAATTAGCAATTGATAATGTGACGGATAAAATGGGCATTACCGAGGGTGATCCACGTAACCCAACATCGCCAAATGGCCGATATATTCTACCAAGAAGCGTAAAATTCAGCGTATCTTACGCGATTTTCTAAATTAAAGACTTTTAGCTAGCACAAAGGCCATACGTTTCAACGTATGGCCTTTTTTGTTCGGTATTAAAGAAGCTGAAAGTCTAAAGGTGAATAGGTGGCATAACTAAATTGTTATGCCACCTCAAAGTTAGATTAGCTTTGCATCGCATAAGCCGCAGCACCCAATAGGCCCGGCTGGCTTTCTGTGATCACATAAGTTGGCGCTTGACGCGGAATGTGTGATAAACGGCCTTTATTTTCAAAGCGCTCTCTAAACGCAGTTGATTTTAAGAAATCAACAAAGCGCGGCACTATGCCACCTGCGATATAGATACCGCCGACGCTATTGCATGTTAGCGCTAAATTACCTGCAAATGCACCGAGTACGCGACAAAACACATTGAGTGCTAGGTTACAGTATTCACAGTCATTGCTTAAACCGCGCTCTGATACTTGCTGTGCTGAGAGCTTTTCAGTGTTTGGGTTTTGTTTAATGGCAGAAACAGCCTGATAAACCTGCTCTAAGCCATAACCCGACAATAATTGCTCGTAAGATACACGCTGCTTAATCTTGTTTAAGAAACGCAAAATCTCAATTTCGAGCTCGCCAACAGGGGCATAATCAACATGACCCCCTTCGCCACTGACACAGTGCCATTTGTCACCAACAGGAATAAGATTCGCAACACCTAACCCTGTACCTGGGCCACACACTGAAATTGGTTTACCAGCAACGGCTTCACCATCACCGATTTTCACTTTTTGTTCATCACTCAAAAGTGGAATAGCCATGGCAATGGCAGTGTAATCATTAATAAGCGTTAAAGACTCAAGGTTTAATGTCTCTTTTAAAGTCGATTGAGAAAACTGCCAAGGCAAGTTTGTCATTGAAATTAGATCATCATCCACCGGACACGCAATGGCTAAACAAGCACTTAATCGGCTGTTTTCTAATTGCTGCTCGCTGATATAGAGCTTTAATACTTCGGCAAGACCGGCGTAATCAGCACATTTATAGGTGCTGATATTGCGGTAATAGCCGTCGGCTTGCTCGTCGACAATCGCAAGACGAATATTGGTGCCGCCAATGTCGGCGATAATACGGGTTAAAGACTCAGACTGTTGTGTTGTCATGTTATTGAACCTGTAGTGTCAATGGCTGATGCTGCCAGTTAAATTTCACCGTTAAGGTGCTGTTTTTATTATTCCAATCATAAGATTGAATGATTTGGTCGCCTACCTTAACCTGCTTTGGCTGCTGTTGCCAGTTATGGATTTTTAAGGTGATTTCACGTGCTTTAGGTATGCCCTTGTAGCCTTTGCCCTGGCGCATAAGCAGCATGCCCAGTTGGCTATTATTCTGCTTCGCTGCGAAGTTAAGTAGTTCAAACTCTCCGCGTTTGTCGGCATTCATGGTGTGGCCATCGTCTTCATACATACTGCCTGTAGCATTTTGTACTTGGTTATCGGCCCAATAATGTAAGGTTAGGTGCTCAGAGCTGTAGTTTTGCGTGGTTTGGAACTTCTCAACCATAGGCACAAATGCCCCCGCTTTAACGAACACAGGGATTTGCTCAAGGTTTATCTCGACTTTATGTGTTTTGCCGCCTTCCAACTTTTTGCCAGTGAAGTAGTTAAACCACACACCTTCTGGCAACGTGACGTCGACAGAACTTAAATTAGCTGAGGTAATAGGGTGTACAAAAAACGCATCGCCCCATAGGTAGCTGTCTTTGTTCGAAAGGTCTGTATTGGCAGCGTCATCCATAAAAGTTGGTCGCATCAGCGGGAGACCCGATTGGCTATTCTGATACGCTAACGTGTAGTTATAAGGCATCATTTGGTATCTAAGTTCGATGAACTGACGCAAAATATCTTGCGTTTCTTTATCGTGGAATACCACTTCTGAAGGAATATGTTCTTGACCATGCGGGCGATAAATTG
Organism: Pseudoalteromonas phenolica; assembly: GCF_001444405.1. NCBI lineage: Bacteria > Pseudomonadati > Pseudomonadota > Gammaproteobacteria > Alteromonadales > Pseudoalteromonadaceae > Pseudoalteromonas > Pseudoalteromonas phenolica. Next base: position 184,671 of record NZ_CP013188.1, read on the forward strand.
GTTGGAACACACCGTATTGTAACCAACGGATATACAACTCTTTATTAAACTGCTCACCACCGGCAAAACCACCTAGGTCAGAGTGCGTATAACCCAAACCAAACATACCCATTTGCAGTGATAACTCAACTTGCGGTTTTAATCCGCCCCAAGTTCTATTCACATCCCCAGTCCAAGGCACCATGCCGTAGCGCTGAGAGCCAGCAGCACCTGCACGCATTAAAATAAATGGACGTTGTTCAGGTTGCGTCGTTTGTAAATGTTGAAATAACATTTTTGCCCATTGATGGCCGTAGGCGTTATGAATGGCATCGGCAGACACTTGCTGGCCATTATCTAGGGTGTGCAATGCATCACTCGGGTGTACTTCTGGTTCACCTAAATCGCCCCACCAACCTTGTACACCTTGTTCAGCAAGTTCTTGATAAATATTATTAAACCAGTTTCGACCTGTGTCGTTGAAGACGTCGACAATGCCGGTATTACCAAAGTAAAAATCAAACGTTTTTGGGTTGCCTTCGACATCTTTTGCCAGCACTTTTTGTGAAACTGCATCATCCCAGCGTTTTGAACTTGAAAGAATAAATGGCTCAGTGATCAAAATAGGTTGAATGCCTTGCTCACGTAGTTCGCGCAGCATTTTTTCAGGTTCAGGAAACGCGTCTTTATCCCAAGCGAGGTTGCCCATATGGCCCTGAATGTCTTTACCAAACCAATATAAGTCAATGATGATGGAGTCGAGCGGGATATTCAGCGCTTTGAATTTAGCAACTGTGTCCATTACTTCTTGTTGTGTGCGATAACCAAAGCGTGAGGCAAAATTACCAAACGCCCAGCGAGGTAATATGGGCTGTGTGCCACTGATATCGGTGTAGTTGGCGATCAGCTCTGGGTAAGAATCACCTGCAACAACAATATAAGCGTTACGTCCTGCCACAGCTTCAAACTGCAAAACATTGTGTTCAGACTTTGCTAAATCAACCCAGCCTTTGGCGCTGTTATCGAATAGCAACATATATTGTTTATTCGACATCACCGCAGGCAAGCTGTAATTCATTTGTACTGATTCAGTTTCGTAGCCGTAATGCGCACGGTTGTATAGAGGTAAACGATGGCCGCGGCGATCCATACCTAATACGCGCTCACCTGTGCCAAGTAATTGCTCACTGTCATTTAAGTTAAAGCGAACACCATGTACGTTATGTGTTTGAGTTTGGCTGTCTTGCTGTTCAATCACTGTGCCTGAGTAAAAGCCTTGTTCTTCTTTTACTAGTAATTGTTTGCCTTTAAAGTAACTGACTGAATAAGGCTGCGTGGTAATTTCGACACGCATATTGCCTGCTGAGCCAACAAGCACATTGCCTTGCTGTGAAGCCTTCTGACTAAAGAGTAAGGTATGGTCTTGGTGTGTTTCACTGATGGTATAAGAAGGCAGGTTACTTGCCGAAACAGCAGCTTGTTTGGCATTGAATACCGCTTCAATGGCACTGTCATTCAATGCTGAGAAGGTAACATCACCCAGTGTTGTGGTAACCGTCAACTCACCATTTTGATAGCTGTGAGACACATATTTATGCGCTTTTGATGCAATGGTATAAGGTTTGTCATTGTTCTTATTTTCAACAGCTTGCACTGTAATGAGTGGATTTAAAACCAGTCCTGTAACTAGGCTAATACCCAAAAAAACTTTACTCACACCCAACCTCTTTGTCATTTTTCTTGATGATTGCATCATAGCGTCATTCATAAAACTGCAAATCCTGAATACGTATGCAAAGGCTGTTACGAAAAAATCATAACGCGTATTCTTTATGACAATATTATAACGACTATCCGATTATGCCTCGGGTCTTTTAAAACTCAGTGCCACTAACTGTGACACTGAGAACAAAATGAGGTGTAGGGCGATGAAGAAGAGTCTTTGGGGTTTTAAATGAAAGAACAAATGTGGTGGCGCGGCGCCGTTATTTATCAGGTATATCCACGCAGCTTCTATGATGCCAACCAAGATGGTATCGGTGATATTCCGGGTATCATCGCAAAATTAGACTACATCAAAAGCTTAGGTGTAGATGCGATTTGGGTATCGCCATTCTTTAAATCTCCTATGAAAGACTTCGGCTACGACATCAGTGATTATCGCGATATTGATCCGCTATTTGGTCAGTTATCAGATTTTGATGAGCTGATCGCCAAAGCCCATGACCGTGGCATTAAGATCATGATTGACCAAGTATTGAGTCATACATCTGATCAACATGCTTGGTTCTTAGAAAGTCGTGAAGATAAAACTAATGACAAAGCTGATTGGTACGTATGGGCTGATGCTAAGCCAGATGGCACACCACCAAATAACTGGATGTCGATTTTTGGTGGTGTTGCGTGGACGTGGGAACCGCGCCGTCAACAATACTACCTGCACAACTTCTTAACCAGTCAGCCAGACCTTAACTTCCATAACCCAGAAGTACGTCAAGCAACCCTTGATAATATTGAGTTTTGGCTAAAACGTGGTGTAGATGGCTTCCGTTTAGATGCAATTAACTTTTGCTTTCATGACGCGCAATTACGTGACAACCCGCCTAAAGCGCAAGAGCTGCGTACCAATATCGGTTTTGACTCAAAGAACCCGTATGCGTATCAGTATCACTATTACAACAATACCCAAGATGAAAACTTGGGCTTTATGGAAGACATTCGCGCACTATTAGACAAGTACCCGGGCACAGTCGCACTTGGTGAAATCTCGTCTGAAGATTCATTAAAAACCATGGCGGAGTACACCCAAGGTGATAAGCGTCTTCACATGGGGTATAGCTTTGATCTGCTAACAGATGACTTTAAAGCAAGCTACATTAAGCAAGTCGTAGAGTCATTAGAAGCACGCGTATCGGATGGTTGGCCATGTTGGTCTGTGTCGAACCATGATGTTATTCGTGTTGCGAGCCGTTGGGGCAGAACACAAAACGCTGAAGGTAATGCAACACTCGCGAAAATGTTGTATGCGATGATTTCATCACTGCGCGGAAGTGTTTGTAGCTATCAAGGTGAAGAGCTTGGCCTAGTTGAAGCTGAAATTGCTTACGAAGACTTACAAGACCCGTATGGCATTACGTTCTGGCCACAGTTCAAAGGCCGTGATGGTTGTCGTACTCCACATCCTTGGGAAAGCCAAAAAGACAATGCAGGTTTTAGTACTGCTAAACCTTGGTTACCTGTGCCTGAAGCGCATTATACTACCGCAGTAGATACCCAAGAGCATGATGAAAACTCAGTACTAAATAGCTACCGTCATTTCAGTGCATGGCGTAAAGGCTTTGAAGCAATTCTTTACGGTGACATTGAGTTTATTGATACGCCGGAGCCAATTCTTGCGTTTAAACGTAGCTACAATGGCCAGACACTTTTAGTCTGCTTTAACCTAAGTAATGAAACGCAAACCATCAGCCTTGAGGAGTTAGGTGTAAGTGAGCTATCACTTATTACAGATCATAAGCTTGTGACAGCGACCATTAATGACAACAACTTAGAAATGCCAGCGTTTGCGAGCGTTTATGCAAAGCTTTCTTAATTGAAAGTAAGCATGATACCAATCCTCAAAATAGACTAATTAATTTAGAGGATTGGTATAAAAAAGGAGATCCTATGTTTAAATCACCACTGAATAAAATTGCCTTATCGCTGATGTTAGCGACAGGTCTTACAGCGTGTAGCCAATCAGCGAATACAGCAAAAGAGTCAGCAGCGCAGGCGAATACCGCAGTTGCAGCGACCAATGTTGAACAGTTTGAGCGCAAAGCGGCTAAACTGACACCGTATCAGCAACGAGATTTTCGTGATGAAGTATTCTACTTTGTGTTGCCAGACCGTTTTTATAATGGCGATCCGAGTAACGATATGGGCGCTGCCGAACACGATACTAAACGTGCGTTATCTCGTGGTGGTTTAGACGTCACTCACAAAGGTATGTATCACGGTGGTGACTTAGCAGGTTTAACTAAAAAACTGCCTTACCTAGATAACATGGGTATCACCGCGATTTGGTTAACGCCTGTGCTACGTAACCGTGCAATGCAAGCCGATACATCGGGTTACCACGGTTATTGGATCTTAGATTTTACCGAGATTGACCCACACTGGGGTTCAAACGCTGAGCTTAAAAACTTCATTGATCAAGCACACGAACGCAATATCAAAGTGTACTTTGACATCATCACGAACCACACGGCTGACGTGATCAAATACGAACAGTGTCATGGTAAAGATGGCCTAGGATGGTTGGTTGAAGGTGACCGCTGTCAGTTTAAAGACAGCAATACACCAGAAAGCGAGCGCTATAAGCCACTGATCCCTAAAGGCGAAGAAGTAGTTAAAGTACCCGCTTGGCTAAACGACATTGATTTATATAACAACCAAGGTGACTCACATTGGTCGGGCGAAAGCTCAATCAAAGGTGACTTTGCTGGGTTAGACGATGTCGACACCACACAACAAAAAGTGGTTGATGGCATGATCGACATCTACAAAAACCTGATCACCGAGTTCAAGCCTGACGGTTTTAGAATTGATACAGTAAAACACGTAGACATGTCATTCTGGGAGCAGTTCTCGCCGGCACTGATGGATCATGCTGCCTCATTAGGTATCAACAACTTTATGATGTATGGCGAAGCGTATAGCTTTGAGCCAGAACTACTTAGTACTTTCTTAACTGAAGGTAAAATGCCATCGGTACTCGACTTTGCACTGCAAGGCAGTATTGAAGCGGTTGTGGTGAATCAAAAAGGTACAAGTGAACTGACTAAGCTTTTCGCGAAAGATCATTTATACAAGCATGAAGATGGTTTTAATGCCAATCACCTTGTGAGCTTTACGGGTAACCATGATATGGGCCGTATTGCATATCGCTTAAAGAGCAGTGACTTTAACTATAGTGAAAGCGAAATGGTTGAACGGACTCTGCTTGCCCATGCTCTTATGTATTTTAGCCGTGGCGTACCGGTAATTTACTACGGTGATGAACAAGGTTTTGTGGGTGACGGTGGCGACCAAGATTCAAGACAAAACATGATGCCATCATTTGTTAAAACCTATAACGATGATGACCTGTTAGCCACAGATAAAACCACAGCTGACGACAACTTTGATACATCGCACTTGTTCTATCAGCGTTTTGCTGAATATGCTGAGCTATATCAAGCGCATATCGCACTACGTCAAGGTGAGCAAAGCATTCTATTCTCACAAGATGAGCCTGGCTTATTCGCCATCAAACGTGCGTATCAGGGTGAGCAAGGTAAGCAAAACCTAGCGGTTATCTTTAATACCAGCACGAAATCTCAGAGCATTAAGCCGACTGGGATGAGTGAAAATGCGAAACTGATTTATCAATCAGCTGAAGGTGAAAAAGGCCAAGTAGCGGGCCTTGGATTTAGCGTTTATCAGCTAGATTAATCTAATAACAAAGGCCAATTCATCACGCCGAAAAAAGCCCCATTTGCTTATGCAGATGGGGCTTTTTTGTTTATTGTCTGAGTTAGCTATCTCAAAAACGCAAGCTGCTCATAGTGCTCTAGAAATATTTCAAGATTAGGTGAGAGTGCAATAGGAGTAAATTTCACGTCTTCGACTTGTTCGGTCTTGCTTACCCTGACGACATCTTCCTCAGCAAATTGCCAATATTGTTGATCATACTTAGGGCCTCTGACTGCTCTAAGTAAAGATTTATAGTAAGCCCTATAATGCTCGCCAAGAACTTCATCGACTTCTTCGAGTGTGATGCGAATATTATTGTTTAGTTCTAACCATTCTTTTGATTTTTTTAGCTGTTGCTCAAATGGAAAGGCCATCATGCTTTCTACTGCGACTTCATCGAATAGCTTAATATTTTTCTGTGCGTCTTTTAGGTTGGCTTTTAAGCCAGCGCAAAGCGCATCACAGGTTGCTGTTTTAACCCTGTTTAAAAGCTGCTGCTGCAGTAACTTTAGCTGCTCAATGTACTGCGTATTTAATGTGATTAAATGGTAGGCCTGATCTTTATGCTGCCAAGGTGTTAATGCAATTGCTTTTTCTGAATTTTGAATCAGTGAATTTAGTTGGAATAAGAATTCATTTAACTCAATGATATTCCATTCTATTGGTGCTTCATTTAGCAATCGCTGCCCTTGTGAAATTAAAGCAGAGTGTTTGTTTAATAAGGTATGGGTGCTTTTCACTAACTTTTGTAACACATCGTCGCTGAGGATCTGTTTAAGAATAGTGTCTGCCGCCATTGAATTGTCTAATTGTTTTGCCTCAGCGGCTAAATTAAATGCAGTTATCAGCTCTTTTTGAGTAAGGTGTGCTTGTGACTGTGAGACTTTTTTAATGGCTGCTTTATGTTGCTGTGCTCGTTGTTGCCACGATGTCTCACCGAGTTCAACAAGTTGCTGCGCGAATTGATATTGGCTTTGGTGATCTCGTTGCACTTCAGCTTGGTAGTAACTCTCTTCAAGTTTACTTTCTTTGCTACAGGCGGCCAGTAGGCAAACACTTAAAAATATTAGACTTTTTCTCATAACAATCACTGTTTTCCGTAACCTGAAAGTTACTATAGTGGAAACAGGTTTGAAATGTAACCATTATTATTTGGCATTTTATGTTTAATTAGTAATGCTTTTTTTACTATAAGGTTAACTTTTAGTAAATAGGTACAGTTTTGTTTATTGTTACTAAAATCAGTCGCTTATGGTAGTTGACTCAGTTGTTCACATTGTATACGGTTATTGTTTAATAAAAATAATAACCAAGGATTGTAGCAAGTGATTGAAGTTAAAAACTTATATCGCGAATACGGTAGTGGGGAAACGCGCGTCACCGCGTTAAGTGATGTTTCTATATCCATTGATGAAGGCGAATTCGTTGCCATCATGGGCTCGTCAGGCTCTGGAAAATCAACGCTCATGAACATATTGGGCTGTCTAGATACGCCGACACAGGGTGAATACTTTTTGTCGAGTCAGTCTATTCAAGATATGCGCGATGAAGACTTATCAAAAATAAGAAACGAGCGTATTGGCTTTATTTTCCAAACCTTTCACCTTTTAACCCGTTTGAGTGCACTTGAAAATGTCACTCTGCCGCTGCGTTACAGCGAGACTTCACCAGAAGAAGCCAAACAAAAAGGCTTAGCCATGCTTGCCAAAGTCGGACTTGATCATCGAGCAGGGCACAAACCGAATGAAATGTCGGGTGGTCAAAGACAAAGGGTGGCCATTGCCAGAGCCTTAGTGAATGAGCCTAAAGTTATTTTTGCCGATGAGCCTACGGGTAATTTAGACAGTAAAACCTCTCACGAAATAATGTCACTGTTATGTGACTTACACGCTCAAGGGCACACTATTGTGATGGTGACCCACGAAGATGATATTGCCGAGTATGCAAAGCGTATTATTAGAATGAAAGATGGCGTGAAAATAGAGGACAGCCGCCGATGAAAGCTAATTTAAAACAAAGCACATTAAAGCCATTGTGTTTGGCTATGTTACTTTCAAGTTCAATGTTCAGCGCGGATAGCTATGCAGAGGATGTTCAAAGTATTTTCATCACAGGTGAAGTCAAAGCAGGAGATAGCCAAACTTTCTTTTCGCCACAAAGCGATACTTGGCGTGTGCAAATTGAATGGATGTTGCCAGAAGGCGAAGTGGCGAAGCCTGGCGATGTGGTGGTGGTATTCGAAGGCGGCTCTATCGCCAGCACCATAGAGCAAGATGAAGTGAGTCTTAATAATGCGCAAGACGAATTAAAAAGGCAGCAGAATAAAGGCCTGCAGGCGATTTTAGAAGCTGAATTTGCTTTAACGCGCGCAGAGCTTTTACTTGAAAAAGCGAAGATAGACGCCGCAGTGCCGAAAAGTCACGTTAGCGTGTTCGACTACGAAGAAAACCAACTCAAACTTGAGCAAGCGGTGATCCAAAAGCACAAAGCCAAAGCCAGTCTAGCTGAAGCAAAAACCACAGCGCAGGTGAATATTCGTAAACAAGAAATTGAAATCGCACGTTTACAAATTAACTTAAAAGAAAACCGAGAGCGCTTAAACGATTTAACCCATAAAGCAACCAATCAAGGCCCAATTCTGTATGCAAACCACCCTTGGTATGGCTCTAAGCTATTTTCGGGGGCGACTGCACAACCAGGCTGGAAAATTGCTGAAATTCCAGCAATGACAGGGCTTTATCTTGAGGCTTGGGTACATGAAATTGACTACAAGCACCTTACTCTAGAACAAAGTGTTAATTTGACCCTAGACGCCTACCAAAAAACACCTATTACAGCTAAGTTAACTAATTTATCGACACAGCCAGAAGAGCGTCAAGAGTGGGGAAAAGACGCCTATTATCGTGCTGTTTTCTCATTTGATGAAACACAAAAGCTAAAAATACTACCGGGGATGACAGGCCGCGTGCGTTTGCAAGGAGATCAAAGTGAATAAGTTTAAATTAGGCGTACTAGCCAGTATTGTCGCTTTATCATTAGCAGGCTGTGGCAGTGATGAGTTTGACTATCACACTGTCGAGAAAACCAGTTTTCAGTTGGCTGTACAGGCCAATGGTGAACTAGAGTCGGCAAAGCAGTCGTTGATTGCACCACCTTCCATTGCTCGCATGTGGCAATACAAGGTGAAGTTTTTAGCACCAGAAAACAAGCAAGTAAAAAAAGGTGAGGTGGTTGCGGCATTTGACGATAAACCCGTGCGCGATCGCTTAATTGATAAAAACAGCGAATATGATCGCGCAGTCAAAGAGCTTGAGAACCAAAAAGCACTCGAAATTAAAAACCAAGAAGAGCTTAAACTAGCCCTTGCCGAAGCACAGATGAATTTTGATATTGCTGAGCGTAAAGCTGACATTAACGATGATTCGCTTTCAGACAACGATAAGCGCAAGGCGCAGATAGATTTCACCATTGCTAAAAATGACCTAGAGCTGGCACAAAAAAAATTAGCATTTCAAAAAGAAACCAAAGAGCTCAATATTCGATTGGCTGAAGGCAAAGTCGGCCGTTTGAAGGCCGAAGTAGACGCTCTAAAGCAAGACATAGAAAGGCTTAAAGTCAAAGCCCCTATGGATGGCATTGTGATGTATTACAGCAATGCCAGTGGCGAAAAGCCGACTGTGGGTGAAAGTGTGCAATTTGGCCAGCCGGTTATTGAGATGGCTGTAATAGAAGACATGCAGGTGAAAGCGCAAATTGATGAAGCAGACTTTGGCCGTATAGCCCTTAATCAACATGTAAAAGTGACTATAGATGGGCCTGAGCCGCTCATTACTTCAGGTAAAATAACCACTATAGGCAGTGCTTTTCGTGAAAAATCACCACAAGATAAACGCCGCATAGTCGATACGTTGATCACCTTAGATGACATCGATGCTGCGATCATGCGTCCAGGGTTAACTGCTCGGGTAGAAATTGCTACAGATAAAATTGAAAACGTTTTAGTTGTGCCTATCTCTGCAGTACACAGTGACCAGTTAAATGGTACTCAATCTAGCGCTTATTTAATCGAAAAAGACGGTGACAAGGTGCCTGTTCAGGTCGGTAATATCAGTAATGGTTTTGCAGTGATCACTAAGGGTATAAAGCAAGGTGATGAGGTACGTCTATGAAATATTTAGCGATAGTGATCAGTGCATTATTCCTAACTGCTTGCTCTGAACCTGCAGAAGTCAATGCACAATTAACCTATACAGTTAAAACAGCGCCATTTAAGAACTATGTTGAGGCAAAGGGCGAATTAATCGCAGCAACAGAAACAGTGATCAGTACGCCAGCTTCATCTCGTGGCCCACAAACGCTCGCTTGGTTAATGCCTGAATATTCGCAAGTTAAAAAAGGCGAAGTGGTAGCGCGATTTGACGGTCGTGTTATGAGTAAGCAAAAGCGCGAAAGTGAATTTTCAAACGACAAGGTCTCACAAGACTTGTCTGGCAAAAATACTGAAATTGACACAAGAAGAAAGCATCTAGGGTATGACATTGATATTGTTGAAGAAGAAAAGCAATTTGCTGAAACCTTCTCAATTGATGATGTTCGCATCATCTCCAAACTCGATATCTTAGAGCAGGCGCAAAAGGTCGATTATCTGAATGCCAAAACGGACTATTTTAATTGGCAATCAGAGCAATTTAATAGCAGTGCTCAAGGTGAGTTGGACCTCTTAAATATGCAAAGTCAGCAGCACCAAAGCAAAATTGATATGCTCAATGGTAACTTGTCGTCATTAGAAGTGGTTGCCCCCCACGATGGCTTGTTAACGCACAGTGTAAACTGGCGCGGCGAAAAGCCTAGAGCTGGTCAAACACTTTGGCCGGGGCAGAAAATTGCGGGTTTACCAGATATCTCGGTGATGCAAATTAAGTTATTCGTGAAAGAGCGTGAAGCCATTAACTTGCAACAAAATCAAACGCTGGAGTTTTCTTTGATCTCAGATCCGAGCAAAACTTTTACAGGCAAAGTGACCAAACTTGCGCCATTTCCTAAATCAATCAAACGCCAAGACCCTCAAAAATACTATGAGCTGACTGCCAGTATTGATGAGCAAGGTGCACATTTGCGACCTGGTTTAAAAGTCGCAGCCAATATCATTGCCAACCAAGCAGCCGAAAAACTGGTAGTGCCTAAGTTTAGTGTATTTGCCGATGAAGACGGTGCGTATGTGCAACTTAAAACGGCCTCGGGTTTTAGCAAAACCCCTGTGAGTTTGGGACAAAGCAACTTAAGCCATGTCGAAATTACCCAAGGCCTCTCAGAGGGAGATGTGATTGCTTTGGTCGATAAGGAGGGCAAATTATGAATCTAGTGGGCTTATTTAAAGATGCGGTAGTACAGCTACAGCAACATAAACTACGCACCTTTTTGACACTGCTTGGCATGATCTTCGGTGTAGGTGCCGTAATCGCCATGCTCAATATTGGTGAAGGCGCTCAGCGTGAAGCATTGAAAATGATCGACTCCATGGGTCTAAACAATATCATTGTTGAAGCGAAAGATTTTGAAGAAGAAGAGCTGAGAGAGCAACGTAAACACTCAGATGGTCTGTCGCTCAATGATGGTAAAGTCGCCGTTGAAGCCTTGCCTTTTATCACTGATTTTGCTGCAGAAAAAGTGGTCGAAACCTACCATGTATTCAGTGAATACGCTAAGTTCGAAGGCCAAGCCGTGGGGGTCAGTGAAAATTACTTTAAGCTGGCACATTTCGATTTAAGTGCAGGGCGTTTGCTAAACGAGCAAGACGGACAACACTTTTCTCAAGTGGCGCTGCTCGGTGCCAATACCGCTAAAACCTTGTTTCCACTTGGCGATGCGGTAGGCAAGTCAGTCAAAATTAACCATCTGTGGTTTGAAGTCGTAGGTATTTTAGAAGCGCCATTTTTGAAAAAGAAAGAGTTTCAAGGGGTGAAGCTAGGCGACGAACAAAACCAGATTTTTATCCCGTTAAAAACAGCCATTCACCGTTTTAAAAGTGAATTACTCGACCCTGAAATATCGCGCATTAAGCTGGCAACTGAGCCGGGCTTTAGCCCAGTGATGGCCGCACAAGCCATTGATGCCTTGGTCAAGGGGCGTCATAACGACATTGATGATTACAAGCTGATTGTGCCTGCAGCGTTATTAGCACAGCAAAAACAAACCCAGCAAATTTTTAATATCGTAATGTCGTGCGTGGCAGGCATTTCACTGCTGGTGGGCGGTATTGGTATTATGAATATCATGTTGGCAACAGTGTTAGAGCGCACCAAAGAAATCGGCTTACTGCGCGCCATTGGTGCCACGCAAAAAGACATTCAAGTTCAATTCATTACAGAGAGTTTTACTATCTCAATCTTAGGTGGTTTGCTTGGGGTGTTTTTCGGTATCGCTTTATCTGAGTTGATCGCCTTCTATTCAGAATGGGCAGTATCTTGGTCACTCAGCGCCATCGTTTTATCTTTCAGCATCTGTGCATTGGTGGGCCTGACATTTGGTGTTTACCCAGCGATTAAAGCGTCAAAACTTGATCCGATAGAAGCACTGCAGAGTGATTGATTTAAGGTGAAGTAAGCGAGTTAGCTAGGGATGAGTTAGCGAGCTGAAAGCAACAATCTTAAAATTAAAGACACAAAACGCAGGTGCAGAAATGTGCCTGCGTTTTTTTAATTATATTTATATCTAATCGAAATGATTTTAATCCTTGAAGATACGCTAATTTTTGTAGGCACAGGTTTATTCGGCATAAAAAAAGCGCAATGTAAAATCGCGCCTACAGCAATTACCTGTTTAGTTTTTTGAATGTAGGCCGTCGTTTACGGCGACAAAGTTTTTATGCTCCGGTAGCACCGACTTTATGCCGGGTATTTTATGTCGCCATGGTTTGAATATTTTGTCGGGCTGAAGCCCGACCTACAACATGAATTTACCTAGAATCCCGGAACCAACTAATCCTGTTGGCGCTGGCTTATCCTGAGCATAAAAGCGCGATATAAAATCGCGCCTACAGCAATCATCTATTTAGTTTTTTGAATGTAGGTCGTCGTTTACGGCGACAAGGTTTTTATACTCCGGTAGCACCGACTTTATGTCGGGTATTTTATATCGCCATGGTTTGAATATTTTGTCGGGCTGAAGCCCGACCTATAACATGAATTTACCTAGAATCCCGGAACCAACTAATCCTGTAGGCGCTGGTTTACCCTGCGCAAAAAAGCGCGATATAAAATCGCCCCTACAGCAATCATCTATTTAGTTTTTTGAATGTAGGTCGTCGTTTACGGCGACAAGGTTTTTATGCTCCGGTCGCACCGACTTTATGTCGCCATGGTTTGAATATTTTGTCGGGCTGAAGCCCGACCTACAACACGAACTTACCTAAAACCCTAGAACTAACCAATCCTGTAGGCGCTGGTTTATCCTGCGCAAAAAAAGCGATGTAAAGTCGTGTCTTCATTAGTATTCTAGATGACACTTGTGATAACGGATTGTTACTTATGCTTTTCTCAATTAGTCCAGCTTTGAAATTTTACGGCCAAGTTCATATAAAAGTATCCATAATTAATTTCTTAGAACAGCAAGAAATATCAAAAAACACATTTTAGCTACCCCTATACTGGATCCATATTCAAACGCCGAAGGCATAGGAGCTAATATGAAAATCACTAAGAAAACGGTAATAAATAAACCCGCAGAGCAAGTTTGGCATTTAGTTGCTAATCAGTTTGATAAAGCTCATTTATGGATGAGCCCAATACCTAAATCTGTAGCATTAGGTGAAGGTGAAAGTAAGTTGGGAGCAAAGATGCAAGGTCGAATTTGCGATTTAAGTGATGACCCAAATGGTGCAAAAGTAAAAGAAGTGATCACTGCCTATGATGAACTTAGTATGTCAATCTCATTTGATGTTTTACCTGTGAACAACCCTGCAGTAATCCCTATAAAACAGAACCATGTTCAGATGACAGTGCGTACTCTCGGGGTTAACCATTGTGAAGTGTGTTGGACTGCGTCGCCAAGCTTGAAGTGGTTTGCGTATCCGTTTTATCCGCTACTGCGTTTGGTATTTCCTGTCGCATTTGGCAAACTATTAAATGGGTTAAAAGAGTACTCAGAGTCAACAAACATCACTTTGAAAGCGACTACTGCGTGAGTTCAACTCGAGTAATATTAAGAACAAAAGAGGATAGTGGCATGGAACGTTTCTTTAAAAGTATTGATTATATTGAACAACACTTAGATCGAAAGATCAGTGTGCATGAAATTGCTGCTGCGTCCCACTATTCAACTTATCATTACAGTAGGATATTTAAAGCATTGGTTGGTGACACTCCAAAAGAATATTTACGAAAACGCAGGCTCACTTTGGCAGCTAAACGTTTGTTGACCGAAGATGTTGGTATATTGGAATTAGCTTTGGAATGCCAGTTTGATTCGCAAGAAGCCTTTACCAGAGCATTTAAGGCGTTATTTGATATGACACCCGCGCAGTATCGAAAAATTAATGAGCCGTTTAGATTATTGTATAGAAAACCCTTTAGTGAAAGCGACCTAGATCATCTTCAAAACAGCGTTAGTATGGAACCCGAAATCATTAATCAACCAGCTATGAAAATTGTTGGTATTGCGAATGAATATGAAGACGGTGACTTAAGTTTACCAAAGCTATGGAGTGGCTTTAGGCCTTACAGAGATAGCATTCCCAACCGTGTTGGCGATCATTGGTTTGGTATATATGAAAATTACCAAGAAGATGAAGACACCACTCGGTTTGTTTATATTTGCTCTGCAGAAGTAGAAAATTTTGAAAATGTACCAGATGGATTGATCACCCGTGAAATCGAAGCACAAACCTATGCCAGATTTACTCATCAGGGACCCATAGCTAAAATTGAAGAAACTTTAAGGTATATCTGGGGTAGTTGGTTGCCTAAAAGTAATTATGAGTACACTGATAAACCTGACTTTGAGTTATTACCCGGTGGATTCAATGATGAAGACCCTGAAAATAAGGTGTACCTGAATATCCCGATAAAATTAAAAGCCTGACCTTGTCGGGCTTTTTTCATTTTTGCGATTTCAAAATTTTCTGACTTTACGGTATTTTTCTGACTTTCAATACACACCTCGCTTATTAAACACAGCAAGAAATATCAAAAATTACTTTTCCTAAACACCTATTCTAGTCACATAGCCAAGTACATATTTACATATAGGAGTTCAGATGATCAGAAGCGTATTAATCACAGGCGCGAATGCTGGTTTAGGTAAAGAGGCGGCCAAGCAACTGGCAGCTCATGCAGAAATAGACATGATTTATTTAGCATGCCGTAACCCAGAAAAAGCCCTTGCCGCACAAAAAGAGTTAGAAGGTGAAACAGGTCGATCTATTTTTAAAATATTGATAATGGATGTAAGTAATTTACATTCGGTGCGCACAGCAGTACAAAATTTGGCAAAGCCTGTTGATGCTTTGGTAATGAACGCAGGAGGGACAGGTGGAAGAAACTTTAATCGGCTTAACGAACAAGGTGTAACGGAGATTTTTGCGGTAAATTTACTAGGCCATGCTGTTTTAACCGAAGAGCTAATTAAAGCTCAGAAACTTATTAAGGTTGCTATGTATGCGGGTTCTGAGGCTGCAAGAGGTGTTCAAGAAATGGGCATGAA
Organism: Pseudoalteromonas phenolica; assembly: GCF_001444405.1. Classification (NCBI taxonomy): domain Bacteria; kingdom Pseudomonadati; phylum Pseudomonadota; class Gammaproteobacteria; order Alteromonadales; family Pseudoalteromonadaceae; genus Pseudoalteromonas; species Pseudoalteromonas phenolica. The sequence continues at coordinate 199,845 of NZ_CP013188.1, forward strand.
ACAACCTGAGTTTATAGATTCTTCGGTGGAAGAGTTCATTTCCGTATGTGACGGGAGCCTATTTGGAGACATTACGGATGCGACAATTCCTTATGGCCCTATTAAATACATGGGGGCTATGTGGATGTCGGCTATGGCAAGGCGCTATCCTGAGGTGAGATTTATAACTATGAGCCCTGGGGCGACGACTGGGACTGAAGGGTTTAATTCTTTGTCGTTTGTTAAACAATACGTAATGAAAACCATGATGAAAGTAATGTTATGGCTAGGTAAAGTACACCAAGTTGAAACTGGTGCTCAGCGTTATTTAAGAAGCTTGTTTGATACAAGTTTGGTCAGCGGTACATTTTACGCGAGCCAAAAAGGTTTAACTGGCCCTATAAGTGATCAGTCGAAACTGTTTAATGATTTAGCTAATCACAAGTACCAAGATAATGTATATCTGGCGATAAAAAAATTTGCAGATTAGTAAAAGCTTAAGTTTTTCTCTAAGTGGTTATGCAGGCCAAAATATTCGTCTAGAACTCTTAGAAAGTACTCAAAAACTAGATGTAGTAAATGTAAGGCCTAGTAGAGGACTTCTTCTTATGGGCTGTTAGAGAGAATGCATTAGCAAAAATCGTGTTTACGTCATCCGTAACAACGAACATGGCGGATGTATAGATATGTTCAAAAGTTTAACTAGTAGTTCCCGTAGGCGCAGGTTTATCCTGCACAAAATAGCGCGATGTAAAATCGCGCCTACAGCAATCACTTGTTTAGTTTTTTGATTGTAGGTCGTCGTTTACGGCGACAAAGCTTATATGCTCCGGTAGCATCGACTTTATGTCGGGTATTTTATGTCGCCTTGGTTTGAATATTTTGTCGGGCTGAAGCCAGACCTAGAACACGAACTTACCTAAAACCCTAGAACTAACAAATCCTGTAGGCGCTGGTTTATCCTGCGCAAAAAAAGCGCGATATAAAATTGCGCTTACTTTTCAAATCAAAAATTGTTTTGCAGTCAGTGGCGGTGCTTCACACATACCGCGCTCTGACTTTTATATTTTTAAACCTTAAACTCTCTTACTAAATCACTTAACTCTTGCGACATAACACTGAGCTGCTGGCTGGCAGCATGGGTGTGTTCAGCACCGGTCTCGGTTTGCTCTGAAACCGCTGCGATGCTAGCCATGTTATCTGCAATGACTGCGATGTTATCAGACTGCAATTGCGCTGCAGCGGCAATCTCGGCGTTTGAAAGCTGAATAGCCTGCATCGCGCCATCTACTTGCTGTAACGTCTCATTACACTGCTTACTGATCAACAAGCCTTCATTAGCAGACTGCTTACACAGTACCATTTCATCAACAGTGGCTTTTACCCCCGTGTGAAGTTGGTTAATAATGGCTTGAATATCTTCTGTTGATTGCTGGGTTCGCATTGCAAGCGTTCTAACTTCATCAGCTACAACGGCAAAGCCTCGACCTTGTTCTCCTGCTCGAGCAGCTTCTATTGCGGCGTTGAGGGCCAGTAGATTGGTTTGCTCAGCTACCTTTTGGATCACATCGAGTACTTCGGTGATCTTATCAGAGCTATTTTGTAGCTCCTTCACCGCGTGTTCAGCACTATCTACTCGTTCAGCTACTTCATTGATTGAGACAGCGTTGTCATTAATATGTTTTAAACTCTGCGATGTTAACTGACCAGCATGTTCTACGTTATCAAGGGCACTTTGTGTTTGTTGAAATACTTCTTGGGCTGACTCGTTTAGGTGGCTGACTTTGTCTTGAACTGACGCAGTTTCTTGATGCTGTTCAACAATGCCGGTTTTAATTTGTTGTGTAACCACAGATAGCTCTTCGGCTTGAGACGCTAACGACATGGTATTTTCGTTAATATTGTCTAGCACATGTCTAAACTGGGCATTACTTTCATTAAAGGCGCGTCCCATTTCAGATAACTCATCATTACCTTGATGCTTTAGCTGAATCGTCAGATCTTTCTCATTCGCAACTTGAGTCATGGTGCGAGTCAGTTTATTCAATGGCTTTGTGATATTACGTGCTACATATTGCGAAACAATCAGTAATATTGCGATGTAAACCAACATTTCAATGAGAATGCTACGCAAGGTCTGGTAGTAGGTCTCTTGAATATCAGTTAGGTAAATCCCCGTGCCAATTACCCAATTCCAATGTGCCTGTTTTTGTACATACGATACCTTTTCTTCTTGTTCAGTTGACCCTGGTTTTGGCCATTGGTACGTAACAAAGCCTTGACCATATTGTTCTGCAGTATCAACAAATTGTGTAAAAGCATTACGAATAAATGGTTTTACATGTGTTGTCATTGATTGGTTGTTGAGTGCGGGTTTAATTGGGTGAGCAACCATGTCACCTCGATTGTCGAATACAAAAAAGTAGCCTGATTCACCGAAGCGGGTGTTATTGATCAAATACTTTGCTTGTGTCTGCTTTTGCTCAGTGGTTAGGTTGGCCGACTTGGCAATGGCATTCAGTTGAGAGCTGACAGATTCCACAAGGCCTATCGCCTTTGTTTGTCGTTCAGCTGTCATTGTGTCTTTCAATTTGTTTGCAGCAGAGAGTTGGATCCCCACTATAATTGCGATAGAGATAGCAATAGAGATTCGCAGCTTATTGGCAACTTTTACTTTGCCAAGCAGGCGGTTGATGTTCAAAACAATGACCTCACATTTTGTATGTATATTGTTAATGAAATGGCAGTGGGTGGGGAGTTTACCCTAAAAAGGTGCAATAATGAGATTTATTTTTATTAATGAGTTATTACTTTTTGGATCTTTATATGCAAAAACCTGATTAAACATCAGTTTTTTATTATTCAGTTAATGTAAATGAAAGTGAAAATTAGTAATGGTATTAGATTAGAAAGGTAAGAGAGGCATAAACCAAGTTCTGATCTATGTCTCTTTTTATCTTATAAATGGGCTTTGAACCAGCTGACAATCTCAGCATCGGCTTGTGATTTAGAGCGTTCTAAAAAGTGATTGTCTTCAGGGTATAACACTAACTTGTGCGGTACTTTATGCTTTTTGAGTGCGGCTGCTAAATTCTCAGAGTGAGTAGCTGATACGCGCTTATCTTTTTCACCATGGATCAGCAAAATTGGCCTGTCTTTTGGCAGGGTATCTACCCAATTTAGTACCGAGCGTATGGCCAGTTCTTGGTCTTTATTTTGAGCATAATTTGGAATTCGGTTTTTATAGACTTTTTCCATATTGGCACGTATCTCAAGACCCGCTTTTAAATCGGCGCTACCGGCAATGGTCGCAATGGCTTTGATTTTTGAAGTTTGCTTAGCGGCCAAATGTGTTTGCATACCGCCTCGACTCGCGCCAAACATACCAATTCTATTAGTATCTGCACCGTTTACATGAGGTATCAAATCAAGCAGAGCTAATACATCGTTAACGTCTTCTCCGCCAAATTGGTCGAGGTTATCATCTTTGCTGAAAGTGCCTCGATATTGTGAGCCAATGATCACAAACCCTTGTTCGGCAATTGGAAATAGGTTCGCCATCATGGCGCCAAACACCACACTCCCAAAGTTACCATTACCCCCTCGGTTATAAATTAAGGTTGGTAAAAGTTGCACAGAACCTTTCGGCTTGATGACATAACCCCAGACATCATTACCGTCGACCTTGTATTTAAAGTTTGTGCAATTGAGCTTATCTTTGAAAGCGTTAAATTGCTCTTCACCAAAGCGCTCATCAAACACTTTCATGCGTTGAGCGATTTTCTGAGGTTCAGTCACCCTTCTTTTGATTTTATTTTCGATCATGCCACGCCAAATAGCATAAGTTTCAAAGCGGCCACTGAAGCAATTTTTTTGTTGCTCAACTTGTTGGTTGTTAATTGTTGGAGCTGCAAGTGCACCGATAGAAGAAGATAGGGCTGCAGTTAAAATAAGAGGTTTTAGCATTGAACATCCATTTATTCTTGTTTGTACCTAAAATATCTTTTGATGACGACTTAAGTCAATGAAAAACATGGTTTAGTTTAGATTATTGCTTCACCCAATTCATATATTGTTCGTCGGCGAGAGACAAAAGTGCATGGTCTTCTGGTGTGTCACCATAGGCGTAAATACGCTTAAATTGGTCGAGATTAAACATAGATTTTACTCGCTCAGCCTTAGTGTGATTGCTCACATCCCCGTTTAGATAAAGCCCTGTAAATTTATCATTCTTAATCGCAAGTTCACTACAAATTAGTTCAACCCCAAGTGAACGACACCAAGGTTTTAAGTACAGGTCTATCGAAGCTGATACCACAACAACGGTATCACCCTGTTCTAAGTGCCATTGCAAACGCTCAATGGCTGGTTTGCGAAGGTGCTTGGGGATCACCGTAAGCGCGTATTCTTCTCCAACTGGGCACAGGAAGCTGATGGGTTTGTTTTTATAAGCAACAAAGCTTGCTAACTTTCGCAAAGTTGGCGCTGGGAAAAGGCCCAGTTTATAAAACCCATAAAGAGGAAGTAATGTCAGCCTAATTAACCAAGCGCGCTTTTTTGTCGCTGAAAACTTCAAGAATTTAGTGAACATATCGGCATCGGTTAAGGTGCCATCAAAATCAAAAAGGGCTAAGTTTTTATTACTCAACTTGTCAGTCATATGGGCTTAACCCTGCAAATGAGCCAGCAAGTGCGGCTCTAGTTGCTTACTTAGGTTGACGAACTTTTTAGATTGAATATCTAAAAACAGCCAGCCATCAGTCCCCATGATCTCTAGCTGCGATATTGCTAAAGAATTTTGGTCAGAAACGTCTCCTGACACTCTAAAAATACCTAACGGCGTATGAATGCGGCTAATTTCAAAAGATTGCTTCATTATTGATTATTAACTAAAAGAGATGACTAGAGAGAGCACGCTCAACCAGGCTAGCTGCGTGCCATAAGAAATACGCTGATATAGCCCAACTTTTTGTTTCTGCACATAGGCTTTCTTCATCAACATGAGGGTATAAATAGTAGCAATAAGACTCATGATTGAAAAAGCTTTAAACGCGATGCTGTTAATGGCAGAGAGCGGCGCAATGAGCATGAATATAGGGGCTAGCAACAGTGAAAGTAACATAAATAAACCCGCCCATGAATGAATGTTACAGTCACGACTCGGTGCTTTGGTGTAAGGATCTGCATCCATAGGGAAAAAGCCTGCAACCCAAGTGCCTAGACCATGCACGACAATACATACTCCAGTAAGCTGAAGCCATATATTAGGTTCTAAGTTAAATACATACGCACCAAAGAGGCAAAACAGCACACCGAGCGGGTAGTTGTTGATAAGTGGAGAAAACCTTTGTGTTGGGCTACCAACAGCACCAAGTTCACTACAAAATTGCTCGTTGTGATTGTAGTTAGGGTAAAGTTTTGCTGCTGAATAAACACCTAGCACCAGCCAAATTGACGCGATTAAACCCATTAAAGACATGACTTGTTCAAGCATCTGATTACTCTCCTTAATTCATCGTTTACTCGATGCTTATTGTTCCATTACAGCATGAGATTGTCTAACCATTCGATGAACACATGGTTGTGTCTAGTAGTATTTTTTTGTTTGTTTTCGATGTAGTAACAAAAGGCAGAATCGATAGCTTGGGTATTTAATTCTGCAAGTAACCCCGCTTGTCGGTAACCTTGAGTGAGCGTGTAAGAGCAAAACACATAGGCGTTTTCGAGCATGGCTTGTTGAATACCAAACAGCTCTTGATCGAAATACTTAACGACAACATGTTTGTCTTGTAATGCATTAAGGGCAAGCCAGTCTTCAAGTGGGGCGTTTGGTAAAGCGTTGTTTTTCCACTTGGTGGTGTAAATGGTCACGCTTTCATTATTGATGAACTTATCTGCGATATGAGGCGCACTAAACAGATTAAATTGCTCGCACTTGATGATATCTGCTTGATTTTGTTGCTCACGTATTCCAAATCGAACGGGTAAGGTGAAGTTATCTGTTGTGAGTTGCTCACCACTGGTGATGTTGACAGTTATTTGAGGGTATTGCTGATAAAAGTGGTGTAGCGCTGGAATAAGCACCAATGCGGCAAAAGATGAGGTGGTTGCGACATTGATCAAGTTGTCTTTCGCCGTCACTTTATCAATACCAGCTTGTATGATGTTAAAGCCTTGGTTTGTGGCATCTGCCAATTGTCTTCCTGTAGCTGTAAGCGTGACTTTTCTTGTTTCACGAATAAACAAGTTCACACTAAGTCGTTGCTCAAGGTTATTTATGTGGTGAGAAACAGCTGTGGGTGAAATTGCCAGTTCTGTGGCTGCCGCTTTAAAACTCCCCAGTCTTGCTGCTGACTCAAATGCTTTTAGTGCGGGTAATGAAACATTCATAGTGCTTATCGTTAACTTAAAAAAATAAAATAGATAAGTTTAACTCATCTGTAAATGTTTTTTACTCGTTTGTTAAAGCATCAAAAAGTGACAAAAATGACACACAAATTAAAACCAATGAGGCATTAAAGAATGTGTGATGTATTACATGTAGATGCAAGTGTAAGAGCGCTTTCTAACGACAACCCGGATCATGATTCTATTTCTAAAAAACTAGCCAGAAGATTTATTTCAGAGCTGAAAAAGCATACTCACATAGATGAGTATATGTATCGAGATATCGGAGTGAACCCACCGCCGTTTATTACGCAAGATTGGATTGGTGCGGTGTTTACGCCAAAGGCTAGCAGAACGGCACGGCAACATCAAATCTTGGCTCAGTCTGATATGTATATTGCTGAGCTTGCAAAAGCGGATGTGGTCGTAATTTCATCGCCCATGTACAACTATGGCATGCCTGCTCAGCTCAAGGCGTGGTTTGATCAAATCATTCGTATTAATGAAACCTTTGATTTTGACTTAGCCCGTGGCGATAAGCCTCTAGCACCGTTAATGTCGGGTAAGACTTTAGTTATTATTACTTCAAGTGGAGAGTTTGGTTTTGAAAAAGGCGGCATCAACGAAGCGCATAGCCATTTAGTGCCGCATCTTCGCACTTTGAGCAAATATTTGGGGGTTGATCAAATTTTTGAAGTCGCCTCTGAATATCAAGAATTTGCAGATGAACGCCATACAAAATCAATGAACATGGCAGAGCAGGAATTAAGCGTTATTGCTAGCGTTTTAGCTGAGAAGAAAAGTGTGAAGTTAAAATGATTTCAACTTTAGGTAACTAGCTTCCTAGTTACCTAGTCTTCTAGCCCAATTACCTTTATGTTCAGCTAGGCAGTGTTCTTCAGAGTCGTAACTGACCACTTTAGCCACTGACTTTATTTTTAATTTCATTATATTTAACTCTTTGCTGATAAGATTGAGTAAATATGCATTCTGTGAGGAGTTTAAGTAGTCATTCAATTGCTCGTTTGTATCAAACACACAGGTGATCTTTAAGCTATTTGGAAAATCTGAGTAGTTAGCTTGGTGAGTTAGCCATTGAAACCCTTCAATATCTTTGAGCGCTGTATCGCATACTTGCGTAAGAGATTCTCTGAGTTGATTGTCTATTTTTTTGTCGGATTTGCGCATAGAAAAATACCTGAACTGCTCTATTATATTTATCGGCTTTGATGGGCAGTATACAGGGCGAAAAGCCATTTGAAATCGAAATATATAAGTAAAGCTGATCATAGATATTATCTCATTGTTGAAACCTCACCCTGTGGTAGTAAAAAGACTAAAACCAGAGCGAACTTTTTGTTGAGAGTGTTGCTCTGGCAATTAGGTTTTTAAATAATTTGTCATCAGTTGTACCCTAAAATACAAGCTTCTTCGCGAGATGCTTCATGCTTTTCGCCCATAAATTGCTCATTAAGGTCATGCAATTTGCACTCTTGCTTAGCCATCATATCAAGTACTTGTTTGCGATAATCGTGCGAGCTATTAAAAAGCTGTGCGTTTAGTTCAGGAAATAATTCTTTAAGGTTTTGATAAGTAGTTAGCGTATACATGGCGGCTTCCTCTTTAAGTCTTTATTTTGCTCAATGTTTATTTAGCAGAGGACGTGCCAATTATAAGTTATTGATAATATTTACAACGAAACTTAAAAGGTTTCGTTTTGAAACTTAATTTGCAATTTGCGAATGAAATTACAAAGCAAATACTCTAATTTGGGAGCTTAGTGTAGTCAAAATACAGGCCGTGCAGTAAGCATCAATATCTGACTAATCTAGTACTTTATGGATTGCGTTTAAAATTTCTTCTTTAGTAGAGGGCTTGAGAATATAACCATCTAAGCCATGGTTGGCCCATTTTTTCACAAGCTGCTTGTTTTTATTACCTGATAGGGCAATTACAGGTGTCGTTTTATTTTTACCAATATTTCGAATATGCTTTGTTGTGTTTAATCCATCTAAATTAGGTAAGAATAAATCCATCAAAATCACGTTGTATTGTTGCTGCTTTATTTTTTTTATAGCAGCTAACCCGTCATCTACTTGTTCAATTTCAAAACCTTCATTAGCTAAAACATCACTTATCATTTCTCTATAAATATGATTATCTTCGACCAATAGAATAAAGGGGGCGGGCGCAAAAGTATCAACAAAGCCCAGTGCACTTATATCATCATTGACCTCTTTGTTTGGAGAGATTGGTTTATTTATTTCTTGAATTAACTGGCTGTTTAAAGTTTGCGATTGTTTCAAGCCATCAACAAGCTCGAGTATTTTATTTGAAAGAGAATGTTCTAAAGCACTGAGTAAGGGCTGTAAATGTGTTTCATTAAGATCATTAAATATCTGCTTGCTTAAGTTATCTGGTAACTGCTCTAAAATACCTTGATTAAGCGTGTTGACCTCATTTTTGCTTTTAATAATTTCTTCTACTAATGATTCTTTATAACTTAACCCCATTTCTATAAGGGAGTTGATTTCTTTATCTTGATTTTGCACCAAAGTGCTGAGTGATGTTACGTATTCAGATGTGTTATCAAACCTCTTCAATCCTTCGAATACAATGAGTTGTAACCTAAACTTTTCATATAGAGGTTGAAAAACAAAATAGCTATCGAAAAGATCTCTAAGGCAACATTTAAAAGCTAAACCAGACTCTTTATTACTGCACAGCAAGACACTGTAGTGGTTTTTTACTAAATAGTTTTTCTTTATTAGTTGGTTATAGAGGCAAACACTTTTTTTGACGTCAGATAAAGCGAAAAGCAATACTTTTGGCGCGAGTTGTTTGATGTCTTCCAATGCGGTTTTTTTTACAATGAGGCAGCTAAAGTCTTTAGTTTGTTCAGAGATGATTTCATTAACGCCATGTACATCATCTTCTCGATGAGCTAAAACTAAGACGGATGGATGGCGCTTTGTGATTCGATTATGATTCGTCATTTTTAAGCTCCATTTGTATCGCTTTTAACTCGTGATTTAACTTGATCAACAATTGTTTAATTGCAGATTTATTTTTGCTTAAGCTTTGTAGTTCAATACTTTCTAAGAAGTAAGCACAACGCTCGGCTCCAACAGCTCGTGCCGAGGTTTTAAGGTAGTGAGCTTGCTCTTTAATGTTTGAAAAATCGTTTTTATTAAATGACGTAACAATGTCTTTAAGTAATGTTGCTGATTGACCTAAAAACTCAAATTGAAACTTTCTTATTTTTACAGGTTCATCGCCAATAAGCTCAATGATGGTTGCTTTGTTGAGGGTTTTTAGTTGAACAGAGTTACTCATACCAACGCTCCATTATTTGCTTAATATCACAAAGTTTTACTGGCTTGCTTAAAAAGTCACTCATTCCTATTGAGGTACAAAGCGCTTTTTCTCCCTTCATAACGGCGCCTGACACAGCAATAATCGGGATAGGCTCGCGTTCAGCTGCTGCTTCTTCAGTACGAATGAGTCGAGTCATTTCATAGCCGTCTATTTCGGGCATATGGCAATCAGTTAAAATTAATTTGTAATGGCCATTGCGCCAACAATACAGTCCTTCTTCGCCATTATTGGCGACATCACAGTTAACTCCGAGTCTGGCTAGTTGGCTTTTAAGTAACTTTTGATTTAGAGGGTTGTCTTCAACTAAAAGCACATCGTTGGTTGTGTTAATTACAGTGTTAGACGCTTTTTCTGAAGGGGGGTTAGCCTCTAAGGGATCTGTTACTTCAATGTCTAAATTATCAAGGTCTAGATCTAAGTCTAGGTTTTCTAGTGTCAGTTCGTCTTGAGCTAAATCTTTAAGCAGTTTTTTTAAGTTTGAGAGTGTTACTGGTTGGTTGGCGTGAATCGCAAATTGTGAGAGTGCAATACTGGCTTCGTGGCGAATGCTGGGCTCAACAAGGATTAAAGGACACGGATTATGTTCTAGCTTTGCACATATTTGAATCAATGTAGATAAATCAGAGGCAAGAATGACAGAGTGAGCAGTGTGTCGGGTAGCAGAGTTGAACCTATCAATATCTTCACAGTGAGTTGTTTCAAAGTGATTATCGATGAGAGTATGGAGATAATTACTATTTTCTGATGGAGTATCAAGGTGCAATAGGCTGAGTTTATCTTTATCTACGAGCATTTTATCTGCGACTTCCATCCAAAAAGGCGCTTTGATGGTAAATTGACTACCTATGTGCAACTTACTTTCGACGAGGATTTGTCCACCCATTAAATCGATTAATTTGCCACATATAGATAAGCCTAAGCCCGTTCCGCCAAATTTTCTTGTTGTCGACTTCTCAGCTTGAGTAAATGGCGTAAATAAACGACTCAACGTTTCTTTTGTCATCCCTATACCAGTATCTGAGATCTGGACTTTGACTTCTGCCTGATAGGCGTTTAGAAATAAAATAGAAGTGTATATAGTAATTTCTTTATGCTGGATGTGCGCTGCATTAGTGAACTTTATGGCGTTACCTAAAATATTTAATAAGATTTGCCTGAAGCGGTTTTCATCACCTTTGAGCATACGCAGTTCAGGGTAATGCTCGTATACCTTTAATTGAATACCTTTTTCTTTAGCGGAAGCTGAAAAAGTACTGATCACTTCATTGAGCAGTTTTGAAATATCAAAAGAGACGGTCTCTAGTTCTAGCTTACCAGCTTCAATTTTATTTAAATCAAGAATATCGTTAAGTATAGATATTAAATGATTTGCTGAAGTTGATGCTGTCGTGACTAGCTCTCTCGATTCTGAGCCCAATGAAATGTGAGAGAGCAAATCCAATGAGCCGACGATACCATTAAGCGGGGTTCTAAGTTCATGACTGATCATAGATAAAAATTCAGACTTTATTTTGTTCGCATGTTCAGCCTTTTCAAGCGTTTTATGTAACTCTTTGGTTCTCTCTATGACCCTACTTTCTAGCTGTGTATTGAGCTCTTTCAATGCTTTTTGAGCAGTTAAGGTTTCGGTTTGGTCTATACATACCCCATCAATTCGGCAATGCTTTCCGGTTTGGTCGGTACCAACTCTCCCCTGAGCAAATACATATATCAACTCATTGTTATTTAGAATACCTCTGTAGTGCTCTCTAAACTCAGCTCCGGTCATTAAACTATGTTCAAGGGCTTTAAGTACTCTGTCTTTATCTGCGGGGTGAAGCCGTTCTATCCATTTATTGATATTGCCGATATCTTGAGGGGTCATTTTAAAAATATTATTGGCTTGTGAATCCCAGTTCCACAGCCATTCATTATTTTTCTTTGTACTGCGCCATGTGCCAATTTTTCCAGCTTCAATGGCAAGTTGCTTACTTTCATTAGCATCATTCAGAGAAAGAATGGCAAGCTTTTCGATAGTACAATCTTGGATTGTACCATTTATCCATTTGTCTTTAATGCGGTTACAGAGGCTGCCTTTTAATGCGAGCCATTTCTCATCGTTGTTTTGACTGAGTTTAAAATCAAACTGTAATGGCGCGCCTAGATTAATATGATTTTCGAAAAAAATAGGAAATTGTGGTCTGTCTTCTTTATGAACAAAAGAAAGTAACTTTCTCCAACTTACATTTTGTGATTGGGTTAAGCCAAGAAAGTCCCGAGCAATATCAGAGAGGTATACTTTTTTAGTATCTATATTGAATCCCCAGACACCAATGCAAGAATTTTCAATCGCACTATTTAAAAAGTCTAGCTGCTCATCTACCTCATCATCAGATATGTTAAACACAAAACAAAAGCCGCTATTGATTTTGTGCTTACTAAAAGAGATAACCTTGCCCTGGTAAATTGTTTTAATTGAGTTGCTAACATCGAAGTTAGCATTGAACACACTGCCTATTGGCTGGTGTAAGAGTAAAGACTTCTCTAGATAGCACTCTGCCGCATTATTAACACAAGTAATAATGAGAGAGTGGTTAGTTTTGATATAAGGAATAGTGTCTTCCATGAATTTTTCCTAACAAAATAGGATTAGGCAACATCATAAAGTATAGCCATTGGTTTATTTTTGAACAGGAAGCCTATTAATAATAAAGTCAGGTTAAATCGAAGTTGTAAAAACACTATTTATTGAGGAAATAAGGCAATTCATGAAGTGACTCTATGTAAAGAGCAGTTCAGTTGATTATGCCAGTGCCATAAGTCTAAATTAATCGGGTGATTATGATTTCAGTTGCTTATGAAGAGCATGCTTCAAAGTTTGCTGTTTTTGATTTCTGTTTCAACGATGATGATTTCACTGTTGCCGATATTTTTAACATTATGCGTACCGCCAGGCATATACAGGGTTTGGCCATCTTTTACAGTGATAATACGAACAGGTTTGCTGGTGTCTTCAGGTGTGATGGCAAGCTTGCCACCTTTGACAAAATACACAACGCGGTTTGCATAAATATGTGTGTGCACGCCTGATTCACTGCCAGCAGGATAAGTGGCCCTGATCACTTCAACGTCGGCGTTGTCGAGTAAGATTTCTTTTTTTGCTTTGGTGGCCGCAAAGCTCGATGTGCTAGTGATGAGTAGTGCGCTCAGAAGTGTGTATTTCATCATGTTGATATCATTATTATTTTAAGTAGGTAAATACTATGACGTATTTTAAATGTATTGCAAAGCGCGATATAAAATCTCTCCTACATGTTTAGAGCTAGTGTGGTCTCAACTGTGGCTGTAGGCGTGGGTTTACCCCACGCACAACATAGCTATTGCCACATCAGTTGTCGAATACCATTCACGTACTTTGAATGGCGGGACTGACGAAGCGGGCAAGTCGCTAATAAACGGCTTAGCTCTTTCTCAAATTCAGCATCGGCTTTGAGCTCAAGTAACACATAATCTCCGAGCGGCACACTTCTGTGCAGGTTTGCATCGGCTTTATACCTTTGGTCATAGACACAAATGTTCTTATCAAATGTTGCTCTAATTTTCTGGCAATTTGAAATAAAATACTGGCGTGTATAGCGGCAGATAAGCACGGGGGTATGCTCAACGCCCCAAAGTAATTGCCCTTGCTCAGGCAGTTTGTCAAAACTGAGTTTTAGCGCTTTGGCCCAGCTAAACTCTAGATCATCAAAATCAAATTGGGTATCGAAAGTGACTTTGTAACCTTTCCCCCCCTGACGATGTTTAAACTCCAGTTTGGCTTTATTGGCATCATCGAGCTGATTGTACCAACGAATACGTACTTTCTTGCGGACACTGATCCCACTGAGGTTTTCTTCATAGCGCTCTAAATGAGGGGTGTCCAAATATAGGCTGTTTACATCTCGATCAGGGAAGTGCGGCTTAAACCATAAAGCATGGGTCATTAGCCATATTCTAACTTCTTCTAAACGGTTAAGCGGAATAGGGATCTTAACCTCGAAACGATAATTTGGTGTGTTATCTGTATTCATCTTGGTTTATCCGATTTCATAATTGTTCTGTAAAGGCCCTTTACATCTAGGTCTTGGCTATCTATTGCAGTGCCATTAATAGTCAGTACGCTGCCTGTTTCGACGGTGATTTTATTTTCACATTGTGCATCTAGGCAGTTAAATTCACTGACATCTAAAATTGCACCACCAAAAATAGGCTTCTTCGAATAGCTCATAAGTGCGTGATGTGTAACATTCTCAGCCGTGATATTGGTTGCTGTTATCTTGGTATCGTCTTTGGCAACTAGGCCGAAATTAACGTTATTAAAACGCGCGGTGTTCACCGTTAAATGACTGCGTTCACCACCTGATATGGCTTTGTCTCGCACACCATTGAATGACACATTATTGAGCGTAAGTTTTGAACCACTGACATCAATACCGTCTCCGCCAGAGCGAAAACCTATGCTTCTAAACTCACTGTCATTGACGCTACCCACGCAAAAGTCACAGTCAAAGGCATCAGACAATGCATTGGTGATCAACATACGATTAATTTCGATATCTCCATTAATGATGTTTAAGCCATCTTCTGACTGGTTTTCACTAATGTGAATGTCTTCAAGGAGCACCGGTGTTTTAACAAAATAGGTTGCACCGCGGGGTTGCCATAAGCCTAGCTTCGGGTTGCTTGAATAGCTGATATTGAGATGTCTAACAACCGATTTAGGACTGTACTCGTTTGAGAACACACTGAGTCCCGACCATTTTCGGCTATTGACTTGCTTGGTCAATGACGCGGGGTTATCAGTAGTACCTTTCACTGTTAAGTTGCCGAATACCATTAAGCCCGCTTTGGTTGCAAACTCTAAGTGAGCGCCAGCGGGCAAAACCAACTCAGTGTTATTTGGGGTGACTAAAAAGTCGTTAATTTGCCAAGTCCCCGGTTTTACATACCAATGCCCTTCATTGACTTCAATAAACGGGTATTGGCTCATTAATGAAGCGTTTAACGGTTGTGGGCGAGGAATAAAGTGCAGTGGCGCGATGTCTTTTTTAAACTGAAACGTAGCAATTTTTTTGCTCGCTAAGGCTGCACGTAAATCAACTGCAACAATGTCAGCAGGTAAGTTAATGTTGAGTGTCTCACCTGGGTTCAACACCCGAGGAAAGTCCGCGTTAACCTCTTCAAGCTCAGAGCGATCTTCATAGCGATTAAGACCGGTGATACTTTTTAAGTGCAGTGATTCCTTATCGTTGTTTACGAGTTCTAATACGCCAGTTCCAGATCTAGAATTAAAGCGCGCTAAGATATCCCAATTGGCGTGGCCTGCGTAATCTTGCATTTGTTGATGCAGGCTCGCATCAAACTGTCCAATATTTTGGCAACCAGCACCTTGGTAATCACTTTGCCAGCACATGATTTGAGTTTTCATAATCGTTAAATCAAAAGGTGCCAATAAAGGGCTATCGCCATGTAATTTGTTCAGTAGTGTTTGTTCATAGGCTTGTAATTCAGGTATTAAGTTTTGATTAATACGTTCAATTAAGGTTTGCTTAGCAATATCATAATGAGAACGAAGAATTGGGTCATCTAGCATAGCTTTAGAAAGGGCAAAATCATGGCTAGGTGGCGTCATTAACCAATGATGTTTGGCAGGTGTAACCGCAACATCACTTTGGATGGGCTCGAATTTAGCTAAATGCGGGTTGTAATACCAGCGCCAGTTATTCCATGTGAGCGCATGCCATGCCCCCCATAAATCGACAGTAGCTAAGTATTGCCCCATTTTTTTAGCATCAAATACATCACTAGCAGGGCGTTTTTTATTTAAAAAGTCATCCAGCAGCGCAAGTGCAATCTGTCTTTGTTGGCTCAGCGCTGGGTTGCCGAGAATGGTGCCGCGCTGCAGCTCACGGGGTTTAAGTACGCGCGTGATCTCACCTGCACTATTTTGAGTTTGTTCATGTATATCGAGTCGAGTTATCAAGCCTTCGGTACGATCGTTCACTGCAAGTAAGGATTGACTGAAGGCTTGCTCTACAAACATGGTGCCCCAATCTACGCCGTTTAGCACGACGCGAACTGGCATGTTTTTAGGCGCAATAATATCAAAGTCAGCCAACTCCATCGTTTTACTGAATAAGCTAGGACCTTGATGAATGCGCACATTTGGGGCTACTAAAGCAAATTTTCTAGATTCAAATAAGGCTTTTTTCTTTTTTAGTTCAAAGCGCAATGACCAACGTGTGTCGTTGCTAACATGATCAAGCATGTCACCTTGAAGACGCACTTTGGCAAAGTACTTTTGTTGGTTTAAATAAAGGGTGGCATTCACTTGATTGCGCTGCTCGGCAATGATGCCGTTTTTAAGCGCGTTGTTTCTATCTTGTTCAAGTTTGAGCCAGTCCTGGTATTTAATATCGACTTTGATAACAGGCAAGTCTTTATCGGCAGTCAGCAGGCGCTTAGGTGCAAGGCTGATGTCTTGCACCAACTGCATGAGTTTGCTTTTACCATCTTCGTAGTGGGCAACATAGCCGTTATGGATCAGGGCGATTTTCACTGCATTCACTGACGGTATTAACAGTAATATAAGAATTAACACGCCCAGCATAAACGCCTTGCGTTCGGGTGGGGTGTAAGTTGCTTTAGGCGTATCGAGTCTCATAACTACACTCCCGCAATATTATGTTGCTCAAGCAGTGAAATGTTGATCCCTTGGTACTTTTGCTTCAATGTATGCATGAATTCATCGATTTGTTTGGCTTCTTTGATTGAGATAAAGAAAGCGGCATCGAAGTGTTGCTCGCCAGTATCAAAGCGGCGCAATTCAAGGCGATCAACATACTGCTCTAGAATGTTTTTTACATCCGAAATAGCAATGTTCACAACGGGGTCATCACTGCGATAGTTAAGCGATAAAAACAGGCCATTCTCTTGTACATCTTTGCTGTGGCGCTTCTTAACCCAAGTCACTAATAACAGAGTGACAACACAAGCAACAATGGCTGCGAGAGTTTGTCCGGCGCCAAGGGCTACTGCTACACCTATGTTTAAAAATAAATAAACAAGCTCTTCAGGTTCTTTGATAGGCGTTCTGAAACGTACAATCGATAATGCGCCGACTAGACCAAGTGCTAAAGCTAGTGAGGCCTTGACCACAGTGATGATCAAAATAACCGTGAGCATAAGCAGTGGGAAAAGACGAGAGAAGTCTTGGCGATTACAAAATGCACTGGCGTACTTTCTAAAGTGGAAGCCAATGATACTTGCCATGATAAAGCCCATTAACAGGTTCAAAATCAAAGCACCAAGTTGCACGCTTGCATAAGGGAAAAACATCGAGCGGATGTCTTTAGGTAAAAATGCAATTAAGAGTGGGTCGACAGTTTCCATAATCATTCCTGCATATTTTTAAGGTTAAAACACTGAAATTAATAATTTAATTTTGAGTTTCTTAGTCCTTTAAATGACAGCTGATTAATTCAGATATTAAGCCTGTTAAGTTGAAAGTTGTGATAGGAGTTGCAAACTCTGTGCTAAAAACTTTTTTGGTATGAAAATTGAGCGTTAAGTTTAACGAAAATAATTCGATTAGGATGCGCGATATGAACTCACAAAAAGCTCTGTCAGTGTTGTTATTACTGGCTTTCACCTCAGCTTGTAAATACGAGCCGGTAAGTGAAAATACACAAGCTCAAAGCAGTAACAACTCAACAAGCCCGGCTGGAAATTCGCAAAATGCGAACACAACTGCGCCGTTACCGCCCATTGAAGTTGCAAAATGCGACGGAGAATGTACTTGTGATGAATTTAGCTCGCCATATAACGATACAGGGGTGACTTTTGCGGGGGATTATCCTGAAACGAACCTAGCATCATGTGATTTACAGTCAGGATTCAATCAAGACTGTAGCAATGGACGAGATAGTATGACTGACTTGGCAAAAACAGGAACTGGAAATGCAAGCTTCGATTACACCAAATTAGATACGCAAGGTCAGCCGCTTTCAGTGAATGCGGCGCAGTGGCAATGTGTGCGCGATAATGTCACAGGCTTGGTTTGGGAGGTAAAAAGTCCCGGAAACACGGGGGGAATTCAAGACAGCAGCTTTTCTTACTCTTGGTATGATGAAAGCTTACCCGATTATTCTACGGCAGATAATGGCGAGTGTGACGACAACTGTGATTCTCAAAGTTATCTTAACAAACTCAACACGCAAAAAGTTTGTGGCTTTGATGATTGGCGGTTACCAAATAAAATTGAATTACAAGATTTAGTACATTATGGCAATTCACAACCCAGCATTGATCGTGACTTTTTTCCAAATACTCAAGTTGGATTTTATTGGACTCAGAACATAGATACAGATGATACCAACAGCGTTTGGTCTGTGGGTTTTGGTACCGGACGAGTTGCTGGGGGCTTAAGTTCAGAGCCTAAGTACATAAGAGCAGTGCGTGGTGAGCAAAACCTCTATGGCATAGGTGAAGTAGTAAGTGAGGCCGAAAAACTTATTACGAATAGGCAAGTATTTGCTGGTAACCAAAGGTGTAGTGAACGCGTGAGTTTTTCTGCGCCTTCCACAAGGTACCTTCAAGACGAACAAGGCAATGTTTTTGATAAGCAAACAGGCCTGATATGGAAGCGATGTGTAGCAGGGCTCTCAGGTAGCGAGTGTAAAGATGGCAGTGCTGAGCAACTAGATTGGCAGCAAGCCTATGAATATGTTGCTAAACTCAATGATGCAAATACAGGCTCGCAATGGCGTTTGCCGAGTATTAAGGAGCTTCAGGCTAATAATGAATTAGCGTGCGAAGAGCCTGCGCTTAACCCATTTGTTTTTCCAAATGTACCAATGGGGCAAGTTTGGAGCGGTACACCGCATAATAAATTTGAAGACAGCAGTTACAACTACGAATACAGAAATAGCATTATTTTTTATAACAACCGCACCGTTAAACACTATGTGCATGCTGTTAAAAACTGTGCTGCAAATTCGCAATAGGAGCGTTATATGGATTATTTAAAGTACTCACTCATATCAGTTGTTATGTTTTTGGCTGCGCCAAGCTTTGCCGAAAACGTCAACTTTTATAACTATTCTTATGGTGTTAGCTATCAGACCCTGAGTGTGAATGATATCAATGAGGGTACTGAGCTTGATATGCAAGTAGATGATATGGCGCATTCAATTGGTATTTATTACAAAGGCGAACCTCGTAGCTTTTATCAATTCGCAATCGGTTTAGATTATGTTTATATCGAAGATGACAATCCGTTTAGTGAAGAAGTTAAAAATGCGATTACGGGTGAGGTTGAAAGTAGGGAGTCAGATGTTACTGGTACTTCAATCTATGGAGAGCTGGGTCTCATATCAAAAGATCATCTAGTCGAGAACTTTACGATAGGGGCTCTTGCTGGTTATCGTTATAACAATATTAGCCGTTCAATTTTTCGTTGCAGCAGTTGTGAAGAACAAGAGTTAGATAACTTCAAAAGTTCTGGTTATATAAAACCTTTTATCGAATATCAGTTTACTCGCCGTATACATGTTCAACTGAGTTATAGTCATTATTTCAACGATGAGGGCTTTGAGAATAGCATTGGTCTACACATCAGTTTTATGTCGTTGTAGCTAATTGAACTCCGGAGTCTTGGTTTTAAGCCTTTATCGAGGGCACGACTTGCTTGTAAGCAGAAATAATATGCGCCACATCGTTATTTTTGCCTTTAGCAATGCGTTGATAATGGCTGAGCATTTGTTTTAAATATCGCTCGGCTACGTCGAGTTGTATTGCATTTTCAGCTTGCCAGATCTGCTTACCGACCGCTGAGACAGGCTGGCTGTTTGATTTAGATGAAAGTAACATGACTTCGTAGAAACGTTTGTTATCTTCAACTAAAGCCTCCTGTACTAAGCCTAATTTTAGTTCATTCAGCTTGGCTCTTAGCGTGAATAGGTGATGTACAGGGCAAACTAAGTAATCAATGTCTAGGTTTGGATGTTGGGCATTAATGTTTGAGATAAATTGCGCGGTTAAATCGCCACCCACGCCAGCAATAATCACTAAATGCTTGCCTTTATGATCTTGCAAAGGCAGATGCGATACGTCTAAACAGTGAACTCGCCAATTATGCTGGTCATAGAATGCCTGCAGTTTGCTTTCAAGGCTTTGCATCAACTCAGGCACAATATCGATAAAATGGATGGTTTCATCGTTTTGCTTATCTAAAAGTGCCGCACCTAAATAACCGTGATCACAGCAACAGTCCCAAATATGGTCATAGTGAGGTGGCACCATAGACTTGATTAATTTTAAGCGTTTGCTGAGTTTCAAAACTTGACCTTGAAAGTATAAATATAACAAAACACGCTATTGTAAGGTGTTTAAAAGTTTTGGCGAGTATCTAAATGATTTAGTGTTAAGGTATTCCACTTAAATGAAAAAAGGAAGTATTATGCAAGCAAGCTGTCATTGTGGCGATGTCACTGTAGAACTGTTACAACCAATTGATTTAGTTACGAGCTGTAATTGCTCAATGTGTTATAGATATGGAGCAGTTTGGGCCTACTTTTCTCCTCAAAACGTCAAAATTAATTCGATAAGAAGTAATACAAAAACCTACAGCCATGGTGATAAGTTAATTGATTTTCATCATTGCGCTTGTTGTGGGTGTATAACCCATTACACTCCGACTGAGTTAGGTAATGCTGACCGAATGGCTGTAAATTTAAGAATGTTTAAGCGAGATATATTAGAGCAAGTCAATATTCGTTATTTTGATGGTGCGGACTCATGGACTTTTTATGAGCCTAATGCGACTCAAAAGGCACTCACTTCTTCAGTATAGGAGCGAAAATATGGAAATTAAGAGAGTTAACTACGAAGACTTGACCGCTATTACAAACTTAGTCGAAGCCGTCTCAAAAGTTGCTGTGCTGCCGTACTTTAATGATCAGGGTAAGCAAGAATATATAGCACGGGTGCTACCAGATATAAAAATGACCCTCGATAACGATAACTTTGTTTCTGTAAAAGCAGTATCAAACGACGCCCTATTAGGCTTTGCAGCAATGAGAGCCGGAAATTACCTCACGCATTTATTCGTTTCGCATCAAGCGCAAAGGCAAGGTATAGGGAGAAAGTTATTGCGGCACTTGCTTGATTCAACTGATGCGCAAGAGATAAAACTGCGTTCAGCAGTTAATTCCGTCGATTTTTATTTAAAATGCGGTTTTGAAATAACCGATCAAGAAGGTGAGTTTAATGGCATACGATTTGTGCCTATGTCATTGATAAAGTCAAAATCGCATAAATCGATATATAAGGAGAGAGCATGTCAGGCATTATAGAATTAGAGACGCTTTTGCAAAGTATGTCACCCGAATTACAAGCAGGTGAATTCGTATTTTGTACGGTAAAGAATTCGCTTTCAGAGGTTGTGTCGCTGCAACCAATTGCAACCTTTATGGAGCAAGAAGGGCTTACTGTAATTGTTGAAAAGCAACAAGCAGAACAAGCTAACCTAGAATTTGATGGTGTATTTAAACTGATCACCTTAACCGTGCACTCAAGCTTAGATGCAGTTGGGTTAACCGCAGCGGTTGCCACTAAACTGGCAAAGCACAATATTAGCGCGAATGTAGTTGCTGCGTTTTTTCACGACCATATTTTTGTCCAAACCGACAAGGCAGAGCAGGCTATGACAGCGTTAAGAGAATTTACCAATGAATAAGGCCCTGTTATGAAACCTGAAGAAATAGGCAAAGCCTATGATCAAATAACTGAGCGTTGGGCGGCAGATACTTTCAATATGTCTAACGGCATTGCACAACATGAAAAAGCCATTGCTTTTACCCAAAATAGGGATAAAGCGCTGGATATTGGCTGTGGTCGTACAGGGCGTTTTATTGAGTTGTTGTCTCAAGCTGGTTTTGATGTTTCAGGGCTTGATGTCTCCCAAAAAATGCTCTCGCTTGCAAAAGAGCGACATCCGCAAATCACTTTTGTTCACGCTGATATATGCAGTTACGACTTACCTTATAAATATGACTTTATTACTGCATGGGACAGTATTTGGCATATTCCTTTAAGTGAACAACGTAATGTTATTACCAAAATCGTCGACAGTTTAAATGCGGGTGGGGTGTTTATTTTCTCGTTTGGTGGCACTGAGTCAGAGGGTGCACATACTAACTGCGCTATGGGTCCTGAGGTTTATTACTCCTCTTTAGGCACAAATGGTTTTGTGTCGTTGTTAATAGAGTTGGGCTGTACTATTAAACATCTTGAATTCGAACAATATCCAGAGTTGCACACTTATATCATTGCCCAAAAGTAAAGAAGCAGAAAGACCAATCTAAAAGTTATATAGACAAATAAAGTTGCTGCTTAAGAGGTTTTCTGAAAAAGTGAGCGTATAAAAATATATCAACAGGAGTGCTCGTAATGAAAACAATAGGCCTATTAGGCGGGATGAGTTGGGAGTCTACGGCAAGTTATTACAAGGCCTTGAATGAAGGTATTAAAGCGAAACTTGGCGGTTTAAACTCGGCAAAAATTTGCTTGTATAGTGTTAACTTTGACGAAATCGAGCAGCTACAACATCAAGGTAAGTGGGCAGATACCGCAGTGATTCTCGCCGATGCAGCAAAGTCAGTAGAGCGTGCAGGTGCAGATTTCTTGATGATCTGTACTAATACCATGCATAAAGTAGTGCCAGAAATAGAAGCACAAATTAACATTCCTATTCTTCATATTGCCGATGCGACAGCTCAGTACTTAGTTCAAGATGAGATTTCAAAGGTGGGCTTATTAGGCACCCAGTTCACTATGGAGCAAGACTTTTACAAAGGCCGTCTGAGCGATAAATTCGGCATTGAAGTCATTGTGCCCGATAAAGATGACCGCGAGATTATTCATAATGTTATCTATGATGAATTATGTCGTGGGATCATCAATCAATCTTCTCAAGAACAATACCTCAAAATTATTGCCCGCCTTCATGAGCAAGGCGCACAAGCGGTGATCTTAGGGTGTACTGAAATTGCTTTATTGGTTAATCAAGCGAGTACTTGCATTCCTTTGTATGACACCACCGCAATTCATGTCGAGCAAGGAGTAGATTATGCACTCAGCAGTGATAGGTAACTTCTTTGCTATTCGGTTGGAGGTATATTTCTTACTTTTCTCTTTATTTGTTTTTTCTCCAAGCAGTTTTTCTACTGAGAAGTATTGCAAGCCATCAGATGGGGAAGCTCAATGTAAGGAAGTAAAGATTGGCTCTGCGGCGCTATTTACGATTGCCTTATTAGAGTCTGTGGTGCCTTACTGTGCAAAGTATGAAGAAGCAAATAAAGAAATTCGACAGTTTTTCAGGGATAAACAGTGGGAAGTTACTGAAGTGAAGAGGCGTTCATTGTTGAGTGACTACCCGACTGAATATGATGAACTTATGGCAGGTAATCGTAAATTGCATAAAGATGCAAGAATTACTGAAAAGCAAAGGAAAGAAGTGTGTTTTAAGTGGGCTAACTCAATCAAAGAATCTGATATTTTGGCAAGAGATTTAAGGTAGCTTAGGCCTTAATAAAATGTCGAAGCCGTGCTTTAGGCCCGTAGTTGTTCTGCCGTTATAAAAGCTCGTTTAGTAAAATGAAAAAGCAAAATCACAATCATTATCACAAAAAATGGTGTAAGGAATGCAACAAACTCGAGTTATCGCTTTAAGTGGTGTTTCTGGTGCAGGGAAAACTTCTGTTATTAAATGCCTTGCTGAAGAGTTTAATAGCCCAACATTGTTGTTCGACGATTTTGTAGAGCCGAACACTTACCCTTTAGATATGAAGGCATGGCTGCATCAAGGTGCAGATATTTCGCAAATAAAGTCTCCCAGACTCACCAAAGCACTCAGTGAATTAAAAGTACAATGTGGTTCGCCGATGATTTTTATCGAAGAACCTTTCGGGCGAGAGAGGGTTGAAATAGCCTATTTAATTGATTATGTGATCATGCTCGATATGCCTTTGGAAGTGTGTTTATCAAGAGTGAGCCAGCGCCATCTTAAAAACAGCAATGACCCGTCTACAACCCTAAGTAACTATATGCGAAAATATGACGATCACTTAAGAGCGGTTTATATAGCCGCAGCCAATCAAGTTCGTCAATCAAGCGACCTTATTATCTCAAATGTTGGTACAATTGCATCCATTCAAAGCGCAATAAGCGATTGGTTGCATGACAACGGCAAGTGATCGTCATTTTTAAATAAGAGATAGCCATGAAAGTGTTAGTAACAGGTTCTGCGGGCAGAGTCGGGCGTGCAATTTATATTAAATTAATGCGTACCCATCAAGTTGTAGGCCTAGATAAAACACCTTGCTCTACCGCCGATTATATTGGTGATATTCGCGATCAAACGCTGATCCAGCAAGCCCTCGAAGGGGTCGATGTCATTATTCATACCGCAGCCCTACATGCGCCCCATGTCGGATTATTATCTGACGATGAGTTTCAATCTATTAATGTCGATGCCACAGAGCAATTAGCCCTTGAGGGTATCAAGCTAGGAGTAAAGCAGTTTATTTTTACCAGTACAACAGCACTGTATGGCCATGCATCGACTCCTAAACACACCACTGGGTGGGTTAATGAGCAAATTACTCCACAGCCAAAAACAGTGTATCACCGCAGTAAAATTGCTGCTGAAGACAAGCTGAAATCGATTTCTGATGTATTTAAACTGCCTGTGACTGTACTGCAAATGTCACGCTGTTTTCCTGAGCCGGCCGACTTAATGGCGGTATATAGACTTACTCGGGGTATCGATGCGCGTGATGTGGCTAGTGCGCATTTAGCCGCGTTAGACACGCGCCTTACTGGGTTTAATCGTTTTATTGTGTCAGGAAAAACCCCGTTTAAAGCATCAGATTGCCCGCGTTTATTCAATGACGCCGCAGGTTTAATAAAGGAACAAGCCCCAGAACTGGCGGAGACGTTTTTACAGCGAGGATGGACACTACCCAATCAACTAGACCGAGTTTATGATTCTTCTGCTGCGCAGCAAAAGTTAGGGTGGCAACCAAAATATGGCTTCGAGTCGGTAATTGATATGTTGGATGTAGAGCTGGCTGAAGTTTTGCCTATTTAATTTCTTTTTAAGTACTCAGTCTTCATGCTCATATTTGGTTAAGTTAGGTGAGCTATGATTTAGCCTGTTGAAATAGAAATAACAAAAATTTAAGGACATGTGATGCAACCTAAAGCAAACAATAATCTGCTATTGGCAGCGGGGATCTTTTTGGGCCTGACATTATTTGCGGTCATTGCCTCGAATGCGGCAATTTCAATTAAAGAATATGAGCGCACCGTTACGGTAAAAGGCTTGTCAGAGCGTGAAGTGCTCTCTGATGTAGTGATATGGCCAATTCAATTCAGTGCTGCTGAAAATGACTTAAAAGCTCTTTATGAGTCACTTGATGAGAAAACAGCTCACATCAAAGACTTTTTAGAAAAGAACGGCATCAAGTCTGAAGATATTAGCTTTACTTCTCCGTCTGTGACTGACAAATCGGCGCAGCAATGGGGTGATAATGCCCGCGCTGAGTTTCGTTATACCGCGCAGCAAAATGTAACCGTCTATTCGCAAGACTTAGATGCAGTGAGAAACGTCATGAGTAAACTGTCTGAGCTGGGTAAACAAGGCATCGTGTTTACCTCAGGTAGCTACCAGTTTCAAACCGAATATATTTACTCCAGTTTAAATGAACTTAAGCCAGATATGATCGAAGAAGCAACCAAAAATGCCCGGAAAGTGGCAACAAAGTTTGCCGAAGATTCAGGTAGCAAGTTAGGTAAGATTAAACGTGCCTCGCAAGGTCAATTTAGTATTTCGGCTCGAGACAGAAACAACCCGCATATTAAGAAAATACGGGTTGTATCAACCGTTGAGTATTATTTGTCAGATTGATTTTTCTGTAGGCGCGACTTTACATCGCACTTTTTGAATGTTTTTACGTTGGTTAAATTTACGTTGTAGGTCGGGCTTTAGCCCGACAAAATATTCAAACCATGGCGAAATAAATTACCCGACATAAAGTCGGTGCTACCGGAGCGTAAATACTTTGTCGCCGTAAACGACGACCTACATTCAAAAAAACAGACTGGTGGTTTCTGTAGGCGCGATTTTACATCGCGCTTTTTGAATGGGTTTGCATGGGGTAAACCCACGCAAACAATATGATCACAATGAATTAGCAAACTTAGTCTCAGTTAACGAGGCTTCAGTTTCCATTTCACCACGGTGGTCTTTTGCCAGCATTTGATAAAGCAGTGGTAATACAATCAGTGTGAAGAAAGTACCAATCAACATACCTGCTACTAAAATAATACCAATACTATTTCGTGCTTCTGCGCCCGCGCCGGTTACCAATACTAATGGGAAGTGACCAAGTACCGTTGCACCTGTTGTCATTAATATTGGGCGTAAACGTGTCGCTGCAGCGCCTTTAACCGCTTCAAGTTTCGACTTACCTTCAAGTTGCAGATGATTGGCAAACTCTACGATTAAAATACCATTTTTTGCAATCAGACCAATTAAAGTAATAAGGCCAATTTGGCTATAAATATTAATCGTCGTTAATTGTAAAAACGGTAGCATCAGAGCACCGGCAAGCGCTAATGGCGCACAGCCCAGTAACACCACAAGTGGGTCGCGGAAGCTGTTAAATTGAATCGTCAGTAAGAAATACACCACAATCATCGACACTAACAGTACGCCAACCATGGTATTGCCTTCTTTACGTAACTGGCGCGATTCTCCGGCATGGTCGATTGAGTAGCTTGCAGGCAATATGTCTGCTGCAATCTCTTCAACAGCCGTTAAACCTTGCTCTTTGGTTACGTGTGGTAAAACACCCGCTAAGATCCTAAATGAACTTTGTTGATTAAAAGACCCTAATACGCGTGGGCTCGTGAAGGTTCTTAAGCTCGCAAATGATGACACAGGAATAAGCTCACCAGAATCCGTGCGTATCTTCATGTCTAAGATGTTTTCAGGATTGTAACGGTCACCGTTATCAACTGCTGGAATAACACGATACGCCTTACCATCTTTGTTGAAGTAATTTACAAAGTTATTCGACATTAAAATGCTCAGCTGTTCGTTTACCGATTGCAGGTTTAGGCCTAAATCTGCAATTAATTCGCGGTCAATTTCCAGCTCTGCTTGTGGTAAATCGATTTTTAAATCGGTATTAACGAACAAGAAGTTGCCACTGGCATTCGCTTTCGCGATGATCTCATCAGCATATTTCTTCATTGCCACAGGGTCGTCATTGGCTCTGACTACCATTTCGATATCGAACTGGCCCGCAGTTGGTAAAGAAGCTGGCAAAATAGGGAACAAGCTCAAGCCATTTACACTTCCAAGGCGCGCAAATAGGTCGAAGTATAAGTCATGAACCGAATTTTCACGCTCTTCATAAGGTGCTAACTCAACCCCACCGAAACCAGCGGCTGCGGTGATAATTTGCCAAGTGAATTTTGCGCCTTCAGTTTCATTCATGACCTTTGCTGTGTCATTCATTCGACTTGAGGTATAGGCCTGAGAAGACTCAGGTGGCGCTTCAACCACGACTTGAATGCTGCTTTGATCTTCAACTGGCGCAAGCTCTTTTTGCGATAGTAAATAAAAAGGTGCAGACAATAATGCGAACACAATGGCAATAAAAAACACTTGAGGACGCCATGCAAACAACTTATCTAAAGACTTGAAGTAGAAACTTTGTAACTTGTCGAAATAGCTATTTACTTTACGTGTAAGCTTACCTTCTTTACCACCCTCAGGGCTGACATAAGCACTCATGATCGGAGACAGCGTGATAGCCACTAGGCCCGAAATTAATACCGCAATGGCCAAAGTAAACGCAAACTCACGGAATAAGAAACCAGTTAAACCTGTTAAGAAGCCAATTGGGGCGTATACCGCAGCAAGGGTTAAGGTCATGGCAATCACGGGCACTAATAACTGACGCGAGCTGATAAGCGCAGCTTGCAATCGAGGTTTGCCTTCTCGCATGTGACGCGCCACGTTTTCAACCACCACGATGGCATCATCAACCACTAAACCAACCGATAATACGATGGCTAGAATGGTTAATAGGTTTAATGAAAAGCCCATCATCGAAATAACGGCGATGGCACCTAAAATCGAAATCGGAATGGTCACCAATGGCACAAGTGCTGTTCTGAAAGAGCCCATCATCGCAACGATTACAATACCTACAAGTAGCACTGTTTCGGCAAGTGTCGTGAAGATCTCTTTAATTGAGTCACGCATGTACAGCGTACCATCGTAACCAATTTCGATATTCATACCATTTGGTAGACCATCGTTGATCTGCGGTAACTTGGCATAAAGCGCGTCACCAATGTCGATTTCATTCGCACCAGGCAGCGCCCAAATCGCTAAGAAAACGGTGTCATGAGAATCTAAACGTGCCGTAACCATGCCTTCGGCTTCGCCTATTTCGATGTCGGCAACTGTACCAAGACGAAGTTGCGAGCCGTCTTGCTCTTTGATAATTAGGTTTTCAAAATCGGCCACGCTTTTCAGGCTGGTATTGGCCATTAAATCGATGCGTTGACGGTTGTTTTCACTGTAACCTAATGTCGCAATGGTGTTATTTGCTTGCAGTGCAGCAAACACATCACTGGCACTTAAATCATAAATAGCGAGTTTATCTGCGTTTAACCAAATACGCATTGCAGGGTCGCGGCCACCTTCAAGGGTGACTTTTTGCACGCCCTCAATGTCGCTCATGCTTGGCACAACATTACGAATAAGATAATCACTGACTTCACTGCGCGGTAAGCCTTGCGACTGCACATCTAAATAGAACACGGCATAGGGGCTATCGGCACGCACAATTTGGATAGCGGGGTCTTCAGCACCCGTTGGTAACTCAAACTTAATTTGGTTGAGCTTAGTGGTTAATTCAGCGAGCGCATCTGTGGTGCTATGGTTTAGCTCAAGCCAAGCTGTGACTTTACTAAAGCCCGCAGTGGTGACTGAATCAACATAATCAACGCCGGGCACGGTTGAGGTTACACGTTCAATTGGCTCTGTCACATAGCCTTTAACGACATCAGCAGACGCACCTGTATACACGGTATTGATAACCAGTGACGCACTTTCAATCTTAGGATATTGCTGTACCGAAATCTTTTGCGCGGCGTTTAGGCCTGCCAAGATGATCAATACCGACAGTACAATTGCAAGTACGGGGCGATTGACAAAAATGTCCATGAAAGAAGGTTTGTTCTCATGTAATGCACTCATTACTGACCTCCGGTATTATCGTCCGTCGTGGCTAATTGCTCATCTAATGGCGCGGTATAAACCAAAATACCTTCCCTTAATTTAAATGCGCCTTCGCCAGCGATAAACTCACCGCCATTTAGGCCAGATAACACAACTTGTTGGTCACCTAACTTTTCACCTAATGTGACTTTGATCGGTTTAGCGCGCCAGTTTTGTTGATCATCTTTTTCAAGTGCATAGACAAACTCACCAAAGTGACTACGAGTGATTGCTGCGGTTGGTACGACAACCGCATTGGTTGTATAGAGCGGTACACGCACGCTGGCAATTTGGTTATGACTGAGCGCGCCATTTAGATTCGCGATTTCAGCTCTATAGCTTTGCTGTCGAGAGTTGGCATCTAGCATTGGCATTTTAGCGATGACCTTTGCTACAACTTCTGATGTGTTTTGATTCACCAGTGCGACTTTCATTTCTTCACCGATTTTAGGCTGGCGAAGTGTTTGCGGTACTGAGAAGTCGACCCAAATAGTGTCGTTCAGGCCCACTAATGTGGTGATTTGAATATTTGCATCGATAAGCTGACCCACTTGATATTGGCTTAGCCCAACTTGGCCTTTGAAAGGGGCGGTAACGGTTTTTTTGTTAATAACGGCATTGAGGTTTTGTACTTCGGCTTTAGCAACGGCTACATCAGCGCGTGCTTTGTCGACTTCATCCGGGCTAATGCGTTTTTGTTGCAGCAGCTTTGTTACTCGTGAATAGGTTGATTCAGCTAAAGTAACACGTGCTTTTGCAGCGGCGAGCTGTGCCTTTTCGACACTGGTATCTAAGCGCAGCAACACTTGGCCTTTTTCAACAATGTCACCGGGTTTAAAGCCAACGTAATTGATAGGGCCCGGATACTCATTGCTAATATCGATGATGCTCGGTGCTTTTAACTGGCCGATCACCTTGCTAGTTTGCGTATACTGAATTGTTTCAGCGTAAACGCTAGCCACTGACGCCGAAGGTTCAGGAAAAGATTCGCCAAACGCGATCATGGCTTGAATTTGGTTAAACTTGGTAAGTCCTAATCCGCCTATAACCGTAAAGATAATGAGAATGCTGACAATCCAGCGTTTAATATTCATGGTGTTGCTCCCTTAACGTAATTCTAAATTAATAAGTGCTTGCTCAATTCGCTCAAGAGAGTCTGGCGTGATTGGAGACTGCCAAGGGTAACTGTTGAGAAGGCGAATTGTGCTACGAATGATTGGTGCGTTGAAGGCAATAGGCTCTAGTAGTGAGGCTGTACCTTCGATAATCTGTTGCTGTTGCTTAACGCGTAAAACTTGCTCGTAACCTACGGTTAGTGCCCAGCCGCTAACGATAATTTCTTCAATGACTTCACTTAAATTAGGCACTTCTTTGAGCTCGCCCGCATTGATCCCATCCATGATGGCAAGCTTGAAACCTTGCTCACATAAATTACAAGCTTCAATCATTTTGCCTGACCATAATGACGAGGCGCGTTTGATCACCGCTTCGTTGGTTGCGTAAGACTGCAGCTCGTAATCAAACTCAAAACATTGCAGCTTCTTCGGGGCAATGAGGGTGATTGCCAGCATTTTCTCTGGGGTAGACAGAGGAAGCTTTAAAACACGCTCAAATACCGCTGAGGCATGTTTAAACGATTGAAATGCTAGCGCAAGCACAATGTCTTCTTTACTTTGAACAAATTTATAGACAGATCCCATCGACAAGCCTGCAAGGCGGGCAATTTTTGCCATGGTGAAATCGGTAATTGAGGACTCTTGGATACACTGAACAGCCGCATCAAGGATCATTTCTTGTTGCTGTTCAGGGCTAAATTTTGGTGCTGGCGCCATACTTTATATCTCTTAAATCTTTAGAATAACCACATTCGAATGGTATTCGAATGTGGTTATTCTAGTTTTCTTTGGGGTTTTGTCAACCAATGGCTGGCTAGAAAACCCACTTATTTGATTTTAAAAATTGCTTATTAAATAAACTCAGAGAGTTAGCTTAAAGCGATTGAGTGACGCACTTTAAAACCTCGAGTAAGGCTAAGGTCAAGGACTTATTTGAAAGTTTTTAAGAATGCTTTAAAAGTGCTGCTTTAAGGAATAGCTATATGGGTTCTTGTAATAAATGGAGGTATAAAAAGGCGTAAGCGAGAGCTGGTCTTGCCTTTTTCACCTTTTTATACCGGTTCAGTGTGAGGTGAGGCTTAGGTTTTATATGTGCACTGATTGGCACACATTATTATCTGTCGTTGTAATTACAAATTCGACGATAAAAAAGCCCAACCTTCTTGAAACCGAGATGCTCATTGAAACCGCTGGATTCATTTCACCCCATATGAAAAGCCAGTATCTTTAAGCAAGCTGACTACTTACTGCTTTTTAAAGCTTTTGACCTAAACCAAGACACTTTTTAAGTGTTTGTTGTATATTGCTTACGATTGCCCCAATATTGGTAATAATCCAAAAGCCAACAAAGTACAGGCGAGCAGTGACAATAGAGACCCAGTTCGTACCATCACTTTAACTGTAAATTCGGCATTAACGTTTGCTGAAAACCCCGCGCCAGCAATGGGGAGCGCTTTACTTGCACCAGTTATAGATGCAATGGTTATTCCTAACCAAATAAGTATGAATCCAAATACAGAACCATAAGCTGCTACAGTTTCCCAAAACAAAGGCAGCTCAACCAAAGACCAGATAACTCCAAAGATCGCTAAAGCCATTGCGCACTGAACCGCAGTCAAGTGACCAGAAAGAGCCATACGGGAGTTTTTTACCACTGGTATCAAGGCACCTTGTATTAAACCGATAAGAAAAAAAACAATTCCAATAAAGATTAGTTGTGCACCTATTTGTGTAAGTTCTATCATGACGTTCCTTATATATGCATAAAACTGGGTTAAGAAGTAATATTTACATTACTGACGTTATCAGTGTTTAGCAGAGGACTTTGCTGGTATTGGTTTTTAAATTTTTGAAACGCATTCATTGTTAATCTCCATAAAAAATACATGGTAAAAAACGGAATACTAAAATTCATTCACCTAGATTCATTTTTTAATTTACTTAGTGTCTGTGGCGCAATACCAAGATATGAGGCTATATGATAAGACTTAACTTGTTTAAATATAAAAGGATACTCGTCAAGTAAACGGGCATACCTCTGGGCAGCAGTCTCTGACATAAGAGAAAGAACACGTTTGTATGTAGCAGAATAGTAGGTGTCATGTATCCATATTCTCGCTAAGCGCTCCCATTTTTTGTCTTGTGATATGAGCTTGTTAATCGCTTCTAGGGACGCAACATAAAAAACCGAGTCTTCTATAATTTCAAAATTCAGCATTGACCCAGTTTTTTCAGAAAAGCTTACACTGTCGTCCATAAAGTGATTTAAGCCATGCTTACTTTTTCCGCGAAAATATAGCTGCCAAGTATGCTCTTTGCCATTTATATCAATAAAATATGATCGAGCTAAGCCACTTTTAATAAACCATATTTCACTAAATACGTCACCTGCATGATGTACTATTGTTCCTTTTTCTACATATCTTATGTCAAATATTTCGCAAGCATCAGCCCACTCATCATCATTTATAGGAATAAAGTGCTCAATCAGCTTTCTAAAATATTTCATAGAATTACATCTGTTGGTTTTTAATATAAAGCTGCCACTAAAATGGGGAAGGGCATCTTGTCGTTTGAATGCATCGGTATTTTAGATTTCATTTCGACTAACTAAGCTAGGTTCGACAATTGGTTTACCGTCTTCATGAAAAAATGGATTAGGGCTACCTTTTCCAAAGATTTTCCAGATAAGTAACTTTCTCATGATAGTAAGCAAAAGGCGAGCCTTTGATTTACCAGCTTTAAGTTCGTCTGACGGGTTTCCTGTGGCATGCTCTGTATATACAGAGCCAATGATAGGGCCTATTTTCAAGTCGATATTTTGATCTGACGCGATGAAAGAATGTACCAGCCCCACAAAAGGTAAATTTAACCCAACTGTATTTCCTATTGGCGTTTGACAACATGATGCATACCAGCGATATAAACCTTTGTCACTAAGCTTAAGGCAGGAAATATTCTCTAAACCATGATTGATTTTCATACGTGAAGGGTCGATTTGGAATATTTCTGTACCACCAAATTCATTTAAAATATTGTCAGCCTTATCGAACTGTTTGGCAAAGTTTCGGCAATCTTCGCAGTAGCAAACCAATCGATTACCGCACCCTGGTTTTACATTACTAACGACACCTGTTACTCCCCCACAATTACACTTTAATTTTAAATCTTCCACTTGAACTCCATTTTACGCAAGACTGAATGACATTACTCCTAATAAGTCTTTAACATTATATTTTTATTTATAATCAATGTTTTAACTTTATTTCAAAGGAACCTTTTCCTCCCCTACAATCATTGAAGATTGCAGCATAGTTGCCTGTTAATATTCGCAGATAAGAGTACAAAGCCAAATTTACGAATTTGGCTCTATGGCTTCTTTGTACGCGATTAAATGGTCAAAAACCTGCTCTGAAATGGCTTCTAGCGCTTCTTGAGTATCGCCTTTTGCTAAGTTTGTGACGATGAAAATACCAATATTTTGCTTCGGATAAATAGCTAGCCAACTAGACGTGCCCATTGAGCCGCCACTTTGATATAGCATGATTTCATTTGAATCGTCTTGAGCTGTGTTCCAATAAAACGCTGTGCCATGACCCATCCAACTTTGTTCTAAAAGTTGATGAGAAATAGCTACTTCAGGCTCTGAAGATAATTGATGGCGCATATAATGTGTCATGGACTCAAGGTCTGAAGTTAACCCGCCGCCTGCATACCAATATGCACTCGCCAAGGGCATCTGATTACCGTTTCCATCTGAACCGATTGTAACCTTACTCACCTCCGAATGTGCGCGTCTGAATTTAGTATTCAGCTCTCCAGATTTGCTGGTGATCATGTCAGTAACCAGCAATTCAAAGGGTTTTTGATACACAGATTCAATAATATAAGCCGCTAAATTAGTCCCCACGCTAGAATAGACATAGTCCTCGCCAGGTATAGAGCTAAGCGTCACTGCTTTAAGGTCGTTAAAGTAATCGGCTCTGGTGTATTTTGATATTTTTTCAAAATATCTGCCTTGCTCTATATCTTCGCGACTGACAGCAAAACTATATGGTAGCCCACTGGTGTGCGTTAAAAGGTGTCGCAAAGTTATATATTGGTTGGAAAGTTCTAAATTTTTGTATTTGTCATCTTTAAGGTATTGGCGAATATCTTTATCAAGCTCAACTTTGCCGTCCTGAATGGCTTTTGCAACAACTAATCCTGTATACGTTTTGGTGATTGAGCCAATTTCGTAAAGTGTTTGGTTATTAGGTGCATCACCATTGCTTAAGGTTCCTAAGTGATATTGGTACGTTTTGTCTGCATCTACCACAGAAATGGAGACGACCTGCCCAGCGTTTCCATCAATAAATTCACTAAGCTCCTCTTTTGTGTTTGCTTCAAAATTTATTGCATCATGACTTTTACACGCAGCCAACACTGAGAATAATGAAGCAACCAATATAGACGGTATGGTGCGGGTTAGTAAGTGGTTCATTGTTTTCCTTTTACAATTATCAAAATCACTTATTAGACGTTAAGAACGAGCAAAAGGTTTAAATGTTGAATTAATTTAGATGCTTAACAAAGCCAACGCAGGGCTAAGGTTTGCGTTTAAAGGATGCGAGAGAGGTATTATACGAAAGGTATGCAATAAGGCTGAACAGATCTGCCTTATTGCATTTGATAGTTAAATAAGAACGAAAAGAGTTTTCTTATTCGATTATTTAAGTACGGTTTTCTTTAAAACTTCCGCACTATCTGTGGTAATAAATTCAACGATTTTGCCATTTTCGATTTTGAAAATACTCACCTTGTCGTCTTCGCTTGGTAAAAATGCCAGTTCATCATCTTCTTTGGCCAGTACGATGTTGTACTTTTGTTTTTGCATTTTTGGAATTGCAATATAGCTGCTAATAAGCCCCGGCATTCCACTGATGTCAGCGTAGTATTGAACATTGGCTTGTTGTAGCGTTTCGTTAGTTTGACCTGCAAACGCATCGCGCGTTACACGGCTGCTATCCATGTCATGGGCGAGCACTAGCCACTGGGTACTTGACTTAAATGAATGCGGTTTATCAAACTGGTCGTTAAGTGTTGGGAGCTTGATGTTATCGCCAATCGACAAGACTTTTGCGTTTACAGCAAATGTCAGTAATAGAGTAGAAAGAACAGCGATTTTTTTGAAAAGATGCATAGTGGCATACCTCATAAAGTGATGCGTGATATTTTTAGCTGTTATCTATAAATTGTCTAGCACCTTGTGCAAAGTGAAATGTCAGATAAAGTCGATGAAAAAAGCCAGCATATAGCTGGCTTTGGTATGCAGTTAGTAATTTAGCCATTAACTACAGCATATTTTTTGAAACCGTGATTTCGGTAAGCGCGTCTTTTAGCATCGTTTTATGCTCTTCGCTTTTGACTTTTGATAGTCCGATATTAATGACGGTTTTCGCTTCATTAAGTTGGTCCAGTCTTGCCAAAGCGCGTGCCCAATACTCGTATAAGTAGAGTTCTTGCTCGTTAAAAGTGACTGCAATTTCAAAAAGGAAAACGGCGTATTTAGGTGAGGTTTCCCAACTCTCATAGGCTAATTCTGCAAGCTCTTCGTCTGAAAGGTTGAGTGCATTTATCAGGGCTTTCGTTTGTTGTTGATAGCTCTGCCTTATATCAGTCAATGACTTCTTTGACTGTTTTGCATCATTTAATATCGAGAGCAGTTTATCGAGTGGTTGTTCGCGTTCAGCTTTGAGTGTTTGCCAATTTTTCTCGACTTCAATGCTTGCCAGTTCAATGGCTTTGTCTAGCGCTTGATCTTTTTTTGTTGCAACATGTGGCACCACACCGACCGTTTCCCAATTAGTTTTGGTGATAGGGTTTATGGCAGCACCCGTTGCAACAAACATTCTGAAGTTATCGTTGATGGTAAACATGCCACCTGGGTTCGCTGCACCTCGCGTGGTTTCGCCCACCAAAGTAGCGCGTTTTCTGGTTTGCATATTGTAGCTAAATTCTTCTGCTGCAGACGCGGTGCGATTACTGGTTAATACATATAGAGGTACATCAGGCAACTTCTCACCAGCGACCTCATCTAAAACGTAGTAGTCGATGGTTTCGTTGTCTTCTCTGTAATATAAGCTGTTTAATAACAGCTTTTTATCGAAGAAGTAACTACATAAATACTGAACTGTTCTTGGTGAGCCTCCACCATTTTTGCGCAAATCGATAATGATGGCGTCAGTATTTGCCAGTAGCTTCATTGCTGAGTCGATATATGGCTGGCTCTCTATTAAGCGGTAAAAGCCACGTAAGTCCATGTAGCCTATGTTATTTTCAAGTACTTTTGCGGCAACTACACCTTTGTTTTGTGAGCCAAAGCGGGGAGGGTTCAGTAAACTATCGCGTAAGCGAGATTCAGCGCCTTTAACTTCTTGGTTAACTGGGTTTGCTCTCACTCTTAGATGACGATCTTCGGCTGTTTCTTTTAACCAAATAGATAGAGCTTTGGCAAATTCTTCGCTGTCAGTGTGAGCCATAAACTCGCCTTGTTTGAAGGCCAGCTTTAATTTTTCATTGGTTTTTGTTGCCACTTCAGGGTAAACATAATATTCAGACATTAGTTCGCTTACTTTGTCGATTACTTGTTGTTTTTCGGTTTTTGAAATGGCTTGGGCAAGCGCTGTTTGGCTATTTAGGCCAATGAAGAGTGCAATAGAAAGTGCGGTTTTCTTAAATGATGTCATAGCATTTTTTCACAAAGTGTCCTTGTTAAGAAAAACTTACCAAGTTCGCACACGAAAAAATTGTAAAAAAGTTAAGTAAACTTAAAAAGGGTCGTATTTCCCTATAAATCGATTGTTGATAGTCGCCTGAAAGCCTTGATTTAATTGTGACTCGGCAGAGCTTAAATAGCGTTTGGGTGTTTGCCCGAGTAGGCTTTTAAACTCTCGATTTAAATGGGCTTGGTCAAAGTAGCCGGCATTAATAGCAGATTCTGTCAGTGTTTGAGTAGAAGATTGGCTGTACAGTAAAAAGTTGTTTAAGCGCCAAATTTTGCATAGCTCTTTAGGCAATAGGCCGATGTTATCGAGAAAGTGCTGCCTGAGAGTGACTTTACTTATCGAAAACCTCTCACACATGTCTGAAATTTTTATATCACCTCGGGCATTTAATATTGCGTTGGTTTCGGCTCTTAAGCGGGGAGAGATAACAAAGTCATTAGCAATAAATTGCGTGTGTAGCCAAGGCGTTATTTTCTCTATAATTACTTGCATTGATATGTCGATGTTGTCTTGATCAAAATGAGTTAGTTTCGGCAAAACATCAAGCAGGTAGCCTGAATGACTAAGTAATTGCGTGATCGATTCTATGGCGTTTTTCACTTCAAGTGATGACATAAACGCCTGTTTGAGAAATGAAAATGGCTTTAGCCTAACGCCAAAAATCCACTGCGGATGCATGCTACTGAGAGTGTACGCACTGATCTGTTGACCAACAATTGATGCTCCTGCGGGGATATGCTCGATAGATTGACTAACCCCTATTCTGGAAAAACAAATTGGCTGACAGTGAAAAAGTAAATCAAAGACGCCTTGTGGTATAAATAATGCCTGCTCTGAAAGCTTTTGGCACCAGAATACTTCGATTGAATGAGATAACCAAGATGGGGGAGGGAGCTCTAAGTAGTATTTTGATTTCAACATTGTATACCTATCATCGCTTGCTCAAAACAAGCTCAAGCCCTTCTGTCACGATACCAATCCCTAAAACAGTGGTAGTGACTTTATAACTCGTATAATGCAACTTCTTTTCTGAGCTGAAGTTAAGCATAAATATAGTGTCTCACTAGATTTTAAAATGGAGAAAATTGTCACGGTATGTGTATCTCAAGCCCTTAATTTAATCCTTTTGAATTACCGCTCTTTTTCTAATTCATATTTTTTCCTTATTTTGGTTTTAGTCTCAGAATTGGGGCACTTATAAGTGGCTTAATATTTCATAACCCTATGAACTTAAACTGAATAATAATAAATATCGAATTTACACAATCAAGGAAACGTGTAATCAAGCACTCGAAAGCTGTTTACAGGAGTAAACACCTGAGGAGAAAACACATGTTTGGACAACGTCACCACAGCGGTTTAGTTAAACTTTGCTACGCATCTTTGTTTAGCGCCGCACTTTTCGCCAATGCAAGCACATCAATTGAAACGAGCGCACCGACTGAACTTGTCGCCAAAGTACGTACCAGTACTGAAGTGGGTTTGAGCTGGCAAGCACCAGAAGGTGTATCGGGAATACGCGCCTATAGAATATTTCGTGATGGTCAGCGTATCGGCCGCACTACAATGACTTTTTTCGTCGACTCAAATGCATCACCCGGAGTAGCGCATACTTATCATGTTCAAGGGGTAGCACGCGGCAAGATCACAAGCCTAGCTTCAAATAGCGATACTGTAAAAACTTTAGCGCATGATAATAATGATGGTCTGAGAAATGGCTCGGTGATCCGCATTGGTATTGAAAGGTTAAGTGACCATTGCGGCAGCAACGATGTGACAGCGATTGCTGATGATGCTTTAAATGACTGTTTAGACAAAGTCCTTGATAGTGCAGGTATTGCCCCACAATTAGAAAACTTGCAGGCATATGTTGCCCGTTATCGCCGACAAGAAGATAGAGAGCTTATTGAATTAGGCAAACGCTTATTCTTTAGTAAAGCCTTAAGCCAGAATCACGATACATCATGTGCATCATGCCATCACCCAGCTGAGAGTTGTGGTAGTGATGGGCTTTCTCTGTCAATTGGTGTGGATGCCGAAAACCCAGATGTAATGGGATTGGGTCGAACAGATGGTATTACAGTGCCTGCGGTGGGCAGAACCTCACCTGCAGTGTGTAACTCAGCCCTGTGGGTTGGCAGTATGTTTTGGGATCAGCGTGTAAAACTCAGACAAGCCAATCGTGATAGCGAAGTAGGGCTTGTTTCAACCGCGCCTATTCAAACCCCAGAAATTGATGTAACTCGTGCTATGAACGAACAAGTGGATGCTAACGATCCGCTACGTTTATTGATGGCACAAGCACACTTCCCAATTACTGCACCTGCAGAAATGGGCGACCCAAGTGGGTTTGAATCACCGCAAGCTTACCGCGAATTTATCGCAGCTAGATTATCGACTCAGTGGAAGCCACTATTTGCAAAGGCATTTGGTGATGATTCAGTCAACTTTATGAGAATTGCCCGCGCAATGTCTGCATATCAGGCGTCATTTATGTTTATAGACAATCCTTTCTTTGATTATGTGCAGGGGGAGCATGAAAAATTAACGGCTGACGAAAAGCGTGGCGCGCTATTTTTCTATACTAGCGCTGGGTGCGCTAATTGCCATGATGGCGCGATGTTCACCCCTGAGCGAACTCGCGGACCTCTATACCCGCAAATTGGTTCACATGGTGTTGCTGACGGTAATGCGAAGAACCAATTCAGAATGCCAAGTCTACTTAATGTTGGCATAACAGCGCCATATGGTGATAAAGGCGTATTTGCTACATTAGAACGAGTGATTGAGCATTACTCAGATGTGACTGGCTCTCTAGAAAGGTTTTATGGCGAAAAAGAAACATGTCAGTTACCGCAATTTCAGCATTTGAGTGAATCGCAATGCGATGAAGTTGTAGGTGAAGCTGACAGTTTTGTACTTACATTAAATGAACAAAATCGAGCGGCCTCAGATAGAAGTGATGAAGCGATTATTAGAGGGTTTAGTGAAGAGCAAGTAAAGCTGTTAGCTGCATTTTTGCGCACTTTAACCGATCCTGAAGCTAAAGCGGGTAGTAACGAAGTAAAAGCGCTTATTCCACCCCAAGATGGCGGGCCAGATGGTCATCAGTTTGATGCCATTGATGGTCAAGGTAACGCACTGTAGATTAAAAAGGCTCAATAAAACAAATAGGGTGCTCAAAAAACAGCCCCTGTTTGTTTTATAAACATGACCTGCAAAATAATAGATTAAACCTATACTTAAGCTTGAGACTCATCAGATCGGAATCCTAATTCATCCTATGAGAAATTTGATAGCAAAAAGTCTACATTTGAAACTATTTTTATTGTTTGCGCTTTTGCTGGCAGGTTTTTCGTCAGTACATTTATTGATCCGCTATTATTGGACGCTACCTCAACTTGTGACGCTCGAAGTGGAGAATGATAAAAAAGATATCAAAAAGTTGGGTTCTGCATTTGCCAGAATTCAAAGCGAGATGCAAAGGCTAGCTTACGATAATGCAGTATGGGATGAAATGACTCGAGCTATGGAGCGCGAAGATACAACGTTTTTATCAAAAAATTATCACATCAAAGAATCTCTTCAGTCGCTAGATTTAAATGGAATGCATTTTTACGACTACACGGGAAAAGCCATCAGCCACTTCGCGTTAGAAAATAATGGAGAAGTTATCTCAGACTCGCTTTTTCAGATTGCCTCTGAACAACAAAAAGCGCAATTTTTAATTGTCCAAAGTGATGAACCAGTTCAACAACAGCAGCTACAATTTAAATCTGGGGTTATCAGTTTCAACGAAGAATTAATTCTGTTTGTAAGCAGTACAATAGTGCCCTCAGTGGGAACTGGAAAAGTTTACGGCAGCATGCTGGTTTGGACTTATTTAGATGATAAAATCAGCCGGCAACTTACTGAGATGATGCAGCGGCACATTCAATTACATACCTATTCAAATCTATCAAAAGAAAAATTGATTATTCCTTTCGAAAAATACAAAAGCTATCCAGAAATTAGGACTCAGGATGAGTTGATATATGTGTCTTTTAATGATGTATTCGGACAAGCGCAACTTGTGATGGCCTATAAGAAGCCAAAACGAATGTTCACAAATCAACTTATAGAATATTCCATGGGGATCGCTTTAATTAGTTCAGTGTTTATTCTCGCGTTTATTTATTACCTCATCGATAAAGTAGTGATAAATCCGCTCACTTCGTTGAGACGAACTGTGTATCGGGTCATTAAAGAGGGAGATTTTTCTCAGGAGACCAATATAAAAAGGCAGGATGAGATTGGTCACCTTGCACATCTAATTGATGGGTTGTTCTCAACAGTTGATACTCAAAAAACGATTTTAGTTGAAGCGAACCAAAAGCTACAAAAGCTCAGCGATACTGATGAGCTTACCAATATCGCAAATCGCCGAGCTCTGATGCAGTTTCTAAAACTTATTGAGCGAGAAAGAGAGAGCGCATTGTTTCCGGTCAGTTTAATGATGTTAGATATTGACCACTTTAAAGGTTTTAATGATCACTATGGACACCAAGCTGGTGACAATGTCATTAGTAAGGTTGCTGAAGCGCTAAACGGTAAAACGCGCTCTAATATGGATTTAGTAGCAAGGTATGGTGGTGAAGAATTTACTATTTTGCTTACTCAAGTGAGCGAAGAAGAAGCCTTATTGGTAGCAAATAAATTAAAACAAGCCATTTGGGATTTGAAAATACCGCATGAAAAATCCCCGACAGAGAAATATATTACCGCTTCTGTAGGCCTGACATCTTGCTTGCAAGCTGATGACTTTGAAATTGAGCAGATGTTTCGAATTGCGGATTCTGCATTATATGAGGCAAAAGATAGCGGTAGAAATGCTGTATTGAGCAAAATGTACAGAAAGCACAGTAGCGAAAATTAGAGGCTTTTTGTGTTGATTGAAAAGGGAAATAAAGAAAATATGAAGGGTTGGTTTTTAGCTATGCTTTATCTGCAAGAGTCAACAAGGCGAATGAGAGGTTCTTTTGCTATTCTGAATGTGAATTCTTAAATTTCAGGCTACCAGTTATCTAGCCATTGAGGGGCTTTGTGCGATTATTTCTTTTATTACTACTGATGTTATGTGGCAGTGGCCATACAAAGCAGCTTACTATAGCTATTGGCGACTACCCTCCGTTTGCAAGCAAGGCGTTACCAAAGCAGGGGATTGTGCCAAGAGTTATCAGAGCTGCTTTTGCCTCTGAAGGGTATACTGTTAAGTTTGAATTTATGCCGTGGGGAAGAAGCTTTGCTTCGGCATTAAAAGGGAAATACGATGCAGCTGCATTTTGGTTTTGTGTGCCAGAACGGAAAAAGAATTTTCATTGTTCTGAACCCCTCTATTACGAAGCCACTTATTTTTATTTTCGTAAAAGTAAACCGCTCACAGACTGGGGTAATTTATCAGAGTTAAGTGAGTTCAATATTGGAGCCACAAAAGGGTA
Organism: Pseudoalteromonas phenolica; assembly: GCF_001444405.1. Lineage (NCBI taxonomy): Bacteria > Pseudomonadati > Pseudomonadota > Gammaproteobacteria > Alteromonadales > Pseudoalteromonadaceae > Pseudoalteromonas > Pseudoalteromonas phenolica. The sequence goes on from NZ_CP013188.1 coordinate 242,329, forward strand.
TAGCTACACGGAAGAATTTTGGGAATTCGCAAAGCGAGGTGTGTTAAATGTAAATACAGTCACATCCGATGTGCAAAATTTTAAAAAGCTCCTCAAAGGAAGAATAGATCTTTTTCCAATCGCAACCATTCCCGCCAAGCATATTCTTAAAGAGCATTTTGCAGCCGAAGAAGTTGAACAAGTAGCATTTCACGCAAAGCCTCTTATGGTAGAAAGTAGTCACTTACTGTTTTTAAAGCAGTCTAAGAAATCAGAGGTGCTGCTAAAAGCATTTAATAGAGGGTTAAGTGCCATTAAAGAGTCTGGGGAGTACCAAACTATCCTAAACTCTTTAGGCACATTTAAAACTTCTTCCGCAAAATATATATTTGTGAAGTAGTTACCAGTAATAGTCTAGCGTTAAGTACCAAGCAGCAAAGTCACCTTTATTAATACGCATATCACGGTCAAACCATGCATCCTGATTTAGGTATTCTAAGTAAACCCAGCCAGGGCCATAATTGTACCTAACACCTGGTGCCCAAGCGCTAACAGTAGAGTTTACCCCACCTTGGGTATTTGATTTTGCTAATGTTACATCAACTAAAAATGTCCAATCACCGACTTGATAACTTACTTCTGTATTATATCGGGTGTTCTTAATTTCATTAGGAAGGTTATTAGCGATGTAGTAGGCTTGCGGTAGTTGACGTTCACCGTCTATGTAACTCAGCTTTACGCTCAAGCTTTCAAACTGACCTTGGTAGTAAGCTGCCATTGCTTGATGCTCACCATCCGTCTGTTTTTTACCCGTCACAAACTCTTCGAGCTCCGCATTTTGTGCTGAAAACCCTAGGGTATGAGAGCTTGAAATATGCCACTGAAAATCACCAACTAAGGTGTTTAATTTCCGATAGGTATGTCGGCTTCCCCAATGTCTATTGTCGTCAGTGCTGTCTGTAGATGTACTTCGCCAGTCATCTCTTGGATAGTAAGCTATCTGAACAGTCGCATTACTAAAACTGCCTTGATACTTTAAACCGACATCCATTTGATCACCATATGCTGCAAGAAACATATCTCCAGGCCAAAAGTTGGCAGTTTTCCACGCAAATGGCAGTTGGCTCTTACCCATAACCAATTTGTGAGCTTCACTAAAATCATAGCTCACCCATGCCTTGTGTAGAACATAATCGGAGCCAGAGGTGTTGTTATCTGGATCAGAGAATCCTCCTGGTCCTAGCCTGAATTCAGCAGAATAGTGCCAAGGGCTGTGTTTATCATTTTTCTTGTCTAGATAAAAAATAAGCGCTTGATCACCTAGATTGGTGTCATAGCTGTTTTCATTATAGCTGTAGTTAATCCAAAAGCCGCCAGCATACCCTACTTCGGCAATGGCATTAGCTGATATGGTAATACACGGTGCAAATAGTAAATATGAGAGTTGACGCATAATATGTCCTAAATATACAACTACACTGCAATAATGATAGCGTAATTTAGCAACTTGACGTAACCAAATGCACTTACCATATTTATAAGAACACTCTTTACATGAATATGTTATGTCGATATCTAAAAAGCTTATTTGGGCGTTGCTAGCAACACTGTCAGCCCCAATATTGATTATTGCCATCATCATGGTGACTCAAGCGAGGCAGCAAGCGTTTGATAATTTTTCAACAGCGAATACGCGTGAAGTTGAGCAGGTTGATAATGCTATTTCAATGTTTTTTGCTGAGATAAGCAAAGATGTGATGTATATCGCACAGCACCCTGATGTAATCAAAGGACACTCAGGAGTTGCAACTTACATGTCTAGCAATGTTTCTACAGCTATGACACCTGAGAAAAATGGCACCATCGAAGCCAATATATTTGATTTATTTAATCAATTTGGCTCATCCCACCCAGGAATCGCTTACATCTATATGGGAAATCAGCAAGGTGGTTATACACAGTGGCCGAAAGGGAGTGTCAGCGCTAATTATGATCCCCGTCCTCGACCTTGGTTTAAAACCGGTCTTGAAGCAAGTTCACAGCCAATTAGAACCAGTGCCTATTATTGGGAGCCAGACGATGCAGTGATAGTTTCAACCGTCAAATCACTCAAAGATAACAGTGGCAATGTATTTGGTGTAACAGGCATGGATGTGTCGTTAAAAGGTCTGACAGAGCTGATACAAAATATAAAGTTAGGTGAATCCGGTTACTTGGTGTTGGTTGAAGATACGGGCACAATCTTGGTGGATGCAAAGCATCCAAGTAATAATTTTAAGTCGTTTTCTCAAGCTTCAAACGGGTTGTATACATCGTTATCGAGCAAGTCCTCTGGTCAAGCTGAAATAGATATTGGTGGTGATACTTATATAGCCAATATTTATACCTCACCTAACTTTAAATGGAAGTTTGTTGGGTTACTTAAGAAAAGTGAGGTGATGGCATCAGCGAATACGATGACTTGGATTATTGTGGTTGTTAGCGTTGTACTATTATTGCTGCTGTCACCATTAAGTGTGTATTTGGCGAGGTTAATTTCAAATCCAATTATTGAAGTCACAGATGGCCTTGAGCAAATATCACAGGGTGAAGGTGATTTAAGTCAGAGACTTCAAGTCAGAAGTAATGATGAAACAGGTAAACTGGCGAGTAGCTTTAACCAGTTTTTAGGCTCAATTGCGGCTTTAGTGAATGAGATAAATGATAGTTCTGGGAGTATTAATCAGTCTTCAGATAAAACCAAGGCGCTTTCTCAAAATTTAAGTAACTCAATTCAGATGCAACAAATGGCGTTGGAGCAAGCTGCTACTGCAATTAATGAAATGGCGGCAACAGCCAATGAGGTCGCCGCCAGTTGTGCCAGTGCTGCTGATTCTGCTAATCAAACTAAAGATGCGGCTATCGACGGCAAAATAGTGATTGAGAAAACCGTAGAGAGTGTGCAGAGCTTAAGCCGAACATTGAGTGATTCAGCGACAAATATTGAGCAATTAGATAATGAAAGTGAAAGTATTACGTCTATCTTAGATGTGATCCGTGGCATTGCTGAGCAAACTAATTTACTGGCCCTGAATGCAGCCATTGAAGCTGCTAGGGCAGGTGAACAAGGGCGAGGTTTTGCTGTTGTTGCTGATGAGGTAAGAGCCTTATCTGTTAGAACATCTGAATCAACAGAAGAAATTTCGACTCAGCTTTCTAAACTTCGTCAGATGACACAAAGTATTTCTCAAGAAATGAAGTCAAGTTTGCAAACGTCTAGTTTGACTGTTGATTACACCCAAGAAGCACAACAATCTTTTAATTCGATTACTGATTCCGTTGACTTAATTAGTGATATGAATTCACAAATTGCTACTGCGGCAGAAGAGCAACAGCATGTTGCTGAAGATATCAATCGTAATGTTGTTGATATTAAAACGGTTGCTGATGAGGTTGCTGAAGTGTCTGTCGTTGCTGAAAGTAATGCGCAAAACTTATCAGAGCTGGCAACAAGGTTAAATGCATTAGTTGGTCGATTTAAGACATAGTGAGGTTTTGCACTGTAAAGGCCCTTTACAGTAAGTTATGTATAGATATTAGTTTACGTGTGACTGAGTGCATCTATACGTATTTCTTGATGCGCAAACGCATATAAAAGTTTAAAGCTAAGTGGTTTTTTACTCTTTCCGGTTAGCTCTGTGACTTGTTGTGTTTGATTATTTTCATCAAGAGTTATTACGCCCATACTCCAACTTTTAAAGTTCCGATTTTCAATCGGGTTACTGATAATAGCCTCGACATTACAGTGTCGAGAATCAGAAGCAATCAATCTAAATAAGGCTAATACTTTTTGTTCTTGCCCTTCTATGACTTGCATGAAGTTTTTACCATCGTAAAGTAACATACCAGTTATGCCTTCAATTTTATTTCGACGTTCACATTCATGCCTCAACACTTCAAGCTCAGTCCAAGCGAGGGGGGCGGGTGTAGCACTAGTAAAAATAAACTCAATCAACATGTTAGGTTATTAACTGAAGTAATAGCTCTAAATAAAGTAGTATAAAAAGTTTAAGTTGGCATATAAATTTTCTTTTTGGGGCTTATTGAATCGGTTATGGATTGTGAATGAGCAGATACCTAGTTGCTGGATATCTGCTTTGAACGAGCTTAAAGAGATTCTTGGAGTAGGCTGCGAGTGATAGAACAGTCATCAATCACTTGTGTAACGTAATCGTTCGCAATTTGAACCATGTTTTTTAAGTGGCTAGGCAAATTTGCTACGACAGCCTTTTGAAAATCGAGTGAGCGGCGATCTCCTCGCATATGGGCGAGTGCAAGCGCTTCACCACAGCTCAGCGCATACTGAATAACGCCGCCTTTATCGGCTGCTCTCTTACCTAACAAAAAGTGTTCAGAATCAATGCCTACTCGGGCGTGGTGTCGTGAGCGTAGTAACCAATGTTTGTCTTGCCAAATAGTGTCATCAAGGATTAAATCAGGTCTACGCTGCATTTTCCTTTGGCAGTTGACTGTCAAATGCGCCGCAGAGAGTCGATTGTTTACTGATATCTTTGGAAAGTACTTAATGGGCGCAGCTTCTCTTTGCTGTTTAATTTCAACAATATGTGTTTTAGCTGCATCATGGGGCTGGCTCGGGCCCACTAAGACATAGTAGCGACCTAAATTATTTGAACCTGTGCCTGCGTTATGGCGCATGACGATATCGAGAATTTCATCGTCCATAAAAGGCCTGAACTGCATATACAGATTTTCATAAATATCATCTGGTAAAGGAATAAACTTGTCTGGATTCTGCTTGAACCGCCATTGCACTAAATCGACCTCTTTAGCTAAGGTACTTTTAGTCATGAAAGCTTCACCACCGACTACTCTAGTCAAAGCCTTTTGCCAGCGCTTATACAAAATGTGACCTTTGGAGAATACGGTGAGTGCAGTTTGGTTGTCGTTTTTCTTCTGTAAAGAGCGCTCGCATGTTTCGATATATGAAGTTAAGAAAGCATGCTGAGCAGAATGAACTTGTTGCTCATCAGCAAGCGGTTTAGATTTGAGCTTGTCACACTCAGACGCCGCCTGAATTTGCTCAGCTTCTGCTCGTGCTAAAGGTAGGCTCACCAAAAACCTTATTAAGTCCCAACTGGCGTGGCCAAAACAAGCGTCATCAAAATCATTGGGAGAGAACACAACTGTTTCACCATGAGACCCTTCTTCACTTAAAAAACCAAAGTTACTCGTATGGCAGTCACCCATAATTGTAGTAAGAGGAATATTCAGTAAAGACTCAGGTAAAGTGATTAAGTGGCTTGCCAAGTCGCGATACATGAGTGGGGCAGAACCACGTAAAAATTGAAATGGGCTATTGACCATTTTTTTGTGTTTTGAGAGTTCAGAAGAGGGGGCGCACCCATCATGTTCTTTGAAATATTGAACCAGCGTTTGTTGTCTTTCCACGAGTATTCCTTTGATGAACGTTTACTCACAGGTAGAGATATTGCGAGCAATGAAATTAATATCATTGTAACTATAAATACATTGCCCGCAATATTAGAAATCAGTTCAACGTTTATCGCGAAAATTTAATATTGTGCTTGCGCTAACTCTGTTTTTTCAGCCAGCTTGCAAGGCGTTCTAGCAGTTTAATGAAACTGATGCTAGAAGAAAAAAGTGAGCACTTAGCTTATTTCTACAGGACGTTTAGGCCTTGCTTCAAAATTACCACCGCAGTTGGGACACACATTATCAAACTCTTTTTCTACACAGTGTCTACAAAAAGTGCATTCATAACTACAGATCATTGCCTCAGTTGAATCTGAAGGCAAAGCTTTATCGCAGTATTCGCAATTGGGTTTTAATTGGAGCATGTGTTGTTCTCTATTTTTCGATTTCAGCCAGTACCGCTGATAGCACAGGGTCTTTGCCTTGCTGATAATCTATCCATGAAGTTTCAATCAACTCATCAGGGTGGACAGCATCTGTATCTTTAAAAAGAAACGGGTAATAGCGTTTTGATACACTCAGCTTTCTTTTTGAGTTAGGCAAAACGAAGCGATAGCTTTCGGAGAACTGGTTGGGATCACCACCGGTTGGCGTGCCGAAAATACGCGCATTGAGAATTTGTTTAAACTGTATGGTGTTACTCATTGCCGCTGAAAAGGTGTGTTCATCTGTGAAAACAAAGACACCTGTTTTCCAATTAAATTGGTCCAAAGGTAACAAGCAAGATGAAAAAGCTAAACCGGTGTAAAAACTACCACCGCCATTACCTCTAAAGTCGATAATTAAATACTGAGATTTAGCAGTCACTAATTGTTTTTGCAGTGCTTTGCACTCTGCAATTACCTGCTCAAAGCTAGGGTAGGCATCAAAATCAAAGTAAGCGATTTTATTTTCTTTTAACAAGCTTAAGCTTATACCCGGCATACCGATATCTAGCTTGTTTAATTTATCTGAGTGACTTTTAAAAGCCGAACTGAGTTTGGCAAATTCGCTCATCTCAACAGGGGTTATTTGTTCGAAGAGTGTATTTCCCTCAAGGTTAAACTCAAACTTTGTCGCGGCATTTTCTTTTACAAAGCCAAGGCCAAGTAACAGCTTATGTAACGTTAAGTAGTATTCAAAGCGGGTTTTTGCACTAAATTGATTGTCGACGCCGGGTAACATCGGACTGAGTATGTCAAATAACGTATTGACGGGTAATCCATTGATTGCTTTGAGTTCTGCCCCAATCAGATGCTGATATTGTTGGGTAGCATCTACTACTCGTAATTTATTTTCAAAGAATTTGTATCTGAGCGGAAAATGTTGGTGAGGCCCAGACATCATGAAGTAGTTGGTGTGTCCGTCGCTAATGGCACCTGTTATCACCATTAATCGTGCTTCTACTTGAGGCTCACTGAGTAGTGGTAAATCTTGTTTAAGCTCTTTCAATAGTTTCGCAAAGTCACTCTCAGCAAGCGTATGAAACGGTTCAATATGCTTGGTTCTGACTTGGCTTTCATAGAAGTTAATGTCTTCTAGCCAAGCTTGCTGCTGTTTAATTGAGAGTGTGTCTGCATATATGTCAAAGCTACAAAATGCGATAACGAGTAATTTAAAAACTAATTTCATGCGTGAGTGCCCTTAGCATACTGCGAAGGTGAAAGGCCAAATTGCTTTATGAAAGCACGTCGAAAACTATCGTAATTGTTAAAGCCTAATTTTTGCGAGATAAGTTGCAGGCTGATGTTTTCTTCACACAATAAATCTCTAGCATGATTAAGTTTGAGTACCCGAAAATAATGGCTAGGTGTGCAATTAAGATGCTGTTTAAAAAGTCGTGTGAGTTGACGCTCGCTCAAGTTACAAAACTCTGCCATACGAGTGACGGTGACAGATTTGTCTAATTGTGTGCTTAACCAATCTATTAATGGTGAGAGCTTTAAACTTTCACCAGACTGAAGTTCTAAGATATCAGAGTATTGTTGCTGTGAGCCTGCACGTTGTAAGTACACCACCAAATCTTTAGCGACTTTGGCAGCCATGCTATTGCCATAGTCTTCGCGAATAATTGCCAAAGCTAAGTCAACACCAGAAAGTACACCTGCGGATGACCAGATATTTTCATCTCGAATAAAAAGTGGTTCAGGTGTGACAGTTTTATTTGGATTTTGCATGGCTAAGCTATCGCAATGTCGCCAATGTGTTGTAATCGTAAAGGCTTTATCATCAAAGAGTTTGGCGAGAATAAACGCCCCTGTGCAGATGCTGAAGACGCGTTTTGCTTTTTTAGCTATGTTTGACAATGCATTGAGTTCTTTTATGCTCAATTGCAGAGTACGCATGCCTGTACCTCCACAAATGATTAAATCATCAAACTCAAACTCTCCTTGAAGGCAATAATCAACGCTCACACTTTGCCCATATGCCGTGTGCACGGCACCTTTTGAAATGCCTAATAACTTACATTGATAAGCATTTGCTTGAAAGTTATTGGTTTCCATAAAAGCTTCTAGTGGACCAAAGAGGTCAAGTGCCTGAAAGCCATCAGCAATAAAATAGACTTGTTTTACAGTCATTTAAGTTGTTCTTTTAAGTTTCTGTTTATAGATTAATCCTATAATAGGATAAGCAAATGTGTCATTTTATACTTATAAACGACAAAAAAAGACATTTTAAGCCTGGCTGTAAAAATATATAAATGAAATGTAGTAAAAAGAAAAAAGCCTACTAGGTGAGACGAATGAGGGAGCTATAACTCAATAATAGTTTACACCGAGATTATTTAACTTGGTGAAGTGTGTGGGTAAAGCAGTCCTCGTATTAAAGCGGCGATGCGTATGATAAATGATCATTCTAATAACATGCTTTATTCGCAATAAGATCTTGATTGATGCCGCTTAAAAGTAAATTTGATGTTCCATAAATAGTCGAATCATTTGTTTACAGCGGTTATTTTTGTACTAACCTCATCTTAAGAAAGAAAACTTTTTGCAGAGTTAAGTTATGAGAAAATCGATTTTATACACGCTTTGTTTTTGTTCTTTTCCCACTCTTGCAGACACTTCAGTTACGATTACTGGAGTGTCAGATTATCTGTTTAATGGGGTGAGCCAAACACAAGAAGATCCAGCCATTCAAGCTAGTTTTGATTGGGCAGGAGACACAGGCTGGTATGCAGGTGTTTGGGGCTCTAATGTTGACTTTGGTGAAGATACAAATATTGAGTTTGACGGTTATGTTGGCTATTACACTGCATTGAATGATGTGCTGAATTTAGATGTTGGTATTGCCCAATACACGTATCACGGCGCTGATGTGAGTTCTAGTTACAATTACGCTGAAGCTTATGCAAAGTTCAATTATGGCAACACTAATTTAAACTTTTGGTATGCATGGGATTATTTTGGTACGGGTGCAGGCCATAGCATTGTTATGCTCACTCATAACTTCCCTGTTAACGAGTCATTCTCGGTTGATGTAGGCATCGATTACTCTATGAGTATGGATGATGATAAATGGACTTGGGAGGGTAAAGACGATGACTACATTCACTGGCGAGTGACGGGTAATTACTCTGTCAGTGGTTGGGACTTATCTTTGGGTTACGAAGACACCGATCTCGACACCTATGGTGACTCGACCATTTTGTTTACAGTAGGCAAAACCTTTAGTTTATAAATAACCTCAGCTACTTCACCTCTATATTACACTGAACGGCCATTTCCATAATTCATTCAGGGAATGGCAATTCTTGATTTTCTTCCTATGCTTAAATTTAGACATAAACTTGAAACATTAGTTTTTCATACTCTTACTTTTATCTAAGGTATTGTTTGATGGAGTTAAAAAGGTGCTGTGTTGCTCTGCTATTCGCTTCGGCCTATGCTATTTCTTCAGAGCAATCGCTCACCATTTATACAGAAGAGTTTCCACCTTATAACTTTCTAGAAAAAAGTACTGTTGTGGGCGTGAATGCAGATATTGTGGCTATGGCTTGTAAAATGGCGAATATAACATGCAAGTTTGCACTATACCCTTGGAAACGCGCGATGACATTGAGTTTAAAAGACGGCCGCAGTGGCCTAATGTCTACTTCCAGGCTGCCGAGCAGAGAAAAGCAATTTCAATGGGTTGGTCCACTTATTTCTAGTCCAGCCTGTTTTTATAAGCTTGCTGAACGAGATGATATTCGAATAAACAATATAGAAGAGCTGGCTAATTATACGGTTGCTTTACACAAAGGCGACGCATATGAAGAGATTCTGAAACAATGGGGGTATAAAGAACATATCAACTATATTCCGTTTTCTGAAAAGTTTGACGAAATAAAAGCCTTCACTGAAGGCAAGCTTGATTTATTTATTGCCTCTGCAAATAGTTTGCGATTTCATATTCAAAACTATCGCCTGAGAGAAGATCAAGTGACCCCCGCGTTTGTGATTAGCGATCCCCGTCTAGGTGGCAATTATTTAGCCTTAAATAAAACCGTGTCAGAAGATATGGTTTTACTTTTGCAAAAAGCCGTCGATGAAATTTATGCTAAAGAGTTAGACTTACCCATTAAAGCTCGCTACCTCGAAACCATCACACAAATTTCAGAGCAAGAACTCTCGCTAGAAGCCCGTTGCACGCACCAATAATATGCATTCTATGAATAGCCGTTATTTACCTAAGAGATTGTAAATTTTTAAGTTTAACTGCTTAAGTAAGTATTACCTTGGCTTAAATTGGAATCATAAATGCCTGTTTTTACGACCCCAGAACTGTACGACGAATACGGCGACACTTTACAAGTTATGGAGCATGGCTTGGCACATTTTGGTAAATCACGCTATATGAAAGGCCAAGCCGTTATTATCCGCTGCCCAGAAGATAACAGCCTAGTTGGCGAGTTTTTAAGGCAACCGGGTGACAATAAAGTTTTAATTGTTGATGCTAAAGGCTCTAAATCATTCGCTTTTCTGGGGGATAACCTGACTATATCAGCCATTAAAAATCGATGGTCTGGCATTATCATTAATGGTTGTGTTCGCGATGTAGAAATATTAAAAACGTTACCCTTTTGTGTCATGGCGCTAGGACATGTGCCGCGTAAAACCAAAAAGCAGGGTTTAGGCTGTGTTCTGAGCTCAATTTCTTTACTCGGTGCAGAGGTGTCAGAAAGTGACTGGGTGTATGCAGATGAGAATGGGGTGGTGATCAGTAAAACTGAGATTTAGAGAGAGGGATTGTTGTCGCATTGGCGACGGCAACCAAAGGGCGGCTGCCGCCTACCACCCTCTGGACTCCCACGGCGCCCCTATATCTCGCTAAATCTTCAAATAACTAATTGATGTGAACGTAACCGCGATGTATTCGCCATCCTTGGCGAAATCATCGCTTGGCTCGCATCCATGCGATCGCATTACTCATCAATTACTTATTTTCAGGCGTGATACAAGGGGAAAGGGCGTTGTCTGCAGCTCCTGTTTTCAAAGATACAAATTGCAAGATGCGACTCCCATCATTGTGAAAATATTTCCCTTCTTTGTTATGGCATTAGGGCACGTTCCGCGTAAAACCAAAAAGCAAGGTTTAGGTAGTGTACTAAGCTCGCATACTTTACTTGCCGCAGACGTGTCAGAAGATGATTGGGTGTATGCAGATGATCAGTAAAACTGAGGAGTGCTGTTAGCAAAAATGCTCATTTAATCTATTCATTTTGAAATCGTAGTTAGTTAATATTTTTCCGTGACTATATTTTTGAGATTGAAGAAATAATGGAATATATAATTGTCGAAGATGACTACCTTTCTGAGCCAAGGCTGAATTTAATTTCGCCTCTGACAATGGATGTTATCGACTTTATCAACGCAAAGAATTACAAATCTATTTTGCTAAATCAAAGGTTGGGATGGAAGAGCCAGGAATTAGGTCTTTTAACGAAAGTTAAAAACTTAAAATGTCTATACCTCATGGACGATGAGATAAAAGACTTGGCTATGATTGAAGATTTACAAGATTTGGAGTATTTGCACTTAGAATGCTTAGGTGTGAAACAAGGATTTAATTTCGAGAAGCTTACTAACTTGAAAGTTGTAAAAATTGATTGGCGTCCTTGTTTTGAAAGCTTGCATCAAGTAGGTTGGTTATTGCAATTGAGAATAGACAAATACAAAAATAAAGATTTATCCAAGTTCAAAACTTCGCCTAATCTGAATAGGTTTGAGTTAGTACAAGCTACAATAGAGTCTACTAACGGTATTAAACAGTTTGTAAGGCTCAAAAATTTAATGCTTTATAGATGCAGTAAGTTAAAGGACATCTCGGAATTAGCGCTTACGGCTCTGTCTGAATTAAGACTAGAAACGTGTAAGAAAGTTGAAAATCTAGAAGCCGTATTTTGTATCAAAAGTATTGAATCTCTTATTTTAGAAAAGTGCAATTCTTTAAACAGCATCAAAGGCATATCCAACTTGCCTCTAAGGAAAGTTAGGATAAGTGATACAGTCATTGTGGATGGAAACCTATCTGAAATATTAAGCCTTAAAAATTGCAATATTTTCTTTGATAATAAGAAGCATTATTCACACAAGTATGTTTGGATAAATGATTACTCCGAGAAGGCAATCATACCTGTATAACAGCGTCCGCCAATGGCACACACCTAATTTTTAGTCTCTATCTTCATCCAGCAAATCTAATAAGAGAATTAAAAGAAGACTTATAGTATTCATGCTTTTTATGTCCACTACTCACAAATCAAATTGTCGATAGAAAACGTACGCTTGGTGTCTGAATCGCTCAAGAAGTCGGCAAAATTACACTGGTTAAAACGTTTTTGCTGCAATGCTGACATGAAGGCTTTATAGGCTTTAATGTTGCTGTGTTGAAAAATAGAATGTTTTATTCTTTCTGGCTGTCTTTTCCCTTCACTTATTTCTTTAATCATGACCATGGCATAGGCGCCGAGCGTTACGTGTCCTCCCACGGATACGGTTAGTCGATCTTCTGGTATGTCATTGTCCCAATTTATGCCACCAATCCTTGTGATAGGTGGGCGAAGATAATTGCGTACTGCAGCTGTGGCGCCACACGCCATCGCATCGTTAGCAGCCCAAATAATGTCTATATTTTTACGTTTGATCACCCCTTTTACTTTCTCGAATGCATGTTGTTTTGACCAGTTTGCAACCGTACTATCGACCAGTTGGATATTGGGATGCAATGCGAGGAAATCATCCAGTCCCTGCTTTCGTTCAATAGACGCTGGAGAAGTTGCGTCGCCATGTAAAGCCAATACAGTGACTTTAGATTGTTCTCTAGGGGAGATTAATTGGTAACTCTTGTATAACTGCTCTGCGAGTTTAAAACCAGCATCATAATTATTTGGAATAAGGCTGCCGGAGTAATAGACTCGTTGCTCGGCTGTCAATGAATCAAGCTCTTCGTCAGAGAGGTCGTTAAGTAACATGAAAACATTAATTTTTTTCGCAGTGATTTTCTTAACAAGCTGAATCGCAACTCCCTTTTCGTTTACGATAACAGCAAAATCGGGCTTTGCTTTGATAACTTCATCGGCAAAAGACTTCATAAGTATATGATTGCGATTTGCGTAAATAGTTCTCAAGTTAATATTTAAATCGCGAGCAGCTTCTTGCATAAAGTAATTTACATTTGGCCAAAAGTGCCCAGTCGGATTATCTGCGGGGTGTCCAGGGTTTAGAAACATCACATTCGGCTCATTTGCCTTTACGCTCGTAAAGGGAAAAAAACAAAACAACGTAAAAATAACTAAAACCCTAATCATGATTTCTCAATAAGATAAAACTTTAGTGCCATATTACTAATCATAGTCAGTTAAGCAAATTTTACTGTTGAGATTTTTGCATGAACGCAAAAAAGAGAACCAATGAGGCTTAATAGTTACATTTTGTCACAACCAACTTATCTCAAAAAGCTTTCACAGCAGACTTAAATGTTATTATGTAACATTACTCATTGTAAAAACGAGCGAAGAATGAAAATTAAAAATCTTGTTTTGGCCATGGCTGCCGTCGTTGCGCCTTTGGCTTCTGCGTTCCAAACGCAAGATACCCGTATCTTACGATTCCCTGATATTCACAAAGAGCATGTGACATTTGTATATGCAGGTGATATTTACGTTGCGAATACCCAAACGGGACAGAGTCAGCGGTTAACTTATCATGAGGGGTTCGAAACTTTTCCTAAGTTTTCTCCAGATGGAAGTAAAATTGCATTCTCAGCACAGTACAACGGAAGTCGCCAAGTTTATGTTATAAACCGCGATGGCTCAGGTTTGAAACAATTAACTTACTACAATGATGTTGGTCCTATGCCACCACGAGGTGGCTATGATTACCGTGTTATGGACTGGACGCCAGACGGAAAAAATATCGTATTTAGAGCAAATAGAACCCCTTGGGGTAAGCGAATGGGCCGCCCATACATGGTGCCAGCAGAAGGGGGTTTAGAGCAACCGATGGCAATACCTGAAACGGGCGGCGGTATGCTTTCTCCAGATGGTAGCAAGTACGTTTATACCCCAATTGACAGGGAGTTTAGAACGTGGAAGCGTTCACGCGGTGGTCGTGCTCAAGATGTGTGGGTGTATGATTTAGAAAATAACACCTCAAAACAACTTACGTCTCATCGTGCTACAGATCAACAGCCTACCTGGGTAAATGACAGTATTTATTTCGTTTCAGATAGAGACTACACACTTAATTTATATAAATACCGTGAAGGTAAGTCACCGGTTCGAATGACAACGCATGATGACTTCGATGTATTGTGGCCTTCTGCGGGTCCTGATGCGATTGTTTATGAAAATGGGGGGTATCTATACCGTTTCGATGAAGCGACAAAGTCCTCTGAGAAACTAACGATAAATGTGGAGGGGATCAGAGAGCACACTTTGCCTTACAGTAAAAATGTAAGTGACTTTATTGACTCGATGGACATCTCTCATGATGGTAATCGCGCGGTGTTTACAGCCCGTGGTGAAATTTTCACCGTACCTGTAAAACAAGGTCCGACTCGTAACTTAAGCTACACGCCTGAAGGCCGTGAGATAGAAGCCAGTTGGTCGCCAAATGGTCGATATATCGCTTATATGAGCGATGTGACAGGCGAGTACGAGATTTATATTAAAGATCGCGCTAACAATAATGAAGTTAAGCAGTTAACAAGTAATGGCACAATTTGGCGTTTTACACCTAAGTGGTCACCTGATAACAGCAAACTACTTTTTGCAGATAAAAACCATACACTTTGGTTACTTGATATCGCATCTGGCAAACAAACAAAAATAGATGTAGCAAAGTTTGATGAAAATGGTCTTACTCAATATGTTTGGTCGCCAAATTCAAACGATATTGTGTATGTAAAAAATAACGAAAACCGCTACTCATCGCTATTTCACTTCAATACTGAGTCAAAGAAGGTAACACGCTTAACAGATGAGATGACATCTGAAAGTAACCCGACTTTTTCTCCTGACGGTGAGTATCTATATTTCAGCTCTGAACGTGATTACAACTTAACATTCAGCTCATATGAGTTTGATTACATGTTTAGTCGAGCCACGCGAGTTTATGTGGTTGCTGTGAATAATCAAATCACCCCCATTAACGCTTTAAGCTCTGATGAAGCGGGCATTGTCACTGAAGAGACTGAAGATAAATCTCAACAAGAAAACACGAATGCGCTTGAGCCTCAAGGCTTTATGAAGCGTGTCGTTGCTACAAATGCACCAGCAGGAAATTATCGCGGCTTAACGGGTGTAGAAGGTGGGGTATTAACGCTATCTGGCGGTGCACTTAAGCTAATTTCGAATAAGCCTGATGGCAAAGTGGCGACAGTCGCTTCTGGCGTGAGTCAGTATAAAGTGTCGACGAATGGTAAACACATCATTGCTCGCTCAGGTAAAAACATCAGTGTGATCAAGCCTAAAGCAAAACAAGACCTTAAAGCGAATCAGCTGGATCTCTCTAAGATGAATTTAAAAATTGATCCTAAGGTTGAGTGGCAGCAAATGTATGTTGAGGGGTGGCGTACATTGCGCGATTGGTTCTATGATGAAAATCACCATGGCCAAGATTGGGATGCAATTTTAAAACGTTATCAACCAATGGCGGATGCGGTAGCACACAGAACTGATTTAGATTATGTGCTCAGTGAAATCGCAGGTGAAATTAATGCGGGTCATATTTATGTTCAATCGGGCGATGCGCCAACCGCTGAACGTAAAAAGCATGGTTTATTAGGTGCTGAAGTAGAAAGTCACCCGTCTGGTTTTGTAAAGATAAACAAGATTTATCAAGGCGAAGACTGGCATGAAGACTTCCGCTCGCCTCTGGGTCAAACAGGCATTAATGCCTCTGTAGGAAACTTCATTTTATCGGTGAATGGCCAAGCCGTAGATCAAGTGAGTAACTTCTTTGAATTGCTAGAAAATACTCAGGGTGAGCCAGTTGAGCTAATGCTGTCTGATTCACCGAGTTTTGATACTGCTTGGAAGGTGACAGTTAAACCTGTAGCCAGTGAGCAAGGTCTACGATATTTGGAGTGGGTGAACAGCCGAGCTGAATACGTCAGTAAGTTATCAAATGGCAAGATTGGTTATGTACATTTACCAAATACACACTATGAAGGTAACCGCTCTTTATTCAAGAACTTTATGCCACAAACGACAAAAGAGGCGATGATCATTGATGATCGTTACAACGGTGGTGGCTTTATTCCTGAACATTTAATTACTTGGTTATCTCGCAAGCCATTAAATTACTGGAAACGTCGTGGTGTTGAGCCAACTAAAACGCCAGCATTTGCACACGATGGTCCTAAAGCCATGCTAATTAACGGTTATTCGAGTTCAGGTGGTGATGCATTACCTTACTATTTCCGTCAAGCAGGTCTTGGTAAGTTAATTGGTACGCGAACTTGGGGTGGCTTGATTGGTATTTCTGGCAACCCATACCTTGTAGATGGCGGGCAAGTGATTGCTGCGACTTTCCGTATTCTTGATAATGACGGCAACTGGATCATAGAGAATGAAGGTGTAACACCAGATATCGAAGTGGTCGATCGTCCAGAGCTTATTCATGCAGGAAAAGACCCATCGGTCGAGCGCGCAGTTAAAGAGCTTCTTAAAGAATTAGAAGCTAACCCTAAAAAGCCGCTTGTCGTGCCACCTGCGCCGAGTAACTTTAGAGACTAAAAGTCATTATTCTTATAAGGGGCGAGTAGCCCCTTTTTAATCTTTGAATTCAGGGTGTTGCTCTTTGATGGTTAAGATTGCTTGGTTGAGTTTATGTATTAAATCTTCTTTATAAGCAAACTTAATATGTTCACTGTTACTAAAGCCAATATGCGCGGTTTGACGACTTATCTCATCAACTTCAACAAACTTTATATCAAGTGCACTGGGCATTTGAGCTAAGTTAAATTGTATTGCACGGCTATCATTTACATAGCAGTCGAGCTTCTTCTCAAGTAATTTTTGCAAATTCGACTGGGTGCTTTTGTTTTCCCATATTTTAATAGCCCCGCTTTTTATTAAAGCTTTATATCTGTCATCAAACATCAGATAACCTGCATTGATACCCACGTTTAGCGGTTTTTTGTTAGAGAAGTCTTTTAAATCAAGATTGCTTGGAGCTAAAAGTGCTGGCAAATATGTATTTGGGTGACAGACTGTGACAACTCTTTCAGTTAATAATGTGACTGAGTAGGGGCCAATATATGGGCGAGCTTGTCTGTGTATGTACGGGGGCAAAATTGCAAAAGCATGGCCTAATTCTATTTCCTTTAAAGCTCGCTTCCATGGCATCGCTTCAAACTGAAAATCGTACTCATTTTTCAATAAATTAGCCGCTTTTCTAATCAGATTAATGTAAATCCCTTGCGGATTACCGTTTACTGCATAGCTATAAGGGGGGTAATCCTCGTCAACAATTACTTTTACTTTGACAGCTTTTGCCTCACTGATATTTGATAAAAGCAATGAACAAAAGAGCAACAGTAATAATTGCATGCTCTTATTCATCTAAAAACTTCACATAGTCATATCTAAAGCCTACTGAAACAGAATCAAACCCAGAGTTGTTGGTATAGTCTTTTGTTAAATACTCCAAGTGAAAGCGTAGTTTGTCGGCCGGTAGCCACTCTAGCGTCACGTTATAGCCGTCAAAGCCATTGCCACTGCTATCTAGGCCGTCGTCGAAATCAAAGTATCCTAGCTTGAGTTTATAGTGCTTGGTAATTGGATAGCCCATAGAAATATCGAATGTTGAGCCATTTCGGTCATTACTTGTGATGCGATCGTAACTTTTATCTTGAAAACCCACAGCAAGATAGAGGTTTGATGGAAAAGTGTATGCACCAGAGAAAGCTAAAATGCGGTTCTCTCCTAAGTGCGTTTCAGCATCATATACTTGGTTGTTTTGATATGTCATCGCGAGATGAAGGTTATCGACATCATAGCTTAGGCCTGCGTTGAATAAGTCTGAGTAGTTAGCACCATTTTCGCCGTCGTATTGTGCGCCTGCTCTAAAGGTAAAATCACCGAGTTGTTTCGAGTAGGTGAGGAAGTTGTTCACGAAGAAAATGCTTTCTGGGTCGTAGGCAAACGGGCTACTTGCATGGTTAAAAATATCAACATACTCAGCGATATATAAGTATTGTGCGGGGCGTTGTTTACCTATGCCTACTTCACCAAGTGGTGTGTCTAGCGCGACATATACTTGCCTTGCTTTACCAAAATTGCCGTTGTTAGATAAATCTATACCCCATTCGCCATGTAGTGTTGCTTTAAATTCATTCGAGAATTGGTGGGTTGATTTAACGCCCATGTGCGATAACGCATCTCTGACGTCAGTGGTGCTTTCTCCTGCATTATCAATGTAGCCATAAGTTGGCCTTATGGTGGCGTAAAATTTAAGGTCTTTGTCAGACTTAGCTTTACTAGTTTGATCCAAACTCGGTTTTGCCGCTGACTTTTCGGCTACGGGTTGGTTTTTTTGGGCTTTTTCTAGCGCTTCTATTTTTTGCTGCAATAGTTTTAATTGCGCTTTTAACAAGGCTATTTCGTCTTGTGTATTTGAAGCTGCTGATACGTTAACTGCATAGATAAGACTTAGCAAGGCGGCGACAAAAGCGATGCTTCTCATAAGAATTCTCTGCAAAAGTGCGTGTTTTTTTGAGTATAGTTTATATTTACACAATGCTAACGGCTTTCTTGCTGAATTCGAATAAGGCTGAGAAATGAAGATTAGATCTAAGTTTTCGGTGGTATCAGGGGTTGTTGTATTTATGGTGATTTCGCTTCTGGCGCTTTCAACATATATTTTGGTTGAGAATAGTTTAAAGCAAAAAACACATGCCTACGTGGTTGATAATACCGCCTTACTCAGCAGCAGCATCAGTAATTGGATGGCTGGAAAAGCCGCGCAAATTCGTATTCTAAAACATCAGCTTGAAGCTGATTTCTCAAAAAGTAATTTTCAAAAATCTCTCGAAAATAATGCCCTCAGAAATGAATTTTTGCTGGTTTTTGGTACCTTGGCTGATGAAAGAGGGCTTCGTTCTAACAATAAAAACCGTGTTAACCCACCAGAGATCGACTTTCGTGAGCGGGCTTGGTATCAACAAGCTAAGAACAGTCAAGGCATAGTGTTTACACCGCCTTACGTTGATGCGGCTACAAAAGAGCTTTTGGTTTCTATTGTTACGTCAGTAAATAGCGCTGGCTTTAAAGGCGCTATTGGGGGAGATTTATCTTTACAAACGATCGCTGATAGCGTGAATACCATTAACTTCAACAATACGGGGTTTGCGTTTATTGTAGATGGACAAGGCACGATTATTACTCACCCAAATGCCAGCTTAAATGGCAAATCTAGCCAAGCTGTATACGAACTTAGTCCAAATAGACAAAGCGAAATTCTTGAGTTGAGCCATCAAAATGAAGATAAGCTGGCCTACTTTTTACCGCTTGATGACAGTGCAGGGGTTGATTGGTATTTGGCAGTGTTGCTTGATAAGTCTCTGGTTTATGAGTCTTTGTCTACTTTTACCAGTCGCACATTTATTTTTGCGGTATTTAGCATTGCGCTGTGTGTATTTTTATTAAGAAAGCTTGCTAAACATTTATTGAGTCCGCTTGATACGTTAGAAAGTGCGATTGGCCAAATTGCTAGTGGCGGCGGTGATTTGACTCGTCGTTTAAATGTGCAAAGTGAAGATGAATGCGGGGTTGTGGCTAATAACTTCAATCAGTTTTTATCTTACTTGCAACAGTTGGTGTCAGACATTAAGCACAAAGCTGAGAATATCACTTCCGAAAGTAATCATGCTTCGCAGTTGTCTATGCAATCATCTGAGTCTCTCAATCAGCAATACTTGTCGATAGATAATTTAGCGACAGCAATGCATGAAATGAGTACCACCTCTTCTGATATAGCTGCAAGCGCTCAAGATGCGGCGGCTTCAGTGACTGCAGTTAACAAGACTGCAGATGAGAACAAACAAGTATTTGCGAAAACCACCCAAGATATTGTGGAGTTGTCGGCGTCTATTAGTTCGGCTCAGCAGCTCAGTAGTGAACTGGCCTCTTACAGCAATAATATTGAACAAATTCTATCTGTGATCAACGGTATTGCAGAGCAAACCAATCTATTAGCGCTTAATGCGGCAATTGAAGCCGCACGAGCAGGTGAGCAAGGTCGCGGTTTTGCAGTCGTAGCCGATGAAGTACGAACACTGGCATCAAGAACGCAAGAGTCGACCACCGAAATTAAATCCATGATTGAGAAAATTCAGCATTATTCTTCGCAAGTGCAAACTTCGATGGATGAGAGTAAAGATAAGGCAAACCGTTGTGTTGAACATACACAAATTGCCAGTGATTCTTTAGAAAGCATTTCGAACGAAGTGAAAGAAATTATGGATCGCAATATTCAAATTGCAGCGGCCATTGAAGAGCAAAGTGTGGTGATTGAAGATATAAATAAAAACACCATTAGTATTCGCGATATCAGCCAGCAAGTAGATAGCTTTGCGCACGAACAGATCACCGCAAATGAACAGCTACTCGGTGATGTGAAGTCGCAGCAAAGCTTGTTGAATAAATTTATTGTTTAAAGGTGCTTTACAGATTATTCATCATTGAGCCATTTATACATAATGAGACTATCAACATAACCTAACTTTGGATGATTATAGGCTTTTGGTATTGTACCAATAACCTCATAGCCGAGCTTTTGCCAAAGCGACACTGCAACGGTATTAGTTGAGACCACTGAATTAAACTGCATGGCTTTAAAACCAAGCGCTCGGGCGATGTCTTGAGAGTGCTCACAAAGTTGTCTGGCAATGCCTTTACCTGCAGCCAAAGGCGAGACCATATAGCCGCAGTTACAAATGTGTGAGCTTGGGCCCATGGCATTGGCTTTTAAATAATAACTCGCTAGTACTTGCCCTTGCTCTTCGTAAACGAAAGACTTTAGCGGCGCTTCACACCATAGTGAATATGCGCTCGACTCGTCCATGTCTGGGTCAAAGGCATAGGTTTCTTGGGCTTGGATGATACGCTGAAAAGTTGGCCAAAATGCGGAAAAATCTGCGTGTGTCATTGCTCTTATCATATTAGCCTCTAGCTCTTATTTATTTTCATATCGTGCTAAAAACATAGTAATTGTTTGCTCAATAATATGCTTTTGCTGTTCAGGCGTTGGCTTTTCGAACCCATATAAGTGAGGGTAAAAAATAAACGACTTTAGCTGAAAAAGAAACTGTTTTGCTGCAAATTCGATGTCATCTATGGCTAATGCGTTGGCATCGACGGCATCTTTCAAGAAGGTCTCAATAAAAATCATGCAGCCGACTTTGTTGCTACCAAGTTGTGAGGCTAATTCTGGGTCTTTTAGCATCTGCATAAAGGCGATTTTTGCTATGCGCAAAAAATTTTCTGAAGTTAGTAGTTGCACTTCTTGCTCTGCAATTGCTTGTAATTGCGCATGTAAGGGTTTGCTCAGGTCAAATACCACAGCTTCGGTCGACATTAATTCATCTTTCATTTTGAATAAAATCGCATGAAACAGCTGCTCTTTAGTATCGAAATGGTTATAAACTGTGCGTTTTGATACTTTGGCAAGTTTTGCTATGTCGTCCATGCTGGTGGCATCGACGCCTTGCTCGTAAAACAATTGCTCTGCAGCAGCTAAAATGTGCAATTTCTTTTGATCAGATAACTTCATAATTTTCCTCTCGATAACCGCCATATTCTAAATCCGAATTAAAAAAGTTGCACTCAGTAGTTTACTTTTTATGTTTATAATGAAAAACTACACCGTGTAGTTTACTTTTGTTTGGTGCATTATGAAAATCAGTAAATGGTTAGGTGTAGGTTTTATTGCTTTAACAGTGGGAGCATGTTCAGTGAATAATCAATTAGCAACGCAGGATTCAACTTTGTCGCAAGGGTCGAGCTATTATCATAATGGCAAGTTTCATAACGACGACATTATGGAAGCGAATGGCTTTGGCAAAGTGCTAGGGTTAATCGGCCGTTATATTACTGAAGAGAAAAAACATGCAGTGCCAGACCAACCACTGCCTATGAAAGCCTTAAGTACTGAACAGTTACAGGCACTTTCAAATGATCAAATTCATATGGTTAAGCTAGGTCACTCGTCAATATTACTCAAAGTTTATGGTGAATTTTGGCTGCTTGATCCGGTATTTTCAGAGCGTGCGTCACCATTTAGTTTCTTGGGTCCTAAACGTTTTCAGCAAGCACCTATCAGTATTGATGATTTACCACAGATAGATAAAGTGCTTATCTCTCATAACCATTACGACCATTTAGATAAAACCAGTGTTAAGAAACTGGCCAATAAAACCAAGCAGTTTTTAGTGCCATTAGGGGTTGAGGCTGATTTATCGCGCTGGGGCGTAGAGCCGTCAAAAGTTTTGTCATTTGATTGGTGGCAAGAGCTACAAACAGATAATGCACTGGTTGCTTTTACCCCAACTAAGCACTTTTCTGGCCGTGCTTTATCGGATGGCAATAAAAGCCTGTGGGGGTCTTGGGTGATCAAAGGCGCTAAAGAAAGTATCTATTTCAGTGGTGATTCAGGCTACTTTGATGGCTTTAAGAAAATCGGTGAGAAGTATGGTCCATTCGATTTAACTTTCATTGAAACTGGCGCTTATGATAAAGATTGGGCCGATATTCATATGACACCAGAGCAAAGCTTACAGGCACATCTTGATTTACAAGGCAAAGTGATGGTGCCGGTGCACAATGGCACGTTTGACCTAGCATTTCACGCATGGTTTGAACCATTGGAGCGTGTCTCAAAAGCGGCGGATGAGCATAATGCTGTGATAAGAACACCCATAACTGGAGAAATTTTCAATTCAGATAAACATTTTGCACAAGTCTTTTGGTGGAAATCACTTATGCCAAGTCTGTAACCAAAATTTAACAAAGTGGTTTGTTTCAATTTTATTAAATTAACTAATTGAATTAAATAAACTAAATAGCCTAATGTAAAGCTATGGGTACAGATTTTAAGTTGAGAAAGTTTAAATTTATGTAAATAAAATGTGATCTTTGAGATTCCTTGCGCTATGGTTTGATTGATTTTTAATCAAACAACTAAGTAAAAGGAATCATTATGCGTAAATTATCGACTCTAGCATTTGCTATCGGTGCAATTGTATCTGGTCAAGCTTTAGCTCAAGCAGAACTAAAACAAGTTTCTGCGAGCAAAGCTATTCCAAATCAATACATTGTAGTATTTAAAACGCCTTCCGTTTTAAATATTCAAAGCGCTGATGCTGTAGCAAGTTATGCTGAGCAAGCCAGCCAAAAACTCGTAAATAGCTATAACGTAGATGTATCACGCAAGTTTGCTGGTTCTTTAAACGGTGTAGTTGTGAGTGCATCTGCCAATCAAGTTCAAGATCTGCTCAACAACCCTGATGTTGACTATATTGAGCAAGATCAGATTGTTAGCGTGTCTCCTCTAGCTGCAACCAATGTTGATCAAGGAAATGCGATTTGGGGCTTAGATCGTGTCGATCAACGTTCATTACCGCTTAACTCAAACTATCATTATGACTTTGATGGTGCAGGTGTAACGGCTTATGTTATCGATACAGGTGTTCTAATTTCTCACAATGAGTTTGGTGGCCGAGCTTCGCATGGTTATGACTTCGTAGATAACGATGCAGATGCAACAGACTGTAATGGTCATGGCACACACGTTGCGGGCACAATTGGTGGTAGTCAGTATGGTGTGGCTAAAAACGTTAATATTGTTGGTATCAAAGTATTAGGTTGTTCTGGTTCAGGTACTAACTCAGGCGTTATTGCTGGTGTTGATTGGGTAAAAAACAATGCATCTGGCCCATCTGTTGCGAACATGAGTTTAGGTGGTGGTGTTTCACAAGCACTTGATGATGCTGTTAACTCAGCGGTAGCCGCTGGCGTGACTTTCGTTGTAGCAGCTGGTAACGATAACTCTAATGCTTGTAACTACTCGCCTGCACGTGCTGCTGATGCGATTACTGTGGGTTCAACAACGAGCAGTGACAGCCGTTCGAGCTTCTCTAACTACGGTAGTTGTTTAGATATTTACGCACCAGGATCAAGCATTAAGTCAGCTTGGTACAACTCTAATACTTCAACGAATACTATTAGTGGTACATCAATGGCTGCACCTCATGTTGCAGGTGTTGCTGCGCTTTATCTTGATGAAGATAGTAGTCGTACGCCAGCCCAAATTGATTCTCTTTTAAGTAGTCGTAGCTCCAAGAATAAAGTAAGTGATGCCAAATCAGGTTCACCAAATGAACTACTTTATAGCCTAGCAGGTGATGGTGGTCCAGTTGACCCTGTTGACCCAGACCCAGCACTTGAAGATGGTGTTGCTGTAAGTATTTCTGGAGGTGCAGGTTCTGAAAGCTTCTATACATTCGAAGTTCCATCTGGTACTGAAGGTGTCGTGTTTAGTATGACAGGTGGTTCAGGCGATGCAGATATCTATGTCCAACAAGGTACAAAGCCTACTCAATCTTCATATACCTGTCGTCCATACAAAAATGGCAATGAAGAGACTTGTACTTTTAATAACCCAATGACTGGTACATGGCACGTAATGGTGCGTGGCTATAGTGCTTACTCAGGTGTTTCACTTAAAGCACAGACTTCTTCCGGAAGTGGCTGCGGCTCAAACTGTTTAGAGAACGGTGTACCTGAAACGAACCTATCAGGCTCTCGCAACTCTGAAGTTATTTACACCATTGATGTGCCAGCAGGTGTTACGCTTTCAGTGAATACATCTGGTGGTTCTGGCGATGCTGATCTTTATGTTCGTAAAGACTCTGCACCAACAACAAGCACCTATGATTGCCGCCCTTACCGTAGTGGTAACAATGAAAGTTGTAGCTTAAGTTCTGGTACAGGCGGAACGTACTACATCATGCTTCGTGGTTATAGTGCTTATAATGGTCTGACACTACAAGCAAGTTACTAAGAATTTAAATCCAATCAATTAAGTCGTTAGGTAAAAGCGCATGGAGCTATTAACTCTGTGCGCTTTTTATTTTTTATCATTTTAAATAGTTACAATCTTAATAAAGGCATTTCAATTCATTTTTCGTTGAGCGGATTAATACCGTGTTTTGATGAAAATCGTGTTTAAAATAAGGATTACGATTCAGTTTTAGCTAAAATGTTAACAGTGCTATTGCTTAGGCTTCATATTTCTACCTTAATTCCATATTAGGCTTGTTTTGATAGGCGTATATCGTCTGGAATTCAGTGAAATATAGCTTTCGAAAACTTAAATACAGATTGGAAAACAACGTGCGTGTAAAAGATCCTTGGGATAATCAGTTAACAAAACCTCTACTCACCTTATTTTTATTCATTTCTGTCTGTGGTTTTATCATAAATAGTTTTTATCAAATCCAGCAGACACGGTCTTTTAGTGAAGATGTTCGTGCACAAGTTAAAGCTCAGACTCTGAATGCAGCAGCTGAAGTGGGCGAAGAACTCGAAAAAATAATGACAAGTGTAGATAGGTTTGCGCGAGAAGTGACTGCAACGCCAGATAAAACATTTGTGCTGAAATTATTAGAAGATGAATTTGCTGTCAATGAAGACATTTACTCTCTAAATGTGACGTTTCACCCATATCAGTATCAGCATAACGTTCGTTATTTTAGTCCTTATTTTGAAAGGTTAACGGGTATAGAGCGTAAATATAACTTAGTTGATTATGACAAGCCTTATAAAGAATTTAGTTGGTATCACAGGCCTTTAAAAGAAGGGCCAATTTGGACTGAGCCATATTACGAGCCACAAAACAATGTGTTGATGACTACGTATTCTGTTCCTTTCTATCAATATAAAAATGCAAAACGAGAAGGAAAATTGCCTTTAGGGGTTGTACCCTCTGATATATCGTTAGATCATTTAACGGCTTCACTAAAAGAGCTTGATTTGGGATTAGGTGGCTACGGTATTTTGTTTTCCGAACAACAAAACTTAATTTCTCATCCTGTTTTTAGTCACGTTCGAGAAATGGAGAATTTAGGTGATTTAGTCTCAGAAACAGAGTTTGCTTATCTATCTAAGATCGCAGGCTGCTTTGAAAAAGATTTAGATTACCTATTCTTTAATGGTGAAACACTAGACAACAGTGAACATTATGCCGCTTGTACGAAGGTCCCGCATACGA
This sequence comes from Pseudoalteromonas phenolica, assembly GCF_001444405.1. NCBI lineage: Bacteria > Pseudomonadati > Pseudomonadota > Gammaproteobacteria > Alteromonadales > Pseudoalteromonadaceae > Pseudoalteromonas > Pseudoalteromonas phenolica. The sequence goes on from NZ_CP013188.1 coordinate 268,539, forward strand.
ATTGGACCTTGATCACGCGGATGTCTTCTGACATGTTTTATATGGACAGAGACGAACGACGCCAAAATAATATCCATATTATTGCGTGGGGAGCAGCCTCGTTTATCTTTCTTATTTTATTAATGACGAAAATAAGAAAGCTAACTTGGACACAAAATAACATACTTTTGTCAGTAACGCTGATTTTGAGTACTTCGTTAGTGCTTGAATTTGCAAGAAGTTTTAAAACTCTTGAACAAACTGACAATGTAGTGATCACAACACAAGCTCAAAGAGAGGCATTTTCATCAAGTTATAGTGACAGAATGGAAACAATGCATGTTGCAACACCAGAGTATGTGGCAACGGGTTTGTATGTCGAGTCTCTTGAATTTGTAAATGCTAATAACGTGCATTTGACAGGGCATGCTTGGCAAAAGCTAAGCGCTTCTCAGAAAACGTCTGTTGAACCCAAATTAGCTTTCAATCACACCGTTAATAGTAAAATTGAAGAAGCTTATCGACAGGATTTAAAGGATGGAGGTTTGTTAGTAGGCTGGCGCTTCTCTATAGAAACAAGACAGCAGTTTGATTACAGCAAATACCCATTTGATCATAAGAGTATAGAGCTGAGTTTTAATGAAGCTGATATGGGGGGTAATGTCATTTTGGTACCTGACCTAGAGTCTTATGAGAAACTATCAAAAATGGACAACCCAGCTGTATCCCCTGACATAGTGCTTGATGAGTGGTTGTTAAAGAGTAGTTATTTCAAATATCGATTTGAGAGTTACAACACCGATTTTGGTCTTGATACATTTTTTAATCAAAATGTCGCGCCTGAACTTAACTATAACATCAATATTGAACGTGAGTTTATCGGACCATTTGTAACGACCTTACTGCCAGTAATGGTTATGGTATGCCTGCTTTATGCATGCGTTGTAAGTATGAAGTACACGCCTTATGGTGACTTGCGTAACAATATCACCGCAGTTGTATTTACGATTTTGCTTGCCCATTACAGTATTAGAGAGCACCTACAAATTGATGAAGTTGTCTATTTTGAGATCTTTTACTTCTTACTCTATTTGGTATCTTCTTTGTTTATGCTGATTGCGCATCAATATTACAAAGCAAAAGAAGAAACTGGTGATGGGCGTATTTATAAACGCTTAGCTAATATTTGGTTTTGGCCTGTGATGACAATTTCAATTTTTATCATCACGATACTGACCTATTATTAAATGAAAAGACCTGCACTTGTGCAGGTTTTTTTATTATTACTAATACTTAAGTTCTTTTATCCAATTTAGTGTTTTCAAGTAGCGCTTAGTTTCATCAGTCAGAGGGTTTTCAGTCAAAAAAACTCGGTTGAGTTTTAAATTTGCGTCAAGATTGATATGTGAAATTAAATTATCTGACAGTGATAATTGGGACAACTCGGGAGAGTGGCTAAAGTCTACTTTAGAAAGTTTATTTTTATCTAGCCAAATTGTTTCAAGCTTTGGCAGGTGAATGGTTAATTTTTCAAGGCTCTGGTTACGATACGTGACAGTTTTAAGCTCAGGGTGATTAGTTAACTCAAAGTTTGGCTGAACAGTTTTATTTTCTATTAAAGAGAGTTTAATAAGTTTTGAGTTATTCGACAGATCAAAGTATTCGATTTCTGTCCAGCCTATTGTTAAGTCTTTAATTTCAGTATTTAAACTCAAATCTAGGTTTGTGATATTAGTGAAAGTGATATCGAGAGTTTCTAGGTTATTCAGAGCAGAAACATCGAAATAATTTATAACAACATTATTTAGCCTCAAATATTTTATTTGGTTAGTGCTCGAATATGACAATGTATCAATTAATACATTATCAAGAGCCAGAGATTGAAGCTTAGGAAACCAACCTGAATTGATGCTTAAAGCAAGTCTTCTTTCTAACGTGATGTCATCGCTTAGCGTTAGATCTTCTAAATTTTCGAGTATTGTTAGTTCACTGAGATCACCATTAATAAAGTGAGTCATATTACAAATTACAGTTTTAACTTTTGCTGGTTTATCTATTTTCTTTATATCAAACCCCTCAGACGGGCAAACATATAAGGAAGGTTCTTCTTCAGTTGGTGAGCCGCCACAAGCGACAAGGAAAACAGAGGCATATACGAGAGGGGGAATGCTTTTCAACTAATGTGTCCTTTCATTTTACAAATGTCGTAATATACATTGTTCCTTTTAATGATCTAGTTAAATTATAAAAGGCGACCACATATCCAAATGGTCGCCTTTGCTAGCAGTTGTTAATAAAGGAAATTTAGTTAGCTGTAGCCGTTAAGCTCACGCCGCTATAAGCGTTATAGCCCCTAAGCATAACGTGGTATCTACCTGCACCAGAACTTACAGTACATGTTTCTTCATTACCCCAGCGATAAGGTCGGCAATCATAAGTTGTTCGAGTTGGCTCACTACCTTTACGCACATATAAATCAACATCACCTGAGCCGCCTGTTATCACAATGGTTGCACCTGACATGCTTTCAGGAACATCAAAATAGAAGAATTGTTCATTGTTTCTAGCACCACTTAAATCAACTTTAGCAACACCATCTTTAAGTAGTTTAGGGTCCGAACCATCATCGACGGCTAGAGTATAGGTTTTGCTTGCTGTCGCACCTGTTTCATCAGTAATCGTAAGCATTGCAGAGAATTGACCTGCTGAAGCGTAAGTGTGGCTTACATTAGCGCCAAAACCGTTAGCAGAGCCATCACCGTATTGCCACTCGTATTGTGTGATTGCACCATTTGGTGATGTTGAGCGACTTCCATCAAATGTACAGCTAAGTAAGTTACAGTTAATATCAAAGTCGGCGATAGGTAGCGGATCCACCGAACCATTATCTCCTGATGGTATTTGGCCATTGAAGTGGCTTGAAACCTGAGGCCAAATTAAACTGATTTTAGCGCCTTTGTTTGTACATCCACCCAAATGATGAAGTGCAATAACATTGTTCGTTGCAGCAGCAAGTACGGGAGAACCTGAAGAGCCACCAATCGTATCACAGTAATAACCTAAGTCAGTACCTGTGCCACGGCCATTGGCGTTTGCATTGTTCACAGAGCAAAGACCGTTGCTGTCTCTGTCAGATTCAATCGACAGTTCCTTTGGATTACCAGAGCCATGCTGAGGAATGTAAATACGCTCGCCTTGAGTTGCATCGCGCACATCTAGCCCAAAATAACCAAATGGTGCAGCTTTTGCAAAATCATTAATGGTAAATAACGTATAGTCGAGAGTGTAATCTGTTTTTAACAGATCTTTACCTGTGACCTTAACAACACTCTCTAGGGTATTTCCATCACAACTAGTATGTTGATAGTTAAACCATACTTCTGTATTTGCCAGTTCAGACGCTGATTCAACACAGTGGTTATTGGTGAACATGCGGTTATCACTGCCTACGCGCCAGCCAGTACATAAGCCACTACCATTCATTAGTAATCGAGCAACAGGGCGAGAGCGTTCAAACTCTGTAGGGTTTGAATTAGCCCAGCACTGCACATCTCGACGTTCCATAGCACCACAAGTAGAAGCAATACCTACATCGGTTTCAATAGACCCAGTGAAGTCATTTTCTGTGCCATGGAAGTAACTATCGATTTCAGCATCTGCAAGTGCGATTTGGCTTTGCGCAGCAAAGGTATTATTAATTTGGCCGGGTGTGTATTCGACAATTACTTTGTCTGCTGAGACTGACATAGCATAAAACGATGAAATCCCATCATCACCCTGCGCTTTTGTTGCGGTACTCATATTGAACTCAGTGTATTCATAACGCTCGCTACCATCCTCAGAGCGCACGACAAGTTTGCCGCCATTCTGCAAGTTGATATTTTTAAAGTGCAGTTTGATGTAACTGGCATTCGGATGTGAAACCGTTTGTGTAATGACTGTTTGGTTCACAGTGTTTGCAGTTGCGAACTGACTATTAAGCGGCAGGTTAAGCTGAGCTGCTTTACCTATTGTGGTTTTTTGCGCTTGAGATGTGTACTTCATCATTTGTGCTTCTGTCAGAGGTGCTTGGGCAGCTACAGACAGTGAAACCGCACTTAAAAGCGGTAAGATGTGGCGTGCTTTCATTATCATATCCTTACAATTACTTGTTTATGGTTTTGGGAACCGAGAATAAAAGTAGCGCATATTAATCGCCGTGTAAAATATTTGTTAATTTATTTTAACTTTAATTTTACATTAGGTGTTTTTACAATCTCTTTTGCAAGCGAGTGGTTGAAAAGTAAAGAAAACAAAAAAAGATGATTGATAACATAATTATCAATCATCTTTTGGGTAGTTCAATAAGGAGTATCAGTACTTATACTTACTCATTAACTGGCGAACGCAGCTTATTTGACTATAGCCCAAGGACCGCCATCCGCTTTAGGTTGATCGCCTTGTGTCCACCATTTCGCGGTGTAAATGGCATTATTAAAACTGACTTTGTCACCTTTTAGATAAACTTTTGTGGCATCCCATGCTGCAATACCATCTACTGGTGGCTTGTCTTTAGGTGGATCAAGCTTTTCTACCACAGTTACATTTGGCCAATTAACATGCGATTGATAAAAATTAGTCACACACTTTTCATAATCGCCTGGTACTAGCGCCGAATAAGCAGTTTGATATCCCACTAATTTACACTCGAAAGACTGACCTCCAGGGCGGTCAGAGTGATAAGTCCAATCTGCTTCCCAGTTTGTGTAAAGTACATCCGCAGAGCCGTTGAGATTTAAGCTACCAAAAGGCGTTTGCTGCCAACAGGTATTTTCTTCGTCTGCTTCGATTGGAATGTTGTAATAGTTTGACAAACCTTCCCAGTAACGAATACGGTTAACTGGCTGACCTTTAGTACGGTTTTGCTCGCCACATTCAATGCCACCATTTATCACATTAATGGTGGTACCAAACCCATAGCCAATGCCGGCAGCGAGCTCTTTTTGAGAGGGAACCCATGTTCGGTCGATAACATGCAACATGGCAGGCTTAGGCGCTTGAGGTGTTAAGAAAAACCAAATAGCTGAAGCTAAGTTAAGCCAAGAGTCGGCAACTAAGCCTGGATTGTTGAGCAATACAGTCGCATCGCCATTGAACATCACCTCGGAAAAAGCCCCATAATTGAAGTGATAAGAAAGTTGCTTAGCACCTCGACCAAAATAACCTTGACCATCAGCACATGGCCAGCGACGGTTTTGCCAGTCGTTTTGTCCACACCCTGTCGTGTAACCTGGTTGACCTTCAGACCACCCCATTTCACGTACATGCACTAAAGCTTGTTGCCATTCTTCAAGTTGTTGTGGGTTGTCAGAAATATTATCTTTGGCAATATGTCCGCCAGTTTCTTGCGCAAAGTGAGCAAACGCCGTAATGATTGATTTCTTACAAATGGCATCAGAGTCTCGGCCGTCTGTATATTCTCCACAAAAAGCAGGGAATTTACCTATGGCACGTAAGAAACGAGTGTAGGTATATTCAGGGGCAGCCATACCCGTTAAAAAATCCCATTCTTGCTGACCAAACACACGTTCAACTCGCTTCACATTTTCAGGGTTGCTAGCATTGTTAGGCGTGATCGCTTCAACAATACTGTTGTCGCGTGTTTCGAGCGCTTTGGCCCAAATTTGATACATAGGATCTGAAGCTTTTGCATCACGGGCGGCGTTTATTTCTTGGCGAGATAACAAGTAGCCGTTCGGGTTATTTGGATCTTCTACAATGGTTAACGCGTTAGCCGAAGCAATTAAACCAACTTGCAAAGCAAGTAGTTTGAGAGAATGGGTTTTCATAATGGTTCCTTTGAATCGCATGTTTCTAAAATGGGTTTGTTTAACCTATTTTTAACATTAGATGGCAAATGACATCGCTGTCAAGTTGATGTGTTAAGGATTGTAAAATTCTTAATTACAGATAAAAAGGAGGTTAGACAGGTGTCATAGGAAATAATTTATAATTGCGTTTTTTGAGGTTTTTTGCATAAAAAAGAATTCTAATAGCCCTCTAGTTATTCGAGAAATAGATCATTTTTATATTTATAATCTAATATATTTCAGCTGTTTATTGCTTTTGTTGTTTTCGATGCATCTAGTGATTTGAAGAATGCGAATGTAACGTAAATAGTGTGTTTATTGAAATAATTAATGTGTGGCTTATTGATTGTAATTATTTGTCACGGAGAATTAATATTCAAATAGAAGACTGAATAGTATAAATTTTGATTGTGGTCGTACCAGTTTATCTGTGATATAAAAACATTCTCATATTTGGTTTCTACATTAGGCTTTTATTATGAATTTACAGAACGTCCTTTCACAGCTAGAACGGGGACTAATTGGAATAAGGCTTCCAAGCACTTGGTGCCAAGGTCGAACGGCATTTGGTGGTGTATCTGGGGCATTACTTTTTCAAGCTGTTAAGCAAGTCGTAAAGCCAACGCGACGCATTCTTTCAATTAGTACAAACTTTATTGGGCCGCTAATAGCTGAACAACCATTTGATATTAAAGTTGAAGTCTTACGTGAAGGTAAAAGTGCTTCTCAAGTACTGGCACGCATTGAACAAGACGGCAGTACTTGTGTACTAGCACAATTTTGCTTTGGTGAATCACGCAAATCTGAATTGCTAGTAAGTAATGATGAAGCCCACCAACTAGTTTCACCTAAGGTTGAGCAGTGTATTCCGTATATTCCTAATATGACACCAGAGTTTTTTCAGCATGTTGAAATTTGCTTACAGCAAGGTGGTATGCCATTCACGGGCGCTATGACGTCACATTTAGGTGGTTGGATGCGTTTTGCCGAGCATGAAGGTTCCCAAAATGAGCTGCAATTACTGGCATTGAGCGATGCATGGCCGCCAACTATGCTGCAGATGTACCCACGTCCAGCTCCTGCAAGCACCATGAGTTGGTATATTGAGTTTTTAAAGCCGGTACAACTGGAAGAAAATCAATGGTTTGGTTTTGAAGCTGTGACACACAATAGTGCTGATGGCTATGCAATCGAAGAAGCTAAAATCTGGCATCCAGACGGAGACTTATTGGCGCTGAGTCGACAAACTGTGGCGGTGTTCGCATAATTATCGAGTAACAGGGAACTGGTTAAGCAGTTCCCTTCTTTATTTCTAATTCTTTCTAAATTGGGAACGAAAACGGTTAAAAATTGTTTATTTAGCCCAGCTTCCTAAAAATATTCAATCCAAAGCATTTTCTAAAACGTAGCTTATACTTATAAATTAAAATATTCTAAACTCTATTGGAGCCAAGAATGAATTACCCGTGGATAAGTAAAGCGAATCGAATCTTCTCTGGTGTCTTAGTTGCACAATTTTTACTTTCGCTTTTTATCGCCTTTTTCACACAAACCTGGTTTGAAGCCATTGTGATTGGTCTATTTACACTTAGCCTACCTTTAGTTTTAATCAAGAGCGCCCCGCAATCCCCAATCACCAGGTGCAGCGTCGGTGTTGCCGTACAGGTTTTTGCCGCACTACACATTCAGCAAACGATGGGCTTAACAGAGCTTCATTTTGAAATATTTGTAATGTTAGCATTCCTGAGTTTTTATCGAGACTGGAAAGTCATTTTAGCCAGTGCTGGCTTTGTTGCGATACATCATGTTTTATTTTTTGCGATGCAGGTTCAAGGCTCTAATGTTTTCATATTCGAAGAGGGACATTTACTGTTTTACATCTTGATGATCCATGCTTTATTCGCCATTGTTGAAGCCGGTGTGTTGATGTATGTAGCAAAGCACTCTCACCGGGAAGCAGTTGCTGCACATGATTTATCGTCCAGTGTTAAAACAATATTGGCAAATAATGGTAAATTTGATTTAGCCAGCTACCAGCCTAGTGATTCAAAGCAATTGGCTGATTTTAATAAGCTGATTAGTTCATTTTCAAGCTTAATAACGCAATCAAAACAGGTGTCGGACTCTGTCGCCAAGATGGCTGATGAAGTAGCAGGTTTAACTTCACAAGCACAAAACGCGAGTGAAGATAATGCCAACCAAATCAATTTAATAGCCACTGCTGCTGAAGAAATGACGGTTGCCAGTGGCAATGTATCTGGTCAGGTTGCCAGTGCAAATGATAACGCCAACGATGCTTTTATCAATACAGATAAAACAAGAGCGATTATTGAAAGTTCGGGTCAAAATATTGATGCGTTAACTCAAGAATTGGCAGACACCTCAAATACGATCAGTGAGCTTGCCAATAAATGTAATCAAATTGAAGAGGTCATGAACGCTATTAAGTCTATTTCAGATCAAACAAACCTACTGGCCTTAAACGCAGCGATAGAGTCAGCGAGAGCTGGAGAACATGGCCGTGGGTTTGCTGTTGTGGCTGACGAAGTACGCAAACTGGCGATGAAAACGCGTGAAAATGCAGAGCAAATTAGTGATATAACTGCTTCATTAACCTCAGAGGCCGCTTTGTCAGTCGAACAAATGTCTAAGTGTTTAGAGCAAGCTCAAGGTACCGTGGCGCAAGCTAATGAAGCATCAGGTATGATGGTGGGGGTGGTACAAAGTATTCAAAGTATTGTTGATAACATGGCGTCTGTTTCTAGCGCTGCAAATGAACAAACTACGGTATCAGACAGCATTTCTCAGTCTACTCAGTCACTTGCGAGTAATTCAAAGCACTTGCAAAGCTCTACGGCTGAAATGGGTCAAAAGTTTGCAAGCATGCAGCAGCAAATTACTAGCTTGAATCAGGAAATGAGTCGATTTGAAGTCTAAGTTGTTGCCAATCCTATTAATTATTTGGGCTGCAGGTTTATTGTTTGCAGTCTTATATGCAGCAAGTAATAAACCCAAATACTTCGACCCACAAAATGTATTACATCAGTCGGCGATGTCTTTATCTTTTGATACTGAATTTGTTGAAGCATTGTCAAAAGAAAAGTTAGGACTCGCAGGTAGTGTGATCCATTTTCAAGGCCGTGATTGTTTTTGTCAGACTGTCGCACAAAGTCATATTAGTTCGGTAGAAAAGCTCGCTGAAAAACAGCAGTTTAACAATATTAACGTCACGCTAGATGAACCGAGCTCACTAAAAACGTATGTGCCTTCAGTACCGGCGGTTGCGGTGATAGACATGGAAGGTAAGTTACACTATTTCGGTCCATATTCGTCTGGTATGTTTTGCACTGAGGGAGATGGATTGGTTGAGCCATTTATTAAAAAAGATCAATTCGCTAGAGCTGGTGCAACCGTGATATCTCAGAGTCAGGGGTGTTATTGCAACCTAACCTCTGTGTAGATATTTATTATTTAAGGCTTAAACTTCAGTCGATTATTATTATCTCGTGAATCTAAAATTTGCTGTTTATTAAACTGCTGAGTGTGTTTTGCTGCGCGGTCATATAAAAGCACATTAACTGTAGCAGCTAGGTTCATACAGCCAGTGGTTGGCATGTAAACGACCGCACTGGCTTTATCGACAACCTCTTGTGGCAAACTGCCATCTTCTGGGCCGAATATATACAATGCTTGCTCTGGGTGCTCAAACAAAGGCAGTGGTGTTGCGCCTTCAACGAGCTCAACACATACGATAGTGGTGTCTTGGCTAACGGCTTGAGTTAAATCTTCAACTTGCGTAAGCGGTATTTTCTCACTGACATTTTTAGTATCGGTTTGGTGCTTTGTCGCGATGGCGTAACGTTTACCACAAAAAAACACCTCATTGGCCTCATAACAGCCAGCTGCACGCATAATACCGCCAACATTCGTCGGTGATTTAGGGTTGAATAAGCCGATGGCGCAGTAAGGTGAATGTTTATCTTTCATAATGACACTAAATTGATAACTAAAACCGGCGCAGTATAAACCTTTCTGAAGATATTTTCTCTAACTTAACCTGAGCTTTGCTGAAAGCTAATAATCTGCATAATGTGATTGATTCATTAATTATGAATACTGAATAGCACTAAATCACTTAAATTTACCTCACTTTATAATTACTTATTCTTAATAGGGCGTGTTTATCTTTGAGGTATGAATTTTGTTCAAATCAAAGGCTTTCAATACACGAAATGAGCTACGAAGCATAATGGGTTATGTTAGTGGCGAATGACAAAGTAGTGGAAGCCTTTGGGTGAACTCTCTGAGCAGAGCGAGTTGGCCATTTATTCGGCGTTATCGGCTGGCTTACATAGAACAACTATGCTACGCAGCCTCTGCCTGGCCTAAATACCCAACTCACTGCTGCAAAAACAAACAGCAAAGGTCAACACGCCCTCGAGTGTTTACTTAATCTGTGTTTTTTCATTACACTTTTTTGCCAATAACGGCACTAAAAGGATATTTACTATGAAACTGAATAAAAAAAGCTGAAAAACCTAACATCTGAAAAAGTACTCGCTAATGCAGTAACACCCAATGTGGCTGGTGGTTACTTCAATTCTGATACACCTGATTGTATTCCAACAAATCGAGCAGATTGCAGAACCGGTGCTATCTCATGCTGGAATGGTAAAGATTGCGCATTTACAAATCGCTACTTTATGTGTGACTAATACATGATAGCTTTGAGGCTTAGGTAACTGAGCCTCTTTTGGTTTTAACTACTTAATTTTTTGGTTAGCATGGGGTTTTAAATTGCTCTGAGCGCCAAATGAAAAAAATAGCTGTTTTTGTCGATGTGCAAAACATTTACTACACCACTCGAGACGCATTTTCACGTCAACTCAATTACCGAAAAGTTTGGCAGTTTTTATCTGAGCAAGGCGATATTACTCTTGCAAACGCCTACGCCATAGCCCCAAACGACGACTCACAGCACAAGTTTCAAAAAGCCCTCAAACACATCGGTTTTAATGTAAAGCTTAAACCTTTTATTCAGCGTAAAGACGGCTCGGCCAAAGGTGATTGGGATGTGGGGATCACTATAGATGTGCTAGAACATGCACCAGATGTAGACGTGATCTGTTTGCTATCGGGCGACGGTGATTTTGATTTATTGATGCAAAAAGTGGCAGCTAAACATGGTATCGAAACATGGGCGATTGGGGTTGAACAACTTACAGCAAATTCATTGATTAATAGCTCAAGCAAGTTCATTCCAATCGAAAGTAAGTGGTTACTATAAGTTTCTAATAATTAGGTTAGATCTAGAGTAAAAATTCTTAACCTTACATTAAGGCGTAACAATCAAACTTCAATTGTTCATAAAAAAAGCATTGACATAATATGTCATGTTGTGCGAATTTGAGAGACAAGGATGCAGCAATCGATAAAAGCCTTGCTGCTATTTTCTTAGGATAAAGAAATTTAAGGAATCGCGAACATGGATCTCAATGAACTCGCCCTACAACTTTCTAAGCAAGAAGCCGATGGCGCTTCTTTTGAATCATTTTTCATCAATCGAACTGGTCAAGACGTGCTGCAAGTCATTGTTGATGGCAACGATGAATTACCTATTTTTGTTACTCAAACCGATGAGCAAGTTTTGTGCATTTGCTACTTGTTTGAAGAGCAAGAAGTCAAAGCTGATTTACGCGCAGAGCTAAACGACACCTTGCTGCGTTTAAACGTGCCAATGCCACTCAGTGCATTTGCGAAAATAGATAATAAAGTCGCCATTTTTGGTGCTTTGTCTACCAATTCCACTTTTGAGCAGCTAAGTCATGAAATAGTGACTTTATCAGGCAATGCCATTGATGCATTAGAAGCTGTTAGCGAATACTTTGTCGAGTAAAAGGAGAGTTAATTATGAGTATGTTAAGAAAACTATTTACAGCAGTTAAGGGTGGCGCTCGTGAAGCAGGTGAAAGCATTGTTGATGCCAATGCCATTCGCATTTTTGAACAAGAGATCCATGAAGGCAAAGAAGCCATTACCGCTGCCAAACGTAACTTAACCGAAGTTATGGCTAAAGAAATGCAGCTAACGCGCCATATCAAAACTTTAGAAGATAAGATTGCACAACATGAAGAGTTTGCTTCTCAAGCACTCGACAAAGGCGAAGAGCCATTAGCATTAGAAATTGCTGGTAAAATTGCTGAGTTTGAAGAAGAAAAGGCTGCGCAATCGCCCACTCTAAGCCAGTACCAACAGCATATTGCGTCATTGAAGCAACAGATCAAAGATGCTGAAAAGCAACTACAAGAAAATCAGCGCCAACTGAGTATTGTTAAGACCACAGAGAGTGTACAGCAAGCAACGTTAGCTGTGAGCGATACTTTGACTGCAGGTGATTCTTCAATGGCTTCGGCAAAAGAGTCTCTTGAACGAATCAAACAGCGCCAAGCTGATCGTCAAGACAGATTGGCTGCTGAAAGAGAGCTAGCCGATGAAGCGCAATCATTAGAACAGAAAATGAAAGCCGCCGGTATTGGTGAAACCAATGATAGCAGTGCCGACATTCTTGCCCGCATTAAAGCGAAAAAAAATAGTTAAATACCATGAACATCAAGAAGGATACTTGGCAAAAGCAGGAGCGTGCGGTCAGGGCAACACAGCTTGCCTTTGACCTCAGTTCAGAGGTGCAAAAACATATCAAGAAGCAGGCGATCGACGACGAGGTGACTCCCTCAGACATGATCCGCCGAATTCTTGGCCTTGAAGTCAAATCAAAAAAGACCCGACAACGTTTGAGCTTTAACTTAAGCGATGAAGAGCTAAATCAACTCGGAGTGCAGTTCGGCATTGTTGAACCGGATGAAGCGCGTAAAAAGCGCTTAATCAAGCAACAAGTGGCCGACTTGCTGATCCAATTTACAGAGCAAAATAAACAAACCTAACCTCTGAAAATTAATAAATACATAGGGAGCTTATGGAATTTTTAAACATTGCACTCACTTTCCCCACGGCCATTTTCAGTACCTTGTTACTGATAGTGATTGGCTTTTGGTCAATTGCCTTATTGGGGTTTGCCGATATCGACATGCTTGAAGGTGATGTCGATGTGGATGTAGGTGAGTCAGATACAGGCTCATTAGGATTCGGCGGCGTACCTCTGACAGTTTCATTAAGCTTAGCGATTGTAATTAGCTGGTTTTGTAGCTTCTATGCGCACAAGTTCTTTGCCTATTTATTAGGTGATGGTGTGATGTTTTATGTGCTGGGTATTGCCATGATGTTGGGCTGCTTTTTTGTCTCACTCCTTGTCACAGCCATATTAGTTAAGCCGTTGCGTAAGTTCTTTCAGAGTAAAGAGGCTGCCTCTAAGAGCGATTTTATTGGTCTGGAATGTGTCATAGCTACAGGCAAAGTCACAACAAGCTTTGGTCAGGGCAAAGTTCAAATCAATGGTACAGAGCAATTAATAGAAATTAGATGTGATGAAGATAAAGCCTTCTCACTAGGTGATATTGCAGTGTTAATTGAACACAACGATGTCGCTAATACTTACACCGTGGTTGAAAAGCCTTGGTAACACAGTTTTAAAACACAAAATTAAACACTTGGGAAAATAGACTGGATTTATATCAGTCAAGAAAACACAACTTAGGAAGAAAACATGGAATTTCTTAATAATTTAGGACCGATTTTAACAGTTGTCGGCGTTGCAATCGCGGTTATTTTTGCCGTTATTATGATTGTTGGTAAGTTCTACCGTAAGGTCGATCAGGGCCATGCGCTTATTATCAATAAAATGAAAAATGAGCCAGATGTCACTACTACAGGCGGCATTGTTTACCCGGTTATTCACAAAATGGAAGTGATGGATATTTCAACCAAGCGCATGGTGCTAGAGCGCCGTGAAAATAGCGGCTTGATCTGTAAAGACAATATTCGTGCAGACATTGCTATTACCTTCTATATTCGCGTCAACGAAAACAAAGACGATATTCTTCGCGTTGCAAAGCAAGTAGGTTGTGAGCGCGCTTCTCAGCCAGAAACGTTACAAGAACTATTCGAAGCTAAATTCTCAGAAGCCCTAAAAACAGTGGGCAAACAAATGAATTTTGAAGAGCTATTTACTCACCGTAATGAGTTCCGTGATTCAATCAAAGAAGTCATTGGTCAAGACTTATCGGGTTATACCCTTGAGGACGTTGCCATTGATTACCTTGAGCAAACCTCAATCAATAAACTAGACCCTAATAACATTCTTGATGCAGAAGGTATTCGCCGTATCACCGAAAAAACCGCAGAGCAGAATGTTAAAACTAATCAATTAAAGTGTGATGAAAAAGCACAAATCGAGATCCAAAACCAAGAAGCACTTGAGAAATCACTAGAAATTGAACGTCAAAAAGAAGATGCGCAAGCTAAACAGCAACGTGAAATCGAAACCGTGCGTGCGCGTGAAACCTCAGAAGCTGAGCGTGTAAAACAAGAAGAGCGCTTAAAAGCCGAAGAGGCAAAACTGAAAACTGACGAACAGTTAGAAATTGCAGAGCAAAATAAACAGCGTGAAATCGATATTGCTGAGCAAAACCGTTTACGTGTGCTTGCGATTGAAGAAGAAAAAGTAGCCAGAGCGCGTGAGATTGAGACGATTGAGCGCGAAAAAGAAACTTCTATCTTGCGTATTAATAAAGAAAAAGCGCTAGAAGTTGAGCAAAAAGAAATTGCTGATGTACGTCGTGATCGCGTCGCGGTTGAAAAAACCGTAGCTGAAGAGCAAGAGCGTATCAAAGATGTACAAGTTCTTGCTGCAGCTGAGCGTGAAAAAGAAGCGATTGTTATCAGAGCTCGTGCAGAAGCAGAAGAAGCGTTGGTGAAAGATATCGAGTCTGCTAAAGCCAAAGAGCAAGCGGCTGAATTTAAGGCTCGTGAGCAAGAGAAAATGGCAGAAGCTGAGCTTCGCATTGCAAACCAAAAAGCTGAATCTAAGAAGATTTTAGCCGAAGCTGAAAAAGTAGAAATTGCCGCATCAGGTCTTGCAGAAGCTGATGTTATTAAAGCGAAAGCAGAAGCAAGCGCAATTCAAGGTGAAACAGACGCAAGAGTGTTACAACAAAAGTTAGCTGCCGAGGCAGAAGGTAAACGTAACATTGGTGAATCAGAAGCTGTCGTGATGCGCCAGAAACTTGAAGCAGAAGCTGAAGGTAAGCGTGAAATTGGTCTTGCAGATGCACAAGTACAAACTGCCATGGCAGAAGCTGTCGAGAAGCAAGGTGAAGCAGAAGCAATCAACCTTGAACGTAGAATGTCAGCAGAAGCGAAAGGTCTAGAAGAGAAACTACAAGCGCTTAATGCCATGGACCAAGACGCCCGTGATTACGAGAGCTTCACGTTACAGCTGAATCAGCAAAAAGAGCTAACGCTTGCGAAACTAGACATTGAAAAAGACATTGCAGCGAACCAAGCTGAGATCTTATCTAAGACATTGGGTAATGCCGATATCAACATCATGGGTGGTGACGGCCAGTTCTTCAACCAGTTCATGAAAGCCATTACGGTGGGTAAATCAATCGATGGTTTAGTCGATGAAAGCCAAACAGTTCAAACCTTGTTTAAAGATCACTTAAACGGTGACAGAAACATCATGGATGACCTAAAAGGGGTGTTAGCGGGTGCGAACGCGTCGTCAGAAACGATGAAAAACCTTAGCATGAGCAAACTTATGCAGCAGCTTAGTAACTCATCAGAGACTGAAAAGCAGCAGTTATTAGGTATGTTAGGCGGCTCATTGTTAAACGGCAATGCCAAAGAAGTTGAAAAGCAAGACTAGCGCAGCTTAGTAGCGAGTGGTTTACCCTGAACAAAATACTATTTGTGCAAACGATGTAGGTTGGGCTAAACACCAACCTACAGACGAATAGGGTTTTAATTGTAGGTCGTCGTTTACGGCGACACATACTCAGCTACGACAACACTTCACTTGTTACACGTACTTTGCCCTTTTTGTGAGGGCAACTTCTTTAAAGATTATTAGGACAAAGAGATTATGGCAGATCCAGCAAATGAAGCTGCGCTCGAACAGGGCTCCTATGACTTAATTAAACGTAGATTGAGTAACTCAGGTACACAATTACGTTCTCTCGCCGATGATTTAAACCAACAACGCGTTGATACCTTTGGTAGTACTGAACTGAAAGTAAAAGGCCGTGCCCGTGTACGTACAGAGCACAACTGTATTCCAAGAGACATCGTCTTAATTGGCGATAAAC
The DNA here is from genome assembly GCF_001444405.1 of Pseudoalteromonas phenolica. Classification (NCBI taxonomy): domain Bacteria; kingdom Pseudomonadati; phylum Pseudomonadota; class Gammaproteobacteria; order Alteromonadales; family Pseudoalteromonadaceae; genus Pseudoalteromonas; species Pseudoalteromonas phenolica. Next base: position 284,629 of record NZ_CP013188.1, read on the forward strand.
TGATTTTTGCTTACAACGTATTCTTGGGGTTAAAGAAAAATATTCATGTGAGTGATGTCTTCACTGTTCAAAAACTGGTTGAGCAGGACGATCACTATGAAGTAGAGCCTTATCCAAGCGAAACCAAGTTCCTGACAAATCCACGATTTTTAAGAGACTTTGAAGAGCTTTACACTTACTACAAAGAAACCCGTTTACAGCATTTATTCCAACAAGCGGGCAAAGTGTTTGCTTGCTTCCAAATTGGTGAAAAGCTCACAGATGTTCGCGTATTTCGTTGGGAAATCGCAGCTGATAACACCCTTGAGTATATCGACAATCGCGGTGAGCGAGACTTACAAGATAAGCAAGACTATGACTTTGAATGGGTAAAAACCGACCGTGCCGATCACGTTGAAGGGCGTTTTGGTCATATTAACGTACTCGACAAAATTTTTGTCGAAACCACAGGTGGCGACTTAACCATTAAAGTCGAAAATAACACCGATAGTGGTGAGGGGATCTATTCAGAACCTGTTGAAGATAAAAATCAGTCATTGGCCGATTGTGAGCTTGAATACGCTCAAGTGGGTGAATTGATCTTACTTAAAGTGCAGCCGTACCGTGAAAAAGATTGGCGCTTCTTTATTTTCAATTGCCGTACTGAGGTGGTTATTCGTCAAGATGCCATTGGCGATGCCTGTATTCAATTACCAGATGACCACGGTATTATTTTTCCGGGTGGATATTATCTTCAGTCAGGTCAAACGCGCTACTTTGATGATCAAATCGAGAAACTAGAGTTTCATCGTCAGGTTAAATCACCCAACGGTGAAGACGTACTGTATGTGTTTTACGAGCCAAATGAAGGTCGTTACGCACTCTTTGCCTATAATCTAATAGAAAAGAATCTACAAAACCCAATCTACTGCCATGGTTATGGGGTGTATGACGATGGATTAACGCTGACTTTCAAAGCGGACAAAGAAGAAGCTGAGCGTGTTCACCCCATTCAAATTTGGCAAAGCCCATTTTGCTCTGTCGAATTTGCCGCAAATGCGCCAGCACCAACCAGCATACTAGGCAAAATAGGTAACCCAGACTTAGTTCGTGGTATTTCAGACTTATACTCAGTTTGCAAAGCCATCAGTGAACAAAACCCAAATATCAACCACTATGAAGCCTTAATCGCACAAGCACGCAGTGTGCTTGATAGATATCATTGGTTAGCTGATTTCGAGGCGCTCACTGCGCTTATACATGAGATTTTTGAAACCTCAGAGCAGGTGCTTGATGAATTTGAAAAAGTAAAACAAATTCAAGAAACAGCGTTAAAGTCTCTCGCTGATATAAAGCAAACTGTGGTCGACACCCTGCGCGATATTCGCCCCGATAGCTTTAAGTTAACCAGTGAATTTGTAGCTGGGTTAGACGCTTTAAAGCTATTAAAAGGCAAAATCATCAGCCTTGAAGAGGTGAAATACATTGACCTTGCTGGTTTAAAAGCTCAGCTTAAAACCGTTGATGAAAAAACCGCACAGCTCAGTCAAGCAACAGCGCAGTTTTTACAACAAGACAAGGCGCTTGTACCTTACCATAACAAGCTTGATGAGCTGACTGCTGCCTCTGAAAAAAGCGAGGCGGTGACTGAGTTAAATGGCTTTTTAGCTCAGCTAGATACGCTAAGCGAGGAGCTCGACTTACTTAACCACACCATGCTCGATTTAGACATTGAAGACAGCCGTGTTCGCACGCAAATCCTTGAAGATGTCAGCGGTGTGTATGGCCTGGTTAACCGAGCTAAGGCAAGCATTGAAATTCGCCGCAAGAGCCTAGGCTCTGTTGAAGCCAAAGCGGAGTTTTCGGCACGCTTTAAACTCTTTAGTCAGAGTATTACCAGCAGCTTAAACAATGCCAAAACCCCAGAGCAGTGTGACGAACAACTGTCGCGGTTATTAATTCAGTTAGAAGAGCTAGAATCTCACTTTAGCGAGTACGACGAATACTTAGCTGAAATCATGGCTAAGCGCGATGATGTATACGAAAGCTTTGAAGCGCATAAGCAACAGTTGATGGAAGAGCGCCAGCGTAGAGCTTTAAACATTGCTAATGCCGCTGAACGTATTTTACAAGGCGTGACTCGACGCTCGCAAAGCTTTACTGAGCTTGAACAGATCAACAGTTACTTTGCGTCAGATCCGATGATCAGCAAGCTACGCGGGTTAACCCAAGAGCTGCAAGAGATTGGCGATGAAATTAAAGCGGATGATATTTTATCTAAGCTGAAGTCATGCAAAGATCAGGGCATTCGTGCCCTTCGTGATAAACAAGACATTTATGTGCAAGGCGGCAACCTTGTAAACATAGGCAAGCACGGTTTTAGCGTTAATAAACAAGCACTTGATTTAACACTTTTGCCTCGTGACGATACCTTAATGCTGCACCTTACGGGTACTGAGTATTTTGAGCCAATTCCAGATCAAGCAACTCGTTCGCAGCTTGAAACGGGTAAAGCCTATTGGGAGCAAAACCTTGTTTCTGAAAATGCCGACGTTTATCGTGGTGAATACTTGGCCGCTCAGGTTTTGGCATGCGCCAATAAAGGTGAGCAAGGCTTAAACTTTGATGTATTGAATGAGGCGGTTCAAAAAGATGAATTGCTGACTTTGGTACAAAAATTTGCCGAGCCAAGGTATCAAGAAGGATACGAAAAGGGCATTCATGATCATGATGCGTGCGCGATTTTAACGAATCTATTAGCGCAAAAGCGGGCTTTAGATTTACTGATTTATCCGGTTGGTTCACGGATTGTTGCTCAGCTTTATGCAGTGCAACTGTCAAAACAAGCGTTTACAGCATTGCAGCAGTCAGCTAAGCAAGCGCATTTAATGCAGACCATGTTTAATGATGCCGCTTTTTATAATGCTCAAATTCAGCAATTAGCTGACGACATTAAAGCGTATTCAGAACAAATTGCGGATATTTGTGCGGTATTTAATGACTTTTCGCTGCAGTTAAGTGCGCAATATCTATTAGATGAATTAGCTAAAAAGCACACTGAAGCAAAGTTTATTGTGTCAGGTAAAGTTAAGAACTTAGCTGAGCAGTTCCAAAGCAGTGCGAAAAGCAAAGGCTTTTGGGGTGAGTTACAAAATGCTCTAAAAGCCGCAAGCAATGTGAGTGATAAAGCCAAATTATTATTCAGTTGGTTAGTGGCTTATTCGCAAAACAGCCAAGTGCAAAGCAGTAATGACCAAAACAGCACATTTAACATCAACATCGCCCTTGAAGCGGCGACTATGGTGTTGCTGAGTAATGACAAACTTGCTGGGTTTTATGCCCACGATGCCAATGTATCTGAGCAAGTAACCGGTTTAATGGGGCAGCATCGTACGATTCAAGATCAAACTTTACAACTTGATTATGCGGCATTCTTTGCCCGTACTAATGCCTATATTGAGCAGCATGTGACTGGTTTCTCTGCATTCCAATCACTTAAGAGTGATATTTTAGCGACCCAAAAAGAGCGTTTACAACTTGATGAATTTAAGCCAAAACCACTGAGTTCATTTGTTCGAAACCAGCTTATTAATAAGGTCTACTTTCCGATCATCGGTGATAACCTCGCCAAGCAAATTGGTGCCTCAGGTGGTAATAAGCGTACCGACTTAATGGGTATGTTGCTGCTCATTTCTCCACCGGGTTATGGTAAAACCACATTAATTGAATATGTGGCAAACCGTTTAGGTTTAACCTTTGTGAAAGTGAACTGTCCGTCGATAGGACATGATCAAGTATCGCTCGACCCATCGCAGGCCATTAATGCCACCGCAGCCAAAGAAATTGAAAAGATAAACCAAAGTTTTGAAATGGGTAACAATGTCATGCTGTATCTCGATGATATTCAGCATACTAATCCTGAGTTCTTACAAAAGTTTATTTCATTGTGTGATGGCTCTCGTCGTATTGATGGCGTATGGAATGGTCGCAGTAAAACCTATGATTTGCGCGGCAAGAAATTTGCGGTTGTGATGGCCGGTAACCCTTATACCGAGTCAGGTGAAAGCTTTAAGATCCCAGACATGTTGGCAAACCGTGCCGATATCTACAACTTAGGTGACACACTCAGTGGGTGTGAGCAAGAATTTGCCATGAGTTTTGTAGAAAACGCATTGACCTCGAATGCTGTGCTAGCGCCATTGGCGAACCGCAATATGGAAGACTTATATAAGCTGGTACGTATTGCCGAAGGTGAAGATATCTCGTTGAACGAGTTAGAGTACGGTTACTCACAAGCACAAGCCAACGAAATTGTCTCGGTGCTACAAAAACTACTGACCATTCGCGACACCGTATTAAAAGTGAATGCGCAGTATATTGCCTCAGCCGCTCAAGATAATGACTACCGCGTAGAGCCACCATTTAAACTGCAAGGCAGTTATCGAAACATGAATAAGATGGCCGAAAAAGTCGTTGCAGCCATGAACGATGACGAACTCGAAAATCTTATTCGTGATCACTACCGTGGCGAAGCGCAAACCCTCAGTAAAGGCAGTGAAGAAAACTTACTTAAACTGGGTACCATCCGCGGTACGTTAACGGCTGAAGAGCAATCCCGTTGGGCGCAAATTTGCGGCGACTATGAACGACTCAACAGAGCGAATGATGCAGGCAGCCCGGCGCACTTAGCTGTTGAAGAGCTAGCCAGATTAAATAACGCTATGACAGCGATTGCGGGTAACTTGAACAAAGATACGTTAAGCTTTGATTATTCAGAGGCACTAGCGCAGTTAATTGGCGCACAGCAAAACCAACAGAGTGCTGAGGTAATCAATGAAGGACTGAACGGTATTAATCAGACCTTGCAAAGCCAAGTTGCACAAAGTCAACAAAGTAGTGAGCTTACGGCTAACAAGCTGGTGGACATTGCACAGGCGTTTAATGTGATTGCTAATAAGCTGAATAAAACCCAGTTGAGTCATAACTATACTGACGTTTTCCAAGCGCTGCTTGCCAATACCGAAGGTAAACCCAAGGCGTCGGACTTACAAGCATTACAAGACGCCTTAGTGAACAGTCAGGCTCAATCTTCATCGCAGCTCAATGAAGCTTTAGCACAAGGGGTTACCTCGCTTACTCAGGGAATACAAGACCTTAAAGCGCACAATGCGGCGAGTGCTTCTGCGGAGTTTGATATTGAATTGAACACGCAATTTGATGCACTCAAGCATAGGTTGTCTCAAGCTGAAGCAGCTTTACAGGCAAACAGTAAACAGCTTAACCAACAGGCAGAGCAACAAGCCCAGCAAAGTGAGCAACAACATAGTGCGGTGTTGAGCCAACTGGTTGAAAGGCTTGAGGGGCTGCATACTCAGTTTGATACTGCACAGTCGCAACAACAAAGCAGTGAAGGTCAGTCATTAACGGCACTCACTGAGTTGCTGCAAGTGACACTGCCAAGCTTTGTTCAGCACCTTGATAAACATCAAGCGCTGGACCCAGCAATATCAAGCAAGCTTGATGGCATTCTTGCCAAACTCACTCAGCTTGAACACTTACCCAGCAAAGAAGAGGGCAGTAGTTCAAACAACCCGTATATGCTGTAATACAACACTCAGGGGCCAAGTGCCCCAGAGTTTTTACTTTTAGTTTTTTATCCAGATAGCGCAATCTAAACTGACACCTCTCTAATTTTAAGAATTATTTTTAAAAATTCACAACGTGCACAAAACAATAATTGTTTTGCCGTTTAGTCGTAATAGTTATTGCATCTCTTATAAGTGTAATGCTATCGAAATTTCTTAAGAAGAGGGTTGGGTAAATAAGCCTCTCGTTAGTTGTATTACCCTGTAGGCGCGATTTTATATCATGCAAAAAAGCGCGGGGTAAACCCGCGTTTACAGAAAATGCCTTTAGACACTAAGTCGGCATTGGTTTAACTCATTATTGAAACCCGTCATAAAGTCAGTGCTACAGTGGGACAAGAAGTGTGTGAGACTGTCAAAATATCCACTATTTAGACCTCAAAAGGCGCTAATTCGAGAGACCAAGTAGAAAATACACTTAAGATTAAAGAAGTTCTAGTCATCAGCTTATGATTCGTTGATAGTGGTTGTTGTTTGTACAGGGGGGCAGACTATTTCTTATTGCTCAATGATAGTCTGTATTGTCTTAAATATGAGCATTGCATGTTCTATCGCAGGCATCATTTAAGCGACCGCTAAAGCATACATAAAGCAGTAATTGGTTATGCTGTTTTGGTTGCAATAGTTATCGCATCACTGATAAATGCAATACTATTGAAATTGTTCCCAAGGCTAGAAATGCCTTGTAAAGAAGTCTGTCGTGTTAATTTTGTGTTTTTTGCGTTTTACTCTTGTTTCTTTATTGTTGACAGGTTTGGTTTGGTTGTTAATATTTCGCCTGTTTTTTTAATAAGGAAAAATGATGAAAAAACTAAAAATGACAACAATCAGTGCAGTGATCATTCCAGCATTAAGCTTTGCTTCTTTATCTGCGGAGGCTTCAATTTGCCCAACAAAACCAGTTATACAAGATGGCTGTACATTCCCGGCTGATAACCCAGTTGAAAAAGTTTTCCGAGCGGCAGCAAAACCATTTAGAAGCCTCTGGAAATCCCAGTGCAACACACATGATGTAAATTATCAAATTTTGGGGAAAACTAAGCAGTCGAGTGATAGTAAGCTTTATGAAGATATGCGTAGAAGGTGCGATAGTAAGTTTAATAAATACTTATTAGCACCTGCAAATCAAGTCTGTAGAGCCGCTGCTTATTCAGTATATGTTGCTTTAAAAAATACTGACTCTTCGCAATATTACAAACCAAGACAAAGAGACAGACAGCGTCATACAAATGAATATGTAAGAACGATAAGTAATGGGTTTGGGCATTGTGATATGACGCCTGAATATGCAGGCTTTTATGATCCTTCATTGCTTTCGTACATTAACTCGCGTTTCCAAAGCTTAGCGGGAAGAAAGCCAACAGCTTATGAAAGGTTTGAATTGCTTAACCTTTACAGTGTTGATAGCTCTTTGAATACTTGGAAAAGTCGCGTTTCTTCTGAGATTAATAACAATTTGAAATTTAATTCAGGACCAGAAGTCAGAGTTGTCAGTAGAAACAATCCAGAGACATTCAAGCAAGATGCTAGTTCATCCCTAAGAGCGAGAAGTTATCAATGGGATCTAAATATAGGTAATAGTAATAGTAGTGTGTTTTCTAAGACTTATATGAACATGTATGATGCGACTCATAGAATTAGCGGCACTTTAAAAGTTACTGATAGTAATGGTAATAAAGATGTAAAAATTATAAATACCACTTTCCGTTCTAAAGGGTTATGTGCACCGAACGAAAATCTTCATTGTTTATAAAGATTTTTATTTTTTAATAGCTTATCGGTAGGGACTTTCATTAAAAGTCCCTCTTTATTTTAGACTTGATTCCAACTTAGTGCGATAGTTTACTTTTCCTCAAATATAATCACTATCTTTGTTTAACAGTTTTCGTTGGTTACATTGGCAGTTAGGCAAGATTTTATATCGCGCAAAAAAAAGCGCGGGGGTGAACCCGCGCATATAGATGTTTTTAATTTATCAAACCCAACATAAAGTCGGTGCTACCGTGTTTGATTTAGCCAACTCTTAATCTCTCACTTGGCCTGTTCCATTCACTAAGTACTTTTCAGTGGTTAGTGACTCTAAGCCCATAGGACCATAGGCGTGTAGCTTAGTAGTTGCGATACCAATTTCGGCGCCTAGACCTAACTGACCGCCGTCGCTGAAGCGTGATGAGGCATTAACCATAACTACAGATGCATCAACACTGCGTTGGAACAGCGTGGCCGTTTCTTGGTTTTTGGTACAAATCACTTCTGTATGATGACTACCGAACTGATCGATGTGGTCAATTGCACCTGCAAAATCGTCTACTACGCGAATGGCAATTTCTAGCGCTAAATACTCTTCACCAAATTCGTCATCGTTTAGTACAGTGACGTCGTCAAAGTACTCTGCTGCGCGTTTACAGGCATTCACTTTCACATTGGCAGCACGCAAAATAGGGGCTACTTGATTTAAGAACTTATCGGCGATGTCTTTATGAACCACCAAGCCTTCTAGGGCATTACATACGCCAGTACGCTGAGTTTTGCCGTTTAGTAGTAGGGCTTCAGCGACGTTTAAATCCGCGTCTTTATCAACATATAAATGACACACGCCTTTAAAATGCTGGATGACAGGTACGGTACTGTTTTCAGTAACAAAGTTGATAAGACCTTCACCACCGCGTGGAATAATTAGGTCGATGTATTCTTTTTGCTGCATCAACTCCATCATTAAACCGCGATCTGGATCAGGCACCACAGTAATAAGCGCTTCAGGCAGGTTAAACTCAACTAAAATCTTGTGCATGACCTTGGCAATGGCCATTGAGCTGGCTAGCGCTTCCTTACCGCCGCGTAAGATCACGCCATTACCTGATTTAAAGCACAATGCGCCCGCATCGGCTGTAACATTTGGGCGTGCTTCATAAATCATACATACCACGCCTAAAGGAATACGCATTTTATTGATTTCGATGCCATTTGGTCGAGTGCCCATGCTGCGCATTTTTCCTACCGGGTCGTCTAACGACACGATAGTTTCGATACCTTGCGCCATGTCTTCAATGCGTGCGGGAGTAAGCGTAAGACGGTCAATCATGGCTGGGCTTAAATCGTTTTGTTTGGCATTGGCTAAATCTTCTTGGTTGGCGCTAAGAATATGATCTGTTTCAGCACGTAGCGCATTAGCCATTGCTTGCAACACTTGGTTTTTTTGCTCAGTTGTTAGTAATGCCAATACTTTTGCCGCTTTCGCCGCTTGTTTTGATAAATTTGTAATTAAGCTCATGATTGTTTTCTCTCCAGCACAGCAATGTCGTTTTTCGAAATAATAGGGCCAATACTATTTTGCATTTGGCTAGTATTTATACCATCGGTATTTTGTGTAATAAAGTTCAATAAGCAGCTGCTGTAATTACTGCTTGCTTTAGCCAAACGTTCCCCTTTGGTGTTTTTGATCAGCACGGTTTCACCTGCTGAAAACTCACCTTCTACAGAGAGGATCTCTTCACAATTGAGCTCCTCACTGTTTTGTAATCCTTCAGACTCAACGACAAGCTCGCCATGTTCGGCTGCTGTGTGTGTCATCCAGTGTTGGGCTTCTTCCATTGGATTTTTAAATGGCGTGAATAAAGTGCCCGGATTGTCGCCATCGAGTAATGCATTAAAGGTACTTTCATCAAAGCCATTGATAATATAAGTCGCAATACCATGTGATGTGGCTTTTTCAGCCGCTTCAAGCTTGGTGCGCATTCCGCCAGTACCCACGGCGCTATTTGGACCACCTGTCATGTCATAAATCGCTGATGTAATGGTATTTACTTCTTTAATCAGTTTTGCATCTGGGTTGGTTTTTGGGTTCTGGTCATATAACCCGTCAACATCAGAGCAAATAATCAAAGTGTCAGCATCCGCTGCTGCAGCGACCATTGCAGATAAATTATCGTTATCACCCACTTTTAAATGTTCAGTTGTCACTGCATCGTTTTCATTGATGATGGGTAAAATCCCCTCATCTAATAAACTAAATAGGGTCTGACGAATACTTTCGTAGCGCTCTTTGTCACGTAAATCAGCATGCGTCATAAGAAGTTGCGCTGATGGAAAGTCGAAAAAGCGATCCCATGTGGACATCATTTCCATTTGACCTGCTGCAGCCATGGCTTTTTTTATTGCGATGTTACTGCGATCTGGGTTTTTAAAATGATGCGCACCAGCGGCAACAGAGCCTGATGAAACCAATAAAACTTCAACACCTTGAGCGCGAGCTCTAACAATAAATTGAGCAATATTAAGCAGGTAACGTGCTTTACAGCCATCTTGTTGAGGCGCAATCAAGGCACTACCAACTTTTATAACTAATCTTTTTGTGTTTGTTAAACTCATTTTCTGCAAGTTCCTCTTTTCCTACCGGCGCAATAGGGCTTAGTTTTAAAGACGTGACGACACCATGATGGGCAAAACGCAGATGAGCAAATCTAGTGAGTCAAAACTCTTAGACATGAATACCCAGGTGCAGATGCACGACTTAGGTTAAATTAATAATTAAAAATTTGATTGTGATCCTCGCTGTAGCAAGGTATCGAACCGTTTTCGGCAGGCGAACCATGGTTTGGTTGAGCCGAAAAGGTCATGTCGCAATGAATAATTGCGTAACGGACTTTTTGACAAGCGGCTAACTTTTTAAATAACTCTTTAAGTTAAATTGGTTAGTGCTCAAAGAATTTGTGCTAAAAAGGTTACTGGTTTTAAACCTTTAAAGCAAGTAGTGTAATGAAAGTTTAATGTTGTTTTATTAAGATATTATATATATTTTTCTATTTTTCAGTACCTTGCATAACTTATCTTTTTTATTTATAGCGTAGATAAATAGTTTTAATACAAACTATTTTTTGTTTCTATAAAAGTTCTTTTATCAGGTACGAATTTTCAACTCATACCTGATGCTCGATTAGACTTTGATTAGGTTAAGGAAGACAAAAAGTCTTGGTGAGTAGGCATGTTTTCAACTGTTTTATCGACCAGCGTTCTCAAACTTTCCATCATGTCTTTGATTTGTTCGTCACTTAACCCATCAACAAGAGGGTGAATATCGGCTGGCGTGACACCTTGACCAAGCATCACTTGTTGCCAAGCGATTTCGGTAAATAAATCATTTGGTTCGCAGTGCACTTTGCCAGTTTGTTTAAATAGCTCAATTTTAGTTTTCAGCGTGTCGGGAACATCCATTTGCTGACACAGTCGCCAAAACGGGCTGTCAGTTCGAGCATTTAACTTGTAATGCAAGATAATAAAGTCTCGAATGCCTTCAACTTCGGTTTTGCACAAGCGGTTAAACTCATCGACTAAGGTTTGGCTAATGCCATTATGCGGAAAGAACTTGAGTAAACGCGTAGCAACACTTTGCACAAGATGAATATTGGTTGATTCTAATGGTTCTAAAAAGCCACTTGATAGACCAATACTGATGACGTTCTTATTCCAGATTTTTCTGCGACGACCTGTTCTAAATTTGATGATCCTAGGATCGTTAAGTGGTTTGCCCGGCAGATTACCCAGTAGTGTTTGTTTGGCTTCTTCGTCGCTCATGTGCTTAGAACTATACACTAAACCATTGCCTGTTCTGTGTTGCAATGGTATCTGCCACTGCCAGCCAACATGATGGGCAATAGAACGTGTGTAAGGCACAACGGTTTCTGCGTTCTCACTCGGGACTGCCATAGCGCGGTCGCAAGGTAACCAATGTGACCAATCATCATAGCCTGTGCTGAGTGTCTTTTCGATAAGTAGGGCATGCATGCCGGTACAGTCTATAAATAAGTCGCCGCTAAGCTGTGTATCGTTATCTAGTAACAAGCCTTCGATAAAACCCGTTTCGTGGTTTTGATTTACTTGTTTCACCGTGCCGATGACATGTTTAACCCCTTGCTGCTTACCGTGTTCAGTTAAAAACTTGGCGTATAATCCCGCATCAAAATGATAGGCGTAGGCAATGCCTGGCAGATTAGTGTTTGGGAGGTGTTTGAGCTTTTGGAATTTGTTGTGCTTAGCTGCTTGGTAATTAAGTGAGAAATCCCAATAAGTGAGGTTATCAACTTGATCATTTTTATTCTGCTGTTTTAGCCAGAAGTGATTAAAGTCACAAAACGGGAAGTTTTTTCCTATGCTACCAAAGGCATGCATATAGTGATGGTTAGGTTTCAGCCAATTCTCGAACTGAATACCAAGCTTAATCGTGGCTTTAGACGCTTGCATAAAATCGAGCTCATTCACACCAATGGCTTGGTTGAATTGCATAATCGGTGGGATAGTTGCTTCGCCAACACCAACAGTCGGGATGTCTTCTGACTCAAGTAAAGTCACATTAATGCTTTTACCTAGCACTCTGGCGAGTAAGTTGGCTGTCATCCAGCCTGCTGTGCCACCACCAACGATGACGACATTATTAATCTTGTTTTGCATAATTTACTCCCAAAAAAGCCCTTGGATTTTCATCGCAAGGGCTATCATAACTAACTTAGCTTTATCACGCTCGTTTAGAACTTATATGCAAAGCCTAACGAGTAGTTACGGCCGTAATCTTGGTAATCACGCACCTGTAACGCATTGTCACCGCTTAGCGTAGTGAATGGTTCTTCAGTTAGGTTGTAACCTTGTAGGAATACAGATAGGCCTTCAAGATCTTTGAAGCCACCTTCGCCAAAGTCATAACCAATTTGCGCATCCCAAATTGTTTCACCTTCGATGTCTACTTGTGTCGCTGTGAAACCGATACCATTCACGTCGCCTTTGAAGTCATCACGCTTACGCATGCTGGCACGTGCAGAGAAACCATGGTTTTCGTAGTAGAAAGTGAATGTAGAAATACTTTCTGAGAGACCAGGGATCTTGTATTCAGCACCTTCAGGGTTTTTAAGGTCTGATTTAACGCCTGTGTAGCTTGCGATAAGACCAAAACCGTCTAATGCATCAGAAAATACATTTAGAGGTAATGTACCTGATAGCTCATAACCCCAAAGTGTACCTTCACCACCATTGACTTTACCGCTGCCTGTACCATTTGGATTTGCAGGAATAGCGCCAGTTGCTGGATCTGCAACACCAGTCATATCAACGGCATATTGGCCATCGAAGTGCCAGTTAGTGATGTCTTTATGGAATAGTGCAACTGCAAAGTAACCTTCGCTACTGAAGTAGTTTTCATAAGTGAAATCAAGGCCAAATGCCTCTTTTGGCTCAAGCTCTGGGTTACCACCGCCGATTGACCAGTTGTTACCATTAGAATCAGGTTGCTGATTGTATGTTGCACTGAATGATGCATTCATTTCATCAAGACGTGCTCGAGAAATGGTTTTCGCTGCACCAAAACGTACTGATTGGTCGTCGTCTAGCTTTAACGTTAAGTTTAAACTTGGTAGAAGGTGATTGTAATCATGGCTGATGTCAGTAGGTGAAGTAACTACTTTACCGTCAACTGTGTTAAACGCATTACCTTTAGAAGACTGCTCAGAGCGCACATAACGTAAGCCCATGTTACCACTTAATGGCATGTCAGCTATTTCTGTATCGATATCCGCTTTTACGAATAAAGAAGTGACCTTCTCGCGAACAGTCCAAGACTTAGTTGCGTGAGATGAATTAGTTAAGCTTTCTTGCAAGCCATAGTAATAGCCGTCACGAACAAGGCCGTTTACGTCATAAGCAATCATTTCGCCCATGCCAATGAAATCTAGGTTAGCTGTACCCAGACGATATTGCTCTGGCACCACCATCATACCTGTATTACTAGGGTAGCTGAAGCTTGAAAGTGTTAAGAAGTAACCTTCTGATAATTTTGCCTTCTCACGGTCACGGTATGAAATACCAGCAGAAACCGAAGAGATAAAGTCATTCTCGATTGCTTGAGTTGCTGCAAATTTCAGAGATTTAAGTTCGTCTTCTACTTCAGGTGTATTAATGAAACCATCTTGTAGTTGGTTTTCAAAATCAGTACCTGTTACGTTGAACGCATCATTTAACGCGCCACTCCAACCCCAGCTTAAAGGACCGCCTAATTGAATCAGGTCGTAATCAGCATAGTTAAGGTTGTGGTTAAATTTCGCGCCAGTATTACCACCGTCAAGTGTATAGCTTAGTGTGTCAGCTTCACCACGGTCATTGCCTCGGCCTGTACCGGCGTAACTTTCAATACCGATGATTTTCTTTTCAACTTTTGAATAGCTGACGTCAAAGTCTAGCGTTAGGTCTGTATTTACATCCCATTTTGTGTTGAAGCCTAATGACTTCATCTCTGCATCACGTTCGTTGTAGTCGTTACGCACTACAACACGCTGGCCCGTAGTTGTGCCAGAAGTAATAAAGCCTGACGCATCATCTACTGAATTTGCGCTTACTGTACCTTGGCCCCATGCAAATGGAATTTCAATACCACGCAGGCGCTGTTTATCTAAGAAATCTACATATAGCGCATCGAAGGTCATACGTACGTCATCACGCGGTGCCGCTTCTAGTACAAACATCATTGAATCACGCTCAAGCTCTGAAGAACGAACATATGGTTTAGCACCACCTAAGATAGAGTACTTTTTACCATCTTGTTCAAACTCAGGGTAACCCCATGCATTCCAACGCTTTTCTTGGTTTGGAGAGCTCATGGTGTTAAGTGCAAATGCCACACCGATCGTGTCATCAGCGAATTTGTCTAGGTAGAAGAAGGTTGCTTTATGACCCTTGTCTTCACCATCTGGATTTAGTTTTTCGAAACTGGTTTTTTCGATAACGCCATTAACTTGGATAATACGACCGTCTTGGTCTAATGGCTTGATTGTTTGTAGGTTAACTGTACCTGCAATACCTTCACCTTCGATGCTTGCATCTGGTGTTTTATAAACGGTTACGCCACTCATAATTTCAGATGGATAAAGGTCGAATTCAGCGCCACGGTTGTCGCTGATCGAAACCTGTTCACGGCCGTTTAGTGTTGTGCCGCTTTCATTTTCACCGAAACCACGGATTGAGATCTTACTTGCACGGCCATCTAAACGCTGTGTAGCAAGACCTGGCAGGCGAGATAAAGATTCTGCGATTGAAGAGTCTGGTAGTTTACCGATGTCTTCAGCTGAGATGGTTTCAACTACGCTGGTAGAAAAACGTTTAGCGTTGATTGATTCAACTAGCGAGCGGCGGAAGCCTTTTACTTCTATAACTTCAACGTCTTTTTGTGCTTTTTGCTCAGCATCTTGCGCAACTGCAAACATTGGAGCACTCATCGCAGCAAAGCCGCTTGCTAAAAGTGCCAAGGTCACTTTGCTTGGTTTTAGTTTTTGCATTTGTTTTATCCCCGTTGCCATAGGTGTTCGGTTTTACCGTTAACATGCCAAGTTTTATAGTTACTTATGTAATCGTTCGGTCATGCCAACGTGTTATGGGTTGTCGGAGTTTAATATATAGCCGTGTTGTGTTGATGAATAGTTAATGCATACGTATTCATAGTTACCAGTTTAGACTATGTGCTCTGAATACGTATGCAAAAGCTATTCATTTGGTTGTGTCGAATATAGGGCATTCAGTAACGTATGGGCTAGTTGAAAATACTTATACAATAATGGGACTCGCCAATGCGTAAAGTAACAAAGTCTTTGGATTTAATTCCAAAAATGACAATAATCCCGCTTGTGGCATCTTTGAGTGCTTGCCAAATGATGGATACATCACAAGCACCAGAACAACAAGTTGAACAACTCGCACCACAGGCCGCTTATGCTGCGCACTGGCTAACGTCTGAGTTAGTTCTACTTGCGCCCTCTATTGCGACGACAAATTTACAGTTTAAAACGGCATTACTTGAAGGACATATGTCACAGAATGCGGCATTAGATGCAGTTGAATTACCGGCTTGGGTCACCGCTAGCTATCCGCATTTGGCTGATTTTAAGGCATATAAAGTTGCGCTTACCAATCAGCAAGCGAAAAGCTGGGCGAAAGGGCAGGTCAGTGTGGTTGATAGTAAAGGCGCACTTGTGAGCTTTGTACAGCAAGGTGAGCTATTAGATTCGCTTTATACTTTAACTGCGAATGATGCCAATGAAGTGTCTGATCTAGGTGCCACTGTACTGGCAGATTCTGTGCAATTTAAACTGTGGGCACCTACAGCGCAAAAAGTAACTTTGCTGGCGTTTGGTAATAGTCTTCATAATTCGGCTAGCAAAATTGCTATGCAGGAAGATAAAAATACCGGCGTCTGGCAGGTAAAGGCGGACAATGTCGCTGCGCTTGATTATTACCAGTATGAAATCACCGTTTATCACCCAGAAACTCAAAAAGTCGAAACAATTGTTACTACCGACCCTTATGCATTGAGTTTGTCTACAAACAGTACCCATGCCCAAGTTGTTGACTTGAATGATAAAGTCACGCAGCCAACGGGGTGGGCAAGTCATTCGGTGCCGAGCATCAACAAGCCTGAAGACAATGTGTTATATGAAACCCATATTCGCGATTTTAGTGCCAGTGATCAAGCGCTGAGCAACGCTGCTTGGCGTGGTAAATATTTGGCATTTACTGATATGAACTCAGATGGCATGAAGCATTTAACGGCGTTAAGAGATGCCGGCTTAAATAACATTCATCTACTGCCGACTTATGATTTAGGAAGTATCAATGAAGATGCTGAAACGGTCATTGATCATACGTCAAGTATGCAGTTTGTGTGTAAGCAGCTACCTAAGTTAGATGAGTGTCAAAGCACTTGGGAAAAAGGCACACGAGTCGTCGATGTATTAAAAAATTATCCAACAGACTCAGCTAAGGCGCAAAAGCTTGTCAGTGCACTACGTCAATTTGATAACTACAACTGGGGATATGATCCATTCCATTACACAGTGCCAGAAGGCAGCTATGCGACAAATTCGATGGGCGTAACGCGTATTGTTGAATTTAGAGAAATGGTACAACACCTTCACTCAATGGGCTTTCGTGTGATCATGGACGTGGTGTATAACCATACCCATCAATACGGTTTAGCTAAAAATTCCGTGCTCGATAAAATTGTGCCGGGGTATTATCACCGCTTAAATCCGACAACAGGTATTGTTGAGCAATCAACATGTTACACCTGTGGTAATACTGCAACTGAGCGTACCATGATGGCAAAGCTGATGAATGATTCATTAGTGACTTGGGCGCGTGATTACAAGATTGATGGTTTTAGATTCGACTTAATGGGGCACCAACCAAAAGCTGAAATGCTACAAGCGAGAGAGCTAGTACGTGAAGTTGATCCAGATACTTACTTTTACGGTGAAGGTTGGAACTTCGGTGAAGTAGCCAATAATGCACAATTTGTGCAGGCCAGTCAGTTAGAGTTGGGTGGCACTGAGATTGGCACATTTAGCGACCGCCTTCGCGATGCAGTTCGAGGCCCTGGCAACAATACCCGTGACACGCAAGGAGTGGGTAATGGTCTGCTAACATTACCTAACGAATTACAAACTGACGCACAAAGCAAACAACGTTATTTTGTGGCGATGGATCAAGTGCGCATCGGTATGGCGGGTAATCTCGCTGAATATGACTTAGCAAATAAATACAATGGGTTAAATAAACGTTTAGGTAAAGACGTGCCTTATGGCGACCAACCTACAGGTTATGCGTTTGACCCTGCAGACACCATTAACTATGTGTCTAAGCATGATAACCAAACTCTATGGGATAACAGCCAGTACCGCCTAGCGTTTGATTTAACGACCACTGAACGTGTGCGTTTACATGCACAAAGCATGAGTTATGTAATGTATGGTCAAGGTATTCCGTTTATTCATATGGGATCTGAGCTATTGCGCTCAAAGTCATTTTTACGTGACAGCTATGATTATGGAGATTGGTTTAATGCCACAGACTTTGCGGGGCAAAGCAATAACTATGATGTAGGTCTTCCACCTGCCGATAAAGACAAAGATAACTGGCCTTTAATCAAAACGGTACTTGCTGGTCACCAAGACCGAGACGATGTGAATTCAGCAGATATTAAACTGGCAAAAGGCATGTTTATCGATATGCTGAAAATCAGAAATAGTTCTGAGTTATTCCGTCTTGCAACCGCAGATCAAGTTCAGCAAAAAGTCCAATTTTTAAATACGCAAAAATCAGTGAATGATAAAAATCATCAATCAGGTCTAATTGTTATGCAGTTAGATGATACTCAGGGTGAGGCTGTAGATAACAAATTTTCGCGTATTTTGGTGATCTTCAATGCTAATAATGAACAAAATTCATTCAAAGTTGTCGAAAGTCAAGATTACCAGTTACATCCAGTGCTAAAACAGGGTCATGACCCTGTGGTCAAAGAGACAAAAATTACAGCAGAGGGAATTGATGTACCGGCACTGAGCACAGTGGTCTTAGTCAAGTATAAGTAAAACGACCTATACTTTACTGGACTTTTAGTGATTTCATCTATACTGGTTAAATTACTGAGAGTAAAGGTATTCAATTCCCCTTGAATACGAATCTAAAAGCGCTGGCTGCCCCCGGCGCTTTTTTCTTTTTAATAATACCAATCCGCAATAACACTTAATCATTTTGAGGGATTAAACCTGATGATAGCTGCGTTAAAGGTTTCTCATTTAGAACAACTAAATAACGAAATCTTTGCCTTGCCTACATGGATGTAGGTACCTCAGCGATAGCAGGACGCGTGAGCGGTGCTACCAACAAGGTTTTCTTGCCTCAAAATAGACCACTTAGTTAAGCGGTTTGGTATAAATCAAAATAGTCTTATCTTTTTAGCAAAATCTGTAAAATAATCTACAGACAACCTTTTTTCTATTTCGCTCTAGTATGAAAACTCTCTCTGACAGTTACTTTTCACAAATTCATTCTCAAAAGCTGACTCAAGATCCTGCCCAAATGATCGCGTTGAATGCCTTAGATACGTTGGCGAATGCACTTGAACAGGGCAAGCCATGTCAAAGTTTATATTTATATGGCCCAGTTGGGAGAGGCAAAACCATGCTGATGGATTTGTTCTTTGCACATTTATCGAGGGTAACAAAGCAAAGACTGCATTTTCATCACTTTATGGCACAAGTGCATCAAGCGCTTAACGCACTTCAAGGTACGCTTAACCCTTTACAGCAAGTTGCAAAAGACTGGGCAAGTAAAGCCAAGGTACTGTGTTTTGATGAATTTTTTGTCACTGACATTGGTGATGCCATGATCATGGCAAGACTATTCGAAGCACTGTTTAAAGAAGGTGTGATACTGGTAACGACCTCAAATGCACACCCTAAACAGCTTTATCATAATGGCTTAGCAAGAGAACGGTTTTTGCCGACCATAGATCTATTACTGTCGAAGTGTGAAGTCATTAATGTGGCAGGAGAGGTTGATCATCGTTTTGCCCATGGTGCGAACTACACCTATTACTTTGTGCAAAACCAGACTCAGTTCTTAGCGCAATTTGAACGTGTTCATGGTGTGTTAGAAACGAAAAAAATCGAGATATGCCGCAGAGAAGTCGAAGTATTAGGTAAAAGTGAACACGGTTATTTGTTTGATTTTATGGCCTTGTGCTCAACCCCAAGAGCAACTGCAGATTATATCGAGCTGGCGAAAAATCACCGAATTATATTTGTCAGCAAAGTGCCAAAGATGGGCGCTGAACCAGATGAAAAGCGAGTAACTCAAGGTATAGAAGACGGTTACCAACGTGCACATTCAAACATTCAGAATGCCCGTTTTGACGACGAAGCACGGCGTTTTATTGCGCTGGTTGACGAGTGTTACGAACAGCATTGTTTATTGGTAATAGATGCACAGTGTGATTTATGCGAATTATATGTGGGTGAACAATTGGCCTTTGCGTTTGAGCGAACTAAAAGCCGTTTAGTAGAAATGCAGAGCTGGTCATTTGATTAAACATGATCAGGGTATGCAACATTTGAAGTGCCAGAAAAGAACATCCTTGTTTCTTTTGATTTGTGTGAGCCACCTATTTGCAGGTGACTCAAAGTAGGTCTGTGCTTAAAAAGCGTTATTCTTTAAATAAGCTTTCATCAATCACATAAATGTTACTGCTATCATTGAGGTCGAGCACGCCGTAACATTGGCCATCACTGCCCATCAGTGCCATACGGTCGCCTACAACCCAATTACTATTAGCGTAACTGTCGCCAAATTCGAGCGTGCCATAGTTACCATAATATAAAGACCCATCACTGTTGTTGACCCATGCCAATGTCACAGGTGTCTCAGACTGATTATGTACTGCAAATTCAGGCGCATTGTTACTTTGTCGGGAATATGTGGTGAGTAATTCGCAGCTACCAATTTCAGCGGTTGCGACAGGAATAGGGGCTTCGCTCACTGCATCTTTTACAAACTCAGCATCCACTTCGAAGCTATTATCAGTATCGTTGACGATGGCAACGCCTAAACAGTTACCCGCAACATCGCCTAGCATCATACGATCGCCGATCACCCAATTATCCGCGTTGAATGTTTCACCTGCTGCTAATGTTTGGAATGCAGAGCTTGGCTGAGCACCCGAGTAGTTATTGACCCAATACAGTTGAATATCTTTGTCAGAGCTATTATTGACAGTGAAACCTTCTATCTGCTGGCGGCTTCGACCATAGGTTTCAACTAAATTACAGTTGCCCAATGTGCCTTTTTCTGGCCAGTGAGGCAGGTATGGTTCGACAGGTGTGATCAGTGACATAGGTGCAGGTAAATCTACATTGCAGTCCATGCCCGTACATGCCGTTAAATATAGGTCTAAAATATCTGCGCCAGCGAAATCAGAGCCTACTGTGACAAAGTAAGTGCCTAATTCTGGTGCTTCAATCGAACAAGACTCTTCATTGGATGACTCTGTGGTTGAGCTGCAAAGCACAACCTGATCTATAGCTGGGTGTGCAGGTGAGTCTTTGCTCACCCAAAGGTCCACGTTGGTCGAGCCACCAGATGTTTTGAAGGTTAACGCGGGTGTCTCTTCTGATAGAGTGACACTATATACCCAGCCACCACGCCCGTTAATTGGCATCGCTTCACCTAAGGTTAAAGGTTGTGCGCTTGCTTTAAAGTTATCAACTAAGGTCGTTGTACGCCATGTTTTAAAGCTTTCTTCGTAGGCAGTTGAAAATTCTGCTAGCTGGGTACTCACTGTTTCCCATTCACCAGCGCGCATATTCGCAATGAGAGTTTTAACTTCTCCAGGGTGCTGCTCAATCATGTAAGCGACGGCTAAAGTGCCCCAATCATAAAAAGAGCTGTAACTAATGGTGGGAGTTGTAATATCGCTGAGCGAATAAGTTGTTTCTTGATTAGCATCGAGTAACATTTGATATGGGCGCTGATAATAGGTCCCTACATACTCAGCTAACCCTTCTGTCCACCATCCTAAGTCGCCGTTATAACCACCTTCTTTGTTATATCGGCCATCAAGCGCATGTACGTACTCATGAGCGAGTGATCGCACAACTGAGCGACCGCCACTCCACTCTAGGGCATTAAAAGTAAGAATGGTTGAGTCGTGGTACCATTCAGTCGGCGCAGTTTCAAAATAAATACCGCTGCTGTTATCAGATTCCCATAAGTGTTCGACCCAGCTCATATGGTTTGACAGACTAGCAAAGATATTAATATTGGTGATCTCATTTAAATCGTTCGGTACAGGTACACCTGTATCTGCTGATAGTTTGTCATTAAGTACTGTCTCGAAACGAGCTTTGGTTTCTATCAAGGTGTCACAAATACGCTTTTTTGCTTCGTCATCCATCGTTTCTTGAATGCGAACCTGAACCATATCAGCACATAACTCGCTGCTGGCGAATAATGATGTAGTAGCAAAGAGTGTTGCGTCATTCACAGCCTTGTCATCATAGGCGTCTATGAGAATATTGTATCGACCAGGTTGAGGGTTATCGATTATGCAAGTTTCGTGACTATTAGGGCTATTAAAAGATACACAATCAAATACGGGGGCATCACCTGCCTCAGGAAAGCTTTCGTATTTAATGTAAATATCAGGATCGCCCAGTTCTAAACTTTCTTCGCCGCGACTTAAACTAACCAATAAGGTTGGTGCAGCTTCTTCAAGATCGATGTAATAGCCAATAGGCTCTGATGTTGAAAGGCCTTTCTTAACAATATCTAAGGTTAAGATCGGCTCTTCAGCGTATGGAAAGCCACTTTCACCTGAGTTATCACTGCCTGCTCCAGAATCAGAATGTTCTTCTTTAAGCACTTCTGGTTGACTACTATCACTCCCATTACAGCCTGTTAATGCTAACGCGATGCATAGACCTAGCAGTTTTTTCTTATTCATTCTTTGACCTCTTTTTTGTTTTTTTATGATATTTGGTATTAAAGAGGATGAAATTTTTAACATGAATAATATATATTGTATACAGTTTTGCTGTTTTTATTACAAAACAGCTTACTGAGTGCATAGGCATTCAGTGTTTTTAGATAGTGAATTTGAGTCTAAATTAAGGAGGAGAATGCTGATTTTTATCAGAGAGAGATAACCATACTTGTTGATAATGTTTTAGTACTGGCGTGATTTTGTCTTGTTGCTTCAACTCATTAAGGCGTAAGTTGAATTGCTTAACCACTTGCGGACATTTTTTTGAAAAGTGCTGAGTAAAAGCATTGTGTACTTCATAGTTATCTAGCTGTAATACGACATCAAATTTATTTTCAAGCCTATTGCTTCTTAGATAATTTTGGGCCGACATCAACCCTGTGATCACATAGTCGACTCGCTTCATACTTAACATTTGAAAGTTCTGGGCAATACCATGGATCCGTTGAATATTGGGTTGTCGTTTTAGAAAAGTATCTATAAGTTCACCGTGCCTATCCCCTGCATTTATGCTGCCGTTAATTCTCGATAATTGCCATAGACCATTCAGTTGTACTATTTCTCCTTTTCGAGTAAATACCGCCACAGGATTAGCCGCAAAACTCTCTTTTGTAAAATCTAAATATGTCTTTCTTTCAAGTGTTTTCTTCAAAGCAGGAATGAAGTCTACTTTGCTATCTTTGGCACTTTTTAAAACTCTTTTCCAAGGCCCCATATAAACAACATGTGCCTTTACGCCTAATTCTGAAAATATATGTTCACTTAGTTCAATAGATGCACCTGTTAGGGTGTTGCCACTGCGCCAATGAAAAGGAGGGTAATTTGGATGCGCCGACATGGTGATGCTTTGGCAGTTCGGTTTGGCATTAACGTGAGCGTGTATTCCAATTAGAAAAAAACAAAAAGTGAAAATTCTTACAAGCATAGAGTAGCCTTACTATAACTTGTTTAATCATAGTTCATTAAAACGTTTACTTCGTCTGCTTTTTGTTTTTTTCGCATTATTCTTTGAGCTAGGTTATAAGACTATAAGAAAGTTGTTATTAACCCTGCCACACTCAAGGTAACCAATATACTTACGAGGGTACCTAGCATCACATATTCAGTGAGTTTCCTATCTCTTTTTGCGGTTAAATCACCAAATCTAAATACCGACTTTGCTGCTAATATAAAGCCAACAGCAGCCCAGCTATCAATCAGAATGCAAGTAAGCAAAAGTACTCGCTCAAGTTGCCCGATTAAGTTCCCTGCTTGCGGCAAGCTCTCTTCTTCATTCCCCATATATGCCCAGCGTTCAAGTAGCATTCGGATCATCACAGAGGCGGGTGTCAGGACCAATAAATAGCCAAGCCCAATGATGAGGTTACTCGGTGTGCTAATGAATGAGAGTAACTGCTCACTTATATGGAATGGCTCAGATAAATTAAAAGTTATGAGTAAAATGACTAATAAATGCGCGAGTTGGTCGAGTAAAAACGGTATCACTCCCTTACTCGAATATGATTTACCGATATCAATTAAATAGTGACTAACGGTTACAAGCGTCGCATAACCAAAAGCTGCACTACTGACCCCAAAATCATAGTTATGCTGCCATACTGCCAGTGCAATAAAGGCAAGTACACCATGCACTAAACTGTGCCAAATGACTTTAGTTGATTTAAAGTGCCGATTATTTCTGTCATTTACCCAACTCATCGGTTGCAGATAAAAATCAGCAACCACATGTCCAATAATTAACCATAAGAGCAATGTTTGCCATTCAGCCATATTATCTCTCCTTGCTGAAAATGTAAGACTCGCTCAATGTAATGAACTCATCAATTAGGGTGTAATTGGCCAAATTAAGCAACTTTGTTACATTTACTCTACTGGTATTGAGTTGTTCGGCAATATACGCGTGTTCAGGTTTATCTTGTTGAAGATATAAAAGCAGTGCTTGGGCTTGCTTATGGCTTAATTTGCTGAGTAATAGATCAATGAATTTAACATTGAGTAAAAAGCTATCATCGCACTCATTATTATAAACTAATCTTTGATGTTTAATGTTATCAAGACCATGGCCTGCTTGTATTAGAGCTTCGCCTGTCGAAGTGGCAAGTCCATCAGGAGATAATCTTACTTGCCCATGTGCCAGACTCAATTTCACATCTAAGCCTTGTTGCAAAAAAAACAGCCTTATACTAATTGCATGAACAAATAAGGCCTTTGCTTTCGGCAACGCAATTTGAAACCCATCGCCTCTGTAAATGTGAAACTCTGCGCTTACTTCTTTTTTGAGTTTATCCAAGTAACGCTTTAATTGAGCTAGCAGGTGCTCATAATCATTTTGAGCAAGTGATTGTGAACTTACAATATCGGCGGTGATGATACCCATGTAGTCTAGATGTGAATTACGCATTTTAAGTAACCAATTTTAGAAACCTAAATTAATGTAACTTAAAGTGGTTGCTTATTCAAATGTAACCATATTTGGTTTCTTTTTGACGGGTATTAAAGCTGGTTATTCGCTTCAAGTACCCAAACATTTACAACGGGGTTATCTTTTTGATAGCTAATTTTGATATCAAGTAGCTGCCCAGAAACTTGTTCATCGACTTTCATTTTACTTTTAGAAAGGAAATAAAAACCACTGTTGAATGACAGCGAACTGGTATTTTCAATGGCGACGCCTTTTATTTTAGCCAATTCTATCAGCGCATCTTTTATGGCTAACTCAATGGCCGTACTCAGCAATAAATCTGAAGACATAGTGCCGCCATGGCCGAAACTGCCTTGGATCAAGCTGCGGTCTTGATAAACAGCGTGAGACTGCCAGTTTTCTTGTAGTTCAACAGCGCCTTCAGGCAACACAAAATTACCTATTAGCGTACCATGATATTCACATAGCTCATTAAGTACTATGTCATGATGCTGATTAGTTTTAGCTTGGACATTACTTTGTTGACTAAAGCTAGTGGTTTGCCTATTCAATCGGGTGTCAGATGATTGGCTAATAAACTCCGTGGCACGCACCTGGCTTCTAGTGAGTAAATCAGCAATTACACTTGCATTTTGTTGAGCCATGGAGAGTTGCTGATAAGGTGTACTGGTATAAAAGCTTACACCAGTAATAGTATTTGTTTGCTCATCACATAGCCATGTTGGATTACATTTCTGAAATTGGCAAGTGGGCAAGGTTGTCAGTGTTTGTTGTTGGCTTAAGGCAAATGCATCTTGCTCAAGAGTCGCATAACTATAAATAACACCTTGATAAAAGAATTCTGGCATAAAGCGCACTGCATTGCCTGAAGGGAGTTCAAGCTTAGCGGAACTGGCTAGCTGTTGCGCGTCGATATCAGTTATCGCGAACTGATGATGGCTTTGTAATTTAACTAAGGCAGCTTTTCTACTTCCCGATATATTGACCCTTCCTTGACTATCATACTTTGCAGCTGCGCCAATAAATCCGGTTGTTTGCTTATGGACCGGTTTGATAAACCAGTGAGGCGCATTTGTCATCTCTTGTTTTTTAAGGCCCAGCGTGCTGCTACAGCCAGAAAAAAGTGAAAGCCCGGTTAGTGATAAGGCAAGAGAAAAAAGTCTAAACTTCATTATGCTATTCATCCTTAAAAGCAGCATTAACTTATTTTGATTAGCGCATATTAAACATGAATGACCACTAATCGCAAATTTCAGTAGAACTGTCAGTTTGAGCTTGTTGTTCGGCTTCTAACTTGGCACGTTCAGCTTTAGAAATGTACTTTGGTTTATTGCTCTTATGCAATTTTTCATTTGCTTTTTTGTCTTTCTTTTTTAGCTTTTCGTAGATTTTCTTACGTCTATTCATAGTTGGGGCGTATGCAGCCAATCTCGTTAAGTTGGTAGAGGGCTATTTTAATACCAACCCTCAATAATACTCAATCATTTTGAGGGGCTAAAACTGACGCTAGCTTTGTTAAAAATTTTTCATTTAGAACAACTAAACAACAAAATTTTTGCGGTGCTATCGAGCAGTTTTCCTTGCCTCAAAATAGAGCGCTTAATTAAGAGGGCTGGTATAACTGTTTTTCATTAAGCAAAAAAGCAACAAGTACTTTCTTATTGTACTAGCACAACGAATATAATTGTATACAATGTGCAAAATAAGCTAAGTAATAAAAAGCATCAATGTTCACATGCAATAAAACTAGGATATTGATGAGAATACCTTGGAGCCAAATATGATCAAACAAACCCTAACTGCACTTGCCGTTTGTGCAGTACTCGCCGGTTGCTCTACTGAAACAACACAAAAAACAAAGTCAGTAGCGGCGCAACAAGCTCAAGTAAGTCGTGTTGAAGTCGACAACATGATTAATGCGTATACTAAAAACTTCATCAATCATCAGCCTGCTTTAGCAACGTCTTTAAAACTAGATAGCACTGAGTTTGGTCAGTACGCAAATCGTTTACCAAATTACTCATTGGCAGGCATGCAAGCCCTGCAAATAGATATGCATAAAGCGGCGGAGCAACTTAACGCATTGCAGAGTAAGAACCTCTCAGAGAAAGACCGCTTACATGTTGCCGTAAATGAAGTAATTGCTCGTTATTATGCGGGCGACAAGCAGTTCAGTGGTGGTTATATTGATACGTGGGGCGGGCATTTACCATATGTAGTAAATCAAATTTCAGGCCCATTAATTGATATTCCAAATATACTAAAAGATCAACATGGTATTACATCAGAGAAGGATGCCACAGATTATCTTAAACGTTTGTCTGCATTTGCGACTTTAACAGAGCAAGTACGCAGCAAGGTGGCAGATGATGCCAGCAAAGGCATCGTCTTACCTAAACCACTTTTCCCAAACACCTTAGGATATTTAAATAATTTCACAGCGCCAGATGCATCTGAACACCCATTGGTGAGTAGTTTTGCTGAGAAACTTAATGAGCTCAATACGCTTGATGATAAAACCAAAGCGGTTTTAGTTAAAAAAGCAGCGAATATTGTTGAGTCGGAGATCTATCCAGCTTTTGCTGAAGTAGTTCAAGATATGCAAGTGTTAGAAACGAAAGCGCCAACAAAAGTAGGTATTTGGGCGCAGCCGAATGGCGAAGCGTTTTATCAGCATGAAATTACATATCTAGCAGATTCAACCATGACCGCCGAAGAAATTCATAATGTTGGTTTGGCTGAGGTTAAGCGGATTTCTGAGCAGATGGATACAATTTTAAAAGATAATGGCTATACACAAGGCTCAGTTGGCGAGCGTATGCAAAAGCTTAGCGAAGAGCCTCGTTTCTTATTTGCTGACAGCGATGCTGGTCGTGAGGAGTTATTGGCATTCTTACGTGGCGAAATCAAAACCATAGAGGAGAAAGCGCTCGGTTTATTTTCTTCATTACCGCCTCAGGCAGTTGAAGTGAAGCGCATTCCTAAAGCAGTTGAAGCTGGTGCGCCGGGTGGTTACTACAATGCGCCGTCACTTGATGGTAGTCGTCCAGGTATTTTTGCTATTAATCTAAAAGACATGAAAGCGGTCCCAAGCTTTGGCTTAAAAACTTTGACTTATCATGAAGCTGTACCAGGCCACCACTTCCAAATTGCATTAAATATGTTGCAAACAGATATTGGACTAATGCGTCAAAACGCATCATTTAACGGCTTTATTGAAGGTTGGGCACTGTATTCTGAACTAGTCGCTTATGAGATGGGTATGTATGAAAATGATCCATTTGGTGACCTAGGCCGTCTGCAAGCTGAAGCTTACCGCGCAGCACGTTTAGTGGTTGATACTGGTTTGCACCACAAAAGGTGGACGCGCCAGCAAGCAATCGAATACTTCGCTGAAGCGACGGGCTCAGCCATGAGTGATGTAGTATCGGCAATAGATCGCTATATTGCATGGCCGGGTCAGGCGTTAGGTTATAAGTTAGGGATGATTAAGTTTGTTGAATTGCGTGATAAAGCTAGAGCAGAGCTTGGTGACAAGTTTGATATTAAAGCGTTTCATGATTTGATTTTGCTTAAAGGAGCGCGACCTCTTACGATCGTTGAAAGCGATGTCGATGCTTGGATTGCAGTACAAAAACTCTGATAGTTAAAGAAAATGACAAGGTCATTACATTTATGATCAAAAATGGCCACATAAGTGGCCATGAGCTCTCAGCTTTGGTTTAACTTACCAAAAAACTTTAGTCACTCGCATAGTTCCACCATCTGATGCACAACGAGCACCTATAGAACGATCATAAGTTGAAGAAATTTCAAACCATAACTGTTTGCTATTACTGTCTAAACATTGGAAATGATAATAGCGAAAATCTTCTATACTAGACCCTCTAGCGTCGGTGGTAGCGCTAAAAGCAAATGTGCTTGCTGCAATCAGTGCAGTTAAAAGTAGTTTTTTCATTTTAGTATCCTTCATTCTTAGTTTTTTTCCTTTCACATCTGACAAATCTATTTGAGCTATTAAATTATCAGTATGAACAAAATTAATACTACTCATATGAAGGGGTTCTGTCTATATCTAGAAAAACGGTGATTAAAACGCACCATTTTCTGTTAGTAATTGATAAATTGATTCAGCCATTGTTTTGTAGCCAGCCTTATTGAAGTGAATATAATCAGATTTCATGGATGGTTTTTTCATTAATCTAGAAATTAATGTAGGCTCAAATACAACTTGGTGTTTGTCTGCTAAAGCTTGGTAAAGCGGCGCAGAACTTGAGAAAAGGTTTTTTTGAGGTACACCAATGAGCACAACTTCTACGCCGTAGCTTTTTGCTATTTCGATCATGTCATTAAGGTTTTCTTGTGTTTCATCAAGGTTTTTATTTTGTAAAATATCATTTCCGCCTTCTAATAAAATAACTAATGTTGGAGCATGCTGCTCAATGACATCAGCAAATCGATTTAACCCCTCACTGGTTGTTTCTCCAGATATACCTGCATTGATTACTGTGACGCCTGAGAGCGATTCAAGCACGCTTGGGTAGCTATGTTGTTTCGACACGCCGACACCCTGAGTCAAGCTGTCGCCAAAAGCGAGAATGACATCATCCTGTTGTAAACGGCTTAGAGTGGGAGCATCACTACAACCGACTAAAAAGAAAATAAAAAGTAAGCAGAGATTGTTTATTAATTTCATGCTGTGGCCTTATGTATACGAAAGTTGCTTACAAGTGTTTAAAACCAAATAATCTCAAGGTACAAAGTTCAGCGAGATGTCTTTAGAGGTCATTTGGGTATGTAAGCAAAAGGAATGAAACAGAGTCGTAATATAAATGGCTTGTTTGTCTTAAACAACAGCGAGAAGAGCGCAGCGCATTTATTGAGAGGTGTTTAATGTATTAGGACGTTTCGGCTTCTGTTCTTTTAATTTAAGTAAGTTAAAGCGTTGGTTGATACCGATAACCAAGGAAAGAAAAAATAAGCTAAAGAATAACACCACGCTGTAAGTGTTATTTTCAATCATATTGAAAACTAATAAAGCCAAAAAACAAAACGCAGCTAAAAAATATGAGCTTGGTTTGACGACTTGCTTTGCCATTTAAAAGAAGCACCCTATTTAAAATGTTTATTAAGAATCATTATCAAGTCCCTAAATTTGCACCGTATTTTTAGAACTTGCAACTATTGTCGCTAGAATACAGATAAAAACATCCTTTATTATTAATTTTTAATGATACCTACAGTGCATCAATAAAAATGTTTCCACTATGAAAACGTACGGGATGAACTCACCGTATAGCAAGATGACTCTACTTGTGAGACTAGCCGTAAAGGCATAACTTAAACGTTAAAAGAATAAAAAAGGCGACAACATATGAAGAGCTATATACCTATGGCACTGTCCTCGTTAATAAGTCTGGTTGCGACAACAGTGAATGCACACACGCAAATCGAATACATCGATCAACAAAAACTCCATGATATTAATCGCGCTGTATCAGCTACAAATATTGAAAAGGATATAAAAAAGCTCGTTAGCTTTGGTACACGCCATACGTTATCAGAGACAGAGTCGGACACTCGAGGCATTGGTGCAGCAAGGCGTTGGATAAAAGCAGAATTCGAAGCAATTTCTAAAGCCTGTGGCGGTTGCTTAGAAGTATACTATCAGTCTGAAGTTATCAGCGGTGAAAAGCGTATTCCTAACGCTACTGAAGTTGTGAGCGTCATCGCCATACAGCGTGGACAAACAGATCCAAATCGGTTTGTGATGATGTCAGGTGACATAGATTCTCGCATTACAGACGT
The DNA here is from genome assembly GCF_001444405.1 of Pseudoalteromonas phenolica. Taxonomy (NCBI): domain Bacteria; kingdom Pseudomonadati; phylum Pseudomonadota; class Gammaproteobacteria; order Alteromonadales; family Pseudoalteromonadaceae; genus Pseudoalteromonas; species Pseudoalteromonas phenolica. Next base: position 314,831 of record NZ_CP013188.1, read on the forward strand.
GATGAATTTCACCGATGATGCACCCGGCGCAAATGATAATGCTTCAGGTTTGGCTGGCACCTTAGAAGCCGCTCGGGTACTGAGTAAGTACAAGTTCAACGGCAGCATAGTCTATGCGGCACTGGCAGGTGAAGAGCAGGGATTGTTCGGTGGCAAGATTATGGCTAAGCAAGCAAAAGCAGATGGCTGGCGATTAAAGGCGGTATTGAACAACGACATGATCGGCAACATTGAAGGTGTAAATGGGGTGATCAATAACACTACCGCACGCATATTTGCCGAAGGCACTCGACAAACAGAAAATGCAGACGACATTCGCAACCGTCGTTTCCGAGGTGGCGAAGTTGACTCGCCTAGCCGTAACTTAGCCCGTTATATAGACTGGATGGCCGACCGTTATATTCCAAACCTAGATACCATGGTGGTGTATCGTTTAGATAGATTCCGCCGTGGTGGACATCATCGTCCATTTAATGATTTAGGTTTCCCTGGTGTGCGCATTATGGAAACTAATGAGAACTATAACCGACAGCATCAAGATTTACGCACCGAAAACGGCATCGCGTACGGAGACACTATTGATGGCGTTAACTTCGATTATGCGGCTAAATTAACAGCGCTCAATGCCGTATCACTTGCAGGAATGGCCTGGGCACCGACGCCACCAGCACAAGTCAGCATTAAAGGGGCAGTTTCACCCGACACCACACTGTCGTGGCAGCTCGCAAATAGCAAAGAGAACCCACAGCTTGCAGGTTATAAGATTTATTGGCGACTAACTGATGCACCGCAATGGCAATACAGCAAGTTCGTAGGCAAAGTTGATAGCTATACGCTGAAAAATGTGGTGATTGATAACTACTTCTTTGGCGTTGCTAGTGTCAGCAAAGATGGTTTTGAAAGCCCTGTGGTGTTCCCAGGACACGCTGGTGATTTTGGGGACTAAGTCTACTCATCGCTTAAATATTTTGGCCGAGCCATTGAGTTCGGCTTTTTTATGCCAGATAAACGGTTTATTCATTCTTAAGTCAGTTAACTTTCCTATAATCCCGCTCTTTTTCTAAATTTAAATTAAGATTTATACTAATCCGCTTAACTAAGTGGTCTATTTTGAGACAAGAAAACCTTGTTGCTAGCTAGGCAAATATTTCGTTATTTAGTTGTTCTAAATGAGAAATCTTTAACGCAGCTATCATCAGGTTTAATCCCTCAAAATGATTAAGTGTTATTGCGGATTGGTATTAAAGAATGATAAGTGGCGAGTGACATTGTGAAAACCTTATGGGATTTTTTAGGTAACCGAAATTGGATGTTGTGGGCACTGTTGCTAGGTGTAGCAACAGGGCTTATTTTTGGTGAGCGGGTGGCATTTTTACAACCCATAGGTACTGGGTTTGTTAAGCTAATGCAGATCACAATCTTTCCTTATATTGTGGTCAGTTTAATAGTTGGTTTAGGTAAGTTTAATCCCGAGCAAGTTCGCAGCATTTTAGTTAAAGCAGCCACAGTCATGGTCTTGTTATGGGTGTTAGGCTTGGCTGCAATTTGGTGTTTTGCGTTTACGCTGCCCCAACATGATGCAGGTACGTTTTTTTCACCTGCGCTTGTATCTCCAGCGGGCTCAATCGATTTTGTTGAGCAATATATCCCCGATAATCCATTTGCTTCTTTGGCCGAAGGTAACGTGCCTGCCATTGTGATATTTTGTATTGCGCTTGGTATGTCGTTGATTGCCAACAAGCGTAAAGGGCAAGTCCTCGATTTTTTAGAAGTGGTTGGGCAGGGCTTAACGGTGATCTCTAAAAAGGTTATTGCGATCTTCCCAATTGGTATTTTTGCAATGACAGCAAGTACAGCGGGCACGCTCAGTGTTGAGCAGCTTCATAACTTACAAGTCTATTGGGTATTGGTATTATGTCTTGGTTTGTATTTAATGTTGGTGCTCATGCCAATGCTGGTGGCTGCTGCAACCCCAGTTAAATATCGAGATCTTATTTATGTGATGCGTAATGCATGGATCACGGCTTTCAGTACTGGCAATGTGTTCATTGTTTTGCCTGTGATCACTGAAGGCATTAAAGCGCATTTACGCAAAATTGGTCGGGCTGATGAGCAAGCGGATCATATAGCAGAGGTCTTAGTGCCAATTGCTTATACTTTTCCAAGCCTTGGTAAGTTAACTACGTTAATGTTTGTGATGTTCGCGGCGTGGCTTACGGGCAACCCGGTCAGTTTTAGTGATATTCCTAACGTCACTTTATCGGCTATGTTAAGTTATTTTGCCAATGTACACATTGCCATTCCATTTATGCTCGATACGTTGCGTATTCCAGCCGATAGCTATCAGCTTTATCTTTCAATGTCGGTATTGAGTGCTAAAGTCGTCTCTCCAACCACAGTGGTATATATCTTCGCCTTTGTGCTATTGAGCATTTTTTACTGTCGAAAACAGCTGCACTTTAAGCGTTTAAGAGCGGCTTATTATGTTATTTTACCATCGGCACTATTGCCTGCTTTTATGCTGGCCAGTTTTACCTTTAATACTCAACTGGCTGCGAGCAGCAAAGCGGCTAATGAAGTCATAGCGAACATGGTGGTGTCAGATAAAGTGCCAGCACATGTGTTAAACCATGTGCCAAAAGCCTACCAAAGTGGCGAGTTGTCTTTAACTAACATTGATGTCATTAAGAGGCGTAACCTACTGCGCATAGGCTACGTAGTAGATAACGTGCCTTTTAGCTATTTCAATCAGAAAAATGAACTTGTAGGCTTTGATATAAGCTTGGCCCATAAGTTAGCCAGTGACTTAGATGTTGAAGTCGAATTTATTCCATTCAAAAAGTACCAATTGAGTGAATACCTTAATAAAGGTTATTTCGATATTGCGATGTCAGGATTAGAAATAAATGTTGCTGACTTAACTAAGGTGCGTTTCAGTCACAAAGTGCTAGAACTGCAATTGGCTATTTTAGCGAAGGACTATGAACTCGCGCGTTTTAAAAGTGTTGAGCAAATCCGAAACTCTGGAAATTTAAACATTGCGCACATGGAATACGCTCCGTTGTTAAAGCAAGTGAGCCAGCGCACCAGCTCAATTCAGTTTAAACAGTTATCAACTCTGCAAGATTACTTTAAATCCCCAGAGAAGTTTGATGGCTTGGTTATTAGTGCTGAAGCTGGGTTTGCATGGAGCATGTTCTACCCTGAATATGGTGTGGTTGTGCCTGAAGGCGGCATGCAAAAATACCCGGTTGGTTTTGCTGTTGCAAAACGTAATCTAGATTTATTGAGTTACCTTGATGCTTGGCTGGCCATTCAACAAACTAATGGCAGCATTAATAATGCTTATAATTACTGGATTTTAGGGCAAGGAACTCAGTCAAAAGAAACCCGCTGGTCGGTACTTGATGATGTAATAGAGTCCGGCGAGAAAAAGTAGCGAAGCTCCAGAAAGGTTTGAGAGCACGGATTAAAACCGTGCTCTCGTTGGTTTAGCTCTCAACGGAACTGAGCAAATCGTTACTATCTAAGCGGTGATGTAAAAGCACAGCTAAGCTCCATGTTGATAATGACAAAGCAGTGGCAAGTGCAGCACCAGTTAAGCCAAATTTAGGAATAAACAACATATTGGCAATTACATTAATCGCAACTGCAATCACACCAAACTCAACCACTTGCTTACCTTGCCCTGTATATTGCAGCCAAGTTGCAGTGATAGCAGCAATTGCTGTTATTGCATAACTGGGAATTAATATTAGTAGGGCATTTTTCGCATCAGAATAGTCTGTACCGAACAGCTTCAATAAGTCATCAGAGACAAACCAAAGCAAAGTACCGATTAAAGTTGTCATCATGAGAGTAATAACTCGAGCTTTATTGAAAAGCTTTTTAGCTAAATCTGGGTGGTTATCAAGTTGTCTGCCAATGAGTGGCAGAAATAAGCTCGCAATTGTAACCTGCGTCACAGGAATGATATGCGCAAGAGTATTCGCAGCAGAAAAATGCCCAACATCATGCTCATTTGCTAACCATTCAAGCATTAATAAATCAGTTTGATTTAACATCAGTGTTACCAGCATAGCTAACATCATAGGAATAGATTGTTTTAGCAGTGCTTTGTCAGAAATGACAGGCTCAAAAGGGGTGAGAGTAATAATATTCTTTTGGAATAATAGCCATATTTGCCATACCACAATGACAATCACAATCATGATCCCCGCAACGATGACAAGCTCAACATTAATATCAATATAAAAATACGCTAACGCTAGAACTGCGCATGTTTTTAAAAGAGGGAGTGCAACACGCCATGGTAAGTTTGAAAAAGCCAACAGTTTCGCACTTTGAAGTACTCGGCTTAATAGAGCACCGAGCGCAATAATAGGGACTGCAACAATCATTAAAGATAGGGCATGGTGGCCATCAGCATCGAAGTGGATGACATGGAAATAACTTAAAAACCAAATTAGTGAAATAATAAAAATTGAAATGATGAATGCGCGTTTTATATAGCAAGCTAAATAGGCTGATACTGCGGAATTGTCCTTTTCTGCTATATGTTTTGACAAGATTCGAGGTGCGAGTCTGTCTCCTCCAAGTAAAACCAGTACTGACGCAAGCATAGTGATACTGTAAGCTACTTTATAGTCACCATATTGATGTGCTTCTAAATGCTGACTTAAGGTAACATTAAACCAATAATCAGCGGCATAACCAAAAATTATTGAGAAAACGAGTAGCCAGGTACCTCGACTTAAATAGTTTTTTTGGTCTTCCACATTCTTACCCTAATTCGCGTTTTTTAATAAATTATCACCAAATCTTGAATAGAATATGGAAGTAGATTGCTTAAGGTATTACTTAATGTTTACATTTTTTATTTTGATAAATGCTTCACCACCTTGAGCATCGGTTAACTTCGGTACAAAGTAAAGCGCAGAGACATGCTCTGTAATAATGCCTTTATCGGTTGAAGAAGCGGGTGTCCAACTCGGTCGTTGAAAATCATTCAGGGTGACAGTTTGAGTTGTCCAAACATTTGCAGCCGGTAAAGCTGTTTGGTAATGAGCATAAGTTTTATCACCATCTCCCCCATAATCCTTTTGCGATAATTTGATGATCATGTCTTTATCACTTTGGTAAGTCAGTGTGATACTTGCCTGCTCAGGCAACTGTTTGTTTGGTAGGTCGTAAATTAGCTCAACCCAAGAGTTGTTTAGCTTATCAACTCTAGGAACGCGTTTAAATGCAATTTCTACCTGCTCTGTAGTGACAAGAGAACCATTCAAAATAGCTTGGCTACCATGTGGATCTGTTGCATAACGCCAATGTGTTTCATCCAGTGTGGCTGTATCGGTGCTTTGACAACCAAGAAGAGAGACAGAGAGCATGGCACTCAAACCGAAAAGTAATTTATTCATTATAGTGTCCCTGTATTATTGTTAGAACAAGATAAAAGCAAGGAGCTACAAAAAGCAAAATAATCAGATATACCGAAAATAGCTTACATGAAGGTTTTAAAAGCTGTTGCACTGATGTAGGCAGTTGAAAATACTAACTTGGTGCAATATAAAAATATCAGTGAATTTTCCTCAATAAAATCATGGTAAAAAAGATGGTCTGAGAGTTGCTTTAAGAGAGTAGGATAATTTTCAAAAGTGACTTTATTATGACCGTGGCATTTAGTTACCAAAACACTGCATCTCTTCATTTTTTACCCGCTAAATTGCGTATTGGCGGATTAGAGGAGCGTCAAGTTATCAAGCTTCTAAAGGAGCATATCATTGATATGTATGAGCACTCTCCAGAGGAGTGTGTTCACACGCTTAATATCAATGCACTGCAAAGTAAAACCATTAAATTTTGGAGTGCATGGCGAGGAAACGAAGCAGTAGGGTGTGTCGCACTTAAATATTTGTCCCCCTACCATTGTGAAATAAAATCAATGCGAACCAGCAGCCAAGCCCGAGGTACGGGAGTGGGTAGTCAGTTACTTAATCATGTTATTGAGTATGCAAAGCTAAATGGTGTAAAACGTTTAAGTTTAGAAACTGGCACCATGGATTTCTTTGCGCCAGCTCGTAAGTTGTATCGTAAAAAAGGCTTTGAACCATGTGGACCTTTTGGCGACTATGAGGTTGATCCGCATTCGTGTTTTATGACTTTGATTCTATAGTCAGTTTGAACTGTACCTAAATGTCATTTATCTGAAATAAATCTGTAGTAATGTTATGGCATCAAAGTTGAGACAAGCTATTACATAAGCTTGTTTATATGGTGGTATAAACCTATCAGGTTAGGGTAAAGTGCCGAAATTCAGATATAAATTTAAAGCATTCAGTATTGCGCTGGCAGGGATGCTTATCGTCATTGCCATACTTTACCCAAAAGAGGTCGCTAACAAAAGGTTTGCGCTTTTAAATCAGGTACATTCAGATTTTAATTGGCTATTGCGAGATTTAAATCAGCAACTCGAACAACTTAATCACTTCTTTCTTGAGCATGACAATTTAGACGCTTCTTGTAATGCGCAAACGTTACATGAACTACGTCGAGCACACTTTAAAATCCCCAATATTGCAGAAATGGGCATTGTGAACCCTAACGGGGAGCTAATCTGTACCAGTTGGATCAAACTCGATACACCAATTAAAACCGCAGGACCAAAGCCTGCTCGTTCCGCAGAGCTACGTTTCTTTGGACCAATTCATACTAGTTTTATAGGTGAAGCTGCACTGGTTATCGCGAAAACCCGTACCGATGGCTATGAAATAAACGCTTTGTTACCGCAATCCATATTGAATCGCCATCTTGATGATTTAGATAGGCCTTATAACTACATTGTGATTGCCGATTCAAAATCTGGTGTGCCTATTTTTAAGGTGGGTGATTACAGCTTGCCAGTTGACACCCAATTGTTTCCTATTAAAGAGCCAATTACGCTCGAAAGCAGCCTGTTTGATGATAGTCAGTCGCACGTGCTGGTGGCATCGCCCCTTACAAACTTATCATCCTTGTCGCTGTTGTTAGCCATAAATGAAGATGCGCTTTATAAAAAAGTCTATCAGCCATCTACTATCAGTCTAGTCATTTATGGGGTGACATTTTTACTGCTGTTTTTATTAGTTAAAAACTATCAAAAATATTATCAAAGCCGTAAAAGTCAGCTCAAAGACGCTATTTCGCAAGGACAAGTGACTAATTTCTATCAGCTCATTTGGGATACCAGAACCCGTGGTTTTATCGGTGCAGAAACCTTAGTGCGCCTAAACGACCCGATTGAAGGCATATTAACGCCCAACTTGTTTTTGGCAGATATAGAGGCCAATAACTTACTCAAAGAAATGACCTATGAAATTATAAAAACACTAATACAAGACGCGGAAGTGCTCACTCAACAGCATAAAATTAAAAAGGTGAATATCAATATCACTGGCGAGCATTTAAAAGACGCGCATTTTAAAACTCTTATTTTGGAGTTAAATCAGCTTATTCCTTTGCTAGTACTGGAGCTGACCGAAAATGAGCTGTTAGAGTTTGATAATCAGAAAGTGATGCAAACCATTCAAGACTTCAAAGCAGAAGGAATTTTATTGGCGATAGATGACTTTGGGACGGGCTATGCGGGCTTACAGTATTTAAAGTCGTTACCACTAGATATCATAAAAATCGATCAAAGTTATGTGGCGGCCATTGGCACCGAATCTCAACTTGCGACTATGTTAGATGCCCTGATAGAGCTTGCTAAAACCTTTAAAATTGATGTTGTAGCAGAAGGGGTTGAGACTCAAGCGCAAGCAGATTACTTAGTCGATAAAGGCGTGTATTTACATCAAGGGTGGAAATACCACAAAGCCTGTTTGCTGAGCGGTATTCCCATTCGATAATAGGGTGATAGTTTAGTCAAAGCTATAACGTCTTTTAACCTCAACAACCTCGACGACATAAGATTTATACCATTTATCTCGACCTAACTGCTGAGCAACGGCATGTTGGCTGTCTTGGTGCCAATGTTTTATGTCATCTTCGTTAAGCCAAGAATACCAATCCTCAATAATACTCAATCATTTTAAGGGACTAAAACTGACGCTAACTTCGTTGAAAATTTCTTATTTAGAACAACTAAATCGCAAAATTTTCGCCTCGTTATCGACTAGTTTTCCTTGCCTTAAAATAGTTCGCTTAATTAAGAGAATTGGTATAAGAAATCGCGACTTCTTGGTCGCCCTCTTGCACTGCTAAAAAGTCTTGGCAGTTGTACTTTTCAAAAGCGAGCTCACGCATCACGCTGACCATTTTCGAATAGTCAGAATCTTGTTGATTGGCGATGGCTTTAAAAATGACGGCGTACATACTTGCTCCTCTATACTCAATAAACGACTTATAAATGTGTGGTTCTAAAAGCCTGATAGCCAGACAGCGCTTTGGGGACTGACATAACAGGATTCTCATTGTGTCCAGCACCTAGGCTAAAACTATGCCGCCAAGTGAGATTTTCAGGCGCATCTTGCTCTAAGACTTCAATTAAGCCATTAAAGGCACCTGTCATGATTTCATTGATCTTTTCTTGTTCGCCTAGAGATAAATAAAAGAATTTAGGTTTTCCAGCTAATTGTTGAATGTCTTTTCTAAATTGTTCAACAACCACAGAGCCGTCATACCAAGCTGCGGGACTAAAAGCAAAGTAACCGTTAAATAAGTCGGGCTTGGTGACCATGGTGTAAATTACAAAACTGCCACCAGCAGAAAAGCCGCTTAAAATGCGCTCGCCACTGAGAGAATAATGTTTATCCATATAGGGCAGCACTTCGGTCTCGATAAATGACAAGAACAAGTCTGCTTTGCCAAATATTTCAGGGTTGTTATCGCTTGCAGGGCGAGGTTCGATATTTACATCGCGACGCGCATAAGGGGGCACTAAATCTCGGTTGCGGGTATTGGTCCAAAACTGATTCGGAATAGACACTAAAATAGCTTCGGGGTAAGTTTTTTGCTCGGCAAACTCATCCAATACAGTGTCCCAGCGGGCTAGATTAAAGTTGCCATCAGAGCGAATAATGAGGGGGTATTGTTTATCAGCAGAATAATTTTCGGGCAAGCGGATAAATATTTTTCGAGACTCATTGAGTACCTGAGACTCAATCACGCGGTCTTCAAAGTCAGACATATAGTATTTGTTATATTGATAGGCTTTAAAGCCTGAAAACCCTACTGCAGCGAGTAAAGCGGAGCCTAACAGCCAAGATTTCTTATTTGATTTTATTTTTTTAAACATACTTTAAATACCTAAGTCCTTGTTTCTGATTGGGTAACTTAATTTAAAACAGTGGGCATGAAAAGTAATCGTTGCATTCTTGCTAATCAAAATTGTAAGCAAAGGTGTAAGCAAATATGTGAAAATGTTTCTTCACATTCCTTTCACAGCCAATCATCAATACTAAGCCCAGACATAAAAATAAACGGAGTTCACCATGGGCATCGCAATCAACTTAACGAACCTGACACACCATATTCCTGTTAATAAGGACTTAAACTTAGCACTACTTGAAGACGCGTCTTTGCGAATTAAAGCAGCTGAACAAGTTGCCATCGTGGGCGCATCCGGTAGTGGTAAAACGACTTTGTTGAGCATTTTGGCAGGTCTTGAGCCGCTGCAAAGTGGTGAACTGGCTTTTATTAAACAGCAGGTCGTGCTTAATTCAGGTGATATCAATCAGCACAGTGGTTTTGTGTTCCAACAATTCCATCTAATTCCTGAGTTAGATGCATTGAATAATGTGGCACTGCCGTTGAAATTAAAAGGCGATAAACAGGCATTTGAAAAAGCACGCAATTGGTTGTTCAAAGTCGGTCTTGCTGAGCGTGCAGACTTCTCTGTCAGCAAGCTCAGTGGAGGGGAGCAACAGCGCGTAGCCATCGCACGGGCTTTTGTCTCTGAACCTGCAATTATTTTTGCCGATGAGCCAACGGGTAATCTTGATGAGCAAACCGCTGAGCATATCAGCCAATTGATGTTGCAATGCTGTCGCGAGACCAAAGCGACTTTAGTATTAATTACCCATAACCAAGCCTTAGCTGAACAGCTCGACACAGTTTATAAACTAGAACATGGGAGGTTGCAGCTATGCTCGTAAATGCACTTTCAAATCTTATAGATAAACGCGCGCCAGAGTCAGGCAATGGCTATTCTATTATGTCGTTATGGGCACTGTCTTGGCAATTTCATTGGCAGCAAACTCGCTCACGCGTCAATTTAGTTCAACTACTCACGCTGTTCATCTTATTCTTCTATTTGAGTTTCACCACATTGCTTGGCAATGGTGTACAAGGGTATTTAAAACAAAACTTGCAGCAACTGCTGGGTGCTGACTCGGTAGTACAAACCTTTCAACCTTTAAATCAAAATCAGCGTTCGGCGTTTATTCAACATAGCCACGAGTTTAGTGAAACCCAAACCTATAATGTCACGCTGACGCATCAAGTCGCTGATAAACATCTGGCCCAATTAGTTAGATTAAAAGCCGTTGACGATAATTATCCAGTACTTGGCACGCTTGGTGTGAGTGAGAAACAAGGATTAATTACAACAGAGTATACAAAAGGACCAAGCCAAGATGAGATTTGGTTAGAGTCACGCTTAGCCGCAGCTTTGTCACTTAAGATCAATGATGACATTAACGTTGCGGGGCAAACCTTTAGATTCACGCATTATTTAATCTCAGAGCCTGACAGATTAAGTGAGGGGCATAACAGTGATATGCGTGCCATGGTGCACTTAGCCTCACTTAAAAAGTTAATTCAAGCCAATACACTTGAAGCCAAATCATATCGATACTTAATGGCACATGATGAAGCACAATTACAAAGCCTAGTTTCAGCAAGTGATGACATTGATGGCGCGACGCTCATCAGTCAAACCTTGGGTAATCATCCATTAGCTAAAAGCTGGCAGCGAGTCGAAAAGTTTATGGGGTTAGTGTCTGTGTTATTGGTGATTTTGGCGAGTATCATTTTGGCACTGAACAATCAAAACGTCATTAAACCATTGCAAACCTTTAGCGCTATTTGTATGGCGAATGGTTTAGCAAAACAGGCTAGTAAATGGTTGGTTATTTTTGGGGGGTTATTTACGACTGCAATTACCCTAGTTCCAAGTGTTTTATTGGCAACAGCGACCACTTATGTTGCGGTGCAATGGCTAGAAAATTACCACATTGTGATTGCGCTTGATTGGCAGTGGACGGCGCTGTTAGAGGTGATAGCCATCGCACTCAGTCTTTATATTGCACTCACTCTACCAGCTTGGTATTCGGTACACACTTCACCGGTTAAGCGTTTACTTATGAGCTATCAAGCGCCAGAGCGTAAGCAATGGCTCAAGATTATAATGCCTGTCGTCGCTATTATTGCACTCATTGTATGGTACTCAGACAATTGGACTTTAACCGTCATGGTCGTCGGCACACTGGCGGCTTGCTTATTCGGTTTAGTTTTGTTGACTTGGTGTGTACTTGGCTTGGGCAAATGGGGGCTATCGAAGCGCGCTCAGCTATTTGGTTTTGCACTTTATCTTATGCAGCAACGGATTTACGTAAAAGGCGCGCAGATCATTGCCCTAGGCTTGAGCTTGACTCTGTTATTGCTATCACTGCGGATCACGCAAGACGTCACCAATATACTTGAGCAACTTACTTATAAAGACCAAGGCAATGTGGTGATAAGCCAAGTAACTAACACTGAGCAACAGGCATTAGAAGAATTCTTAACCCAATACCAAGGGCAAATTAACCACATCGCCCCCTTTCAATACGCGCAGCTAACGCATATCAATCAAGTAAAGCTTAACGAGACCGGGCTGCAACCCAGTGAGTCATCAGCACGTTTAGAACGACCGATACGCCTGCACTGGCAAGCGAACGTGCCAAGCAATAATGAAATTGTATTGGGCAGTTGGCAAAGTGATCAAGTCTTTAAAGCAAATCAGTGGCCGGTTTCCATTGAAAGTGAAGTGTTTGAAGACATGCAATTTAAATTGGGTGACGTACTGCAAATGCGTATGGGTAAACAGTCTGTGGAGTTGCTTGTTGCTGCTAAACACGACTTCGTTTCGGGCGGCAGTAATACGACCTTCTGGTTTGTTAGACATAGCAATCATGCTGTATCAAATGTTGAGACATTTTATATGGGCGATGCACAACTGAGCGATGAAGCGCTCGCAAATCTTGGCCAAGTTTGGCAAGTACATCCAAGCATGAGGATGATGTCGGTGGATACTATGCTGGCTGATATACGTTTCTACATGAATTTTTTAATCATGATAGTGGTGATTTACAGTGTATTTATAGCTCTTCTTACAAACTTACTATTAGCGGCTGCAATTTCGGTGCATCAAAAGCAAGATAAAGCGCGTAATGGTTTATTGACTGTATTTGGAATAGATAAAACAAAGCAAAAGCTACTGATATTTTATGAATGGGCAATCATTACTTTGTTGCCAGCATTGGTTGCCACCTTGTGCGTTTACTTATCAATTGCTAGCTTTTACAAATATGAGTTGGCCATGCCTTATCAAGCAAATTTTTTTGCTGTGTTAACGCAGGCTCTAGTGATGGCTTCAATGATAGCAATCACAGGTATTGTGATGTCTCTCAGGCAGTTAAAGTCACCAACACGGGGGCTACTCGAAGAGCAGTAATATTTTGTTAAGCTTTTTCTAAGAGTGGTGCTTGGCTAAAGCACCACTCTTGTGTGATAGTGTGTTCCTAAAGAGTGAACGTAAGCAATAAAAGATGATGAGCTAAAGGTGAAATCGTATGCACAGACCTTGGGTTAATTGGGCAATTAAAACCATTGAAGCAGATTACACGCGCTCTGCAGATACACATTTAATTCGTTTAGATCTTAAGTCTCACCCTGACGTGCTTTTGTATCTTAAAGATGAAAGTACACATCCAACCGGCTCTTTGAAACACCGGCTTGCTCGTTCATTATTTTTATATGCTTTATGTAACGGCCATATTACTGAAAATACCCCCATCATAGAGTCTTCATCTGGTAGCACTGCTGTTTCGGAAGCCTATTTTGCAAAGTTACTCGGTCTTGATTTTATTGCTGTTGTACCAAAGTCTACGGCACATGAAAAAATCAAACAGATTGAGTTTTATGGTGGTCGCTGTCATTTGGTTGAACAAACAGATCAAATTTACAGCGAGTCGCAGCGTTTAGCCAATGAGTTAAATGGCCATTATATGGACCAATTTACTTATGCCGAGCGTGCGACGGACTGGCGCGGTAATAACAACATTGCAGAAAGTATCTTTAAACAAATGCAAGATGAGCCTCATCCTATACCAAGTTGGATTGTGATGAGTCCGGGGACCGGAGGCACTTCAGCGACGCTTGGACGTTATTTACGTTTTCAAAAATACGATACAAACTTATTGGTTGTAGACCCTGAACACTCAGTGTTTTATGACTACTTTCAAACCCGTGACAACAGCATCACGCTCGGTCGAGGCAGTCGAATTGAAGGTATTGGCAGACCGCGAGTTGAACCTTCTTTTATTGCAGGGGTGGTAGATGAGATGCAAAAAGTACCAGATGCCGCCAGTATTGCCACCATGCATTGGCTCAGTAAAAAACTAGGTAAGCGTGTGGGGCCTTCATCAGGGACCAATATGTTTGGCGTGTTGAATAAAGTATTAGAAATGCAACAACAGGGGCAGTCAGGTGCAATCGTGACGCTTTTATGCGACAGCGGCGAAAGGTATTTAAATACTTACCATGATGATCAGTGGGTTGATGAGAACATTGGCGATTACAGCCAGTTTGATAAATTTTTGGCTCAATTTAACTAAAAATAAGAAGTAAACAGATGCATTTAAGAATCGCGACTCAGGATGATATAAACGATTTACTACAACTAGAGCAAGCCGTCGTTGAGGCTGAAAGACCCTACAACAGTCATATTAAAGCGAATAACGCGACGTATTATGATTTACCGGCGTTGATAAGTGAAACAAGCAGCCAAGTTCTCGTGCTTGAAGAAAAAGATCAGATCATTGCGACTGGCTATATTCAGATTAGAGCAAGTAAACAGTCATTGTCTCATGAACAACACGGCTACCTTGGTTTTATGTATGTTGCACCAGACTTTCGTGGTCGAGGCTTAAATAGACTGGTCATGGATGCGCTAATGGGCTGGGGGCGAGCACATGGTGTAAATATATTCTACTTAGATGTGTATGCCGAAAATCAAGCCGCAATTAATGCTTATCAAAAGTTGGGTTTTACACCTTCATTGGTCGAAATGAAGCTTGAATGTGCATAAAGTTTAGAGCGCGTTTGACTTCGTGATTTGTTTTTTCAATACAGTGCTTATAACACGCTCGACCTTTTATGAGCCTAATTATTTATAAACTAGTCAGGCCAAATAATGAAAATGCCAAAGTGGCAACTGAGCCAATCGCCAACATAGTGTATTCAGTTACCTTTTGTTGGTAGCGCGTTTCGTCACCTTTTGGTTCTAAAATAATCATCAAAATACCAGTAATGAAAAAAGCAAAAGAGTAGATAACTAAAATCGTTAAAAGCGTATCAGTAAACATGATGACCTCAAGTTATTAAGCACGAATAAAAAGTGCTGTTTTATTGTATCTCACAATGGCAGCAGCACAGACCAAGCAATTTTATCTCAATGTTCACACCTCATCTATAAAATCTAACCTGACGAAATCAAAATAAAATTCGATTCTTTTCATATGCTTTGCATATAACATCTCTAAACTCAATTTAAGAAATAAAACAATATTGATAAATGAATGCTTTTGTTACATTATCACAATTGTGGTTAGAGTAATTGTACGAATTTAAATTTGGGGGGAAGTAATGGTCTCACGTAGACAATTTACATTCAGTGCTGCGGCATTGGCTTTTTCGGGGTTAACCGTCAATATGATGGGCTGTCGCAGCAAAGAAGGCAATAGTGTGGCTTTGGCTGACATGCCGTTGTCATCAGGTTATGGCGATTTAGTTTCCGACAAAAATAACATCTTAGACTTGCCGCCAGGCTTTAGTTATCGAGTGATCTCACAACTCGGCGATAAAATGGATGATGGTATGCCAGTACCTGACAATGCAGATGGTATGGGGTGTATCAAATTAGATGAAGACCGTGTTGCTTTGATTCGTAATCACGAGTTGGCTCAAAAGCACATAAAGAAATCTGCAGCGCCATGGCAATCTTTCCAATCGAATAAAAGTTACGACAATTTAAAGTCTGGTACAGCTTTACCGGGCGGCACTTCAACACTGGTTTACAACTTAAAAACGCAAGAATTAGAAAAGCAATACATGAGCCTGATCGGCACTATCAGAAATTGTGCGGGTGGTACAACGCCTTGGGGCACTTGGCTAACGTGTGAAGAGTCAGTCGATCGTCCCGATGGCAACATCTCAAAAGACCATGGTTATATTTTTGAAGTACCCGCAGAGGCGAATGGGTTGGTAGAGCCTAAACCATTAGTCGCTATGGGTCGTTTTAACCATGAAGCAGCAGCTGTCGACCCAAGAACCGGCATTATTTATCTGACAGAAGACAGGGGCGATAGTCTACTTTATCGCTTTATTCCAAAAGTAAAAGGCCAGTTAAGTGAAGGGGGAGCATTACAAGCCCTTGTCGTTAAGCAAAAACCAAAGTTTGATACTCGAAATTGGGCTGAAAATAATATGGCATTGGGTGATTGGTTAGAAGTTGAATGGATCACGCTCTCAAATCCTGAAAGTCCTAATGATGATTTGCGCGCGCAAGGTTATGAAGCGGGCGCAGCGCTGTTTGCACGCGGTGAAGGCATTCATTTTGGCACCAATGAGCTGTATTTCTGCTGTACCAATGGGGGGCAAAAACAGTTTGGCCAAGTAATGCGATACCAGCCATCAGCCTTTGAAGGCACAGCACAAGAATCTCAGCACCCAGGCTTATTACAGCTATTTGTTGAGAGTACTGATGGTAGTCAGTATAACTTTGGTGACAACTTAACAGTAACTCCACAAGGCCATTTATTGGTGTGTGAAGACCAATACACAGATGTAACTCGAAACTTTTTAAGAGGGGTGACACCAAAAGGGGCAGTGTATCCGTTTGCAAAACTTCACATTCAAACAGAGCCTGCAGGTGCGTGTTTCTCTCATGATGGAAAAACATTATTTGTAAATCTTTACTCTCCGACCAAAACCCTCGCTATTACAGGCCCTTGGGAGCAGTTTTCAACACAGAAAGCCTAACCAATTTTTATGCTTAAAATTCTAGAGTTTTAAGTGGACTAAGGACTTAAGGAAGCAATTTATTACAATTGCTTCCTTCCAATTCTAATTTTGTGCTTGTTTAATTATTTGGCATTTGACACAGCTTGTTCCTGGTATGGGCTTTTGTGTTAGCATCAATATGTAGCTAACTGTCTAAAAATTATAATTTTTTACTCTGTTAGGTAACAAGCAATAAGGAAAATAGAGAAATATAACAATGAAGAATATTATTTCAGCCGTTGCACTGGGCGTGATCAGTGCTTTTTCAGCCAGTGCCGCAGATGAAACTCGATTGTTAAGACAACCGACGCTCAGCGATTCTCATATCGGGTTTGTTTATGGTGGAGATGTGTGGGTGTCGGACCTTGACGGTGAAAACGTTAAGCGTATTACAAGTACGCAAGCAGTTGAGACTGAACCACATTTATCACCTGATGGTGAGACCATTGCATTTAGCTCTAATCGAAATGGTCAGCAATCCGTCTACATTGTGCCCGTTGAGGGTGGAGAGCCAAAACGTCTCACTTGGCATGCAAACAATGCGTATGTAAGAGGCTGGACGCCAGATGGCAAAAAGGTGTTATTTGCTTCTTCACGAGGTACAGCACCAAAGCGATATGAACGTTTATGGACCGTGTCTGTCGATGGCGGAGCACCAGAACTTGTCACGCATCAATGGGGCTTTAATGGCGCATTTTCTAAAGACGGTGACAAACTCATTATTGACCGTATGAGTCGCTGGGATACCGAGTGGCGTAACTACAAAGGCGGCCAGAATACCCCACTTGTGTTACTTGACTTAGAAACACAAGAAGAAACCCAACTACCTCACTTCGACACGTCAACAGATATTGAGCCGGTATGGCTTAAAGGCAAAGTGTATTATTTGTCAGATAGAGATTGGGTATCGAATATTTGGGAATATGACCCAAAAAGCAAAAAGACCAAACAAATTACCAAATTTAAAGGCGGTGACATTAAGCAACTTGCCAGCAATGGTAAGCAATTAGCGTTTGAAAAAGACGGCTATTTGTATACTTATAATGTAAAGCGCAAGCGTGCTAAAAAGCTCGACATTAACATTCAAGCCGACTTCCCATGGGCAGAAACTAAGTGGCAAAATGTTGCAAGAAGCGCTAAAAATGCCTCTTTATCGCCTTCAGGCAAACGCGCGTTATTCGAATCACGTGGTGAAATATTCACAGTGCCTGTCGAGCATGGCTCAACGCGTAATTTAACCAAAGATCATAGCTCAGCCGATAGAGCGCCAATCTGGTCACCAAAAGGCGATAAAATAGCTTGGTTCTCTGATGAGGGTGAGCAAGGTTATAAATTAGTGCTACAAAACCAAGATGGTATGGGTGAGCGTAAAACCATTTCTATTGGTGAATCGAAAATGGCTTGGGAACCGCAGTGGTCACCAGATGGAAAGTACATTGCCTTTGTGGATGACGATGTGCGTTACCGTTTAGTTGATTTAGAGTCAGAAACGATTAAAACCATTGATGTCGGCGGTAACAATTTAGAACGTGGTCGCACAGGTTTAACTTGGGCACCCGACTCAAAATGGTTAGCGTATGCCAAGCAAGCTGATAATGGCTTTAAACAAATCAAAGTTTGGTCTTTAGAAGAAGGGCAAAGCCGTGCTATTACAAATCGTATGGCTAACTCGGTTTCGCCTGCATGGGATCAAAGTGGTAAACATTTATTTTTCTTAGCCAGTACTGATTATGGCCTAGACAGTGGTTGGGCAAATACCAGCTCAATGTCGGCAGATCATGAGTATGCGCCTTATATTATCAATCTTGCCAAAGATCTAGATTCACCTTTTGCGCTGCGTAGCGATGAAGAAAAGGTGAAAAAAGAGGCAAAGCCTGACGAAGGTAAAGCAGATGCAGATAAAAAGGCTGATAAAGCTGAGTCTTCAGATAAACCAAAAGATGCGACTAAGAAAAAAGAAGGCAAAGACAAAAAGAAAGATGGCGTCGTTGTCAGCATAGACTTCGATAGCATTGAACGTCGCATTATGCCACTACCTATGCCAGAAGGCCGTTATAGCGGTGTGATACATGGGCCAAAAGGCAGTGTGTTCTTTGCTAAACGTGCCGATAAGGGTTGGTCGTTCTCACTGCATAAATACAGCGTTAAAAAACGTGAAGCTAAGCCATATGTCAGTGGTATCAGCGATGTGAACATTTCTGCTGATACCAAAAAGCTAATTGTTAAAAAAGGTCGCAGTTGGCATGTGGTCGATGCAACTAAACCATCTGTAAAGCTTGGTAAGCCACTTAAAGTTGATTTAGAAACGCGTTTAGACCGACAAGCTGAATGGCGTCAGATGTTTGTTGAAGCGTGGCGTTATCAACGTGATTACTTCTACGATCCTGATATGCATGGTCGTGATTGGGATGAAGTGTTCTCCCGTTACGAGCCTCTAGTTGAGCATGTTAAACACCGCTCGGACTTAAACTATTTACTTGATATGGTTAACGGTGAGCTGTCTGTTGGTCACAGCTTTGTATTCGGTGGTGATATGCCAGATGTTGAAAAACGTCGAGCGGGTCTATTGGGTGCAGACTTAGTTCAAGATAACGGTTATTGGAAAATCGACCGAATTTATACCTCAGAAAGCTGGAACCCGAAACTAAAAGGTCCACTTGATCAGCCAAATCTAAAAGTGGCAGAGCAGCAATATATCGTTTCGATTAATGGCCAGCCGCTTACAGCAAACGATAACCCTTATGCGCTATTAGACGGCACCGCGGGTAAACAAACGACCTTGAAAGTAAACGACAAGCCAGACTATGAAGGGGCGCATCAAGTGATTGTCGAGCCGATTTCGAGTGAGTATGGCCTTCGTCAGCGAGCTTGGGTTGAAGACAACCGTCGCTTAGTTAATAAGTTGTCAGACGGTAAACTTGCATATGTATGGGTGCCAAATACTTCAACACCTGGTTTCACTTCATTTAACCGTTACTTCTTTGCACAACAAGACAAAATGGGCGCGGTGATTGATGAGCGCTTTAATGGCGGTGGCTTATTAGATGACTACATGGTTGATTTAATGAATCGCAAGCTCCGTGCGGCGATCACCAATGAAGTACCTAATGGCAAACCTATGCTATTACCTGCGGGTATAAAAGGGCCCAAAGCTCTGCTTATCAATGAACTAGCAGGTTCGGGTGGTGACTATTTCCCATGGGCGTTCAGACAGCAAAAAGTGGGTAAGCTGATTGGTGCAACAACTTGGGGGGGCGTAGTGAAATCATCGGTGCATTATCCACTCGTTGATGGTGGCGCACTGACTGCTCCGGATAATGCCGTGTTTGACCCTATCAACAATGAGTGGGTAGGTGAAAACAAGGGTATCGCACCTGATATTAAGGTATATCAAGATGCTCGTTCGCTTTCGCAAGGTAAAGACCCTCAGCTAGAGCGCGCAGTATCAGAGCTAATGAAAGAGCTTGAAGGCAAGTCGCCACTTGATATTAAACCGCCTAAGTACTCAACCCCAGCGGTAAAACCATAAATTAAGTTTGATGTAAATCGATAATAAAAGCGGCTACTTCACAGGAAGTAGCCGCTTTTCTTTGCAAAGTTGAAAGTTAATTTCTCAGAGAATGAGTTTGAAATTGTTATGTTATCTCATTTTTAGGTGGCTTCATCTTGTTTGTTTCTGATTTGTGACAAAATCATTAAACTATTTGCGCTATTACTGCTCTAAGTAGGTTAATGCTTAATGACGAGCATGAATAAAATAACAAAATAGGAAGTAAAAAGGTGTCGACAAGTGAAGTAGCTCAACCGAGCAGCGGTGGTATTATCGCATTTATAGAAAAGGCAGGTAAAAAAATACCCGATCCCATCATTATTTTTATGTGGTTCTTGGTATTCGTATTTGCCTTAACCGCATTAATAGGCGGTTTAACGTTCGAAACGCAAAGCGCCGATGGCAGCGCAATAACCCATACCATCAAAAAAATGACAGAAGCCGAACATGTCCGTTGGGTATTTGATAATGCCTTGCTAAATAACTGGCTCGGTTTTGGTGGTGGCGTATTAGGGGTTATCTTAATCGTGATGCTAGGTGTAGGGGTGGCTGAAAGCTCTGGTTTATTCAATGCCCTTATCAAGAAAATTGGCACACGTTTAAACGAGAAGTTCTTAGCGCCAGCGCTTATCTTTTTAGGGATCATGAGCTCAATCGCAACCGATGCGGGCTACCTTATTCTTATTCCTTTGGCCGGTCTTTTATATGCTGGTCTTGGTAAAAACCCGATGATAGGTATGGCGGCGGCATTTGCCGGTGTATCAGCGGGCTTTAGTGCCAACTTAATCCCAGCCACGCCAGTGGATGTGATCATTGGTTTGAATGCACAGATCTTTGCTGAATCTCAAGGCATACCTTTCCAAGCGGCAGATGGCAGTGCGCTTACGCCAGCAACCATGCATTACTACTTTATTTTTGTTTCGACCTTTATGCTGGTGGGTTTAGGTGCTTGGGTAACCAAAAAATTCATCGAGCCTAAGTTTAAAGACATGCCTTATGACCTGCCTGAGGGCATGGACTTGTCTGATTTCTCAGTGACCGAAGATGAGAAGAAAGGCCTTCGAGCTGCATTTTGGGGTCTGCTTGCTTCAATTGGCGTGGTAGTTTTATTGGCGCTAGGGCCGCTAGCTCCATACGAAAATGACGCGGGAAAAACCGTGACACCTTACCTAAATAATGTAATTTTGTTGATCACCTTTATTTTTACCTCAGTAGGTGCTGCTTTCGGTGTCGCAACCGGTAAATTCAAAAGCCTGATGGACGTTGTAAAAGCCATGGTCGCGCAAATGAATACCATGGGTTACATCTTAGTACTTACCTTCTTCTGTTATAACTTTTTAGGTATTTTAGGTTACTCAGGTTTAGGTACATATATCACTTATTTAGGCGCAAGTGGTTTGTCTGCGATGGGCCTACAAGATTCTCCAATTATGTTGATCATTGGCTTTGTATTAACCACAGCACTGATTAACTTATTCGTTGGTGGCCTAACATCAAAGTGGATGCTATTGGGGCCAATATTCGTACCTATGCTGTATGCAGTAAACCCAGCCATGACGCCAGAACTTGTCGCAGCTGCGTATCGAGTTGCAGACTCTTCTACAAACATCATTACTCCGATGATGACGTATGCCGGTGTTATTTTAGCGTTTATGCGTAAGTACAATAAAAACCTCAGTTTCGGTGATGTAATCACAATGATGATCCCTTACTCGCTGACCTTCTTAGTGTTCTGGACTGGCTTATTAATCGCGTTCTTCACGTTCAACATCCCGTTTGGGTTTTAAGTGCAAAATACATCTCGCTCCGCGAGATTACTTTTGCGCAAGGTGAAATAAGCGAGTTTAACCGCTGTTACGTGCGGCGGTTTTAAACCGCGCTCTATAGTTGTGTAGAACGTGCTTTAGCGCGACACATCTTAGTCATCCAGTTTATCTATTCTGCGCGATATAAAATCGCGCCTACAAAGCAGTGTGTTTCTCAAACTCAATCTGTAGGCGCGGCTTTATGCCGAGCTATGTTTTATTATTTCTCAGCAAAATTAACCAGTGTTTCACCACTCATGCGGTAACCAATCCACTCATGTTGTGGCTCAGCGCCCAATGATTCATAGAACTCGCGTGATGGCGTATTCCAATCTAAACAGCTCCATTCAAATCTGCCACAGCCTTTTTCAACGGCGATTTGTGCTAAACGTTTTAGTAGTGCAATACCTGCACCTTTGCCTCGGTGTTCTGGTGACACGTATAAATCTTCAAGATAAAGACCTGGCTTTGCTAGCCAAGTTGAATAGTTATAAAAATACACCGAGAAACCAATGGCTTCACCGTCTAATTCACAAATTAAACCATGCACACCACTGTGCTCTGCGAACATGCTCGACCTAATGGTTTCTGGTGTGGCTAGCACTTCATGCTCTGCTTTTTCATAAATGGCGAGCTCTTTAATGAAATATAAAATGGTGTCGATGTCGGTGACTTCTGCTGGTCGAATGGTAAGTTGTGACATAGCGCTTCCTCTTAGAGCGTATTCGCTCGGTATCTACTTTTTTAATATATTAACCGAACAAGATAATGAAACCAGTGCATAATGTTCATAGTTAAATGAATATGGTGCAGGTTTATGGATCTCAAACAGTTTGACCTCAATTTATTACTGCTGTTCGATAAGCTTTATAAATATCGGTCGGTCTCAAAGGCAGCAGAGTCGTTATATTTAAGTCAGTCTGCGTTTAGTCATGGCTTAGCAAGGCTCCGAAAACGTCTAGACGACCCTTTATTTATTCGAGTGAATAATCAAATGCAGGCGACTGAAAGAGCTGAACAATTAGCCTTGTATGTAAAGCAAGCCTTGCCGTTACTAGAGCTAGGCTTAGGTCAAGCAAGCGGGTTTGACGCAAGCCACAGTGAGAAAACATTCCGTATCGCCGCGACCGATTACACTGAGTTTTGTTTTTTGCCTAAATTAACTCGGCACTTTGCCAAACAAGCGCCGCATATTCAGATTGAGATCTTGCCAGCCAGTCCTTTACCAATTAAAGAGCAGTTGGAGCAGCGAAACTTAGATTTCGTGTTGGGCTTTCAGCATGACGAACACCCGCAAGCAGGTGTGGAACAGCTTGCGTGGTTCAGCGACAGTTACAGTACCTTAGTGTGTAAAGCGCACCCGAGAATAAAAAAAGCCTTGTCTTTTGAGCAATTTTTACAGGAACAACATATACGCATCGCATCTTGGGGAGAGTCACAAGGTATTGTCGACCAAGTATTAGCGAATTTAGGTCATACGCGTCATGTTGCGTGTCAGCAAACCAGTGTACTTGTAGCCCCGCACCTATTGGCAGGCAGCGAGTATTTATTAACTTTGCCGACCCAAGTTGCCAAACAAGTACAGCAAGGACAGAAACTAACACGACTTCCACCACCAATCACGGTGCCTGACTATCATTTACAGCTTTATTGGCACCCTTTAAAAGCCAGTAACCAGGCCAATAGATGGTTTGTAGAGCAAGTTAAAGGCCTGTTTTTATAGGCCTAATCAAAACAGAAAAAGCTGGGGTGAAAAAACTTTAAAAATATTTCACCCCCTAATTCATAGTCGTCCGTTTATAGCAGTAAACCTTCTATAAAAAGAGACTGAATATGAAAACCAACAAAACTTTAATTGCATTAACCCTTGGCGCTTTGTTTAGTTCTTTGTTAATCACTGGCTGCTCGAACCAAGACAACAAGAGTGAACAAACGGCGCAAAAAAACCAAGAAAAAGCACAACAAGAACGTAAATCAGATCAAGAAGCCGTAGAAAAAATTATGGTGACGGGGAGTCGGATTACAGAGGTAGAAGGCGATGGCGCAGCAGTGGGTACTGCGGTTGAATATATGCAGATTGGTCAACCACAGCCTTTAATGGCCCCGCCTGCAATGCGAAAAAGAATTGCACCGCCAGCCCCTGAGTTTTTTGCTCATCCTGAGGATCGCGATAATTACCTGCCGAGCGACAGCAATGGGGTATTTCAAGCCGCAACCACGCCTTTATCGACCTTTTCAGTGGATGTAGACACGGGCAGCTACGCCAATATTCGCAGCTATTTAAGTATGGGGCAATTGCCACCGACTGATGCTGTACGTGAAGAAGCCTTTATTAATTACTTTGATTACAACTACAACGTGCCAGAAGACAAATCGCAGCCGTTTGCGACTTTTACAGAGTTGGCCCCAGCCCCTTGGAATGATGAACGCCATATTTTGCGTATTGGCCTGCAAGGTTATGACTTACCGGCAAGTGAAAGAAAACCATCGAATCTAGTGTTTTTAGTGGACGTGTCGGGGTCGATGCACGACAAAAATAAACTGCCTTTATTGGTGCAAAGCCTAACCATGATGGTAAAGCAGTTATCAGCCCGCGATACCGTGAGTTTAGTGACTTATGCCGGTAATGTGCAGGTAGTGTTAAGTCCTACTAAAGGCAA
The DNA here is from genome assembly GCF_001444405.1 of Pseudoalteromonas phenolica. Classification (NCBI taxonomy): domain Bacteria; kingdom Pseudomonadati; phylum Pseudomonadota; class Gammaproteobacteria; order Alteromonadales; family Pseudoalteromonadaceae; genus Pseudoalteromonas; species Pseudoalteromonas phenolica. The sequence goes on from NZ_CP013188.1 coordinate 339,148, forward strand.
AGAAAAGCAAACCATCATAAATGCCTTAAAAGAGCTCAAAGCAGGGGGCGGCACGCATGGTGAGAGTGGTATCAAAATGGCTTATCAAGAAGCGAAAAAGGCGTTTATTAAGGGCGGTGTTAATCGGGTGATTTTAGCCACTGATGGTGACTTTAATGTTGGCACCACAAGCATAGATGCGTTAAAAGACTTGATCGCAGAGGAGCGCAAGCAAGGTATTTCGTTAACTACATTAGGCTTTGGGCGAGGCAATTACAATGACGCCATGATGGAGCAATTAGCCAACATAGGTGATGGTAATCACGCTTATATTGATACTCTTCATGAAGCACAAAAAGTCTTGTTAAGACAGATGAGTGGCACACTGCAAAGCATCGCCAATGATGTCAAAATTCAACTTGAGTTTAACCCCGCTCAGGTTAAAGAATATCGTCTGATCGGTTATCAAAATCGCTTATTAAAAGACGAATACTTTAATAACGATAAAGTCGATGCCGGTGAAATTGGGGTAGGCCATACCGTAACTGCATTGTACGAAGTGACTTTAGCAGGTAATAAAGGGCAAGTAGATGAACTGCGTTACCAGCAAAAGAAAATGGTCAATACCAGTGATGAATTACTTCATGTGAAAATTCGTTATAAATTACCGGGCGACACTGAGAGTAAACTGATCAGCCAAGTGGTCAATAAACAGCAGGTGTTACCAGACTTTAATAGCGCCAGCTCCGACTTTAAATTTGCAACCTCAGTGGCAGCATTTGCTCAAAAGCTAAAACACAGCCAGTACCTTGGTGACATGAACTATCAAGATATTGCCAATATTGCGCGCGCAAATAGAGGGGATGATCCGTTTAACTATCGCGGTGAATTTGTTAACTTGGTCGAATTGGCCAGTGCAATGTAACACATAGAAACTCTAATATTTATGACTCAAATCGCGCAATTACAATCAGACACGGACGAAGCTCTGATGCTCAGCTATGGCAAAGGCAACCAAGCTGCCTTTGCCGAGTTATACGGCCGACATAAAGGGCCAATGTATCGTTATATATGTCGTCAATTGGGTGCAAAGCATCAGGCTAAAGCTCAAGAGCTATTTCAAGAAGTGTGGCTTAGAGTCATCGATAATCGGGCCAGTTATACGGTTGAGGCTAAGTTCAGCACTTGGCTTTACCGCATCGCCCATAATTTGTTGATTGATGAACACAGAAAACACACCGCGCGCGGTGAGCATCTAACGCTTGTTGATGAGGCGCTTAATAGTAACGATAGTGCGTCACCTGAAGTGCTAAATTCAAGCCAAGACAATCACGAAAGCGAGATACATAATGACTTTTTGCAACGGGCGATTAAACACTGTGTTGAGTTACTGGTACCACAGCAAAGAGACGCATTTTTGTTGCGCCATGAAGCAGGATTTAGCGCAAGCCAAGTATGCGAAATTGTTGAGGCAAAACCCGAAACCGTGAAAACGCGATTACGTTATGCCATGTCACAGCTACGAGATTGTTTGCATCGTAAAGTAGACGCATCAGAAACAGGAGGCACACGGCAAGCATGAATAAGCAATCTAGTGATGACGAACTCATTAAGCTTTATCAGCAAAATAACGATGCAATGCCGCCTAAACATATCGATGACGCTATTTTAGCGCGTGCAGCAGATGCCGTTAATGGTGAAAATAGAAGTATCGATAACGTAGGTTTAGAGAGTAAAGCGCGAGCGCGAAAAGCAACAAAAACCTCAAGCAGGTGGTGGCAATATTCAGGGCTCGCAGCCGCCATCGTCACCGTTGCCGTGTTAGCACCTTGGCAGTATTACCAAGATCCTATGTTAGTTTCAGTTGAATCAGTTGAAGTGCCTGCGATGCCAAAAGCGAAGCAAGCACAAGAAAGCACATCACAAATTGAGCGAGTAGAAATACTAGCTGAAGACGTGCAAATGGAACGAATAGAAGTCACTGGCGCGAGAATTGGGCGCGCAGTGCCAGAGCAAAAAGCGCGAGCTGTTCAGGCTGTCTCACCAGTTATGTATGGCATTAATTTGTCTGAGCCAAATGCTAAGCCAAACGGCAAGTTTAAAGATATTTTGGCAAAGCTAGAAAACAAAGATGAAGCAGGTGCCCAAAGCGCATTAATTAAGCTACTTAAAGAGAAGCCTGAATATCATGATGATATTCCAGAGCCATTAGAAGACTTATATCAAGCGCTTTTAAAAAGTGGCAAAATTGAGCGCCCAGAAACGTCGTCAAAATCAGACGATAAATCGAAAGATAAGAATTAAAGATTGTGGTTTTAATCGAAGAACAAATATGTACGAAATTAAACAAGGTCAACTCAGCGATATTCTGGCTATAGAAATCAATATTCCTGAGTTTGGCACACCAAAAACGCTAGAAATCATAAAGCAAAGGCTAGCAGATAAATCCTATTTACTGCTGGTGGCTTATCACAACGAGCAACCTGTGGGATATAAATTGGGTTATGCGCTGAGTGACACGGTTTTTTATAGCTGGTTAGGTGCAGTAATGCCTGAGCATAGAGGGCATGGTCTCGCACAGAAAATGCTCAACGAGCAAGAAACTTGGTTAAAAGCGCAAAATTATAAAGCGGTACAGGTTAAAACCATGAACCGCTTTCGAGCTATGCTCGCCATGTTAGTGAAAAACCATTACCACATCATTGATATTGAGTCGGGTGATACGTCACTCGACAACAAGATACGCTTTGAGAAAGTGTTTTAATCTTTACCGACTCGAACACTGTCTTCTAAGTTAAAAATCCAGATAAAAAGCTAAAAGGAAAGTAAAAACAATGCGGTTTATTTATGTGGTCGACCCCATGTGCGCTTGGTGTTATGGCTTTGCGCCTGAGCTTGCGGCATTTTTAAAGCAGCACCCAGAGATTAAAGTTGACTGGATCATGGGCGGGCTCGCCCCTGATAACGACCAACCAATGGATGAAAGCTTGCGCACTGCAATTGCCAGCTACTGGCAGCAAATTGAACAACGCACGCAAGTGAGCTTTAATCATGATTACTGGCAGTTAAACACCCCATATCGCTCTACCTATCCGGCGTGTCGCGCCGTGATAGCAGCAGAAACCTTAAGCCCCAACAGTGCAGAGCTCATGGTTAAAGCCATTCAATCTGCGTATTACCAAAAAGCACAAAACCCGTCTTTACAACAAACACTTGTTGAATGTGCGTTAAGCTTAGGTTTGGATGGTGCTGAGTTTGAAAAAGTGTTGTTATCCGCTGAAACTGAAAGTCAGTTACAGCAGCATTTGGGTTTGGTTCAACAGCTCAGAGTGAGTGGTTTTCCGGCGTTGTTTTATGTGAATGATAATAATGAAGCGTTTGCTTTGGCGTTGGGGTTTTGTGAGGTAGGGGATTTAGAAGAGAGATTTGATAAGTGCAAAAACAACATTGCATAGCAAGGTGAGTTTTCGTGTGTAGGTCGCGCTAAAGCACGACCTACACAAATACCGATAGAGTACTCCACAACAGTATTTAAAACTGCTCATTTCACCTTGCGCAAAAATAACCTTGCTTCGCAACGTGTATTTTGCACGTTAATCCTTAACCTCAAACAACAACACCTGATTCAATTGCGGGCCATGCACATTAAAATTATTATCCGCCACCATCAGCAAACTACGATTACCATTCGCTAATGTCGGGCCAAACGTTAAACCCTCCAAGTTATCAATCTGCTTCGAACCTAACTTGTCAGTGATTGTTGCTAAATCTAATACCAAGGTTTTCTTCGCGGCTTTAAACGACTGGTTTTTTAAAGAAGTAATGTTCGATGTATCAGTTGCGTGGTGTGTATCGATTAAGTAAATACTCACATTATTGCCACCGTCTTTTAACCCTGAAGTATAAGAGCGCTCCATGGTTAAAAAGTGGTGTTCGCTGATTTGTAAGATCTCAACTAAACCTGTGGTACGGAATGCATCGGGTTTAGCGCCTTTGCGGTCTACCAGTGGTTCAACATAATAGGCGAACTGTTTTTGCATTTGCTTGCTGGCAAAATCAAAGTGTGAAATACGCACCATGCTGCCGTGTTTTAAGGTAGCTTCTTCACCATCTTGCTTTAGCGCACCTTCCATCGACACCCAAATACCTTTACCCGACATATCGAGTGTCACACCTTCAAACACCGCGTTATGAAGTGGGCCGGTGTTTTTGCCGATGTTAAACATGCTTGGTAGCGTAAAAATAGTTTGAGTTTGGTCTATGTCACCTTCGAGTGATTGCATAAAAATGGCTGGCGGCTTGTTGTATTTCACACTGCCTTCACTGGTCCAAACGATACTGTTTTGCTTAGGGGCAGGAATTAAGCTTTCAGGGTCGACAACACGCTTGTTCGATTTATTGCCCATTAGCGGTAATGACTTTTCGAACGTAATATTGCTGATTTTCGTGTTTTCTATCTCAGTACCTTTGATACTGATTTTGGCCTGAAAATAGCGTGGCTTTTCATAATCATCAGCAATCATTAAATACTTGTCGTTAACGAACTCAATACTCGATAAACCACCAACTTTATCACCATCAACGCTCAGCTCTGCAGGGATTATGTATTCGTCGAGAAAGTTAAGTTTGATAGGGGCTGTGTGTGCAAAAGCATTTGTAGAAAGCGTTGCCGATAACGCGAAAGCTGAAAATATTAAATTGCGCATTGTTTTACAGTGTTGAATAAAAATCTAAACGACGAATATACGTGGCTGAAGTTCAGATTGCATCTTTTTTGGGTGAGGAGTGACAGAAACGCAGTTTTGCAACGCGAGGAAGTGGAGGCATGGTGCAGACAGAAACTTCAGGGGGAAATTTCTGAAAAAGGTTAAATTGAAGGCAGATTTCAAACCTGTCGTCATAAATGACGACCTACAGAGTAAACGCGGGATAAAGCAGCGGTTATCGAAATGTATTTTCTAGAGTTATTTGGTGACAGATATTGCATTATGCAACTCTTTCTCAGAACAAACAGGCAACTCCTTTCCCCCTTCTATATCGCCTGAAAATAAGCAATTGATGAGTAATGTCAGCGCATGGATGCGCTACAAGGCTGGTTTAGTCCATGGATGGAAAGGTTAAAAGCCCATCAAAAGTTAGAATTGCTCAATTCACCTTGCGCAAAAGTAACCTTGCTTCGCAACGTATATTTTGCACCTTTATCAATTGCATTATTTGAAGAAAAAGCGAGATAGAGGGGCGCCGCGGGAGTCCAGAGCGAAGGTCGCACCCGAACGCCCAGCGGCAGCCGCCCTTTGGTTGTCGTCGCCAATGCGACAAAGGGTTAAATTGAAGACAGATTTCAAACCTGTCGCCATAAATGACGACCTACAGAATTAACCGCAGCTGTGGTCAAAATTGCGCAAAAGTAACCTTGCTACGCAACGTGTATTTTGCACTAGAATTTTACGTTCACACCTACCCAGATGTTTCTTGCTTTGTCTTTCACGTTATAGTCATCTGTAAATACCACTTCGCTTACTACGCCACGGCCACTTGCATAAGTGAACTCACCGTCACCATCTAAGTCTGTGTAATCAACGCTGTAAGATGTAAAGTCAGTATCTAGTAGGTTGTTGATACGGGCAAACACAGTGACGTTTTCGTTTAGGTCGTATTTTGCACCTAAATGAAGTAGTTGGTAATTTTTGTAGTACAGCGGCTTTTCAAGCGTGCTGTCCCAACCACGGTAACGGTCTGAACGTACTTCTGCGTTAAGAGTGACAGAGAACTCGTCCGTTACTTGCCAATCAAGGGTTGCGTTTGCCATGTGCTCAGCAGTATTGGTCAGTGGTTGACCTTCTTGTGGACCACTCTTTTGTTCGCTGTCAGTCCATGTGTAGTTTGCGTATAAAGACACTGCATCGTTAAATGCATAACGACCTGCGACTTCTAAACCTTGGATCTCAACTTTGTCGATGTTGATCTTCTGGCTGTAGCTGTTGTAACCCAATTCGTCGTACTGGCCTAGGTTTACACATGGTTTAACATTGCTCGTCGCAGTACAGCTTTGAATGCGGTCACCACGGGCAATTTTGTCTTCAAACTCTGTTGTGAAGTAAGTGATATTGAAGTTGTGCTCTTCACTTGGGTGATTCCAGTAAAGTGCAATTTCGTTGTTGGTACTTGTTTCAGGTTTTAGATCTGGGTTACCTGCAAACGGTGAGGTACCTTGACCGCCGAAACCAGTAATACCGTTGTATAAGTCAGTCGTTTTTGGGGTTTTATAACCAGTGCTGATCCCGCCTTTTAAAGTCCAAGCTTCACCAAGTTCGTAAACACCGTATAGGCGAGGTGAAGTTTGGCTACCGAACACATCATGGTTGTCGTGGCGTACACCCACAGTCACGGTAAGTGGATCAGCAATATGCCAGTTATCTTCAACGAACAGGGCGGTCATTTTGTGCGATTGTAAGCCTTGTGTCTCACCCGATTCCATACCGAAAACACCATCTTGTAATTCGCCATCAACCAGTTGTCCGCCAATCACAAATACATGATCGCCCGCTAAATCGTCTACAGGAATATCAACACGTGCATCTAGGGTGTACTGGTTGCTATTTAGTGTACGTTTAGGGCGTGGTAAGAAAGTTCGCTCAGCCAATGCTTTACGAGCTGCTTCGTCTAGATTTGCATACTCACCTGACCCATCATACATAGCTTGCAATTGCTTACGTTCAGCAACTGAAAGAGGCATTGTACGACCATTGTTGTCGGTATCAACATAAGCTAAAGAAACAAATGTAGTGAAATCGTCAAATTCACCGTTGTGAGTTAATGACCACCATGTTCTGTCAAATTCTTGGTCAGCAGCATAACCGGCACGTGGGTTTACGACACCTTTTCGGTCTTGCCAGATAGATTCAATATTGTCTTTGGTGCCAAGCGGGTAAGTAATGCGGCCAGTTTCAATATCGTAATTAGGTGTGTTGTCATACTCTTGGTTTGATACATCGTAATCAAAGGTAATGGTGTTTTGCTCGTTTGGCGTGAATACGAATGTGGCACCTAATTGTGTGTTGGTGTTATCAACGGTTTTACCACCACTACCAAAACCAAGTTCACGGTGATGTACTTTGCCATTAGCATCGACAGCTGGCGCAAATTCAGGATTTGACGCTTGGCGCTCGTAAATACTACCGCGTGCAGAGAAGTTAACTAGGCCTTCAATTAGCGGGCCGAAAACACTGAAATCAGTGGTAATGTCGTCACCAAATTCATCATTAGTTTGAAAGCTGCGGCCAAAATCAATGCTGCCAGTCCATTCGTTTAGCGACTTTTTAGTAATGATGTTAATGACCCCACCCATAGCATCAGCGCCATAAAGCGTAGAAGCTGGCCCTCTGATCACTTCAATACGTTCAATGGCACTTTTTGGTGGAATGTGGTTAAACGCGTTGCCACCAAAGTTGTTTGGATAAATATCACCATGGTTGTTTTGGCGTTTGCCATCAATAAGCAATAAGGTGTATTCACCGGTTAAACCACGCATGCTCACACTACCTTGACCTGTTTTGTCGCGCGTAGTACCCACATCGACACCCTCTTGATACTTAACGGCATCAAGTAGCGTGGTGTAAGACTGACCTTGAATGTCTTCAGCGGTAATCACAGAAATACTTGCTGGTGCGTCAGGTACTTTTTGCTCAAAACCCGTAGCAGTCACAACGATGCGTTCCATGTCATCTTGTTCAGCTTTAGGTGCTTGTTGAGCCAGTGCAGAAGTGCTTAATGTCGCTGCAATAAGCGAAGAAAGTGCGCAGAGTTTAAAAGGTGTGTTCATCTTGAGAGAGCCTGGTTTATTGCTATTAATGAAATTTTTTGGGTACTGTATAGACTAAATATTTCAAAGTAAAGCTTATTGATAATTATTTTCATTATCATTTTTGAATTGTTTGATGAGTAGTTAGATTGCTGTTTTAGTTGTTATTTCGAAGTTAAATAATAGAGGTGGAGTGTTAAGAAAGCTTAGGGGGGAGCCTCAAAGCTTTCATAATGTTGATTTAGATTATTTAATACACATCTTTTCGGTAAAGACCTTGCCTTTCTAATCTTGATAATACAGGTTGACCTAATATATCAAGCAACATGCTTTCAACGTCTTTTGCCATACCTTGTAAGCTGCCACAGATAAAAATCGCCGCTCCGTTATTGACCCAGTCTTTTAATTTTGCCTGTTGCGCTAACAAGGCATCTTGTACATAGCCAGAATGACATCGACCTACTCTTATGTTGCTATCAGCGGTCTGCCGAGAAAAAGCGAGATCGATTTCAGTTAAGTGCTTGGCATTAAACCACTCTGTGAGTTCTAGGTGCCAAGGTAAGTCATGCTCTGCGCAACGTTCGCCGTAAAGCAGCCAGTTTTCATGATGTTGCTTTAGTTCTCGATGTTTTAAATGGCCCCTAAGCCCAGCTAAGCCACTGCCATTTCCGATCAATATGAGCTTTTTATGCTCGTCCAATGGATTAAATTTAGGGTTCGCTCTGATTGAGAATGCTTGCGTACTGTCTAAATCTGCGTGATGGCATAGCCAACCAGAGCCGAGACCAAGCTCACCTGTTGGATGTTTTTGTTCTCGCACCAGCAGCTTTAAACTTTGCTCTTGTGGCACACTGGCAATACTGTATTCACGAACGGTATTTTCAATATGTAAACGGGCGATGTCACCGGCTTGCCATGTTAAATCACTTGGCACAGCGAGATTTATCTCAAATAAAGGGGCGCCAGGGCTATTGAGATTTACTTGCTGACGACCAGTGAGCTTGAAGTGCTGAATAGGTAGCTGAGTAGACGACAGCGTTGAACGAGGCACAGCTTCTTCAAGCAAACCCTTGCTTAGTAGGTTTGAGTACCATTCATGGATACTGTTTTCATCAAGCTTATCGACTAAAATTGGTTTAAACAAGGGGGTGCAGTGTTTGCATTGTAGTGCTTGATTGAGCATAAGGCCAAATTGACAATACTGGCCATATGCTTTGTCTCCAAGCGCAAGTACTGCGTAATTTAGATGAGCAAGTGTGCTTTTAAATGTGTCTAACTTGCCCAGAAAATGCCTGCCATTATCAGGGGCTTCGCCTTCGCCATAAGTGCTGGCGATAATTAATAAGGTATCGGCTTGTTTTAATTGTTGCTCAGTGACTTGGTTTAGCGAAATACAAATTGCTGGGTCGCCCTGACTTTTTAGTTTAACATGTAACTCACGAGCTAGTTGCTCACCAGAGCCGCTTTCACTTGCATAGGCAATGAGCGTTTTTGCATGGCGCTGTTTATGGTTTTGAAACTTTGTAACTATGACTTTGCGATAGCAAAACAGCGTAAAGACAAAATAGCCGACCAAAAGCAGGCCGGCTTGTATAAAGGGAGATGCGTTTAGCATTTTAGTCAGGTAGCACTTCTAAAACAGCAATGTAAGTGCCATTTCTTACCATCGCAGGGGCTTTGGCTTGATTATCTTCATATTCCGCTTCTAAAAAGTAACGACCAGCACCATTCCATTTTAATGTTACTATGCCTTCATCATTACTTTTTACTTTAATTTCTTCTTGCGCATTACGGAAACGAGTTCCTTCTTGAATTGCTGTAATTTCAGCACCTACAGCTGGTTTACCATCAATCAAAAATTTGAACTGTGCTGTTTCACCAGCATAAAGTTCATTTGGGTGAGTAATAGCAACCAGTTCTAAACCTTTATTCGTTGGCTCTAGTGTTTTGTGAGTGGGTGCCCCTAAAGTTACAAAGGTTTCCATACGGCGTGTATATTGGCTAATATTTAAGTCGTCAGCTTTTTTAGGCACACGCTTTTCAAATTCAGCCATTGAGAAAGCTTCACCACGCCCAGGGTACCACTTTCGTTTTCCATCGACTTTCCAGCTTGCATATAAGCCACTTGTAGACATAAACACTTTATATGTCCCTTCATCAGTTAAAGCTAAATCAAACACATGGCGGTATTTGCCTTTGTGCATATTTTCAACTTCAGTTGCTGAGCCGTCAGGTTTATTTACTTTCACTCCAGTGAATCGACCTGCATTATAATTTGAAACGAAAATATCGTTTGAAACGGCCGCATCAAAACTTACCCAGCGGTTTTCACCTGATAGCTGTGTTTCTTGTGGCACAATCCAAGCTCGGTGAGCGTTAACGTTAAAGCAGCTAGCTGCTAAGCCCGCTAACAATAGCGACTTAATAAAGGTTACTTTCATGGGGGAGGGTCCTATGGATTAATCGTGAATGAAATGGCGCCAAGCTCGGTTTTACCCGATTTGTTAAATGTTTGCGTATTTGCTTGCGGCCAATTGAACGGAATATTAATGAGCTCTCTGCCACCGACTTCGCGAGCAGCTTCAACGCGTAGGCGATATTTTCCAGCAGGTAGATCTGTTAACTTGGCTTCTGCTAGTGAAAAGTTCAGTTGGTGAGTACCAGGGCCTTGAGTTGCCCCGCTCATACCATCAATAGGTAGCTCTAAGCTTCGACCGGTTCTTCTCCACCACTGACGCATATCTTTTAGCCACTTCTCGCCTTCATTGTTGCGCATATCAACGTCGTACCAGACAGCTAAATTGCTCACTACTTTGTTTTTGCTGTTTTCAATCCAGACTGCGACGTAAGGTTTATGGTATTCCGCAACATCAAGCCTTGGGATCTCGACCGAGACATTAATATCACTCGCTAAAGTTGGTGCAGCAACGACAGCCAATAAGGCTGAGGCTATAATTTGTTTCATATTTGTTCCTTAATGTGCACTGAGTATTAAAATTAGAACTGGAAAGATCGCTCCAGCAACAACTAAAGGCCAAGTGCTTGGACGTTGATTTGCATAGCGAATAAGCAGCCATAAACCACTCAAAGAAAACACAATGCAAAGGATTGAAAAAAAGTCGATAAACCAACGCCAAGCGTCGCTGGTATTTCGTCCTTTATGTAAATCGTTAAGGTATGAGATTACTCCGCGGTCGGTGTTCTCATAGATAAGCAATCCACTTTCAAGCTCAATGGTTAACCAAGCATCACCGCCAGGTTTGGGCATGCCCAAATACACTTCGTAGTCATCCCACTCTGCATCTGTTTTTGGTGTGGCAATATTGTGTTCATTTATCAAAAACTGCCTAACTGCTTGAGGAAGAGGGCCGCTTTCTCGATTGCTCAGCGTTTGTTTAATACCCTCACTAAGCTCAACTTCTAATGTGGTTACCACTGGTGTCGCTTTGATATCAGCTGCATGATTTAGGGTGATCCCCGTTACTGAAAATAACAACATACCGACAAGGCATAATGCAGATGTGATCCAGTGCCATTGTCTGACAGTGCCAAGCAAATTTGAAAGTTTCATTATTAATTACAACGGGCTGACGACTATTTTATCCAAGGCAATTATACATATGAAATTTTAAATGAGAAGGGTTTTTATTTGCATTAATTGAAGTGGGAAAATGTACGAATCAATACTGTACAGGGGATTGCATATGAAAAGAGTTAACAGGTAACCTAGAAGGAAAATTTGCCTTCTAGGTTAAGAAAATACTGGTTACTGGCCGCTTAAACGCTTACCAAATGAAATTGCATAAGCCATTGAACGCATTTTCAGTACTGGGTCGTCACTGGCCGTAAAGCCTTGTGAAATCACATTTGGGTCAAAGTTGATTGGCGTACAAGCAACTCCGCCTGATTGTTTAAGTACTACTTTACCAAGTGCGACTTGTGTTCTGTCTGCAGGCCATTGAACTGAGGGGTCATTTACCACATCTTGCTTTTCACCAATGACAGCATTAAGCGTAAAAGATACAGTACCTTGAGTAAGTTGATTAGTGAGCTTGTCAGCTAAAAAAGCGGGCTTAAGCTGCTGGGCTTGTTCTTTTGATAGTGTTTTTACACCTAAATCAGGTGTAAGTTGCCAGCGGAATTTTACTTGCTCAGCAGCATTACCGTAAAAGAAAGTATGTAAACCAAAAAACTCGGTGTTAGCGTACGAAGCGGGTGTTTTAGCTTGTGCATTCCAAGCCACATTGCCTTGCACACTTGGATTATTCTTTATGTATTCTTGTGTTTTCTTTGGGTCGCGTTTGCCATTTTCATCGGGCAATAAGGTTGATAAAAAGCCAAAGAAGGTTTCGGGATCTTTTCCTGCAAAGACCGGGAAGTTATTACCGGTAAAAATATGTCGTGCGCCACCTGGCAAATTAATTTGCATACCCATACCACGCGTGCCAGTTGTGCGCTCGTCAGCGATTGGGTTACCGCCACCCATTGAAAATCTTAGGGTGACTGGGAGGTTTCCGTTACTTAAAAGTGGCGCATTTTTGAATAATGCAGATTGAGTATTGGGCTGAAACTCTCCAGTAGCACATACACCTGAAGCATGAGCTTTGCGAAACCCTGGGTGCTTACCGTTTAATTTTTCAAATAGCTGAATAAACTCGTTGGCAGATACGGGCTGTGAAGAAGCGATAACTTGGTTTGAAAATGTTATTCCTAAAGCGATACTAATTATGGATAAGTGTCTGAACATTAAGAGAAGTCCTCTGTCTTTTATGAAGTACAAATTATCATTAGCCCTTAATCGTTTTTAGTCTCTCAAGAGAGCGTTTAAATTAGATAATTGGTATAAATAATAGTTGTACTGTTAAAGACAGCAATTTGTTCAAAAATATTTCACAAAGAAGTAAGTATTAACTCAAAGAAAGCAATATATTATTGCTGGGAGTTGTTATTTGACTTCGGGTGAATATAGACTTTTTGTAGTGTGTCTTTGAAATGCTTGACACAATTTTTACCATGTTCTTTAGCTAGGAATAATGCTTTGTCAGCACCCGTTAGTAGGCGTTTTGCAGATATATTTTCATCCGCCATTGATGTATGTATACCTATGCTTAGTGATTGATATTCAGGCCATTTCGATTCATCATCAAAGAATAACTTACGAAGTCGTTGAGCAAATCTAACAGCATCTTTAGGCCCTAAGTTAGGACATATTATAATAAATTCGTCCCCACCCCAGCGAACAATATGATCATATTTTCTTGAATGGCTTTTTAAAAAGTTAGCCAAGAAGACCAGTGCTTTATCTCCCATTTCATGTCCATACTCATCATTGATTAATTTGAAGTTATCAAGATCGAGCAAGATCAACGTTAAGGGGTGCTGCCTATGTTTGCATTGTTGCAATTCAATTTCTAAAGTACTGTCAAATGCTCTTCTGTTAAGCAAACCTGTTAAGTGGTCGGTCGAGGCCTCGATAGCCAGTTTTTTATGTGCTGTTTTGTCTTTTATCATGCACACAGTGTGAAAGTGTTTTCCAATCAATTTATTTGCTAAGGAAATTGCGACTTCAATCTCGCCTCTATCTTTGGTTTTACACAGAAGATTTTCATGCCTTTGGGACATATCCAAAGATTGGGGTTTAGACATAAATTTCTTTCTATTATCTTGATGCGCCTCTTTCAATTCATCAGGAACGAGCTCTTCGACACTCATTTGGCAAAGCTCTTCGGAGGAGTAGCCTAAAATAGCTGATGCTGATTCATTACTACTGATAATCTTACCTTGTGAATCAATATATAAAATACCATCTGGTGATAGATTTAAGATGGTATTCAGTTGCCTTGAAGAGCGAAACTCTTTTCTTAGAAACTTGAAGGTTAATAGACTGGAGAGCAGCATCAAAGGTAATAATATGGTCAATAGAATAATATTACGTTGACTGATTTTTTTTGTTTCTTGCGCAGTTTGAGTCTTGAGCGTTTTTAGTTTAGGTAAAATAGCTAACCGTAGAGTTTCTAGTGCGGCCTGAGCTTTACTATCGTCTACTTTTACTCGCTCATCTAGTTGTAAAATATCTAGCTGCGGATTATCTCGAGCATACAGAAGCTTTTGGTAATATAGCTCGAGGGTTTCAAGAATTACGGCAATGTGTTGATGCGAAGTTGAATCTTTGAGCGTGTTTTTTAATTGAGATAATGACGTTTTACTTTTTATATAGCGCCTTTCAGCTTGCTGAAAATATTGTTGCTCTCTGCGAATAATATAATTTTTAAAGTGATGGATAAAACCAACATAACCTAAATTTCTTTCAAGCTCGGCCAATTCAATCGCATTGACAACTTTCATGGTGGCTTTACCATCCCAACTTTTTTGCAGGTCATCGGTGCTATTAATTTGTAGGATCGTAAAAACAACTAAAGACAGGTTAGCGAAAAGAGTAAGTAATATAACTAGAATAAAATTGAGATTGAGCTTTTTCATAGTCATCCATGAAGAATCGAAAAATATAAAAAGAAAGACCCACAAACCTTAGTCCACAGCCCAATTTTAGTAAAAATTACGGCTAATGAAAATTATAAAATTTGTTCTCACGTTTATTTCGAATAATTTAATGAGCCGAAAGAGAAAAGCAGGTTTCACCGAAGCTGAAACAGCTAAGCTTGAAGAAATGAGTGCAATTGCAGCGTCAAATTATAAGTATAAGGTGCTACATCGATTACCTGTCAGTGACTGAATTATTTATCTGAATAAATTAGTAATTTTAAAGACGGGTAATCGATTTAATTAATTTTAAATTTGGGTTATTTGGCGTATTTTTAGCTGGTCTTATTAACTACCCCCTCCGCAGCCCCCACCAGAACAGCCTCCAGAGTCACCACCTCCGTCGGCAGCACCGCTTGAGCCACATGAAGCAGAGCAACCTATATGTGTCGCACAATAACCCTCTTTACCGACCCCTTGGCAATTAAGTTGATACTTAAATCCATCTTCGATATCAAGCAAGGCATCTATTGCGAATAAAAGTGGTAATCGGGTAGGTTTTAGAGGAGAAATTCTTTCTTTCGCACATGCTAGTTTCCAAGCGGTCTTTATGCCTTGTTGAGCTGATTTGGGAGAAGACATGGCTTCGGCTGGATGGTGGTGTAAAAAACGGCCAAACGCTTTTTGGCAAAAGTCCTGATAGAACTTGGTAAATAAAATGAGTTCATGCCATGCCACATCAACAACCTGCGAAGGCATTGAAACAGGCTTACCTTTGGCTAATAAATTTACATGGAACCATTCTCTCAAGCCCCTTTCTACTGTTTTTAACTGATCGTCAGACAGATGCGGATAGCGGTTCTTAACCGTCTGCAAAACTTTTGTGGGTACTTTAAAATTTATTATGTGGGCTTTTCTTTTAGCTAATCGTTTTGATTTAAATTTGAATGCAGTAAATAGCAATACCAGCACTGCAATAATGCCAATTAAAATATATGCTTCCATAGCGTGTCCAGAGATTCATTATTTTTATTTATCAGCACTGTACCAGAATAGTGTACCTATTTGGCAGTATTAATTTTTGTGAGAAACCGCACAAAAAGCTGTTCTGTAAATCACCTTTCTTATATGTTTTAACTCTTATAAAAAAACGGGATGATAAAGTGGAAAGGTTATTTGTATATGGGACGCTCGCCCCGGGCAAGCCAAATGAGCATATTTTGCAGGCAGTTGAAGGTGAATGGTTGCCTGCGACTGTCAAAGGAGAACTGCATCAAGCCGGGTGGGGAGCTGAACTCGGCTTTCCTGCAATTAAACTTGATGATGCAGCTGGTGAAGTCTCAGGGCTGTTATTTTGTTCTCATACATTGAAAGAACACTGGGCCATGCTTGATGAGTTTGAGGGTGAACAATACGAACGCGTTATTGTGAATGCAACCCTTGAGAGTGGCGAGCAAGTTGAGGCATACGTTTACTCACTGGCTTCATCGAAAAGTGCGTAATTAAACCTTAAATAACGCGGCTAATAAAAACGGGCGAATCAGAGTTCGCCCATGATTTTAAGCACGTTTTAGTTTGCCTAGCTTTTTCACATAAGCTTGAAAGTCATCAAATCCACCTATGTGCTGGTCATTAATGAATATCTGCGGCACGGTTCTTCGCCCGCCGCTCAGCTCAACCATATTGTTAAATGCATCTTGGTCATCTGATACTTCAATTTCTTTGTATTGCCACTCTAATTTGGCTAGTAACGCTTTGGCTGCTTTGCAATAAGGGCAGTAGTCTTTATGAAACAATGTGATGTTGGCCATGGGGTTGGTATTTGATCCGGTTTGCTTAATTTGTGCAAGCAAGTTTAAATAGAGCCCATTCATTGCACTATGTCATAATATTCGAAAATCATGTCCGAAAGTCCAAATATATACTTAAATGACCCCGATCCTTTGAGTGTGCTGTTGAAGCGCTTGTCACTTAACGCTGAGGTGTATGTTAACGGCGATTTTTGTGGCACATGGGCCGTTGATACATCAGGTAGTCGTCGTATTCCATTTCATTTAATTGGTGATGGTGAGGCTTGGTTGCATATTAATGGTGAGGTTACGCAACTACAGAAATGGGACTTGGTGATTTTTCCGCACGATCATCAACATATCATTGCCAGCTCTGCGGATAAGCCTGATGAACAGTTAATAAACGCCCCAATGAGCAATGATGGCGCAGTAACCAATATGGTCTGTGGCTTTTTTGAATTTAAGCATGCTCAGATAAATCCGCTATTAGATGCAATGCCTGAGGTGATCCATCTACAAGCAAGTACAAATACTGATGATGCTAAAACTCGCAGGCTGATTGAAATGATGATCAACGAGTTAAAGCAGGCTAGGGTAGGATGCTATACCGTGGTTGATCAATTGGCTTATCTGCTTTTTATTGAAGTTTTACGACAACAAGTTGAAACAAGTGCATTAAATTCAGGACTATTAGCTGCGATGTTTGATACGCGAATAGGCAAGGCATTGAATGCGATTCACCAAAACCCACAACGCAATTGGCAGCTACAAGCATTGGCCGACGAAGCGCTGATGAGTCGCTCGAACTTTTCCGACAAGTTTACAAGTCTGGTTGGTTTAAGTCCTATGAAGTATTTAGTTAAATGGCGCATGGTCGAGGCATATCGTTTGCTTGTGAATACCGAGAAAAGTGTTGCCGATATAGCACAGCTCAGTGGCTATGAATCAGAAGCGGCTTTTCGTAAAGCATTTAAACAACACCAAGGTGAAGCACCGGGTGCGGTAAGAAGTGAGTCTAATAGGATTTAGCATGACAACAGTTCAAATAGCCCGTTATGTGATTACTTTTGTGTGGTTGTATCACGGTATTTTTCCAAAGCTTATACATATTGCACCACTCGAACAGCTCATGACGGGCAGCATAGGTTTTTCAGATGATATTTCTTATTTAATAACTAAGGCGGCGGGTATTGGCGAAGTGATATTTGGTTTGCTATTTTTCGTTTTTTATAAAACTAAGTTCATGAATATCTTAAATATACTCGCACTGGCTTTTTTATTACTCTCGGTTGTTATGCTTCAACCGCAATTGTTAATTGAAGCTTTTAATCCAGTGACCACAAACTTGCCAATCATGGTATTTAGCTTTGTACTCTTAAACGAAATCAAGCAAGGTAAGTTGTAAATTAAGGAAAAGATAAACATGAATAACCCAATAGAGAAGTTCAATGATTTATGGCGACAAGCATTACTGGATTCGCCTTTACAGCAGAAGAGCGCAGTTTGTGTATCGACCATAAACGCAGAAGGGTTTCCTGAAAGCCGCTTTGTAGATCTAAAACAGGTTGATGAACAAGGTTTTGTATTTTGTACTTATTATGATTCAAACAAGGGTCAAGAAATCAGTTGTAACCCAAAAGTTTCATTGACTGTATGGTGGGATCACATCGGCCAGCAAGTAAGAGTTGTCGGGCTAGCAGAACAGATCTCGGAGCAAGCTGCAATACAGTTTTGGCAGACACGTTCGCGTTCAGCACAACTAACCACATTAAGCTGCGAACAAAGCCAGCCGCTATCGTCAGAGTCAGCTTTAGTTGAGCAGTTTGATAAAACTCAACAAACATTTGAAGGGAAGGAAGTAACAAAACCTGAAAAGTGGGGAGGGTATCGTATTCGACCTGTCTCAATTGAGTTTTTAGCATTCGCAGAAAGCCGCTTACATCTTAGGACTCGTTTTACCAAAAAAAATGATGTTTGGACAAAAATGTTGCTGCAACCTTAAAGCATAAAAATGAATACCCTAGCCTAATCTAGGGTATTCAAATTACTCATTAGAAAGTAAAGCGAACTGTCACACTGTGGTGACCATCTTCTTTTACTTTAACTAATACTTTTGCACCCTCAGGAATAACAATATTAGCTGACATTTTGTTACCGCCAGCCGTAGTCAGTTCAACATCAGATTTCTTACCCTTTGCAAGTACTGTAATGTCACCTGTTACTTTTTCCGTTGGGTAAGGCTTACCATGGTCACGAAGGTATAAGCTTGCACCTGATTCTTCGCGAACAAGTTCAAACACCATTTCGTGCTCAACTTTCACTACGCCACCATGAAGGGGCTTTGTATCACCATGTGCTGATGCATTTGGTGCAAAGAACAGGGCGCTAAACGCTACGAACGCTAGTGTAATAAATGTGTTTTTCATATTTTATTTCTCTTTATGTTGATATTAAAAAGGTCTCTCCCTTCATACATAGGTAAAGGGAAGCGAGTTATTAAATAAGTTCTTTTGAGTTACTGCTCAGCCATTTTTCAGTCGGTTTTTTACCAAATTTCCAATACAGCAAAGGGGTTAACAAGGTATCTAACAAAGTCGAGCTCATAAGGCCTGAGAAAATAACAATTGCAACAGGGTGTAAAATCTCTTTACCCGGTTGATCGGCCGCCCACAACAAAGGTATTAACGCGAACGCTGTTACCATTGAGGTCATCAGAACGGGTGATAAACGCTCTTTAGCACCGCGAATAATCAAGGCTTTATCGAATGACTCGCCCTCAAAGCGAATTGAGTTTAGATAGTGGCTAATTTTTAAAATACCATTTCGTGCAGCAATGCCCGTTAGGGTAATAAACCCAACCACAGAGGCGACCGACAGCGAAGTATGGGTTAACCACATTGCAATCACTGCACCAATCAAGGCCATAGGTAAACTACACATAATAATGGTTGCAAACACCATGGATTGATAGCGCAGATAAAGTACTAAGAAGATCAGTGCAAATGACAAAACTGACAGCACAATCAATAAACGCATGGCTTGTTCTTGCGCTAAAAATTGCCCTTCTAGACTAATAAAACTGTCATCGGGTAGCTCATGCGCAGCCACGATTTCGCGAATATCTGCAAGCAGCGTTTTTACATCGACATTTTCACTGTTGGCATATAACACTAATCGACGTCGTCCATTTTCACGAAGCACCTGATTCGGGCCATCAAGCAATTGAATATCGGCAATATAGGAAACTGGAATTGCACCCGCTGGCGAATCAATTAGGGTCTTTGCAATGGCTGCAGGCGTTCGGTTTTGATCTTCTAAGCGAAGTACCAACTCAAAGCGTTTTACCCCATCTATCACATCGGTTACGCTGGTGCCTTCAGTAAGCATATTTAACTGGCGAAGCGCTGAGCCCGGTGTTAAGCCATATTTAGCTAAGTCTTCATACTTTAAACGCACACTCAACTGCGGAATAAGCACTTGCTTTTCAATGTTGATATCGACAAGACCTGGAACGCTTTCAAGTTTTTTACGCAGACTTTCTGCACTGATACGTAAGCCCTCTAAATCATCACCAAACAGCTTAATCGCAAGCTGCGCACGCACACCCGATAATAAGTGGTCGAGTCTATGCGAAATTGGCTGACCGATAGCAACTTGCCCTGGCAAAACAGACAATTTGTCACGAATTTCAGCAAGCACTTCATCGCGACTTCGTTCTGACGGGATTAAGTCGACATCTACCTCTGACGAGTGAACGCCTTCAGCGTGTTCATCTAATTCCGCGCGCCCTGTGCGTCTTCCCACTTGCGTGACTTCTGGCACTGACAGTAGTAATGATTCTGCTAAATGCCCCATTTTATTCGACTCTTCAAGCGATGTACCTGGCTCAAAAATAATACCAAGCACCAAGGAACCTTCATTAAATGCAGGTAAAAAAGCACGGGGAAATTGCGAAATACTTGCCGCCGAAAGCAGTGCTACAACACCTGTTACCGCAATCAGCTGTTTTGACTTAGGCAACGCCCAATCAATCCAAAGGCTTTGTAAGTGCTTTAATTTTACTACCAACCAACTATCGCCTTGGTGGATCACTTTGGCATTCGGTAATAAGTAGTAACACAGCACAGGGGTCACCGTCATCGACACCAATAGTGAGCCTAGGATCGCAACAATATAGGCAAGCCCTAACGGCGAGAATAATCGGCCTTCAATGCCTGGTAGCGCAAACAGTGGTAAAAATACCAAGATAACAATCGCGGTCGCGTAAACAATGCCTGAGCGCACTTCTACACTGGCTTGCCACACCACATCAAAGACAGATTTTGGTGATTGCGATTGCGCGTTTTGTTTTAAGCGCCTGAGAATATTTTCAACGTCTACTACCGAGTCATCCACTAATTCACCAATGGCAATTGCAAGACCGCCTAAGGTCATAACGTTAATGCTTTGACCAAGCCATTGAAAAATCAATACCGTCACCGCTAAAGAAAGCGGAATAGCAAACAGTGAAATCAGCGTTGTTTTTGCAGAAAGTAAAAACAAAAACAGCACGATAGTCACCATAATGGCACCGTCTCGCAGCGCTTCTGTCACATTATCAATGGATGATTTAATAAAATCTGCTTGGCGAAACAATACTTGTGGCTGAGCAATGCCTTTTGGTAAACCTGCATTGAGCTCAGCTAAAGCTGATTCAATTTGCGTAGTTAATTGCACTGTGTCGGCATTGGGTTGTTTCTGCACATTAATCACCACCGCTGGCTTGCCATTAAAGCCGCCATCACCGCGTTTTTCAGCTGCGGCATAACTCACAGAAGCAACCTGTGATAGAAGTACAGGACGGCCATCATGCCAACCAACCGCTAAGTTTTTCAGGTGTTCCACATCGAGCGTGCGGCCTTGGTGGCGAATTAAATATTCTTGATTGTTTAAATCAACAAAGCCACCACCGAAATTAGCAGCAAAGTCATTTAGCGATGCTTGCAGTGACGCTAAATCCACATTTAGTTGGCGCATGCGCATTGTATCGGGCGCAACACGGAGTTGACGCACTTCACCGCCAATTGGGATCACTTGTGATACACCAGGAATGGCTAATAAGTGTGGGCGCAAAACAAAATCGGCGTATTCACGGGCGGCCATTGCATCGGTGTCACCATCAGCATCAATGGGCAGCGCAATCAACATCACCTCACCCATAATCGACGACACAGGCCCCATTACAGACGTAATGCCAGTCGGTAGCTGCTCTGATGCTAAATCTAATCGCTCAGAGACCAACTGACGATTGCGATAAATATCGGTATCCCATTCAAACTCAATGTAAATAATGGATAAACCAATGCCAGAAGTTGAGCGAATACGGGTAACACCAGTCACTCCATTAAGTAAATTTTCAAGGGGAAAAGTCACTAATTGTTCAACTTCCTCAGGGGCCATACCTCCTGCTTCAGTTAACACAGTAACAACCGGTTTATTAAGGTTTGGAAATACATCCACTGGCAGCTTTTGACCTTGCAACACACCGTAAGCCATCATGACAAAGGCAAGCAAGAGCACAACCAAACGGTTTTTTAAGCTGCTTTTTACTAATAAATTAAACATTTATATTGCCTATCTCACTTGGTTTAACAGTGATGCACCTGTCACCACAACGCGATTATCAGCACCGAGTCCTTCAGTGACTAACACAAGCCCTGGTTCAAGATGTTGATAGCGAATTAGTTGAGGTAAAAAACGCTCTGCCGAGAGTTTTATCCACACTTGCGGCAAATTATTTTGACTCAATACAACGGCATCCGCAGGGATCACAATGCCTTGTTGCTTTTCATTAATAGGCGCTTGTAAGCTAATGTTTTGATTGATAAATAAGCTGTTTTCAGCTTGCTCTTGTGCCAACTCAAAATTAACATGCACTAAGCCATTCACAAGCTCGGGTGAAAATCCCAAATAGTTAAGTGAGATTGCTGGCTGCTCAATCACTTTTGCTGAGGTTAATTGCTGAGTAAGCGATAAATCACTGGTGCTTGCTTCAATGAGATATTGGTTTGGCGCGATTATCTCAAACAAGGCTTCACCCGCTTCAACCCATTGCCCGCGTGAAACTGTGTGGTTAATAAGCACCCCCGAGATTGGGGCAATTAATACCTCTGGTTTCTCTAGACCTTTTTGCAACGCTTGAGCCTGTTGCTTTAAGCTTAAAAGCTCAGTTTCTAGCTGCTCTAATGCTTGTTTTGAGGCTAAATCTCCAAGCTTCTTTAAACGCGCAACATCGCGATTGGTTTGCTCAATACGATTGCGGATCGCGATTAACTCACTGGTTTGACTGGCAAGTTCATAGGCGGTGTCTTGATAACGAATAAGGCCAAGCACATCGCCTGCATTCACTTTTGCACCCGTTGGATAAATACCAGTTTCAGGTGCGTCTAATCGACCATGACTACTTGATTGAATTTTTGCGTAACCATCTGGGTGCGGCTTAACAATAGCGTCTAAACGAACATGTTTTTTTACTTCTGACTCAGTAACAAATTGAGTGCGTATATTAAGTAAAGCTTGGTGCTTCATCGGCATAATAACAGAGCCATCTGCTTGTTTGCCGAGCGCACCCTCAACTTTGTTAGACTTTTGATCTAAGTGTTCACCGTTAGGGCCATGTGCACCAGGCGAGGCAAATAAACTCAGCGAGCATAAACTTAGAGATAACAATACCGCGTTTTTAAGCTTCATTATTTACGCTCCTTAGATAAACGACCAACAAACAAACCAATCACAAATACCCCAATACACAGCAAAACAATTAGCCATGGGAAGTCATGGTGATGGTCATCATGTTCGGCATTTTCATGTGTATCAGTTGTTTCAACTGCTTGGTGGTTTTCTAAATTTGCCACTAATAAATCGCCATTGTCTTCGGTCAAGATTGTCATGACGATTTCGTGTAACCCCGCTTGTTTTAGCTTCTTGAGTAGCGTTTGCTCGGTAACAATATAGGCTTGTTGCTGCGCTGAAAATTCAGCACTTGTGGCCATTTCGCCAAGCTCTAAATCGATTGATGCATCAGAAATTGGGGTATTGGTTTTAAAATCATGGAGGTAAATAACCAGTTGGTTTTCAAGCAACTCACCAGCCAATTCAAAGGTTTCGGTGAAGCTTTCAAACTTCGGATTGATTGAAGCCGCGACTTTAGTTCGCGTATCTAAATGTTCACCATTTGGGCCATGGGCACCAGGAGACGCTATCGCTTTAGTGATAAAAGCAAGCGATAACACAAGTACAACGAAGATAAAACGTGCACTAAACTGCTTTTGATGCAGTGCATAAAATGTAACAGACATAATTAATCCAAAAAAACAAAAACACTAGCCGAGCGACAAAAGTCACTGACTACGAAACGTTAATTTGAATTAAGCCCGAGGGGGAGGTGTGGTATGTTTTATAAAGGGCGGTGACCAATTATTATTAATTGATACAATTGAGCCCATTGGTTTTATTTCGGCTTTGGAATAAGGGAAAGCATCTAGAGCAACCGTTGCACAGCAATGTAAGTCTTGATTAATGTGTTTTACGGCGTCTTTAGTGAATGAAATTTCAAACTCGCTTTCGTTGTCATGATCATGACTATGCGGCTGACCTATTTCATGAAGTAATTGGTGAACATCGCCTTGAGTATGGTGCTCTTCTCCATGCGCAATACTTCCGAATACCTGAGTACTCAGAATGCAAAGCATCATTATAAGAAGAGTTAATTTACGCATTAGGCGACTGTTTTCATAAAAATTTTGCCTGATGCTAACACCGAAATTCCACAAGCTCAATTTTTAATTATTAAAAATGTCTTCGTTTTTTTGATTAGTAACTGAATCTAAAACTAATCAAATAGACAAAAAAGTCAGGCTAAGTTCCCTGAGATAAGGGCGTGTTTATCTTTGAGGTATGAGTTTTGTTCAAATCAAAGGCTTTCGATACGCGAAATGAGCAGCGCAGCATAATGGGTTATGTAAGTGGCGAATGACAAAGTAGTGGAAGCCTTTGGTTGAACTCTTCGAGCAGCGCGAGTTGAACATTTATTCGGCGTTATCGGCTAACTTACATAGAATAACTATGCTTCGCAGCCTCTGCCTTGCCTAAATATCCAACTCACAGCTGCAAAAACACACAACAAAGGTCAACACGCCCTAAGCCTGACAAACAAACTTAGCCGCTTAGCGGTTAAAGTTTGTTAGGGTCGACCTCTTCTACCTCGGGCCATTCTGAATTAGCTTCAATAATGTGCTTAGGTACGTTTTCAGCCCAAGCTTTATAAACGTCTAAGTTTTTGTTTACATATAGCTTGCCGTCAACGACTTCAAATGCCTTACCGTCGATGTCGAATTTTTTACCGAATGTCATACCGTAAGCGCAGAAGCCGCCATATTGAGGGGCGTACTTAGCTGGGTTTGTGTTAAATAAGTCTCTATTTTCAGCTGATGCGAAACGGTAAATTGCGTCGTTATATACGGCGGTAAACTTTGCGCTACCAAGAACAGGTTTACCTTCTGTGAAGTAACCAATTACATCGTGACCCGCTAAAATAACGCCATTTTGATCTGTTTCAGTATCGTGACCTGCATGGGCGATTGATGAAATACCGATTAAAGCCACGGCTATTGCAGTTTTGAAAGAAGTGAATAAAGCCATCAGATTTGCTCCAAATGTTCAAGTTGTTGATAGCTTAACCAGTGAGCAAATTTGCAGATATATCCAAACTGCCAGAATATATGTCGAAAAATCCGAATCGTTTAAACCCAGTGCTAATGGATATTAAGTGCTTTTTTAAACTTATATTTTACAGAGCGCCAATGCGTCATTGGGGTGGTGGGCGCTGACTCTATCAAACTGTCGAAGTCTATATCAGCAAAGTCTAACTCGCCGTCGTGCGCCAAAATAACAGACTTGGGCTGAAGTAATTTAATTGCCAGCAACGAATTGCGGTAACGTCGCGGATAAAACAGTGGAAATGGTGGTATTAATTTACCTTTAACTTTAACCATTAAATCAGCCACATAAACACGCTCTGATGGAATATGATAAGCGGCAATGTCTCGATCGGTGTGACCAGGAATGTGCATGACTTGCCAGTCATCAAACCCAGGTATGGTCATGCCGTCTGCGAGAAAATGGTCGGCTCGCAACTTTCTTGGGTAAAATAGATTCTGTTTTTTCTTCCCTTTTCGACCTGCAACATAAAGCGCGAGTAGCATATCAGTCCAATGCATTAACATGCCATCTAGGCCGCGATACCAGTGCCCTGGTGCATTACATGCAGCAATTTTTGCCCCTGTGGTTTTAGCAAGTTTATGTGCGCCACCTGCATGATCAGGGTGCATATGAGTCACGAGAATGACTTTTAAGTCGCCAATGGCACGATTGAGTGTTTGCGTGATAAAGCTCAGGACAATGTCATGATCTGCACGACAGCAACCATCAAGCAGCATGAGTTTATCTTGATATTCAACAAGATAAATTGTTTGTATATAACCTTCTATTTGATGAATTTTCATTAAGATACTCCCCAACGCGCTAAGCATTTTTATAACTCATCTGACCACTTTGTGCAAAATTTAGTGCTCATCTAATTCAGCATAATCTTGCTCTTTCTGTTCAGAGTGTTCAGTGACACATGAAAATGTCTGCAAAGGTCGAGTAAAGTCATGCCATAAATGGTGTTCGGTTTGCTCAAGAGAATTTGGTTGGTAATTGTTATCTAAGTTAACCCTTTTGGCGACACTGTGGTGCACCACAGGCGTTAAGCTAGAGTCGATTTTATTGTCTTTCATCACACAACAAATTCGGTCATCTAAGGTTAACCAATCAATAAAAAAAGTGCGGGTTTGTTGATGGTTGAGGCCTAACGCATTAGGAGATAGAGATAAATCGTCGTGACTGATGGTACCTTGAAGTGCATCAGGGCAAGCTTGTTTGAGACAATCGCTATCGGTGATGTCTAAAGTAAAGTGCGGTAAGTCATGCAACTGTTGCATATGTTTGAGCCAATTAATGGCATAACCAAGTGCCACATCAGCGAGGCCATCCATTTTATATCCGCCCCCAACATCTGAATGAGCACCAGCAAACCAAATTTCTGTGATCCTATTTGGATCATGGTTCATCAAGGTTGGCTGAAAGGCTTTACGCTTTTCATCAAGGCTGACTAAATGAGTGGCGTGTTTGACTAGGTTTGAAATAGTGCGGCCATGCTCAAAAACGACTGAGAATTTAGGGCGTTTGCGAGTGCTTAAGTCGGGCAGACCGATGCTGGCAACGGTATCAAATACACATAAGAATATGAAAGGGGGCATGTCGTCATTGCTAATGGCATGCTCAATCAAAGAGACAAATCGCCTTGCTAAAGCTGCGCCGCGAGAGAACCCAGTGATTAATACGATGTCACCCGTTCGATAGTGGTTTAAAAAGTCATTTCTCGCTTTATTGAGAATGTATGACACATCCCATGAATTAAACGCTAAGCCTTGATTAATAAAGCGGTTAAACCAGCCGCCATACGTACCCACTCCTTGATAGTAAAAGCAATGTGCGATGTTGTTGCGATTTGACAGACCATAGTGCTCACCATCACGGTGTAGGTTACCACCCATTAAAAAGTGCAGCTTTAAGATATTACTGATGCTGGCATCTTTTTGTTCATCATATTGTTTTGCATCTTCAGGCTCATTACCTGTGCCATCAAAATTAAAAACGATCAGCCTACTCATTCTCTTCCTTAGACAATGTATTTTTGGCAATAAAGGCTAGTAAGCGCTTTATTTCGGATTAAGTCTCTAGAGTAACCCCCACAGCATGCAAGGTCATTGCTCTCCTAGGTAGCTGATTACTATATCAATTGTCTTTTTTCATTGCACTATTTGCTTATTCATAGCTGAAATAGTTTTTATTTTTGCAATTGATTTTGCAAATTAGTCTCATTTGCATTATATTGCGTCGCGATTCAATAATAACCAATTTAGGCTCTCTTATGACAAGTCGTGTATTTAAGTTAAGCGCTCTATTCGTTGCTACTTCGGCAATTCTTTCTGGTCACGCTTTTGCGGATGATGGCAAAAAAGACATTGAGAAGATTCAAGTATTAGGCGACAAGCACAGTAACTATCTGGCAGTTGAAGCAGAAACAGCCACTAAGCTAGGTATTTCAATTAAAGAAACACCGCAATCTGTGCGAGTGGTGACGCGTGCGCTGATGGACGACTTTTCATTAGACGATGTGAATCAAGTACTAGAAACGACACCAGGTGTGTCAGTTGAGAAGATAGAAACAGACCGCACTTACTACAAAGCTCGTGGTTTCGATATAGTGAATTTTCAAGTAGATGGCTTAGGCTTACCGCAAGAGCGAGGCTCACTTCAGGGCACACTAGATACTGCGATTTATCAACGAATTGAAGTTGTGATGGGTGCAAACGGCATGATGACAGGCGCTGGTAATCCATCAGCAACAGTTAACTTTATTCGTAAACGCCCAACGGCCGATTTACGTGCTGATGTGTCAGTAACAGCAGGCTCTTGGTCAAATAAACGTGTTGAAGCAGATGTGTCAGGCAGCTTTAATGATATGGTTTCTAGCCGCGCTGTTGTGGTTAAGCAAAAACGTGATTCTTACTTAGACCGTTATGCGGTAGATCGTGAAGTATTTTATGGCATTACTGAATTTGCTTTAACAGATACAACGACATTAACGACCAGTTTAACCTATCAAAGTAATGATGCTGACAGCCCGCTTTGGGGCGCATTAGCGTTATTTGATAACAAAGGTCAACCAACAAACTATGATGTTTCTACTTCAACAGCAGCAGATTGGGCGTATTGGAACAACACCTCAAAACAAGCATTTGTTGAACTTGAGCAATATATTGGTGACGAGTGGAGTGTCATTGCACGCTATGCACATACGCAAAACGAGCAAGACTCGAATCTATTTTATGTGTATGGCACACCAGATGCAGAAACAGGCTTAGGTCTAACAGGTTATGCCAGCGATTATCAACTACGCGACAGATTAAACTTATTCGATGTGTATGCGCGCGGTAGCTTTGAGCTGTTTGGTCAAGAGCATATTGTGGCTTTTGGTGCTAGCGAAGCCGATATGTATTACTTTGATCGCTCTTTATATGATTATCAAACCGGTAATGGTTTCCCGCCAATGCCTAACATGAATGAGTGGGATGGTGTTGCGCCGGTGCCAACTTTGGTTGATGTAAACCCAGCAGCCCCGGGTTCTGATGTACACAGTGAACAAAGTTCTCAATATATATCTGCGCGTTTTTCTCTTACTGATGATTTAAAATTACTCGCTGGTCTTAGATACACAAATTGGGAAACACAAGGGTTATCATATGGCAATAATAAAGGTCGAAAAGATAGTGATACAACTCCGCATATTGGTCTAGTGTATTCAGTCAATGACGATATTAATGTATATATTTCAGACACAGATACTTTCGCGCCTCAAACCGAGACTAACGCTAATGGTTCTCAGTTAGCACCAATTATCGGTGATACACAAGAGTTAGGTGTAAAAGCAGAACTATTCGATTCGAGGTTGATGCTAAATGTAGCGTTATTCAACGCAGAGCAAGTGAACATTGCTGTTGCAGATGTGGATAATTCGACACCAGATAAAACAGTTCACAAAGCGGCTCCAGGCATTCAATCGAAAGGCTATGAAATAGAGCTAAGCGGTGAGCTTGGCTATGGCTTCAGTGCTAACCTAGGTTATACCAAAACAGACATTGATGTGTCTGACACGTTCAATGCTGGTAATGTAGAAGCACAACTTGTGAAAGATTACACACCAAAGCAGGTATTCAAGCTAGCGGTTAAACATGATGTTGAATCCATTGAAGGGTTAAGCTTTGGTATGAACATGCGCTGGCAAGATGAGATCAGCCGTATACAAAATGCCACTGAAAATTTCGTTACTAAACAAGACGCCTATGCGATTGTTAATTTTATGGCAAGCTACGAAATCAACGATCAAGTTAACCTGACCTTCAATGCCAATAATGTATTTGATGAGAAGTACATTAACTCATTGTATTGGGCACAAGGTTTCTATGGTGCACCTCGTAACTATGCATTGACTTTAAATTGGTCATTGTAAGTTTATAAAAAATTTAAGGCCGCTTATGCGGCCTTTTGTGGTTTATAACCATATGAGGGGCAATCAAAAATGAAAAAAACACTCCATTTATGGCATCACTATCTTGGATTAGTCGTCGCCATTCCACTTATCATTATTTCTTTAACAGGCAGTATTTTAGTTTTTAAAGAAGAATTCGATCATTGGTTAATGCCAGAACTTGCGGTTGTAGAGGGCGAAACAGGTAAAAGACTAAGTTATGACGAGTTAAGAGCTGAGCTAAACAACCAGCTCCAGGGTTATGAAATTGGCAGTTGGGAAGTATTTGATGATGGTATAACAGCAGATCGTGTATATGTGCTCAAGCACGGTACGAGTGAATGGTTTAAAGTCTATCTTGATCAATACCAAGGGGTTGTGCGCTCTGAGCCTGTTGCGGTCAATCATTACCTAACAGACTGGCTGCTTGATTTGCACTATAAGTTTTTGATTGGTGATACCGGGCTGTGGGTTACAGGGGTCGCATCACTCATTTTGCTTTTTATGGGCATTTCCGGGCTAATTATTTATCGCCAGTTTTGGAAAAAGTTTTTTACTCTGAGGCTAAAGGTAAAGCGCATTGCATTATTTAGCGATATTCATAAGCTAGTTGGCATTTGGTCAGCGCCTGTTTTATTGGTGATTGGTTTCACAGGGGTATATTGGAATATTTCTGAGATCATTCATCATGAGCTTGAGCATGGTGAAGAACATCAAACTGTGATAACTGAAAGACTCTACAATCACCAGCTTTCACTCGATAAAATGATTGCTGAATCAACTCAGCAAATGGGTGGGTTTAGGCCAACTTATTTACTTTTTCCATATGAGCCTGAACTTCAAGTCACATTCTTTGGAGAAGTAAGCAACACCAGTTTTGTCACCAGCGAATATGCTTCTATGGTCACCTTTAATAAGCAAACAGGTGAGCGTATGCCGAATTATGATATTCGTGAAGCGCCGTTTTTTTTAGTCGCTGTTGATAGTTTTCGTAAGCTCCACTTTGGATATTTTGCCGGCCTGCCTAGTCGGGTTATTTGGTGTCTAATTGGTTTAACGCCACTAATCTTTGCTATTACAGGCTGCTATTTGTGGCTAAAAAGAAGAAGACCAAAGAAACGTGCGATGAAAGTTGCACAACCAATTTGAGCTGGCTTGAGCCCTACACAGAAAGAGATAAAATTATAGATAAAGTAACAATTAAGCCTCTTCAATAAAGAGGCTTAATTTTTTTGGAAGGACTAATTTATCCAGAGCTCAGGTTAATTTAGGCTTGTTGAAGTGCAATAAAGGCCGGCTCTTTGCGTAAGCCACTGAAGTAAGACTCTCTATCAAGCTCTTCTTTTAGCGTGTTCGACAGAGTCAATGCTGTACGAATATCTTCAAGGGCTTCTTGAAACTGTGCCAGTTTGGATTTAGCGCAGGCTCTTTGCCAGTAGGCAAGTGCATAATTACTATCTAGCTCAATAGCTTGATTTACAAGCGATAATGCCCAAGCATCATCATTCATATCTAATAATAAATCTGCTTTGTAAGTCAGTGCTTCAACGTCATGTGGATTAATCTCTAAAATTTGGTCGTAAATATTAAGCTTTTCTTGATCGCTCTTTTCAAGACCCGCTCGCATCCAAAGTGAATGCACCATGTTGCTTTCGGATATGACTTTTTGCGCTTCAACAATCTGATTCGAACGCTCTTTAATGGTGTCTTCAAGTTGATTTAAGCGCTCTTCATATTTGGCCGTCAGCTTTTCAATACGTCGTGTCGTTGATGCTTCCATACTTTCTTTGATGTCGCGGATCGACTTCCATCCTAGCAACACCAAAATAGAAGCCGCAGCAGTAATGATGTAAAAAATAGTATTGGTGGTGTCTGCAGTATAACGAATGGCTCGATCAGATGACTCTAATTTAGCATTGACGACTTTCTCTATTAGTTCCGCGCGCGTAGCTTGTTGGTCTTGGCGCAGTTGTTTGAGTTCATCCAAAATATAGCGTTCAACGAGAGGTTTATAGAGCGGGGACTCGATTTGTTGAACGGCTTTATTTGCATCTTTTTCTGCATTCGCATTACTAAGAAACGAAATTGATGTAAGAAAAAGCATGGTTAAAAATGTACGACAATGCATGCGAGAGTGAACTCCTATGAAGGAAAAAATAAAACTAATACCAACCCTCTTAATTAGCGATCTATTTTGAGGCAAGGAAAACCGGTGATAGCATCACTTTTGTGTCCTGCTAACGCTGACGTACCTTCATCTATGTAGGCAAGGCTAAAATTTTGCTATTTAGTTATTCTCGGCAATTGTTCCTGCATTGCTCTATCTTCCGCATCCATGCAGTCGCAAATAAGAAATTTTTAACCAAGCTAGCGTCAGTTTTAGTCCCTCAAAATGATTGAGTATTATTGAAGATTAGTATAACCACACTTTAGAGCTAGTCACTCTGGTATGAGTAACATGTGCTTTCATTGTTGGTTAACAACTTAAATAAGTAACCACTGGAGATAGATTGATTATCCAGAATTCAGGTTAATTAATACTGATGGTATCAAAAGCTGTCGCGCTTTTCTTTTAAATAGTTGAAACTATTTTCAAATCTAAATAAATAGAGGCTTAAATTCTTATATTTAATATGGGGTTGGAGATTTTTTTCGGTTTTTTTAGTAAGAGCTGTAAGTATGTTTGGCAATGAAAGGGGTTCTTCTTTTACTGCCAAACACCAACAAAGTGGGCCTAACTCTTTTGAAAATCGTATACAGAACCTAAGTTCATAATTTGTGTTAATTCATCTAACGCTTGTTGTGACTCTAGCATCAAGCTTGGATCAGCCAAGTCAGCTTCTACTAAACGATCTCTATAATGCTTATTTACCCAAGTGTTCAGCGTGTTATAAAGCTTATCGGTCATTAAACAATTAGGGTTAACTGCGTTTAATTCATTTTGTGATAATGCGACTCTTAATCTCAGGCAAGCTGGACCGCCACCATTTTGCATACTCTGTTTTAAGTCCATGTAAATGACTTCGTCAATTGGGTTACTGGCTTGGCGTAGTGATGCCAAATAGCGTTCAACTGAATCAATTGCTTGGCATTCGCTAGGAGCAATTAATGCCATCCCTCCATTTGGTAAGCTTACTAATTGACTATTAAAAATATAGCTTTTAACGGCTTCATCAACACTTAAATCAGCATCGGTGACTTCAATTAAATGTAAGGGGCGTGTACCAGTGTAGTTTTGTCTTATTTGCGCGATGACTTTCTTTTGCTGATAAAAAGCTTGTTCATGGAATAAAAATACATTCTCGTTACCAATGGCAATGACATCGTTATGAAATACACCTTGATCAATTACATTTGGATTTTGTTGGATATAAAGAGTTTGTGCAGGGTCGAGTAAATGGCTTCTGGCAATTGCTTCACTGGCTTGGCGTGTTTGCCTAGCAGGGAATACCTGTGGCTTCACTTTGCTATTCATATCTTCACCATACACAAACAGGGCTAAACCTGAATGACCATAACTGTCAGCCAAGCGCGTATAGTTTGCTGCTCCTTCGTCTCCAAAAAGAGTGTGTTGTGGAAGTGGTGCATGGTGGGTAAACACGGATTCATCAGCAAAGGTGGCTTTTAAAATATTGCCAGTGGTCTTCGCCTCAATGGCACGATGGATTTTATTGTTCAAATTAGCTGGTGTGAAGTGTACTTTACCATCACCTGTGTCACTACTCGGCGAAATTGTTGCAGCGTTGGCAGTCCACATTGAAGATGCAGAATAGCAAGCTTTTAGAAATTGGGGAGCAGCTTTTGCTGCTTGTGATATAACATTTGAATCTGAACCAGAGAAACCAAGAGCACGAAGTGTTGTTAAGTCTGGTCGAGCATTTGGGGCGAGCACGCCTTGATGTATGCCCATGTGACTCAACGTTAGCATTTTTTCTAACCCTTGCAGGGCTGCTTTTTTGGGATTAGCGACTTTGTTGGCATTCGTTTTAGATGCAACGTTTCCATATGATAATCCTGCATAATTATGGGTTGGCCCTACTAGGCCATCAAAATTGACTTCTGTGTAATTCATTGTTGCCTCTTTATGGTGCAGTGCTGCACTAATACGGTGTTGTGATGATTCGGTTAGCCAGCTATTAAATTAAAAAGCTAATTATTTCAAAGTTTTATTTTTTTGATTAAATACATTTGGCTATAATCAGTTCAAGCAATGTGCCAAATGGTTATGTGGATCTGAATAAAAGCCATAAACTGAATATAATTCTATAGCCATGACTAACTAACAATAGTCAATAAGTGGAACAAATAAAGAAGGAAAAATAATGCTAGCTCAAATAAGTGCGCTACTAAATTATACAATTTTCACATTCAATGAGGAGCCTCTCACGGTTGGTGAAATATTGATTGTTCCGTTTTGGCTATTTGTGAGTTTCTGGCTAGTGCGCTTTGCGGTCAAATCAGTCGAGAAACAACTTAAAGCCAAACAACGAGACCCTAATATCATTCAATTAGTACGTAGAATAATTGTTGTTGTGTCTCTTGCTGTGATTTTTTTAACAACGTTATCTATGTTAAATGTACCTATTACAGCGTTCGCATTTTTATCTGGTGCAATTGCTATTGGCTTTGGTTTTGGTGCACAAAATATCATCAATAACTTTATCAGTGGTTGGATTTTAATCGGCGAAAAGCCTATTAGAATTGGCGACTTTCTTGAGGTTGAAGGTGTTAAAGGCATAGTTGAAGAAATAAATACCCGTTCAACTCGCATTCGCCGTGTTGATGGTGTGCATATGCTGATCCCAAACAGTAAGCTGCTTGAAAATACGGTTGTTAACTGGACACTGCGCGATCGGCTTGTTAGAGGAACCGTGAGAGTTGGTGTGGCTTATGGTTCTGATTGTGAATTGGTGGCCAAGTTAATGATCGAAGCAACAAAGGGACATGACAACGTACTTGCTGACCCTGAGCCTTCAGTCTTTTTTCTAGATTTTGGTGATAATTCTTTAGTATTTGAATCGTACTTTTGGATCAACTCGAGTGTTGAGGGGGGGCTGAGACTGGTGTCGAGTGATATTCGATTTGCCTTAGACAAAGCGTTTAAAGACGCGGGTATTGTCATTGCTTTCCCGCAAAGGGATATTCATATAGATGGTGAATTGAAAATCACGAAATAATTGATTTTCCAGCATTAAGTTTTTTAAGAATAAATAAAAAGGGCTCATAATGAGCCCTTTTGAGGATGAGGAGGTTGCCAAAAAGTGCTGGAGATTTTAATACCAGCTCTCAATAATAGACTCTAAGCTTCATACGACTGGTATTAGGCATCAGTGCAAAGTAGTTCTATTACTCTGCCTTTTCGATATATGCCAATACATCCGCTAGAGTTTTAAATGTATTGTACTCACCCGCGATCATTTCTTCATTGACGCAATCAAGTAGTTGTTTTTCATCTTTATCACCGTAAGTCTCAACACAGTATAAATACGCGTCTTTTACTTCCCATGGAGAAGCATTTTCAGACTCTGCTGCATTGACTAAGGTCATTGCAGATGCAAATAAAAAGACAACACATAAAAGGTATTTCATCGTTTTTCCTAGTGGGGTTATTTCCGATGTAAATCTATGGTGGAAACTTAAAAAAGAAAAACTAAAAAATTTTTATTTCACGACAATTATTATTTGTTTTTCAAACTTTAAATCTTCTTTTATGTTTGCTTTGTCCCTTGCTTGTTAGGGCTTACATTTTGGAGACAGTTATGATTGCGGATATTCGTCCAGGAAGTAAAAAGTTTTATGCTGAAGAGCACTTCTTTGGAGGTATTGACCGTTCTGGGTTTTTTACAATCTCAGAGGCAAATTATTTAATTCATTATGGGCATACTTTAAAAGGCCTTTATGACGGTTCGCTAATGCCAGAAACTGAAACAGAACACAAATTTGTGGCTGCATTGGAGTCTGAAGAGCCTGTTATGTTGTACGAACATAAATTATGGCAGAAGTTTTTATATGCTGTATATCGAGCTTCTCATCGTTCAAGCGCTGTGAGTAATAGTAAGGGGTCGATGAGCCCAACTGATTTCTATAATGAGATGTTCCATGATGCGTACTAGTTGTGATTCACTTAGAAATGATAAACAAGAAAGACGTGCTAAGAAGATGCGTGATGAAAAACGCAAAAAACAAAAGCGACATTACGTCGAAGCTGACAAACCAAAGTGGCGTTAAAATCACGAAATAAAATTTAAATATCTCCATTGCCCTTGATAAATGACTATTCGGATGTGGTTATTTATGCAAGGGCAATTTTTATTCGCGTTATGAAAATGTCCACGCTAATATTTTAGAAATATCTTTAACTGTAAAAAATAAAACTAATT
This sequence comes from Pseudoalteromonas phenolica, assembly GCF_001444405.1. Lineage (NCBI taxonomy): Bacteria > Pseudomonadati > Pseudomonadota > Gammaproteobacteria > Alteromonadales > Pseudoalteromonadaceae > Pseudoalteromonas > Pseudoalteromonas phenolica. Next base: position 374,752 of record NZ_CP013188.1, read on the forward strand.
ACAACCTACTCGGAACCTGTAATGGAAAAAACCAACACCACACAACGCGTTTTTAATCTAAAATCACAGACCCAAGTGTCACTTGACGAACTTGATCAAAGCCAACCATTTTGGGTGCATTTAGATTATAGTGAAGCGCATGCGGTTGAGTGGATAGAGCAAGCTGCGTTTTTGTCTGAAACAGTAAAAGAAGCATTAATCTCTGAAGAAACACGACCTAGGGCGCAGTTTTTTGGTAGTGGTTTGTTTGTATCTTTACGCGGAATAAATCTAGCAAAATCAGCCAAACCTGAAGACATGGTATCTGTAAGACTCTACATAACTGAGAACTGTGTTGTTTCGACGGCACATCGACGTATTTTCTCAGTTTCAGAAATTGCGGCTTTGCTCAACCAAGGTGAAGGCCCAAAAACGAGCTCCCAATGGCTCGTGAGTATGATTGAGCACCTAACAGATAACATGTCTGATACGGTTCACTTTATTGACGACAAGTTAGGAGAGTATGAAGACTCAGTCTTGACGGGTGAACAAACAAGCTTTCAATCTGAGCTGGCAAATTTACGTAGACAAATTATCGCAATTCGTCGCCATTTATCTCCACAAAGAGAAGCTTTACAGTCCTTACTTCATGACAAAAATATGTTGCTAACGAGTGAATGTAAACATCAAATTCGTGAATCGTTAGACCACATAACGCGTTATATTGAAGAGTTAGATTCATGTAAAGAGCGTGCGGCTGTGTTGCAAGAAGAGATTAATGTGCGAGTTGGTCAGATCATGAATGACCGTATGTATGTGTTGTCTATTGTAGCTGCGATTTTTTTACCACTTGGTTTTTTAACCGGGTTGTTAGGTATTAATGTGGGCGGGATACCTGGCACAGATAATCCGATGGCTTTCTATATATTTAGTGGCATGTTGTTTGTTTTAGTGGTGGCGCAAGTGATTTATTTCCGCCGCAATAAATGGGTGAATTAAACGAAATAGATATATTTCCTAAATGCTGATCATCTATGGCCGATCAGCATATTACTGAATAATACTAAGGCATAGCCAAAAACAGCACCAAGCGGAGGCCCCCAATGTTTTTTGAGCTTAGACTGCGGTGCTATATCTTGGAATATTAAGTATAAGATCCCGCCAGATACAAAGAGCATGATGGCGCCTAACATGGCTTGATGTCCTGCCAACACATAATACCCAAACAATCCAGCTAAAGGGCCCAGTGGCGCCAGTAAAAACATAATCATCAAAGTGGTTTTAGTACTTTTATTTTGTTCTTTTAATTCGCGAAAAGCGTTAAAACCCTCTGGCAAATTTTGCAAACCGATCAGCAGAGCGAGCATTAAAGCGGTCGATGAGCCAGATGCGACCAAACCACCTAATGCAATTGCTTCGGGCACAAAATCTAAAGTCATACCCATTAATTGAGGCGATTCACGGCGTTTGATTCCAAGTTGTCGCTCTATAAAGAAAAAACTCAGCGCGCCTAATAACAAAATCGCAATTGCAATGAACTGACTTGGTAAATTATGCATGCCTTCAGGCACTAATACAGTCGTTACTGCGCCAAATAAAATGCCACCGCCAAATGCGATAAGAAAATGTCTCAGCTCTTTTTCTAACCAATAAGGGCGAATAGATTCGATACTTGCAATTAAGCCACCAATAGGGATGCATAATCCTGCCAGGCTAGTGAGAAGAATAATGTTTAGATATTCGGGCATATTTGCACAGCCATTTAAATAACCTATCAAAGCAAAGCTTCTTCAATATAGAAGATAAGTTCAGCTCTGTTAAGGGTTTTATTGCAAATGTTTAGCGTTACATTATATTGTTGTCGATTAACAAAATCATCGAGATAAATTGGCAAGGAGTTACTAATCTTCAGTAAGATGACCCCGTTAAAGCTCAGTGATTTATTGTTGCTACTTTTTGAGTCAACTGCTATCAATCTCGCGTTTGCGATTATGGTGGGTGAACTAAGAAATAATAAAAACAAATCAGTCCAAAGATAGCTTATTAGTGCCAATGAGGCATTGGGGCTTGAACAAGTCTGAGCATAGAAACATTCAAAACTCAAATTCGAATTCTTGGCAAACATGAGTAATGAGATCAGAACGCCCAAAAATAATTCAATAAATTTAGCCAGTGTGACGCATCATCAACTAGATTGCATGGTGGAACAAGGTTCGGGCTAGTCATTGTAAAGCGCTTATGTAACTTGATGAAAGTTGGTGCGATACTGATATCAAGTTCACCCGAAAAAGGCACTGAATTCGCTTTTTCTTTAGTTGCCATGCAGAACGGATCCAAGGTAAGTGATAACTGTGAATTGCACATACCTTAGTCTGTTGGCTTATGCCCGATCTCTACTTTTGCTGAAATTATAGGTAGTAAGTGTGCCTCAAAAGGCTTATCCCTTAATTTTCTGACATCTAAATCTTTGCAGCAATTCTCTCATTTTTAGCAGTAACGAAAAAAGGCAAGGTTAACCTTGCCTTTTGTGTAAGTTCAGGGAGATTAGAACTTATAAGTTACGTTAGCAAATACTCGACGGCCCCAAGGATCGTAAAGTGATGAGCCAGAACCATTACCAGAAACGTAGTCAGGTAGTAGCTTATCGAAGACGTTACGGAAACCTACTTCGATTGTCGCATTGTCAAGGTTGTATCGCGCAGAAATATCATGCGTGAAGTGGCTACCAATATATGAGTGTTCTTGGTCTTCTGTAGTATCACCGCGAGGCTCGCCATCAGCAGTCAAAGTGTCTTCTAAGTCAATTAGTGCTGAACGGTCAATAAAGCGTGTTGACCAAGTTACAGATAGATCATCTAAGCGGTAGTTAACACTGAAGTTACCCTGTAATTCAGGGTCACCAAGCTCACCATGCTCTCTACTAATTAGCTCTGGACGGTTTTGGAACTGATATGTGTTGAATTCTAAAGTATGACTTAGGAATAAGTTAACTCTTGCTTCACCTGGCAGGTTGAAGTCAGCAAGGTCAAGTTTATATTTCAGGTCAAAATCGATACCTTTTAATTCAAGCTTCGCTGTATTTAACTCACCTGATTCAACTTGTGTAATTTCTAAAGTGCTCGGGTCACGTGTTACTTGGCCACAGAAAGTCGGGTCAAGATCAGGACCATCTACACAGTTATCAGCTACAGTTTGTACTGAAAGACTATCGATCGCATCGGTGATCTCGATATCGTAATAGTCAATACTAAATGTTAAATCATCAATCGGGTTCATTACCAAACCAACCGTTAATGACTCTGATGATTCAACTTCAAGATTTGGGTTACCACCGCTGATAACACGCTTACTTACCGCATCATCTGGCTGGAAGTCTGTAGGAATACCCAATGCCGCACAGTTTTTAGCACGGTTTGGTTGGTCACCAATATTATCAGCATCACAAGGATCGGCAACTCGGCCAAAGCCAGGTGAACGAGGTGAGAAAGCTTCCGCAATGTTTGGGGCTCTTACTGCTTCACCATATGTACCACGAAGGCTATAGCCTTCGATTGGCGACCACATAAAGCCTGTTTTCCAAGAGTCAACTTTACCTGCATGTGAGTAATCGGCTTTACGGTATGCAGCATCTAAAGTTAGCTCGTGTGCTAAGAAAGCATCCGCTAATATAGGTAAACTTGTTTCAATAAACGTTTCAGATACATCGTACTCACCATATGTATTAGGTGTTGCAGCGTTCGCCATTGCACCTGAACGAGTTAGTTCATCAGTGATAGTTTCTGACGATTCCCAACGTTTTTCATAACCTACAGCAACGCCTACAGCGCCACCTGGCAATTCAAAAAACTCTGCTGTATCAAAAGATACTGAACCGCCAAAGTAACGTTGCTTGATAGTATCGTTACGTTGTACGTCAGCTGTTACCCAGTCTTGCGCTGCTTGCGAAGCTAAGCCATTACCGAATGGGTTGTAAGGTACACAAGCATCACGATTCACAGTTGCAGGGTTTGAGTAGCCATCAGGTTGAGCTGATGCTACGTTTGCTCTACATGCTGCTTTACCTGTTTCTGGGTCGATTACAGCATCAATCGCAGCAACATAGTTGCCTACAATTAGGTCATTTTGAGTGATACGGTCATTCTCTGTGCGACCATTTGAGTAGTAAACGTCGTAGTCGAACGGTGTTTCACTCAGCTCAAAAGCACCTTTTGCACCAAATACCATTCTAAATGTTTCACGTTTGTTATCTGCAGAACGGTTACCAATTTCGTCAAAGAATTTGTTTGCGAAAGCGGTTTCAATACCTTCAGCAGCAAAAAAGTCTTTTGTTGCTTGAGGAATGAATGGGTTCTCTGCAATATTTACTCGGTCTCTGTTGAAACGGAAGCTTGGTTGGAATTGCTGAGCAATATCAGCTCTTACATATTTCACATCAGAGTAGAAGTTTAGTTCTTCAGAAACTTCATAGTTGAAGGTAGTAGCAACAGTTACTTTTTCTCTCTGAGGAAGGAAGTTTTCATAATCAGATGGGTTGAAACAGTATTTACAGCCATCAGGGAAAGAGCCAAATGCAAAGCTGCTTGTAAGATCACGAGTAGGCATTAATTCACCCACACCATCATTAGAGAAAGTGTAGTTGTAAGGGCCTGCTAGTAAAACACCATTAGGACTAATTCGTTCTGAAGTAACATTCTTAACCCAGATACGGTCTAAAATACCATCTTCTTCACCCGTGTTTTCTGGGTTTGGAACGTGACCATCAGTATTATAATTTCTGATGTCTCTTGCCATTACTTCATCAATAACATCTTTACCAACGAAGAAAGTTACATTACCTTTGCCGTCTGAAGTCGTCGCACCAGCTAGTAAACTAGTTGTAAGGTTTCTATTACCCACACCTTCAGTCGAGTTGGAGTAACTAGCTTTAACTTCTAGACCTTCAAAGTCATCGCGTAAAACAATGTTAACAACACCTGATACAGCATCAGAACCATAGATTGCAGATGCACCACCTGTGATTACATCAACACGTTTTATTAGAGAGCTAGGGATTGTAGATAAATCGACTGTTGAGCTACCAGCAGAACCAGCTACATGTCGCTTGCCGTTTACTAGAACAAGAGTACGTGCCGTACCTAGACGACGTAAGTCGATGCTACTTGAACCTGCTGCAGAGTTGCTACCAGAGTTTGCACGGATTGTCGCAGTTGCACCAATGGCCGGAAGTTCAGATAGAACAGATGCAAGATCAGGAATACCTGCTCTTTCAATTTCTTCCCCAGTTAAAGTGATTGTTGGTGCTGGTTGAGAAAATTCATATCGCGCGATACGAGAACCAGTGACTTCTACACGTTCAATCTTACTAGCTTCATCTTTTGAATCAGCTTCATTTGCAAAAGCTGGAGCAGCAACAAAGCCAGATAAGGAGGCCGCAAGAGCTGTACTTATTGCTATATTCAATTTATTTTTTTTCATTGTTTTCCCTTTATGATTTTATTCAGCTCATTTCAAAAGCCGAAACATAATAATAAAGAAAGTAAACATTTAATAAACATTGGTTGTAAAATTGCGTTATTTGCATCAATTGTTTATTTTAAAAGTGTTAACTTTTGTACCTCTTTAGATTTTTCACAGGGTTAAGTGTAAATTTTTTGTAAAGGTATACAGTATACAGGTTGTGGGGTGGGGAACTTGTAAATAAATCAATACAAAATTTGTTTTTTAAATGTTAAAACAAAAAACTTCTTTCTAATTAAAGGGAAAAATCAAAGTAGAGAACATAGAAACAAGGTGGTAATCTGAATACTCATTAAGAAAAGGAGAAAACATGGATCCAGTTAGTCAAATTGTAGAGTTTGTATTTCAAATCGAATTCTTTCTACTACTTTTTGTGATTATTGTATTAAAAAGTAGCATCAAATTTGTACCACAAAACCGAGCTTGGATGGTTGAGCGCTTTGGTAAATATCAATCCACCAAAGAAGCGGGTTTAAACTTTATTGTCCCTTTCATAGATCGTGTCGCTGCTGATAGAAGCTTAAAAGAGCAGGCGGTCGATGTACCTTCTCAGTCAGCCATTACCAAAGACAATATCTCTTTAATTGTTGATGGTGTTTTATATTTCAGAGTACTAGATCCATATAAAGCGACTTATGGCGTTGATGACTATATTTTTGCGGTAACCCAGTTAGCGCAAACTACAATGCGTAGTGAACTGGGTAAAATGGAGCTAGACAAAACTTTTGAAGAACGTGATTTGCTCAATACCAATATTGTTGCAGCGATAAACTCTGCCTCGGAGCCTTGGGGTATTCAAGTTTTACGTTATGAAATTAAAGACATTGTGCCACCTAACTCTGTAATGGAAGCAATGGAAGCGCAAATGAAGGCTGAGCGTGTTAAGCGTGCGCAAATTTTAGAGTCTGAGGGTGATAGACAAGCTGCTATAAACGTTGCAGAAGGTAAAAAGCAAGCACAGGTTCTTGCTGCTGAAGCTGATAAAGCAGAGCAAATATTACAGGCTGAAGGTGAAGCAAAAGCAATTTTAGCCGTTGCAGAAGCGCAAGCAGATGCGCTTCGCAAAGTCGGTGAAGCGGCAAATACAGAGCAGGGTCAAAAAGCGATTCAGCTCGACTTAGCAACCAAAGCGATTAGTGCCAAAGAAGCGATTGCTAAGGAGTCATCGGTTGTGCTTTTACCAGACAGCGGCACTGACGCAAGTTCTTTGGTTGCGCAAGGTATGTCTATTATTAATTCGTTAAATCAAAAGCAAAAAGGCTAGCTTATGGCATTTTTGACAGACAATATTCCTCAAACATTGCTTATATTAGGTGTTGTGGCACTGATTATTGAAGTCGCAGTACTTGGTTTTGCCACTTTTGTATTGTTCTTTGTGGGCCTTTCATTGGTGTTTAGTGGCGCCTTGATGTATGCGGGTTTACTCGATGTAGATTGGATTACCGCCCTTTGGGTGAATGCCATCATAACTGCCGGCTTAGCAGCATTACTTTGGAAGCCGCTTAAAAGATTACAAGAAAGCCGAGAATCAACTGATGTGCACAGTGATTTTGCTGAGCTTGCTTTCACTTTAGAACAAGATGTTGATGAGCATAACGGCTATAAATATGCTTATTCAGGCATAGAGTGGTTAGTTAAGAGTAAACAACCTCTAAGCAAAGGCTGCCAAGTCAAGGTCGTGAAAAAAGAGGTCGGTGTGTTTTGGGTTGAGCAGGTTTAATTACTCATTTAAGCTTAATGCTAAAATACATAACGGGTTTAAGTTGCTCAACTTAAACCCGTTTTTTGATCTGGTAAGATGCCCTAAATAATGTCGCTATTTTTGAGTATTTGATGCATTGGGTTTCATCAATTTTTCATATTTAGCAGATCAGTCCCCCTCTAATTTCGAGCTCTCTCTATTTAACTACTTCGTCAGGCTGTAATGGCGAGTAATGTTTTTATCTGTATTGGTTGATTACACTAATTTTGCGAATTAATCGTTTATTACGTGCACAAACACATGGTGTAGTGAAGGTAAAGTCCATCATTAATGCCTAACTAAGTTGGAAAATTGATTCAGTTTTGAATAGGCAAGTTCAAGTTCGTTTGTGCCATAGAGTCATCGACAACAGCAATTGAGCGGAGTAAAAAATGTCTAACTGTAAGGAAAGTAACAATAACGACAATAGCGCTGGTTCTCGCAATCAAAAAGCCATCAAATGTTTAAAGCATATTTTTATTGATATGGTGCAAAAAGAACGCGTGGAGCAGGGGCAGTGCCCTGTTCGTCGTCCAGTATTTTTAAGAACACATGGCTGTATGCGTGGTGAAATTGAAATACATGACAATATTAGTGACGACTTAAAGCATGGTATGTTTGAACAATCTGGTACTCATCCCGTTTATGTGAGGTATTCATCAGATTTAGATGATGGTCGCCCAGATTGGAAAAGCACGATTGGTTTGGGGATCAAGATATTTGGAATAAAGGGACTAAAAGACCCATTTGATAAAGAAAATCCAGATTATGATAATGTTACTGATTTAATTTTACAAAATGTGCCTTACTTTTTTGTCGATAATGCTGAAGAGTTTTGTCAGTTCAACAAGGCAAGTTTTGAAGGTTGGGGCGAAAAATGGGTGCAGCAAAACTCTCCAGATACCGACATACTGCTAGATGAGATGGAAAAACCAATACGCTCTGTGTTTGGTACGTCTTTATGGAGTGTGATCCCGTTCAGATTAGGAAATGATAATCACTGCAAATATATTGTCAGGCCGGGTAAGTCTACATTTGCTGATGAAGTTAATACCGATGATCCAGATTTTTTAGGAAAAGATTTAGCTGCTCGGATGAAAGCAGGTAAGGCAACGCTCCATTTATATATACAAAAACGTCCGACCACAGCACAATTTGAACAAACCTATCTTGATAAGTATTTCCCGCTTGATAAAGCCAAAACGGTGTGGGATGAAACGATTGCAAAACCTGAGTTGGTTGCGACGATCACCTTGCCTAAACAAGATATTAGTAACTTAGAGCAACAGACTTATGGGGATTGGCTTGACTTCAATGTTGCTCGAGTACCTGAAGAGAATGCGCCTGTAGGCTCTATTGCAGAGGCAAGAAAAGCCATTTATGCGGCATCGGCAGCATATCGCCATGAGAAAAATGGTCAACCTAATACACAACCGAGCAGTCCTGATCAGCCAAAGATTATAAATCCATCTTGTCCATTTCCACATAAACCTAAACCAGATCCCAAGCCTGAGGCTTTAACGCCTGAGCAAATTGACCGCATTACCCAAGTGAGAATTCACCCGGGGATCGGCATTGCCCGAGTTGGCGATAGTAAAAAATTCACCATTGGCCCTGAAGTATTAGAACCTAAATTAACAAAGTTTGGTGGTACCCGTGATAAGTCAGGCGCAATTAAGCGTCAAGCAGCCCGTTTTCGTGTGTATGGATACGATGCTGATGGCAATGTGGTTGCTGAGATACAACAGTCAGATAACTCTACTATTGAATGGTCTGTGCATGTTGCGAATAGAAAAGCCCAGTGGTACGAATTTCAAGCTGCGATGGACTTGCCGCAAACAGCCAATGTGTCAGTTCCTCTCAGAAACCCAGACGTGAAGGAGCAGTATAGAAACGCGCTAGCAATAGATCCCGGAGAGTGCAAAATTCAAGGCTTGAGCATGAAAGATGCAAGCTTTGCTATGACGGGAGAGTTCCAAGGTACTGCCGTTTATTTAGGTGAATTACGAACAGATTCAGTTGGTCGCTTATTGGTTTTACCTGGTTTTGGTAAATCAGCCAGTCCTACAAATAAACCGGTTTATCGCGAAGCTGTACCGACAAGCTTTAACAATGCGGCTGGTTGGTACGATGACATAGCAGATGGCCCAGTTCATGCCAAAGTTGTGCTAGGAGATAAAGTTTTTGAAGCCGATCCAGCTTGGGTTGCTTCTGCACCACCAAATTATGGACAGAACTTGGTGGGCTGGCGCACTATGGATGATTTAATGCGTGAGGTTTGGACCAACGCAGGTATGTTAAAACAGCCAGAGAAGGTTGAATTCCAAAGAGATATTTTGCCTATTTTAACGCGGCTAAACGAACTACAATGGGTTAATAAAGGCTTTTTTGCGACCTTTGGTAAAGGTGCGCCTTATGATTTTTCTGACCAAGCATTATTAGAAAAGCTTGCAACAGCGCCATTAAGTAGTGATTACCCAGATCCATATGCAGAATTACGTCGCACTGTTTTTAACAGCTTTAGAAGTGCCAATAGTGTGGTTATTTCTGATGGTACACAAGGACCTGCAGTCAGTAGCCAAATTACACAGTGGCCAATGATTTACGGTGATCTTTATGGTGAAACTGTTAATGCTGGTGACAATGCTGCTTCGACTTACTTAAAGCTTCCAGCTTATTTTGATTATGTTTTGACGTGTTGGGTAAATGGTGAGTTTGTGAGCGACTATCAACTGAAACCAAAGTCGGAACATCAGCTTTCTAAGTTATCCCTTCAAGAGCAGCCGAAGATGCTCGACAAAGCCAATATGCACTATTGTTTAGCAGATGCGTTTCACCCAGGATGTGAATTAACTTGGCCGATGAGACATGCGTCTATGTATCGCGCACCGTATCGGATCCGAGAACGAGCTAAAGGTAAAAACGCACCTTATTATGGCACTAAATTAGATCAACAGCGGGTACTTGCTTTCGGTGGTCCACTGTATGAACAAGGACCAGGAGATTTAACTAAATGGATGGCATTGCCATGGCAAGGAGATACTGCATTTTGTCGCTCAGGCTATGACAAAGAATATGATCCGTTTATGCCAACTTACTGGCCAGCAAGGGTTCCTAACAATGTACTGACCCTATCAGATTACAACATTGTGGCAGATAAAACTCAGCCGATGGCTCTGCGTATTGCCGCATTTAGAAATCGACCAAGTTGGTTTAGGCAATTACCTGATGGGGTAGAAAATGCAATGAACTATATGGTGGCTCACTTCAATGAAATGGGGATTTTAGAGGCGAAAGACAGACCGGATGACCTTGATTGGTTGCCTGAGAAGTTATGGGTTGAAAACCTGACAGGCTCAAAACAGGCTGAACTGGATGAGGCGTATAAAGTGTTCTTGAAGAAATATGCCAAGTTAGGTGCCACCGACAAGCTACTGCAAGAAGCGGGGTGGTTTAATGAGGAGCAGCGTGATGAGTACGCAACCATAGTCAAAGGTGAATAATTGAGAAGGAAATGAATTTGTATTTTGACTGTGTAATTGCAGGTACAGGCCCCGCTGCTTGTGCCTGCGCTTTAGTGCTAAAAAAGGCGGGTCTTAATGTTGCGTTAGTCGCAAAAAAGAGTAACAAACAACCCGCCTTTTCAGTAGGTGAGTCACTTCCAGGAGCGGCTTTGCCATTACTGAATAGAATAGGTGTCTCTGATTTGTCTGAGTTGCTTACTAAGGGGCAATTTAGTCGCTGTACAGGCAATGCATCAGCATGGGGCTCGGAGCAATGGCATAAAACGGATGCCATTCAAAACCCACAAGGAGGAGGTTGGCACATTGACAGAGCTGCATTTAATCATGCACTTTTGAAATTTACTGTTTCTCAAGGCGTTACTTTACTTTATTCGCAGGTATTATCGGCAGAGTATAAGTCTTGCTGGCACGTGATGCTTACAGAGCAAACAGATGTATTGCGCTGTGATTATTTAATAGATGGCACAGGAAGGGCATCGTCGCTCGGTAAACTAATTGGTCGCAAGAAGATTCATTTAGACAAGCAAATGGCAATAGTGGCTTGGTTTGAATCTAGTGACGATGACCAAGAAAAAATGACCAGAATAAAGGCTGTCAGCGATGGCTGGTGGTACAGCGCGAGGTTGCCAAACAAATCAACAAAAGGGTTACCTATAAGGGTGGTTGCTAAATTCATGTTGCCTGAGCAATCAAAAAGCTTAAACACGCCACAAGCGTATTTGATGCAACTCAATAATAGTGGCCTTTTACCAGTAGATTTTAACGAGTCACAAATACTCAGTGGTCCTTATTTTACTGATGCCAGTGTGAGTAAATTAGATGAATTAAGTAACAATACGTTGTCATTTTTAGCGATTGGAGATGCCGCGCTAAGTCTAGATCCCCTTTCATCGCAAGGTATGTTTTTTGCACTTTATAGCGGTATTAAAGCTGGTGAACAGATTATTGAAGCAAGAGCCAATCAAATTAATCAATTCGAAAATTATGATAACGACATAAACGCGGTTTTAAATGCTAATCAAAAGGCAAGAAAACACTATTATGTGAGTGAGCATAGGTTCTCTGAAAGTGAATATTGGCAGAGCAGGGTGTTATCGTAGCTTAAAACTTGCCGACGTTTCTGTTAAGGATTAGCGCTTTGCACCAAAATGCTAATCCCTGCAGTAAACATGATGTGTAATTCTACATTGTGCTTACTCGCCTAAGTTGAAATATCTCTAAAAGAACGAACAGTGCACTAAATAAGCAAAGTTACAAAGTAAGCTCAAACTTACAGACTCATACCTTTAGACTATTTTTTTAAGTTATGTGACTCGAGCTGAGAGAGGTCAACTTACAGCCCTTGCTCAACCATTTCTTTAACTTTGACCGCTTTTTCGAAGTGATCTAATTGATGAGTGTGTATCCACCAAGTAGCGGCTTCCATCAGTTGTTCTGGGTCATCGTTTTTATTAGAAAAGAAAGCGTAAAACGACACACCGACGGTCTCTCCCTTTTTAGTTATCTTTTGTTCACATACAGATATGATTTTATCTCTTAAGCTTTGACGCATTGATAGTCCTTGTCGTTATTCTAATACCTTGCCTGAAATTAAATCTCTTGATTAATAGGGGTATAAATTTCACTGACATAGTAACTTATAGAACTATGTTTATGAAAGTAATAAGGTTTATAGAAGGTGGGAATTTTACGAAAAGTGTATGGAAATAGAAAATAACCGGCTCAACATCCTGTAAGAGCCGGTCATGACGCATTTAATTTTTATTATTATTGTTATGGCTCTGCATTTTGCAGAATGTATTTTTTAGCAAGTAATTATGAATTGATTATGGAGAAAATATGGACGAATTCATTTATAAGCCATAGAGTTACTGCAATTCCAAAACGCGATAATAAATTAGAAATCTGGATGTAAGCCATACGATGTCAGAACGGTCACAATCTATCGGGGTTAAATTAGACAATCACTTTGTGCTTGGGAAGCGTATATTTAAAGCGCCTATGAGCTATCAAGATAGTCTAATCGACGAAGCTCGTTTGATAATTATACTCAAGGGTCACTCTACTTTATTTTGCGCGGGTGAAACAATAGAGTTGCAAGCAGGTGATATTCTACTAATGCGTGCCGATAATTTTATTAATCAATGGCACAAAGATAATCAAGACAGCATCGTGGAGTTTATAGGGTTCAGGTTGACTTCTCAGCTATTAAATCAATTATATCCAAAAGGCATTTTAGGTGTTGAAAAAGGTGAACATACTTCGATTGAAGACTCTGCAATAGACCAATGTAGTGCAGTTAAGCTCTCAAGTGATCAATTAAAATGTTCGATGTTATTGGCGAATTATATTCAATCAATCGAAGCTTATATGGCCGAGGTAGAGATATTTAACAATAACTTGATACGTTTAAAGGTAATAGAGTTAATTGAGCTGGTGTTAGCACTAGATAAGACTAGAAAAGTAAAAGCACTGCTTGAGCGGTTATTTTCAGCCAATCAGCCTCAATTACAAAAAGTGGTTCAGGCACATTTGTTCACACCAGTAAAATCGTCTGAACTTGCCTTTCTTTGTCATATGAGTGAAGCGACGTTTAACCGAAAGTTTAAGCAGATTTATGGAACGAGTGCGAATAAGTACTTAATGAATAAGCGGCTCGAAAGAGCCCACCATTTGGTTATGAATAGTTCTAGGAGTCTGACAGAAATAGCACTTGAATGTGGGTTTATAGAGCAAAGTTATTTTTCTCGAGTTTTTAAACAAAAATTTGCTCAAACACCGTCAACACTCAGAAAAGATAATGAGCGAAAACTTCAAATTGATGAGTGATATTAACAAGTTTAATGCCAAAAATATCAATATATTTAGCTTCAAACAATCGTTGATTTATTAAAGTTTGGAGAATTTGCTATGTTAAAATTTGCTCAATTTTTAAGTGCTGTATTTGTGCTTGTACTAGGCTCTGCTGCAGTGACCACAATGTTTTTTCCTGAGGTGATCAATACCCCAAGCGGTTTTAATGCTGTGACGAATTATGGGTTTACCAATTTGCGAACACTTGGTGCGCCAACATTGAGTCTAGCAGTGATCACTGTCATTGCATTATGGCGTAAAGACTGGGTTTTACTTTTGCCCGCATCTCTATATTTTCTTTTTAATTTTTCAGCCAGGGTGATTTCTGTTGTCGTTGAGGGTTATGAACCTGTTATGCTGACCGGTTTACTATTCACTTTTACACTGTTTTCATTATCTCAAGTCGCACTTCACAGTTTTAGAAAATTAAGTAACCATCGGGCACTTTAGAAATACCGAATGTATGAACACACAAAGTTGTGATATTGTATCATTTTTTCAAGCGGGCTGCTTTGAGCAGCCTTCTTACTAGAGGATACGTTGTGGAACCCATAATTGTTGTTGTTGGTTTTCTTGGGGCAGGAAAAACCACGTTGTTGAAACGCTTGGTCACTGAATATAGCCAAGCGAATTGGTCACCTTTTGTCGTTTTAAATGATTATGAAAATGCCAATTTAGATGCTCAGCAGTTTTTGGATATGCTTGATGAGAAAAGTTTAAAAGCATTGAATGGGAGTTGTATTTGTTGCAGTGGTATTGGCGAGCTAAGAGAGTCGGTTAACCGAATTCCTGAGCGTGCCAATGGTATTACACTTATTGAAGCAAATGGGACAACAGATGCATGTGCGCTCATGGGATTTCTTGGCGTGGGCATTGAAGCGCGTTTTATGCCTCCGGTGCAAATTTCTGTGGTTGATGTTAAAAATTGGCAATTGAGAGATATCCATAACGAGCTAGAAGCGAATCAAATACAAGTCTCGTCGTTGATCACACTGTCCCACACTGACTCAGTAAGTGAAGAACGCTTAGGGCAAGTGAAAGAAGATATTCGAGCAATTAATCCCACTGCAGAGATCATGCTTTGTGAAGAACTAGAAATTAATACACTTCCTGAGCTGTTACCATCGAGTAATAGTGCAGAAAAGCTTGCGCATCATAAGTCACATTGGTCTTCATGTTCAGTTGATTTACCTAACTTACCAGATCCGATTTGTATCAAAGAAATCTGTGATGCGATCCCAAGCAGCGTGATCCGAATTAAGGGTTGTACAGTTTTAGGAACAGAGCCTGGTTATACTTATTTTGAACGCTGTCCGGATGGTGAAGTCTATGTCAGGCCATACCGCGGTAAGCCCACCACAGGGGCGAAGTTACTCACTGTCGGGCCTTGCAGTGATGCGTTGTTGTTAGAATCGGCAATTCACAATAGTTTAGAAGCTGCCAAATTACGACAAGCCAAATAGATTAGCTCTGACCATATAGTCGGATTGCTAGCTATTTTGTGTAGCTAGCAATGATGGTGACCTGATTGACAGAGGTTTCGAAAAACTGCTGTTTTGCTAGTTGGTAATCATCGTTATTAAAAAACGCGTCTTTACTTTGTTCATCAGAAAAGCGAATAGTGAATACTCTATTTATTTCTGTGTTTTCTTCGCTTTTCAGCACTTCAGACACTTTAAAATCATAACCAAATTCACCACCAAATCGATTGAGAATAGGCTTCATTGCAGCACGGTATTGGTCATATATTTCATCGTTACTGACTTCCAGGCCCACCAACATTTCAAACATTTTTATCCCTATATTCTTTGAATAATGAGTTCAAATTATGGTTGTAAGTAACTGTCTTTACTAGTGCATAGATGTAAGGAAATATGTGTTATGGCGTCAGTTAGTAACTGGCATAATAACGAAGGTCTGTATCATCTTGAGCTACAAACCTTCACTGCTATTGCCTAATTAGAATACACAGACCGCATCAAAGCGCGCAGTACCTGCTGATCTTTCTCGCGTTTTATTAATGCTTTTAAACGAGGCTTTAAGTCAGGGTCTTTTTTGGCTTGAGCAGCCAAAGCTTGGATCGAAGCAAGCCGTATTTCTTTAGGTTGTGATTGGCTATAACTAAATAAGTCATCAATTTGTTTATTATCGAGTTCGTTATTCCCCATCGCTTTGAGTAAAGCGGCTTTTGTGTCTTTATCGCTTTCGACACTTAATTGTTCCGTGATGTATTTCAAACTGGTTTCATTGGGCATTTTGCCAAGAGAGTCAGCGGCTTGCTGCCTGAGTTTAGGCTCATTGGCATTTAAAAAAGGTGCGATTTGATCTTGCTGTTCGGCATTACCGCTATTTCCAAGGGCTGCTAATATACTGACTTGGCGGGAAGTTTGTGAAGTCTGTTTTAACTGTTCGACTAAACGTTGCCCCATATAAGCCGAAAACTCACTTCCTGACTGATTTTTAGCAATAATACCTAATACCATCATGGCGCTATTACTTAAACGCTGTTGTTCACCAGAACTGGTTTGATTAGCAGATTCAAGTACTAAATCGACCAGTTTAGGGTCGAGTGGCTGTTCTGCATATTTTAAGCCCATCAAGCTTCTGAACCTTTGCTTTCCTTGAATTTCACTATCAAGATAAACGTCTACTAATAGCTGGTGGGCATTCGGGGAATCATTTTTACCTATCATAAGAAGCAGTCGACCTAAGGCCTTATCAGACAATACGTTAGATTTAATCACCTCTTTTAAAGCCGACAAATATTGCTCATTATCGTACAGTAACTGTGCTAATGCCTCACTGCTGAGTTGGCTGATGTCTTGTGATTTGAGTGCTGCTATAAATGCCTTGGCATCTTTCAACGGCTTAGCAGGTGGGCGAGGATAAAGAATGCTCTCGCTAAGCTGAGGCCATTTTTTAGGGTTCTCATTCAAGCTAAGCAAAAGCGCAGTGCTTGGCACTGGCGCAGGATTTAAATTGAACTGAATACGCTGTTTAACTTCTATGCTTATATCGCCTTTTTTAGTTTCGACCCGTGTGTGATTGTCTCCAATTAAGGCGTTCAACCCACAGTTATCTAACTTTAATTCGAAGCTATCAGCTAATACCTTGGGTGTTGAAAAATCTAGAAGCTGGGCACCTGGCTTGGTACTTAGATACTTTAGCTTACTGCGATTAATTTTATTTGTCTCTTGTTCAACATATTCAACTTGATATTGCCCTAAATTATCGCTCTCGGTGAGTAAAGTTGGTGTAGTTAGGTCACGTTTATAAATATGTTCAATGTGGAGGCTTTGATATATGGCAATAAGCTTTTGCTTATCCTCAGGCTTTAACTTTCCTGCAAAATGGTGGTCAGTGACTTGTTTTGTCTGACGGCTTACTTTAACCGCAAAAGGCACGCCGTAAAGGCTTGGGTTAATTTGCTGTTTATCTAAAACAATCTGTGGGTTGACTAATTGTAAGCCCAGCCAGTAATGCTTTTCGGACTTGAGTAAAGGGCGGTAAAGTAGTTGGCCTGAAAGGGTAAGTTGATTCTTGCTTGGCTGGTTCAACGTGAGCATATTAGTATCAGCTTTGGTCTCAAAATCACCCCAGAATATGCATTGTGTCATGGCTTGTACACTGCCAAAAGGCAGTATACAAAGCGATGTTAAAAGTGGTAGTAAGTTTCTTCGCATAGTTAGAACTTAAAACTGTCACTGTAGTTAATCATTTGCCATGTTTTGTCATATAAAGCGCCAGTGTTATACAGGGTTTTAGTTGCTGTTTTAGTTGGGAATGAGCAGCAGAACTTATAACCTGGATACTTTACCCAAAGGTAAAATTCACCCTCAATGGCTTTCATATGATTACTTACATCAATGCCATAGCCAATCTCTGAATCAGATAGCGCTTTACTTATGTCAACATAAGCTGTAGCCGAAAGAGTGTCTGAAATAATCAAGAAGTCGACACCGATACCGCCACTGGCAACCAATAAATCTATGCCTGCTGTTGCATATGCATCAAGGCTTGCAGTTAAAACGTCACCTCCGATACTAAATTGTAGGCCTTCATATTTAAGGTCAGTGTTGACGCCAACAGAGCCTTTGATCCCAGCTGACACTGAGACTGGAACAATGGCAATGGTAAAAGTGGTAGAAAATAGTTTTTGTTCTTCTTCCCAATCATAGCCGTAAGACTCGTCTAACGCCGATACAGTTTCAGACTCTTTTATAAGGCTGTTGCCAAGTAAAGACACATTCATTGAGTAACTTGCAGTACCGTCAGCACCATTTGCAATGCCAGATGCACCTGCTGAGAACAAATCTAAGCTGTGATCGAACATGTAAAGGTCAAAACTACCGCCAGCTGTTGCCCAAGCAAGACCGCCATTTTTAGATTGAAGCAGAACCCAAGACACGAAGCTGGGCACGATGGCTACTTTTGATTTATCACCATAGGTATTACTAAAAATCTCAAATGCCCATAAGGTGTCTGACGTAGAGACTAACCCAGAAAGACCTTGAGGCTCTTTTACGGGTGCATAACTTGGTGAGCTTGATTTGCTCGAAGTATCAACAGAGCTAGTAAGGGGGTTAGTGATATTATGTTCTTCTAACCAGCTATCGTCAGGTTGGTCGTGGTCATATAGAGAGTAAGGCACAGTAATCGTCATACGATTATTATCAAGGTTCGCTTCTTGATGCGCTGAAGATAGATCTTCTATTGTAAATGTTAACTCAAAGGTATTTTCGTCAGCGTCTTTATCATATGTTTGCTGTAACTTATCTAACAGCACACCATTAACGGCAATATCGTAAGGGAAATAATGACTTTGTTCATGATCAGCAAATTTGATTTTCATGTCGTCATGGTAACGATTTTCGCCTTCTTGCCAAAAGTGCGCGTCAAACTCGATACCTGCAACAGTTACTGTTGCAGTCACTAAAGCTTCATTGATTAAATGACCAAACTTACTGGCATCAAAATGACCAATGATGTCTGCGCGTTTATGCTCTGGGGCATTCTGCGACTCTGTTTCGCGCCTACCTGAATCAGGAAACATGGCAAAACCATCGCCAACGGTTAATGTATCAAGCGCGAAGTCATGATAAAAAGTGCTATCAATGGTTATTTGCGCAAAAGAAGCTGCATTATCAGAGAAATCTCTAGAGCCATTATCTTCAGTATTAGCTTCATTCTCAATGCTCTTTGCACTGTCTACATACGCTGCAATGACATAATCGTCAGAAGGTATCTCTTCATTAGGTAGCATGAGCTCCGCGGTAAAACTATGCTTACCATCTGAAAGCTTTTTAATATAGTGTGTGCCTAATTCATATCCTTCAGGTTCATCATGCGATGCTAATTGGTCAACTTTGTCTTTGGCAATGGCCATAAAAGTCACACCGACGTGTTCTGTGTCAAGTAGCTGGCTGCTGATACTGTAGTTAATCTTGATCGGCTGACCAGGTTGGTACTGAGTCTGATCAGGTGTATTGACTGTTTCTAACCGCACATTGGCAACCGGTTCTGGTTGCTTGAGAGATGATTCAATATTGTTATCTGAGTCACTGAAACAGCCCGTTAGCAGGCCGAGCATGCTGAAGCTAAGAAGTGTTTTGCGCATTGTTTGGTTCCTTTCTCACGTTGCATAATTATAACGAGCACAATATGGAAATATTATGGAGTCCTTTTCGATTTCGATAAATTGTTTTTCGGTTTCGAAAATAATATTTCTATATTTGCATAACTGTTTATTAAAATCTATATTTTTCATGCTCTTATGTTTTGGCATGGCACTTGATTTAACTACTGCATTACAGATTAAGAACAGTATGGAATCGAGTTATGGATGTGGTCGTAAAGCCCAAAAAAAACACCAAACGGCACCTAAGTATTTTAGCGTTTGTTTGCCTGTTACTGGGTGGATGTATTTGGTTATTTTTGCAACCAAGTCATGCAGAACAAATTCAAGCCAATGAGATTTGGTCGGCGAAGGTCGAGCAGGGCACATTAAATTTAGAAGTGTCAGGTTTTGGCCGTCTAAAGTCGAAAAAGCCGCGTTTGCTCACTGCGAAAAGTCAGGCAACGGTTGATGAAATAGTGTTAAAGCCGGGTGCTGAAGTAACCCCCGAAAGTGTTATTTTAAAGCTTTCAGATCCGAATATTACCCAATCTGTGCGCGATGCAAAGCGTGCTTACATCGACAGTCAAAACCAGCGTATTCAAACGGATATAAACCAAAAACGTGAATTGCTTGCTCAACAGGCAGAGTTAGCTCGCATTCAAGCTGATCTTGAAAGTGCTGAACTTGAAGCGAACGCACAGAGTCAATTGGTCAGCAAAGGTATCGTTTCTAATATCGACTACCAGCGTACTAAGTTGCAAGTCAGGCAGTTAACTCGACGTTTAGAGATTGAAACTGCTCGCATTACCCAGCTTGAAGCTCTACATGCTGCCAATTTAAAAATTGCCGATTCAAATATTTTGGCGCAGCAAGAGGCTTTAGGTTTAGTACAACAGCAACTCGACAGCCTAACGGTTAAAGCGGGCATTTATGGTGTGGTGCAATCGCTGAGTGTGGAACTCGGGCAAGCGGTGAATTTAGGTGAGCAATTGGCTTTAGTCGGCAGCACCACCGATCTTTATGCTTTGCTGAACGTGCCACAGTCAAAAATGCAGTCTATCCAACTGGCACAAGCGGTAATCATCAATACTCGTCGTGGAGAGATCTCAGGGGAAGTGATACGTATCGATCCGGTGATCAACAACGGTAATATTCAGGTTGAAGTGGCGTTAAACGGCGCGTTAACCGATAACGCCCGACCAGAATTAAACATAGAGGGCACAATTGCTGTGGGTCAATTAGCAAACGCTCTGTTTATTAAAAAACCCGTCAACGTGAAAGCTTTTTCAAATTCTACCTTATTTAAATTAACCGATAACGGCTCGGCGATCGCTACTCCTATTCAGTTTGGTGCGGCAACAGACGAGCAAATTCAAATACTTGCTGGCGCACAAGCGCATGAGCAGTTTATCCTTAACGATATGACTCGCTGGCAAGCACATACCCACATTGCCATTGTGAAGTAAGCCAGGCAATCGCGATATAAAAAGGAAAGACCATGAGTAATAACAAAATAAAGCTAACCAATATCACGAAAAAGTTTGTCACCAGCGAGATGGAAACCCATGCATTACGTGGCGTTGACTTAGAAATCAACGAAGGCGATTATGTGTCTATTTCTGGGCCGTCTGGCTGTGGCAAATCTACTCTGTTATCGATATTGGGATTATTAGACACCGCGTCGGACGGTGAATATATGTTAGCCGGGCACGATGTAAGTAATCTCAGTGTTAATCAAAGAGCAAGTATGCGCAATGAGCATATTGGCTTTGTATTTCAGTCATTTAATTTAATTGATGAATTGTCAGTCTTCGACAACATAGCACTGCCACTTCGCTATCGTGAAAAGGCATTATCACAAGAAGAAGTTAAACAAAAAGTAGACGCTTGCTTGGCTAAAGTTGAAATGACGCACAGAGCGGGTCATAAACCGAACCAGCTATCAGGTGGTCAGCAGCAGCGCGTTGCGATAGCGAGAGCTTTAGTAAACGACCCTGCCATATTATTGGTTGATGAGCCAACCGGTAACCTAGATTCTAAAAACGGTGATGCGGTCATGATGATGCTGGCTGAACTAAACAGGCAAGGCACCACCATTTGTATGGTAACTCACGACCCAAGATATGCAGATATGGCAAAACGCAAACTGCACCTACTTGATGGCGTTATGGCCGATGAGTTTAAGATGGAGTTGGCGGTATGAGTATCATCAAAGAAGAATTTAAACTCGCTGTCAGCAGTTTATTAAGATTACCGGGATTTAGTTTAACGGTGATCACGACCCTTGCAGTGACATTAGCTGCACTTGCGGTGGTGCTGAATATCAACTATTTGGTACTGACTAAGCCTTTGCCATATCCTAATGCCGATAAAATCGTCGTTACCGACCAAAGTGAAACCATCAATGGCGAGACGCAATACGGCTTTCAGATTTTGTCTGCGCAGTACCATATTTACCAAGACGAACAATACATCGAACAGATGGCACTCATGAGTTTGTATAGTGCAAAATTGAGAGATTTGCCCGATACACCTTATCTTGATGGTGTTCGTGTAACACCTGAGTATTTTTCGATGCTTGATGTGCCTATGCATTTGGGTCGTGCTTTTAATCAACAAGAAACCATTAATGATAAGCAAAGAGTCTTGGTATTGAGTTTTGAGGCTTGGCAAACGCACTTTGGTGCTGACCCAAAAGTGATTGGTACTTATACAACTATCGCTAATGATAAATATCAGATCATAGGTGTAACAGCGAGTCATTTTAATGCGCCAGAAGTATTTGGTAATTTTTCTATGAATGCTTGGTTTAGCTTTGACCAAGAAATTAGCCGCACTAGTAGTTGGGGAAGTATTACCGGTGGAGTAAATGGTATAGCAATCCTCAAAAATGACGTATCTCTTAAACAAGCAAATATCGCACTCGGAGATCAAATTAACCAGTTGTATCAAAGCCGTGATGATGTTGCTGCTAATACCGCAATTGGGGCACGCTTCATACCAATAAAACAGAAAATAGTCGCAGATAGTGGCGAAATGGCATTGTTGCTATTGGCAGGTGTAATTACCTTGTTATTTATTGCTGTCACTAACATTTGTAATTTATTTTTAGCTCGCGCGGTGCAAAAAAAACGCGTGATGGCCATTCAAGCGGCATTGGGGGCGAAAACACACCATATCTTTTTAGGCATGTTTAGCGAAGCGATGTTGCTATCTATACTTGCCTGTATTTTTGGCTTGCTTATTGCGGGCTGGTCTATGGTTTGGTTAGCCAGCGACTTGCAGTATATGTTTCCGCGAATGCAGCACCTGACCCTAGATCCTGTGACAATTTCGGCAAGTGTTATTGTCAGTATATTTATCAGTATCGTCATGGCGAAGCTCGCCAGTCAGCAGGTGCCTTATAAACAACTTAATCAAACATTGCAAAGCAGTGGTAAAGGTACGGGAGCACAGATATCTAGTCTCACCAGAAATGTATTGGTTGCCTTACAAGTTGGATTAGCCACAGCCTTGTTACTTGGCGCGACAACCGTGTTATCTCCTGCGATTAATAAATTGGTTAAAGATGCCGGGTTTAATACTAATAGTGTAAATTATCTTCGCGTCGATACAGGTAACTTGAGTGATGACTTCCATAACGTTGCACAACAAATCAAAAGCCAGCTTAAATCGTTACCGCAAGTTGAAGATGTTGCACTGACGCGTGCTTCACCTTTGCAAATGGGCTGGGAAAATTACTTGTACGATGAAAATAACGAAATGTTAGGTATAGTCAGTGTTAGTTTCTTTGATGAAAACTGCTTTGCTTTACTCGGTATGCCGATGCTTGAAGGACGTAGCTTTAGTTCGTTACAAGGTTCAGAAAATAGACCGCAAGAAATTATTATCAGTAAAGCACTCGCAGAGCGTTTGTTTAAGTCAGAATCTGCAATTGGAAAAACATTGCAAGCAGCACCGAATGAACCACTTACCGTTGTGGGCGTAGTTAATAATATTTATGTGCCAGACAACCGAGATAGCTATGCAGAAGAGCGTTATTACTTACCGTTTGAAGCTGGACCTCGTTTTGCGTTAACGTTTAAAAGCAATGAGATTGTTGATAAAACGCAATTACTTGAAGCCTTAAAAGAGGTTAACCCGCAACTGAGTATTGCTTACTTTGAAACCCTAGAAAATATGTTAACGACTCGACTTAGAGCTTCTAAACTAATTGCGATTTTAACGATGAGTTTAATAGTATTAGCGCTAAGTCTGGCTGCAGCGGGTATTTATGGCGTGTTGAGCTATAGCGTGCAAATGCGTCGTTACGAATTGGGTATTCACCTATCACTTGGTGCGCATACTGGGCAAGTCATCAAAATGGTATTAAAGCAAAGTATGCAGCCTGTTGTATTTGGTGTGCTTTTAGGTGGCGTGTTGGCGGGAATCGGTTATTTAATTGGCACGCGACTCCTTGCGATACAAATAACTGGGGAAATTTCAGTGCTATTACTTGCCATTCCTATTATGGTGGTGATTTCCGTATTAGCTTGTTACTTGCCGGTACGTTCTGTCGTGAGCTCAGATCCCCTAAAAGCGCTGCGTAATGAATAACCTTGAATGGGTTTTCTGAAACTTCGCAGAGCATTAACCTAGTCTTCTTAATGAGGTCTAGGTTAAACTCGTTTTAGAGCTTACGCTTTAAGCGAATAACTAAAAAAAATAATAAAATCCAAGGAGCAGTATGGGCATGCCAGCAGCAAAGCAGCATATTTTGATTGTAGAAGACAGGGCCGATGTAAGGCTCAGCCTTCGTTTTTTGCTAAACAATCATGGTTATGAGGTGTTTGAAGCTGAGAGCCCTGCTGTTGCTAGCGAGCTTTTACACTCGCACCGCATTGACCTAATTCTGCTCGATATGAACTTTGAATTTGATACCACATCGGGCGAAGAAGGTTTGGCTTTTTTGCGTGCGCAACAAAAAACAAGCTCTCCACCTATTCTGGCGATGACGGCTTGGTCGAGTGTCTCTTTGGCTGTTGAAGCTATGCAATTGGGCGCGAAAGATTTTTTTGCCAAACCTTGGGATAATCATGCGGTTGTGATGATGATGAAAAAGCATCTAGCTTTAGCACAAATTGATCATCAAAAAGCGATTTCTAAACAATCTGAATCAGCTCAGTTTGGCAAAAGCGAGACTTCATCAAATAACATTTCAAAATCAATTTTGTGGCATAGCCCACAGATGCAAAAATTAAAAGCGCAGTTAGAGCGTGTTGCTAAAACCGATGCGACGATTTTTTTGCGCGGTGAAAATGGCACGGGTAAAAGCTGTATCGCAGAATATGTGCACACTCACTCAGCGCGCACCGGCGAGTTTGTTTCGGTAAACATGGGTGCTATTCCTGAAAGCTTGTTCGAAAGCGAGTTATTTGGCCACAAAAAAGGCGCATTTACCGATGCTAAGCAAGACAGAGCGGGGCGCTTTGAACTTGCCAATAATGGTACTTTATTTTTAGATGAAGTCGCGACAATGGGGGCGAATCAACAAGCTAAACTGCTGCGGGTACTCGAGTCCAAACAGTTTGAACGAGTCGGTGATACGCTGACCCAACAGGCGAGTTGTCGCATTATCGCGGCATCTAATGCCGACTTTGAGGCCATGCTTGAAAGTGGTGAGTTTAGAACCGATTTATACTTTAGATTGAACACTATTGAGCTTACCATTCCACCTCTAAACGCACGTCCCGATGACATCGTTGTGTTGGCAAAGCATTTTATTGAATTACATGCTAAACAATATCAGTTGACTCCTTTGCCTCTAAGCAAATTAGCCGAGCAGGCTTTGCTTGATTACTCATGGCCAGGTAACGTAAGAGAGCTCAGTCATATGATGGCAAGAGCCGTTTTAATGGCTGAAGGCGACTGTATAGATGCGCAAGACCTTGAGTTTAAAACGTTGAACAATTCATCGAAAAATACTTCTTCGGAAAATGACATTCCCTTAATGACCCTTGAAGATGCTGAGAAAAAACTGCTGAAAATGGCACTTTCGCAAACTCACAGCAATGTAGAACAAGCGGGGGAATTACTTGGTATAAGCAAAAGTGCTATTTATCGTCGTTTAGAAAAATTCGGTTTATCAACTAAGTAAATTGCTAATTAAACAAGTAATGAGTCAGCACATGTTCAAATCAATGAAAAAACTCACGGAGCGGCTAGAATTACGTTCCATCGAAAGCATCCTGACTCTGTTTATTGGCAGTTGCTTACTGGCTTTGTCGGGGCTTACGGTTTTTATTCTTTGGTATAGTTCAGCCAGTGTCTTAGTGGTTTGCTCCCTATTGGTATTACTAATTTGCCCGTTTGCGCTGTTATGTTGGTATGTAAGAAGCGCTTTGCTAAACCCTTTTTATCGGTTTTCAGCTGTCCTTGAAGCGATAAGACATGAAGACTATTCACTGCGTGCCAACCCGAAGTTTAACCAAGGCGCAGTGAAATTATTGGCCGATGAAATCACCGCGATGTCGCTAGAACTGCAAAGCAGAAAATCACAATATGACCAACAAGCGGTGTTAGTACTTAGGCTCATTGAGCAACTAGCTACTCCTATTGTGGTTTTAAATAAAGCACATAAATTACATCATGCTAATGAAGCTTTTTCTAATTGGCGCAAGCAGCCATGGCAGACTCTCAGGCATACAAACGCGGACGATTTAGGCTTTACGTTAGCCGAAAATAAATGGCAATTAAGTGATGAATCTCATATCGCAAAATGGCAGTTACGACATAGTCAATTCACGATGCAAGAGCAAAGTTATCAGTTGTTAGTGCTTACTAATATTGAGCAGGTGGTGTATCACACAGAACAAATAGCTTGGCAGAAAATGACCCGCGTATTGAGTCATGAAATTAACAATTCATTGTCACCTATTAAGTCATTAGCGCAAACGCTTCAAGATATGCTTAAAGGCAATGATGACTTTGCGAATTTAGATCCGGCTTTAAAAGTTATTGTTGAGCGCAGTACCGGCTTAATGCAATTTGTAAATCGCTATGCGAATTTAAGCAAACAATTCGATGTTCATATAGCGCAATGCGAGATTGCGCCCTTGCTTCATTCGGTGAGCAATTTGTTTGATTATCCCATAGAGATTAAATGTGATGCGCCTTATGTGCTTGCTGATAAAGTATTGCTTGAGCAAGTACTGGTTAATTTAGTTAAGAACGCCATTGAAGCGAGTAAATCACATCAACCTATCGAGTTAAATGCCTACGGACAGGGCAAACAAATAGTGATTGAAATAAGAGACTCGGGGTCGGGTATTCAAAATACCGATAATTTGTTTGTGCCGTTTTATACCACCAAAGCACAAGGTAAAGGGATAGGACTTAACTTGTGCAGAAACATGATAGAGCAACAAGGTGCAAAATTAACGCTAAGCAACCGTGAAGATAAAGCAGGTGCGATTGCTCAGTGTTGGTTTAACATTTAGATATCAACGAATACCAAATAGGTTATCGTCAGAAAAGACTTTCAAGAGTTTTACTGGAGCACTTAAACCATCAATCATGTTGCCTTTGACTGCTGCATCGAGCAAATCACGTAAAATGTGATATTTACTATCGTGCTCCTCATCAAGATTGATCATATTCATGGTCCAACGAGAAAAGGTT
Organism: Pseudoalteromonas phenolica; assembly: GCF_001444405.1. Lineage (NCBI taxonomy): Bacteria > Pseudomonadati > Pseudomonadota > Gammaproteobacteria > Alteromonadales > Pseudoalteromonadaceae > Pseudoalteromonas > Pseudoalteromonas phenolica. Next base: position 401,642 of record NZ_CP013188.1, read on the forward strand.
CGACTGTTGGCAGGCTCGAGGTAAAGCACTTTTGCTTGCATATGTCTGTCGTCATTCTCAATTTTTCTGTATAAGTCTTGGATGATGTGCAAATCCCCCTCCAAGACTTGTAAAAACCATCCTCCGTTGTAAAACAAGCTTCCTGTTACTCGAAGGTTTAAGTTATTTTCTCTAGCAACTCCAAGTAGCTTTAAAAAATCAACGCTGTCGAGGTGTCTACTTGCTTTACTAAGATAAATCAGTTGATGAAGTGACATAAATAATCCCGTATTTAAGAACTATTTTTATTTATAGATTCTAACTGTTTAAAAGGCAAAGTAACGAGTTAAAGAAAGTTAGAAAAAGATGTAGAAACTTAATCGATCTTTTTTTTTGGCTTTCACGTAAAAACTGCCATGTAGAGTTTTTAGGTCTTATTTATGCAATTACCCGTTTTTCCACTTCCTGTATTTTTGCTGCCAGAAGGCGTTACCCGTCTTCGTATATTTGAGCCGAGATATAAAAAACTGGTGTCTATTGCAACAAAAGAAGATGGTTTCGCGTTAACGATTTATAAGCCAGATGCTGAGTTTGAGGTATCTGAATGGGCTGCTTGGGTTAACATTGTCGACTTCTTTGAAGAAGAAGGTATGTTGCACATTGATGTGCAAGCAAAATCGTTAGTGAAGCTCAGTAACGTTTATTTTGATGAAGATAACCTACGATTCGCAAAATGCGAACCAAAAGAACATTGGGCACAGGCGAGTTCGAATGAAAACCATATTGCACTTGCCGATAAACTCGAAGAGATTTTTTCATTACACCCAGATATCAAAAATTTATATCCTGCACCGCAGTTTGATAATCCAAATTGGGTTTGTGCGCGCTATTTAGAACTGCTGCCATTATCAATGGAGCAAAAAGAAGTGTTTGTTGATCAGTACAGTTTTGATAAAGCTCAAAATTTCTTGCACACCATAATGTTAGGTTAAACCTTTTAATTAACCTACAATAATCATTAAGATCTAAATTCATGTGATCTATATCTATTTCAATACGTATATTATACGAATTGCAATTAATGGGTTTAGTCATGGTGAGCACAGAAAATAGGAATTCCCATCTTTCGATGAGCACAACAAAACAGTCTCAAACTCCGCCTGCTGAAGTGGATGGCAAAACTTTGTCATCTTGGTTGATCAGCGTGGCGCAAGAGCGTGATAGACGTGCATTTGCAAATCTATTTAAATGGTTTTCTCCAAAAATTATTGGTTTTGGTCGTAAACAATTTAACAACCCAGTAATGGCTAATGAGTTGCTTCAAGAAACTATGACCAATGTGTGGCGTAAAGCGCACCTATACAACGTAGAAAAAGGTGCAGCCACAACTTGGATTTACACGGTTATGCGTAACATCAGTTTTGATATGCTGCGTAAAATCCAATCTAATCAAGAAGACACCATCAGTGAAGAGATCTGGCCTTTAGCTGAAGCACAAAACAGTGATGACCACATGTTTGCCGATCACTTGATGGACAAGCAACTTGCGCAATACCTTAACAAGCTGCCCGAAAATCAGAAGCAAGTTGTTCACGGCGTTTATTTCCAAGAGCTTTCACAAGAGCAATTGTCAAAGCAGCTTAATATTCCACTTGGTACTGTGAAATCACGTTTAAGACTTGCACTTACTAAACTCAAACAACACATAGGAGCAGACTATGATTAAGCACCACCCAAAACAAGAACTGCTTGAAAGTTATGTGGCTGGAGAGTTACCTGCTTCTGTAAGTATTATGATTGCTGCTCATTTAGAAATGTGTCCTAAGTGCCAAGAACAGATTACTCTGCTTACAGCCAATGCAGCAGAGAGTTGTTTTGAAAAAGAATCCTTAATGTTCGATGAGTCTGAAATTCAGTTTGATTTTGATGCTTTTATTGATGAAGTGACTGAAGACAAAAGTTTTGATGAATTTATTGAGGCTGAGCCTCAAGAAGTCACAGTAGCGGATAAGCCATACTGTTTGCCTCAAGTTTTATGCAACCTCGAGCGTTCTAATTGGATGAACCTTGGCAAGCTATCTCGTTCTCGCATCGAATTAGAAGATGGCGATCTGCGCATGAGTTTGTTACACATAGACGCTGAAGGTTCTGTACCAAATCATACTCATAATGGGTTTGAAATTACATTACTTGTTGATGGCAGTTTTGAAGATGAAATGGGCACTTACAATCGCGGTGATTTTATTTGGCTCGATGGTAAAAATACACATACGCCTGTTACTAAAGAAGGGTGTTTGTGCTTAACTGTATCTAGTGACTCGCTTCACTTTACTCAAGGAATTAGCAAATTGCTCAATCCAATAGGTAAGTTCATTTACTAGGAGATAGCTATGAATGAGTTTAATCCTGAATTTTCTTCGCCAATAAAAATTGGCATTAGCGCTTGTCTTACGGGCGATCAAGTTCGTTTTGACAAGAGCCATAAAAAATCCGATTTCTGTATGAATCAGTTAGGTCAGCATGTTGAATATGAAAAGTTCTGCCCTGAAGTGGCGGTCGGCTTGCCTATTCCGAGACCGACTATTAGACAAATTAAATATGATGATGTGATTGCGGTTTCGCGACCTGATGGTTCAATGGATGTCACAGAGAAAATGACTGAGTTTGGTCAAAAAGTGGCATCTCGCATCGATCATTTGAGTGGCTTTGTATTTATGAAAGGCAGCCCTAGCTGCGGTATGGAACGTGTAAAGGTTTATTACGAGCATGGCAAAGGCTGTGAGCACAACGGTGTCGGCTTGTTCGCTAAACAAATTCTAGACGCACACCCAAACTTACCTTGTGAGGAAAATGGCCGCTTAAACGATGCCGTGTTACGTGAAAACTTTGTCATGCGCGTATTCACTTACAAGAAATGGCAAGAGCTGGTGGCGTCGGGTTTAACCAAACACAAATTGATCGAGTTCCACAGCCAAAATAAATATTTGGTGATGAGTCATAATCTCGAAATGTATCGCAAAATCGGCAACATGTTAGGGCAGTCGAAAGCACCTTTGGAAGAACTTGCCGAGCAATACATTTCTATGTTGATGTCAGCTTTGAAAAAGCCTGCTTCACGTCGTAACCATACGAACACTTTGCAGCACTTACAGGGTTATTTCAAAAAAGTACTCGACAAAACGAAGAAAGAAGAGTTAACAGAGCAAGTCATGGCTTATCGTCAGGGCTTAGTACCACTGCTTGTACCTTTGACCTTGATTAACCATTACTTAAGAGATTACCCGAACGAGTACCTATCAAAGCAAGCGTACTTAAACCCATATCCTGCAGATTTAAAACTGAGGTATAGCCTATAATGAGTGCCCTTTATTGGATAAGGAAAGACTTTAGACTCGACGACAACCCCGCATTAATACAAGCCCTATCGCAAGGATGCAAACAGGCAATTTTCATTTCTACTCCTCACACTTGGCAACGCCATAATATTGCGCCTGTTCAGGTCGATTTTATGGCACGTCACTTGGCATGGTTTGAACAACAGCTTAACGCTCAAGGTATTGAGCTGACTGTGATATACGGCAGTGATTTTAATATTCAAATCGAGCAATTGTTAAATTTTTGCTCTGAGCATCAAATCACGCGAGTATTCGCGAACAGTCAATTAGAAATAGATGAGATTGATAGAGATAAGCAAGTTGCTGCACGTATTGAGCTGAACCTGTTCGAATCTGATGTGATGTTGCCAAAAGGGTCTGTGCGCAACAAGCAGGGCGAAATGTTTAAGGTCTACACGCCGTTCAAAAAGGCCTGGCTTCAAGCGGTTAAACAAAGTGGGTTTGATCAGAGTTATTTAGGCAATTTAGCGGCAGTTGATGTTGAGTTTGATGAGCATAAATTTAGTTTCGATTACCCTATAGTTGAGTCGTCGAAATGGCCTTTGGCAGATACTGCGCTAAGACAGGTATTGCCGCGCTTTTTAGCTGAAAAGCATGATGACTATGAACTATACAGAGACAGACCAGATTTAAAAGCAACTAGCGGTTTATCACCTTATTTAGCCATAGGTGCTATCAGTCCAAAACGTGTTTTTATTGAACTTATCAACCATGCTCCGAACGTGCTTGAAGATATGAAAGCGCCACAATTTAGCTGGTTGAATGAGTTGATTTGGCGAGAGTTTTATCGCCATCTTTTAGATGCGTTCCCTAATTTAAGTAAAAACAAAGATTTTCAAGAGAAGTTCCATGGCTTCAGATGGCCTGATCATCAAGCGAAGTTCGAACTTTGGAGTAATGCTCAAACCGGATTCCCAATCGTAGATGCTGCAATCAAACAACTTAAACAAACAGGTTGGATGCATAATCGGTTACGTATGATAGTCGCTAGCTTTTTAACGAAACATTTGCTGGTGGATTGGCGCAAAGGTGAAGCATTTTTTATGCAGCATCTTATCGATGGCGATTTGGCTGCTAATAATGGTGGTTGGCAATGGGCGGCGGGCACAGGGTGTGATGCACAACCATATTTTAGGATCTTTAACCCACTCACACAGAGTGAGAAGTTTGATCCCAACGGCGATTTTATCCGTAAGTATTTACCAGAATTAGAAAATGTGCCGACCAAACATATTCACGCACCGCAAGCTTACTTGGCTGCAACAGGTCAAAGCGATGTGTATCCCGATGCTATCGTTGATTTAAAAGAAGCAAGAAATCAGGCACTAGAATATTACAAAAGTGAGTTACCTTAAGTATGTCGAATAATGCCTTGATATCAGATTTTTTGAAGCTGTATAACCAACTAGACAAGTCGAATCTTGAACTACTCGGTGAAGTGTACGGTGACAAGATAGTGTTTGAAGATCCGCTTCACAGAATAGAAGGTTTGCCTGCGCTTACCGACTATTTCGCTAACATGTATGAAAACCTGAACCAAGGCCAATTCGTTATTCACACCTCATTCGAGCAAGACAACAAAGCCAGTGTGTATTGGGTGATGACTTTTTCACATAAAAAAATAAAACAGGGTCAGCCACTTAAAGTGAATGGTAATACTTACCTTGAGTTTGAAAACGGTAAGGTCGTCTATCACCGCGATTACTTTGATGCAGGTGAGATGATCTATCAACACCTTCCTATTTTCGGTACTGTCATTAACTTAATCAAGCGCAGGACGGCTGCATGAGTACCCAATCTAAAGTCGTCGTTATCACGGGCGCTTCTTCGGGCATTGGTGAAGCTTTGGCGCTGGAGTATGCACAACAAGGGTTCACAGTATATGCGTGTGGCAGAAATCAAGCAAAGTTAGATATTTTAAGTGAAAAATCAGCAAATATCATACCTTGTACTTTCGATTTAAATGACAAAAACGCCCTAAAAAATGCCTTGCCAAAAGACTTAGCCATTGACCATTTAATTCTCAATGCAGGTACTTGTGAATATATAGATAATCCTAAACAGTTCGATGGGGCATTGTTTGAGCGGGTTATTCAAACCAATTTAATTGCCGTAGGATATTGCTTGGAAGTTTGGCTCAAACAAATAAAGTTTGGTGGTCAAGTAGGTTTGATGAGCTCAAGTGCCGCCTACGTACCACTGACGCGCGCTGAGGCCTATGGTGCCTCAAAAGCGGGTATTACATATTTGGCTAAAACCCTCAGCATAGATCTAGAGCCGCAAGAGATTGGCATCAGTGTTATTCATCCCGGGTTTGTTAAAACGCCACTTACAGACAAAAACGACTTCGATATGCCAGGCATTATTGAAGCCGAAGATGCAGCTAAAGCCATCTTTAAAGGCATGAGCAAAAGTACATTTGACATTCATTTTCCTAAAGGCTTTACGTGGACGCTTAAAGTCTTAGCTCTTTTACCATTTAATCTTTGGCGTCCGCTGGCTAAAAGGATGATAAAAACATGAAGAGAGTTGCCATCATAGGTAGTGGTATTTCTGGTTTAACGTGCGCTTACTTGCTATCAAAAAAATACGACATCAAGTTATACGAAAAAAACAATTACATTGGTGGTCACACGGCCACTGTTGATGTCGAAGTCGATGGAAAGGAGTATGCTATCGATACTGGCTTTATTGTTTGTAATAACAAAACCTACCCAAATTTTTTAAAACTGCTTAGCCAGATTGGGGTTGGGTATAAGGACACTGAAATGAGTTTTAGTGTGCACAACGTACAATCGGGTTTAGAGTACAATGGCAATAACTTAAATTCGTTATTTGCGCAGCGCCGTAACATTTTGAACCCAAAATTTTGGGGCCTAATCAGAGAAATCCTGCGATTCAATAAGGCGTGTAAGGCGCTACATGATCAGCAAATAGCGCCTCATTTAACATTGGGCGATTTTTTAGATGAACAGCATTTTTCAGACTATTTTAGCCAGCACTACATTTTGCCAATGGGTGCAGCCATTTGGTCCACTAGTTTGCAAGAGATGCGCGACTTCGAACTACGTTTCTTTGTGCAGTTTTTCTATAACCATGGTTTGTTAAACATCAGCGACCGCCCACAATGGCATGTGATCAAAGGCGGATCTCGTGAATATGTGAAGCCTTTAACGCGTGAATTTTCAGACAAGATTTGTCTCAACAGTGATATAAGCTCTGTAACACGTAACGAAGATACTGTTGTGATAAAGCTTGCCGATGGCAGTGAAGAGTTGTTTGATGAAGTGGTATTTGCATGCCATTCAGATCAAGCCCTTTCATTATTGGCAGATGCGAACGAACAAGAGCAGCAAGTACTTGGTGCTATACCTTACAGTGAAAACCAAGTGGTGCTTCATACCGATACCAATATGCTGCCAAAGCGTCCACTTGCTTGGGCTAGCTGGAACTACCGTTTAGACAATACCAATATGCGCCCAGCTGCGGTGACCTACAATATGAATATATTGCAGGGGTTGCAAAGCGATACCACATTCTGTGTGACGTTAAATCAAACGGCCATCATAGATAAATCTAAAATATTAAGAGAATTCACCTATCACCATCCGGTGTTTAACAAGCAAAGTATGGCAGCACAGCAGCGTCGCTCTGATATCTGCGGCAAAAATCGCACCCACTTCTGTGGCGCTTACTGGTATAACGGCTTCCACGAAGATGGCGTGCGTTCGGCATTAGACGTATGTAAACGATTTGAGTGTGAGCTGTAGTTATGAACAGCGCGATTTATCAGGGCCAAGTTAGACACAGACGTTTTAGTCCGAAAAGTCATGAGTTTAACTACACTATGACGCAACTCGCGCTAGACTTAGATGAAGTTGAAGCGTTAGCAGCAACTCATTCAGTATTTAGCTTGAAAAAGTTTGCGCCTATGAGTTTTTTTCAAGCTGATTATGTAAAAAATGAACCGGGCAATTTAAAACAACGTATAGCAAGTAAAGTTTCCCAATTGGGTGGGAAATGGGATGGCGAAAAAGTCACGTTAATGGGTCAGTGCCGATGTTTCGGTTTTTATTTTAGCCCAGCAAACTTCTATTTTTGTTATCAAAATGACGGTGAATGTCGCTACATGCTGGTTGAGGTAAGCAATACGCCTTGGCTTGAGCGTCATTACTATTTGGTCGATTTACAGGGTGATATGAAAACTCAAAAAGATTTTCATGTGTCTCCATTTATGGACCTAGACATGCAATACCATTGGCGGGTTAAGCCGCCAGCAGAGCAGGTCTTGGTTCATATTGAAAACCATAAAGACCATAAGCAATTTGATGCCACGCTTGCGATGAAAAAGCGTGAAATAACAAAAAGCAGTTTGTTTAAAGCGTGGCTGTCGGCACCGCTGATGCCAATTAAAGTAGTCGCTGGCATTTATTGGCAAGCTGCTAAATTGTTTGCCAAACGTATCCCGTTTATTGCGCACCCTGAGACTAGAGGTTAATAATGGAACAGTCATCTACCAATGTCACCGCAACAACGAATCCAGAGCAACTTTCTTGGTTTGAAAATAAATGTCGTAACCTAGTCATTTCGTTACTCGATAAATTACAAAAAGCCAGTTTAGAAATAGAAGAAGCAGGGCAGATAACTCGTTTGGGTAATGTGGACGCTAAGTTATGTGGCAAGATAATAGTGCAGGATGCGTCTATGTATGTCGACTTCGTAAAAGGGGGCAGCATTGCAGCGGCAGAAGCCTACATCGCGAAAAAATGGACGACACCAAACTTAACCGAAGTTATCCAAGTATTTGCCCGTTGCCAAGAACAGCTTGATGAAATCGAGAAACAGGGCGCGTGGTTTACCCAACTGAAAAATAAGATTTTTCATCGTAAAAATGCCAATACTCAAAGCGGCTCAAAAAATAATATCTTGGCGCATTACGACCTTGGTAATGAGCTGTACACTCGGTTCCTCGACAGTACTATGATGTACTCAAGTGCTATTTATAGTGACTCGGCAACTCAGCTGCATGAAGCGCAACTCAATAAACTTAAAACAATCTGCGACAAATTAGATTTAAAGCCGACCGACCATTTAATTGAAATTGGCACTGGTTGGGGTGGCTTGGCAATTTTCGCTGCCGAGCATTATGGTTGTCAGGTTACAACGACAACGATTTCAGATGCTCAATACGAATTTGCGGTTGATAAAGTAAAAGCGAAAGGGCTTGAAGACAAGATAACTTTGCTTAAGAAAGATTACCGTTTACTCGAAGGTAAATACGACAAACTAGTTTCAATTGAAATGATAGAGGCCGTTGGCCATGAGTTTATGGCGGAGTTTTTTGCTAAATGTAATAACTTGCTTAAAGATGAAGGCTTAATGCTTGTTCAAGCGATTACCATTTTAGATTCTCGTTACGATCATTACCGAACTAATGTTGACTTTATTCAACGCTATATCTTCCCTGGAGGATGTTTGCCGTCTATTGCGGTTATGAGTAAACACGTCGCCGAGCAAACAAATATGATGCTCGATAATATTGAAGACATCGGTTTGCACTATGCCAGAACTCTGGCAGATTGGCGTAAAGGCTTTGATGCAAATTGGCAAGCGCTTACCGAGTTCGGTTTCGACGAGCAGTTTAAGCGTTTATGGCATTTTTATTTGGCATACTGCGAAGGCGCGTTTTTAGAGCGTGTAATAAGCACTCATCACTTAGTACTACGCAAGCCTAATTATCGAAACGATACCGATGAACAAATTTGCCGTTATTAACTTCTTCCTATTCCAGCTTGTATGGTTTACTTGTGCTTTGTTTACCGAACATGCAAGCTGGCTTTTGTTGCCTTTAGTTGCATTGCACTTTGCAGTATTTAAAGATCGAGCCCGAGACTTCAAACTGCTACCGATTGCCTCTGTTGGTATTGTATTTGACTTTCTAATGTTTAAGCTGGGTATTTTGACCTTCAATGAAGGCTTTTTTCCCGCTTGGTTATGTCTGCTTTGGCTGATGTTTGTACTTAGCCTTAATTATTCTTTTGATTGGATGAATAAACTCAATGTGTTTGTTAATGCCTTAATCGGTGGCATCTTTGGTCCGCTGAGTTATTTTGCTGCGGTTAAATTTGGTGCGCTGGGTATGGGCGTTGCGCAGACTCAATTTTTGTTTATTTATGCATTGGGTTGGGCGTTAATCATGCCAGTGCTGATCTATTTAAATAATAGACCGTATTACAAGTTAAGCTAAATCAACAGGAACACGTCATGCGTGTGATTTTTTTAATTTGTTTTTTATTTTCTTTTAATAGCTTTGCCTCACCAGTACAAGGCCTCACAAAGTACGGTGAGGGTCAAATGTCAGTGATGTTTTGGGATCTATATAAAGCCGAATTGTTCGGAAAAACTTCCAGTTACCAAGCCGATACACCTCCAGTCGCACTGAAAATCACTTACCTCCGAGATATAGACAAAGTAGATTTGATAGAAGCAACGTTAGATCAATGGGTTCATATTGGTTATGAAAATGAAGCTATTCCTAATTGGGTATCGCAACTTGAGCAGATCTGGCCTGACATCAAAGAAGGCAGCCAACTTACTATTCGTGTTCACCCTGATGGTACGTCAGATTTTTATGATGCGACGAGCAAAATAGGAAATATGAATGATCCGCAATTTGGTAAAGCATTTCTTGCGATTTGGCTGAGTGAAAAAACTTCGGAGCCGGAACTGCGCGCACAACTTATTGGAGAGAAAAAATGATCAGAGTGCTAACACTCATCCTAGGATTCTTGTTTTTAGTTGGATGTTCAAGCAACCACATTGATGATTACGTTGGTAAAACACCTGAACTAAAATTAGAGGAGTTTTTTCAGGGCGAACTTAAAGCTCATGGTGTGGTACTCGATAGAAGTGGTGCATTTCAGCGTAGCTTTACCGTGAAGTTGATCGGCACTTGGCAGAAAGAAAATGGCCAGCTAAAAGGCAAACTGGATGAGTGGTTTGTCTACGACGATGGTGAGAAAGACACGCGCACTTGGTTGATAACAAAAACCGCTGACGGAGAATATACAGGCACTGCAAACGATGTAATTGGCCAAGCAAATGGTCAGGCTCGCGGTAATGCTTTGTACTGGCGATATGACCTAGAAATTCAATATAAAGGTGACCCTTTGGTTGTTACCCTCGACGATTGGATGTATTTGGTGGATGAAAACCGTTTAATTAATCGCACTGAGATCATTAAGTTTGGTTTTAAAGTGGGTGAAGTGTTATTGAGTATTGAGAAGGTGTAAATCACCTTCTCATGTTTCTGCTTGCGTGAATTAGTTCTTTCGCTTCTCAAACGAACTAGAAATAACCAATAATGAAGTTATTATTATAGTAATGTCATGAAGCGGTACTGTGATTACAGGACCGAGCTTAATTGCCAATAGAGCAAATAGTATGCAAGGGATCACAGTTGCTAAGAATTGATGTTTGTAGAATCTATGACCAACTAAACTGAAATACAAAGCTGCTAGAACAGTTCCAACAAGCGCTGATATACAGTAAGTTAAACCATATTGTACAGTAAGTGTCACTTCTTGATTGTAGACGTCCAGTCCGAAGACAAGCATAGCTGCAGTCAAGCCAATTGCTATGTAATGCACTAATAATTCTTTATTCATTGTTTTCCTTATGTTTTCTTTCCTACAGAAACCCCATTAATGACCACTCAGTATGTTGGTTAATTTTGTTGCTCTGATAGTTGCTTTAGTCTCTCGGCTTCTTCTTTTATCATAGCTTGCAACTCTTGCATATTCTCCTGAACACGTGAAGCGCCAATCTGCGCACCTTGAGCCATAAGCTGAGGCATTTTCTCTACGGTTTTTTTACCTGTCGGTGTTTCGTAAAAAGCCGTTAATTCTTTTAATTCTTGAGCAGTAAACGCTTGCGAATAAATATATATGAACTCGAATTCTAAACTTTCCCAACTCATATGTTTTTGGAAAAACTTCATCATTACGGATTTGAAAGGAGCCAGAGTAGGTTGTTGCTGAATTTGTATGTCTACCATATTAGACATAGAGTCATTCATTACTTTATCCATATCCATGACTTTCATTAGTTTTGCTGCTTCAACTTCCGCCTCTGAGTTTGCGAATGAAGTGAATGAACAAGTCAATAAAACTGCAAGTAATGTTATTTTTATGGTTTTCATTTGGATGTCCTTAAAGTATTTTGCGCAAAGGCTGACCTTCACCCCGATAGAGGCTAATGGGGTTTAGTGTTACTGCATCATTTTCTTTACGCAGTCTATAGAAATTTTCGGTACATTCAAATGAAAAAGAATTATCAGCTCTTAAGATTAGGCGTTGCTTAGGCTCTTCATTAATTTGTGCATAAAATTGTTTATTTACTTCAGAAATAGCCATAACGCGCTGATCACTAAATTGGTACTTTCCAACTAGGTTTTTAGTGAAATCTTTACTAATGTTAGTGACTGGCACAGGTGATAAGTTTAATTGCTTAGCAATCATATCTAGCACTAACGGTCCGGGGTGCTTAACGTCATTGTTACTAAATGCCACAGCATAGAGGTCATTCTCTGGCAGGTAAATTGACCAAGTCATAAATCCTGGGATCCAGCCTTCGTGGTTAATGGTCTTTTTGCCGCTAATGGGGTAATTATAAAGACCAAATCCGTAAGGCGAAGTTTCTCCATTATTTAAAACAGTTGGAGTTATCATTTTTTGATAATTATGTTTAGAGATAACTTTTCCATTCACGAGCGCTTGATGCCAACGACTCATATCTTCAAGGGTTGATGTAATTGCACCTGAGGCATAAATCCAACTTCTGTCTACTTTGATAGGTGAATCATTGTGGCTTGTATAGCCTATAGTGCCAGTGTTTCCTTCACCTTGTTTAGTTACATATGAGTGATTCATTTGTAAGGGTTTAAAAATATGTGTTTTTAAATAGTCGGCATAAGTTAAGCCCGATACCACTTCTATGACTTTGCCGAGTAAGACATAACCTGTGTTTGAGTAGTTAAATACCTCGCCTGATTTGGCAATCGGAGTTTGCTTAGTGATCTCTTTGATTATGTCATCAAGACTTCTTTCTTGGTGCCAAATATTTCTAATTCTCGGGTCATTATTATAGTTTGGTAAACCGGAAGTATGGCTAAGTACACGTTCAACGGTGACTTGTGCATAGTCTTTAGGCAAACCTTCAATGAAATCTCCAAGCGTGTTAGATAATTTTAATTTATCGCGTTCAGCAAGCTGTAAAATGGCTGCGGCAGTAAATTGTTTTGATACTGAGCCAATTTGAAAAACGTCCTCAAGTTTCAGTTGTTGTTTGTTTTGTATATTTGCAAGACCAGCTACACCGCTGTAAATCACCTTTCCATATTGTTCTAACCTGACAGCTATTCCGGGATTTGAATTAGAGGTATGGCAGGCGAGAGTTTCGTTAAATGGATTTTGTTTCGCGAACGAAAGAGGAGCAAATAAAGTGGCAATGAATACAGCAGTCCTAAGCATGAGTTTTCCTGAATTGATGTGTAGTTGAAAGTTAGCCTTTGCCTCTATTGTTATTATTGCAGTAAAGAAGCACAAGATTCTTGAATTAAGCGAACTTAATCAAGTAACTAAACATGCATTACTAAGGGATTGAAGCTGAATCAATAATGAATAAGTTTAGTGCGGTACTACTGTCATTCACTCAAAAGGTGGGTTTGCAGAGTCGTAAGCATGAACATTAAACGAATAGCTTATTCAAAGAAAAGGCCTTAAACAGTGATGTTTAAGGCCTAGATAACCTGAGCTCAGATTACATAAGTTTTTGCTTAGTCTACTTTCTTAAGTAAAACTTCAACTGCTTTTTCGATTTGTTTATCACGACCTTGCTCAACTGATTGAGGGTCATTCTTAACAAGGTGATCCGGCATGGTTTGGTTGTTTTCTAGGTACTCACCCTTGGTGTTCTTAATGCCCACTTGTGGCACACCCGCGCGGAAATCGCCTGAAATCCCCATTTCCCACCAAACAGCCGTCATTGTACCTGGTACCGGCATACCCACCATTTCACCTAAATCCAATTGATCGTAAGTGTAAGAGAATGCGTGGGCATCACTGTAGTTACCTTCGTTAATAAGTAGCACAGATGGCTTGTTCCATTGATCGAGCGGATCGCCGTGATACTGACGACCGCGAACATGCATGGTGAAGTACTCTTCGCCACTCAGTAGTTTTGCAAGATCGTTGTGTAACCAGCCGCCGCCATTAAAGCGAGTGTCAACAACAATGGCTTTCTTATCAAAATGTTTACCTAATAGACGAGAGTACACGGCTCTAAAGCTTGGATCGTTCATGCCACGCACATGCACATAGCCAAGTTGACCGCCCGATAATTCTTCTACCAGAGCTTCTCTTGATAACACCCAGCGATCGTACAGTAAGTTATTAACAGTGCGGCTGTTTGTTGGTTTGATGACTTCATCAAAAAGCGCACCATCAACATCTGCAAAAGTGAAACGTACACGTTGGCCCGCAGTGTGGTTTAATAACTTGAATAAGTTTTGTGACTCACTTAATTCAACGCCGTTTACAGCTTTAAGCGTTACTCCAGGTTTTACCTTGCTGCTGGCTTTATCAAATGGACCTTTAGCCAATACCTCTTCAACCATAAATGGGTTTACATCATTGAAAAACAAACCTAAACGGCCAGTAGTATCATCCGTTGGTTTTCGTGCAGGGCGATAAGATGAACCAATATGTGATGCATTTAGCTCGCCAGTCATTTCAGCAAATAGGTTCGCGAAGTCACGGCCATGGCCCACTGATGCCACTTTGGCACGGTAAGATTGACCAACTTGGTCCCAGTCGATGCCGTGGTAATCATCTCGATAGAATTTATCATCAATGATGCGCCAGCTGTGATCGAACATAAATTCACGCTCTTTAGCTGCTTGTAGTTGCATCACAGGCTTGGTCGAAATTGGCTTAAGCGCAATTTTGTTGCCTACTTTACCTTGACGTAGCGTGCCGTCGGCAAGAATAACAATGTTCTTTTCATCTTTGCTAAACGTCATGCTTGCTCTGCGTGCATTTAGTTTTGCAACCAACTCTGTTTTTCTATCGCGAATTGAATGACGCCATAAATCATAGCCTTTTTCAAAACGTGCAAAGTAGTAAAGTGCTTTGGTGTCTTTAGTTAAATATGCTTGGCCAAGATCAGATGCATGAACAGTCAGGCGCGCTGTGCGTTGTTCGATGTTATCCCACTCAATCTCAAGTTTTTCAGCTTTGTCTTCAGTGCCCTTATCGTCTTGCTTTTCTGCTTTTGAGGCTTTTTTCTCAAGCTCTTTATGCAGTGCATATTCTTCTTTAGAGAATCTAAAACGGTCATAGCTGTCTTGCGTTAAGAAAGCGGCCATAACGTCGAATTCTCTGCCCCAACTACCGTGATCACGTTGGCCATAACGGGCACTGGCCCAAAGCACAGCTTCACCATCGGTATGCCAAGAAGGTGAGGTATCGTTATAACCCGATAAACTGATATCGCGAGGTTGTTGTGAACCGTCTGATGGGAAAACGCCGATATTCGTCACAAACAGTCGACTTCTTGGTGCGAAATCCGCAGTCATCCAATAACTATCTGGTGCCCATGCAAAGGTGATATCGCCATCTGCATATGAGTAGTTATGTTCCTTACCCAGTGCAATGTTTACTTTTTTCGATTCACGATCGATAACCTGAATTTCATCTCGAGCAGATAAAAACGCAATTTTTTTACCATCTGGTGAGTAAATTGGTTGGAAGCTATCCGTATCTACTTGGTGAACTACTTCTTCTTTTAATTTTGTCGCCGCAAAGAAATAAGGCTCAGACTCATCGGCAATCGACGTTTCGTATAAGCCCCAGCTATTGCCTCGTTCGGCAGCGTATAAAAGCGTTCTGCCATCTTTATGGAATGACACAGAACGTTCTTGTTGCGGCGTATTGGTGATTGCGCGAGTCGTACCGAACTCTGTGCTAGCAACAAACACTTCCCCACGCGCCACAAATGCCACTTCTTTACCATCTGGCGAGACAGAATATTCGGTGATTTTGCCACCTAGCATGGTTGTCATCATATCGTCTTCTTGCACGTCATTTGCGATATTGATCTTCACGTGCTTAGGCTTGCCACCTTTTGACGTGTAAATACTGCCATGGTGTGCAAATGCTAATGTACCATTGTCACTGATAGATAAGCTGCGAACAGGAAATTGCTCAAAATCAGTGATTTGCTTTTTGTTGTCGCCATCTAAATCAGCGCGCCATACGTTAAATGCGCCCGACTTTTCTTCAGACGTATAATAGTAAGTATTATTATTAGCCCAAACCGGGTTGTGGTCGCCGCCCTCAAAAGTTGTCAGTTGGGTATGCTCACCTGACACTAAATCTTGTAGCCAAACATCACGGGCAAACGCAGATACATCGTGCTTTCTAAACTCGTTTTCGTAAGCTTTTTCATCACGATAAAGTACTTTCTTGCCATCAGGTGAAAACTTTAATTCAGATGCTGGAATGGTTGATAGCATCTTAGGGGTGCCGCCGTTTAATGACACCGTATAGCTTTCAGTTAATCGTGCAGTAGGAAAAATCGTAGAGTCTTTAGAATCTTGGCGTGCTGATGTGAAAAGTACCGCTTTGTCATTTTTTGCAAAATCTTGAGGAACATCATTGGCTGAATGGTAAGTCAGACGTTTAGCTTTACCGCCCGATGATGGCATGAGGTAGACATCTAAATTGCCATTTCTATCGCTTGCAAAGGCGATATGCTTGCCATCATTAGACCAAACAGGGTGACCATCCCAATCGCTATGCAGGGTTAAAGGGCGGGCAGTACCACCTTTGGCTGGTACGGTATAAATATCACCTTTATAAGAGAAAGCTATTTGCTTACCGTCTGGTGAAATGCTGCTGTGTAGAAACCACTCTTCACTTTTAGAGGCATGTGCTTGAGCAGTTAAAACAGCTAATGCACAAAGTGTGTATTTGGCTGATGGCATTGTTGTTGTCCTTTTCGTTATTTTTTCTATTTTATTTGCGTGTTACATAGTAACAACTCACTTAGACAAAGTATCAAAACAATAGACAAATGGGCTTTAAAATACGTCAAAATCGTATTTTTAAAACTTTATTAATAAATAGTGAACTTAGGTTTTATTTTGTGCGTAATATCGAAATCGATTCTGGGCAAGTTAAACATCAAAAGGTGTTGGTTTGAAATTGAGTAAGTTAGAAAAATATTTTTTTGTAGATAAAGTAATTTATCACTCTCTAGATCTCGCGTTATATAACGTGAGTGCGGTTATTGATGGTAAAGAGTTTATGATAACCGATGAAAAAGGTCAGAGATTAAAAAGCCATAATTTTATTTCACTACAAAAGCAATTAAGAAATGTCAAAGCTAAAACTCAAGTTATGAGGCATACCAGCGCCTATGATGAAATGGTGGGAGGCCCAAGCAAATCTGATAACGCACTTGAGGTGCCAATAGGCGATAATCAACTTTATTGAAAAGCATCTAGGACCCCTTACTTTCAAGTCGCGCATTTTCAGAATGTTAAATGTCGTTAACTTCTGCAATATTCTCTTTATTTCTTCCAAGTGTTCCGAACTCCAATTGTTTAATTTTCTTTAAATAAATTTAAAACTTTCTGATCGTTTAGAAATTTCCACCCGTAACTCTGTATGAACTTTAAACACAAGAGGAATGTAGAGGTGGTTAAATCAATCAAACTTGGGGCAGCATTGAGTCTTTCATTGTTGCTAGCAGGCTGTAATGACGATGACAATAAAATAGAAATACAGCCTCCTGTTCAAGAACCCAATTCGGTTTATGACGTGGCAGTTGCGAGTGGAGATTTCAAAACCTTGGTTTCATTATTAGAAGCCACAAACTTGGGCGACACACTCGACAATACTGACGCTACTTTTACCGTTTTTGCTCCGACTGATGCGGCTTTCGCAGCATTAGGTCAAGAAACTTTGGACGCATTAGCGCAAGACCCAGACAAACTTAGTAGCATTCTTACTTATCATGTTTTGGGGAATAAAGTTGCAGCCGAAGCCGCGTTATCAAGTGCAGGCAACACGGTTGAAACAGTAAATGGCGCTAATATCGCATTATCACTTTCGGGTGATGACCTGCTTATCAACACCAGTACCGTTACTGCGACAGACGTTATGGCTGACAATGGTGTGATACATGTTATCGATGCAGTGCTCATGCCACCTGCGCCAACTGAATCAAATGCAAACATTGTAGAGACTGCAAAAGCTGCGGGTAACTTTGAAACTTTAATTGCAGCGCTTGAACGTACAGGATTAGACAGTGTATTGTCTGATGATTCAAGTACATTCACAGTATTTGCACCAACTGACGCAGCTTTCGCAGCAGTGGGCGACAAATTAATAAATACTTTACTGGCAAACCCTGATGTACTTTCTGACATTTTAAAACAACATGTCTTACCAATAAATGCAGATTCAGTGACAGCCATGTCTTTAAATGGTAAATCAGCAAAAACGGTATTAGAAAATGAGTTGTCTATTTCTATTAATACTGAAACAGACTCTTTAATGTTTGGCGGCGCTAAAATCGTGACGAAAGATATAGTTACGACGAACGGTACTATACACGTTATTGACAGTGTAATTGTTGGAGACATCTCACTACCACAAAGTTATGGCACAATTGCAGACGTAGCTTCTGAAAATGGCAGCTTCGATACGCTTGTGTCTTTACTTACAGCTACAGGACTAGACAGCGAAGTGTCAGATCCAACAAAAACATTTACTGTTTTTGCTCCCACAGATGATGCATTCGCAGCGCTAGGTCAAGAAACATTGAATGCTTTGCAAAATGACCCTGAAACACTAAAAGATATTCTACTTTTTCATGTTATTGCTGAACAAAAAATCATGTCAGACGTAGCAATATCAGTTGCAAATAGCGAAGAAAGTTTAATTGAGATGGCCAACGGTTCAAATGCTGCGTTATCAACAACAGGCTCTACACTATTTATAAATGATGCGGCCATATCAGCGGCTAATGTAATGGCAGATAACGGTATAATTCATGTTCTAGACAAAGTAATTATGCCATTGAAAGAAACGGGCGATCTCAACAAAACGGTAGCTCAAGTTGCTACAGAAACAGAAAGCCTATCCACCTTAGTGACGGCATTGAGTGCTGCAGATTTAGTTGGTGCGCTAAATAACCCTAGCGATAAACTAACTGTATTCGCACCGACTAATGCGGCATTTAAAAAGATCCCTGCAGACTCACTTAATGCATTACTTGCTGATAAAGATGCCCTAAGTGCAGTATTGAAGCAGCATGTGTTAAATTCTCGAGTGAATAGTTTAAATGCTTTTGCAGCTAATGGTGTTGAGGTTGAAACGCTTCAGGGCAATAAACTATCAGTCAATTTAGTGAATTTTGCAGGTGTATCTAACACAGATAACGACATAGTCACTTACAGCAAGAACACTGGTACATTAGTGTCTGCCGCTGGATCTGCAATGGCAGGAAAAACACTCTATGTTTTCGACGGTGATTTAGAGAATTCAATGAGCCAATGTGTAGACACATGTGCAACAAATTGGCCACCAGTTACAGCAACAGCAGATGGCATTGAAAATGTACCAGGTTTATCTCTAGTAGAGAGAGCTGATGGTTCAATGCAAGTTGCTTATTTGGGTCGTCCTTTATACACCTTTATCCAAGACGAGGCCTTAGGTGATATGAAAGGTGATGGTGTAAATGACGTTTGGTGGGCTGTTAAATTACCAACATCAGGCCTTCAAATCGAAGGTTCAAATGTCACAACCACAGATATTTATACTTCAAACGGCGTGGTACATTTAATTGATACTGTGATCACTGAAGTTAAGTAAACATTCACGAAACTATAAGCGCCTTGCATATGGAACTATGGGGGCGCTTTTTTGTATCTACGTATTGTTACAGTGATGAATAAATTATTTCTGTGTTTTTAGAAGAAGAGTGAAAAAACGGTCAGATTATTTTACTTGATAGGAAACTTACTCAATACTCTGATAATTTCTTGCTCTGAGATAGGTTTTGCAATGAAGTCATCCATTCCGATTGAAAAACACTTTTCTTTGTCTTCATCAAATGTGTTCGCTGTCATTGCTACTATGCTAGGTCTTTGATTTTTATATCTCAATATAATTTCTTTAGTCGCATCATGGCCGTTCATTACAGGCATTTGTATGTCCATGAAAATAAATGTGTAATGCTTTTGTTCTAATTTATCTAACGCGACTTGCCCGTTTTCTGCGATATCGTATTTATAACCAAGTTTTTCTAGTAATAGGCCTGCGACTTTCTGATTAATTAAGTTATCTTCAACTATTAATATTGTGTGAGGTTGTAACTCTGAGATTGTCGCTTTTTTCTGAGGTGTACTGCTTGATGTGGCCGTCATCTTATCATCAGCTACTTTCTTCAATGGCAGTATGACGTCAAATTTAGTCCCTTTACCAAGTTTGCTATGAACTTTAATGTCACCATTCATTGCTTTTGCTAACTTTGATGAAATAGCTAAACCTAAACCTGTGCCGCCGTATTCCCGAGTTGTTGACCCATCACCCTGAATGAAAGGCTCAAACAACCAAGTTTGTGCATCTTCAGTCATGCCGATTCCCGTATCTTCAACTTCTATCTTTAATTCAAAATTATTATTCTTTAGCGATTGACCAGTTACAGCGATAGATACACTGCCATTTTTCGTAAACTTAACAGCATTATTAAGTAAATTATGTAAGAGTTGCTTTATTCTTAATACATCTCCGATTAGCTGTGCAGGCAAATCAGGTTGAATACGTTTAGATAAGGAAAGATTTTTAAAACTTATTTCATGTTCTAATTCAGACGTCATACTCTGAATTAGTTTTTCAAGTGAGAAGGGACTCGAAAGTAACTTAATGTTATTCGTTTCTAGCTTGCTATATTCTAGAACATCGGTGACAACTGTGAGTAAGTTTTCAGTACTCTGATGTATTGTGTCTAACATTTCTTTCTGATTTGATTCAAGTTGAGTGCTTTGTAACAACTGAACGAGATTTAAAATGCCATTCATTGGTGTTTTTAGTTCATGAGACATATTGGCTAAAAACTCTGACTTGAGCTGGTTAGAACGTAACAATACTTGAGCTTCATTTTTTAATTTTAGCCTTTTATGTTCTTCAGCTTTAGTGATCAATAGTCGTTTTACCGCTGCGCTAAAAAGCTCAATGATAATAAGGGAGGAAGAATTAAAAGCATGACCTTGCTGCAAAAAAACAAGAGTATGAGTTTTGTCTTGTTCAAGGGGCAGTACCTGATAAATAAGGTAATACTGAACTTTGTTGATGAGCACAACGGTATTGTTTTTAAGTTCTTTTATTGGCAATAATTCAATAGTTTCTTTTAGGTGTCGATCATCTTCACCATATAAACAGTCTATATGTTCTTCATTGTCTATCATGAGACAATAATCAAAGTTTAACGTCCAAAGTAATTTATTGACGGCATTGAGTAAGATTTTTTGAGACGACAGATCTGCATGCATACTATCGTCAGCAAGATTACTGGTAAGTTCAATTAAAGAAGATAGTTGGTAAGAGTCAATTACACTGCCATTCATAATTACATTACTACGTTATCTTTAAGTAAGTTAGCAAATTCTTCGTCAACTACGAGCATCATACCTTGCGCCAATGTGTTTGAATAATTAACGACACTGGCTAAAGACATGAGTTCAAATACTTGGTTTTTTGTAAGACCACTATTTAGTAAATTTCTATGATCTTGTTCAGTTACCAATGCACTGTTTGTTGCCATTTTAACGGCAAAATCTATAGACACTTTTACACGTTTTGGATTTAGGTCTGAAGACTTTTGTAAAACCTGATTAATCGTTTCATCATCAATATTTAGGTAGCGACACATAGCACAATGAATTGAAGTGCAATAAGCACACTCACGTTCGTTAGAAATAGCGATAAACACCAGCTCTTTTAGCGCACGAGGTAATTCGCCTATTAGTAGTACATTTTTGAACAGGGACCATGTGGTTGATAAAATATGAGGGTTATAATTACCTAGAACTTTAAAATAATCGACTAACCCCTCATTGCCTAAATGTTCAAATATATCGTCATAAATTGCTTTAACTTCATTATTTGAGTCGGCATATTCCAAGGTATTGTAAAGCCCCATGTCAAAGCACTCCTTTTCGAAATGATAATTTAAAATTAGCACTAACATTAAGGGTAGTCCTTTTTCATCATATAAAAAGTCTTTAAGGCAAATTTTTGTTATTAAAAAGCAAAACCTTATTCCAATTTTCAGAACGTTTTGAAATGGGAAATTATATGATTGGAAGTTAATTTTGCGAGGTAAGTAAAATTTGTTCGAAAACACCTAAAAATGTAAGGTGGTTGAAAGCACGCTCAATCGAGTTAAGTTGCTCTTTTGAAATAGATGCTTTACTAAATGCAAAATAAACAGGTGCTTGGTTAACGATGACTGGGTGTATGAATACATCTTTAGGCGTTAATTGGTGTCTAATTTCATACTCTATATTTAGCTGTTCTTCTAGAAAGCCAAAAATCCTGCCTTTAGTTAATAGAGAGAGTTTCGTATCGTTATTAGGCACTTTAAAGAAGTATTTATCAGGAGTGCTTAAAGATTGGGTGAATCTGGTAAATGACTCCCCATAATAGGCGCCTTCTTGTATTCCAAGCGGCAAAGATATGTTTAAAACGTCGGACAACGAAGTGAGTATGATAGAGGGATTCGCTTTACTGACTATTCTGATTTTTTCAATACGTTGAGGGCCGATAAAATGTGCGAATTGCGTGCGTTTTTCGGTTTTGCTTACACTCAGCATTACATCGAGTTTTCCCATTTCTAGCATTTTTAAAGCTCGCCCCCAGGGAACAGGTATAAACCGATAAGTGCAGCCAGCTTGGTTGAGTAAAGCCTTAGTGATCTCAATATCAATACCTTGCCACTGCATGTTTTCATCGCGATATGATTGTGCAGCGTAATCTTCAACACGTACAACAAGTTCGCAACTCAAGACATTGATGCTAAATAAAAATAGTGCAAAAGCGAAGAGCTGTCTTAACATGGTTTGTGCAGTTTACTGAGCGCATCTATTTATTTTAGTTGAGTCGCGTCTTTATTGCTCTTTTATTGCTAATTTTTTAATGTCACCTTCAATGCTTTCCATTTTAGCAATCAGTAAACTGCCATCCGGTTTAATATCATAATGCCAAATGAGTGATCCCGACTTCTTTAATTCAGGGGCATTGGACTTTTGCATATCAAATTGCCAAATATAGTCTTGTTTTGACCATTGACTAAGCCAGTACATTGATTGGTTTTGAAACCTTACATCTCGAAAATGGTTAGCTTGTTGCTTGGAAAGCGTTGTTAATACATTAATATTGTTTAAGTTATCTAAAGTTGTCGTGGTCAGTAGCTGTTGCTCTTTTAATATTAGCCACTGCTGGGTTTGATGATGGAAACCAATAAAGTCATTTTTGAGCTGCGTCTTGCTAGTAATACGACCCGTGAGATCATAGGTGTAAATATTTTCACCATCAGAGCCCCATACTTGTTTGTTGTTTATCCAGCCTGCATTTTTTAAGGTGAGGGGAAGGTTAGATGAAAATTGTTTTGTCGTGCGGTTTCTATCATATAAAACAATATGGTTATCACGGTTAGAAAGTAACAGGCTGTTATCGGGTGACCAATTTAAGATCCCAACATATTCATGACCTTGGTGAAATGAGAGCTGTCGTATCTTATCATTCGCGTGTAAGTAAACCTCACATACACCAGTGCGGCGAGACATAAATGCGGTTTCTCCGAGTAAGTTACTGACGGGTAAATAGTCAATACTTGAGCTTGAGAAAATCGGTAAATCATCGTTATCTTTTATATTAACCTGCCAACTTTCAGCAGCTGCAAAGATATCCCCATGCTTATCTATCGAAAGGGTAGAGAAGATCCCTTGAGTTGAGCGCATCACACTATATTGTTGTTGATCCCAGTGCGTCGCGATGAGGTTATGGTACTTACTTTCATCGTTTGTGATGATGGTTTGTTGTTTTGTGTCAAAAGTGGCTAACCAAATTGGGTATGGCCAAGAGAGATGAATGTTACCGTCTAAGGTAATTAATTTTGAATGATAATTAACTTGTTTTACGAGGTAGAAAGTTTGGTTTTCCCAAGCTTTGAGTGCTTTTATTAATTTTTCGCCTTTGTTGAGTGGCACGGGTATCTTTACAAATTGACGGGTGCTTAAGCGATACAAAAAACCTTCGCTGTTATCCCAATGATGCACGACGAGGGTTAATTCGTCATCTGATTGCCAAAGTGGGGCTTCAATACGGTCACATGAGACCGCTTTCGTTTCATGTAACTGTTTGCCATTACTGCTAATAATTTTTAAAACACATTTATCTTCAATGTACTGCCAAAATGCCACAAGGTCTTTATTGGGATGCCAACTTGGATGTGCTACTCGAGTGTTAAAGCTATGCTCATAGAGCTGATTGCCTAATTTATTCGCTATAACAAGCTGATTAAATTGGCTGACATAAGCAATTAAATCCTGTTCGAAATGTGCTGCAATATCAAACTCTAACCCCAGCTCATAACTGATGTCTTCTACTTTGTATTCTGGAGGGGTAAGTAATTGAGGTTTATGGTTAAAAAAAGCAATAGCACTGAAGCACGCAATAAAAAATATAGAGAACATACCTATGTAAAGCGGGTTTCTGATGAGGTGGCCGACATTAAATAAAAAAGAGTTAGTGTTTGTGGGCGTTGTTGATTCGTCGTTTTTAAGCTTGGGTCCAATCGCAGTAGATAGCAACCTCGCTTCTGCGATAAACATATAACCTTTTTTAGGTATTGTTTTTATATATTTAGGTGTTCTAGGTATATCTTGTAATACCTTACGAAGTTTGGCTAATAACTGATAAAGACTATTGGCTTCTACAATGGTATCTGGCCAGAGCTTATCGTTTAGAAAGCCTTGCGATAATGTTTTGCCTTGTTGTTTTATAAATAGTTCAAGAAGTCTGGCGACTTGAGGTTCCAGCTTTTGTGTATGTTGGGTTTTACTACAGAGCAATTCATCTGTTTCGGGATAAAACACCCAAGTGTCAAACTGATGTCCCTGTGACGAAGATGGCATAAAACGCTTACCGCAGTTATTAAATTAGTCTTATAGGCGAACGTTATCTTTTATAAGATAAAAGTCAATGTTTATAAGGCTTTCATGAGTGTTATTCAGAAAAATTTCAGGTTTTTCTAGCTTGAGTTTTGTTGCAATGAACGCATCGAAATTCAGTTGGATGTAGTTATGAAAATTTCACAGGTAGCAAATGCGGTAGCCTTTAGCACAATTATAATCACGCCATCGGTTATGGCTGAAACAATCGTACTTGATGGCAAATTAGATGAACCGCAATGGCAGCAAGCAACAGCATTTAATACTTTTTACAAAGTCGTGCCCGCCACGCTCGAGCAAACAAAGAAGCAAGTTAATGCCAAAGTCTACAGTAATGAAAAAGGCATTTACGTTGGCATTATTAATTATCAAAGTGCTGAGACGCGTAAAAAACAATTCAATATTAAAGATAACTTTATGCAAGGCGAGTTCAATCGTATTTATCTCGACTTTGGCGGTGATGGTAGTAGTGGTTATTTATTTGCAACAACGCTTGGTGGCGGCACGCAAGATGCGGTACTCACGCCGCAACTAACAACTGACTACGATTGGGACGGAGACTGGCAAAGCCAGTACTTTGAGCATGACGATTACTGGTCAACCGAGGTGTTTATTCCTTGGCACACTGTATCCTTCCATCATTCAGCAGGTGAAAATGGTCTGTCAGAGGTGGGAGTTTCTATTCAGCTTTATGATATTGCTAATAATTTTATTTATGCAAGTCAAAAACAAACGATTAGCAATAGTGACTTTTATTTAGCAATGCCCAAGGTATCTGCTGAGATCCCAAACCAGCAGCAGCTGGCGTTTATACCTTATATTACTCAGCAAAACGATTTATCAGACCGACAAGGTGATAAGGGGCAAACTGATGTGGGCTTTGATTTAATTTATAAACCTGCGCACCATCAGAAGCTGAGCGTATCTGTTAACCCAGACTTCGGTCAAGTTGACAGTGACGATGTAAATATTAACTACAGTGCAGTTGAAACACTGAGAACCGATAAACGCCCATTTTTCACCCAAGATATCAGCGTATTTAACGTTCAAGCGGAGCAAAATACCAAGCTGATACATACCCGCCGAATAGGTGCAGGGAGTGATGATGGTAGTGAAAATATCACTCCAATTGATGCAGCCGTACGATTTGTTCATCAAGGAGAACAATTACAACTAGGTGCATTTGCTGTTGAAGAGTCGAATTTAGACACTGACGCAGGCAAATCATTTTATGCGGCAAGGGCGAAATATCGACAAAATAATTGGCAAACCGGCTTGCTAACCACCCACGTTAAGCGCCCATACCTTGATAGAAGCGCCAGCACATTGGCTTGGGATAGTCAGTATCAAAGTGCAACTTGGTCATTACAAGGGGCGTTACTGCTTAGCCAAATTGATACAGATGCTGAAATAAATACCACACAAACTGGTAACGGCCTGAGCTTAAACTTGGGCTACCAGTTTTCGCCAAATACTAAAATCACGAATCGTTACTTAAAACTAAACGACCAGTTCGACAACCGAGACATGGGGTATTTAGTCAGAAACGACTGGCAATATGCTCAATCTGAGTTTGAGCATTCGGTCAATTACTCGAATGATTGGGTTACACGTGTTAAGCATGTAGTAAAGCTCAGCCATGAAAGTAATGGCGCGTCTCAAAGATTACCCGCTTGGCAAACGTACTCTAGCCAATTTATGTTAACGACAGGGGCGCAGTTTAATTTAACTTTTGATTACTTAACTCAAGGTGAGCAAGATAATCTGGGCTTTAACACTACTGCATTCACCCAGCCTTCGTCACAAGGTGTCAGGCTATTTTACCAAAGCCCATATGTGGGAGATTTCAGCTGGGCGGCTAGCTTTGAATATGATAAAGAAGGCTTCGATTCAACGTCAACCCAATATGCGGTGGACTTAACTTGGATGCCCCATGCGAATTGGAGCATAAAGTGGAATAACTACTTAAGAACTGGTGAAGGTTGGCTGGTGGCCAATCAGCAAAATGTGATTAGTGAATACGACAGAGACTATTTTGCCTCAAATATCATCGTAAATGGCTTGATCACCGATAAACTAGAATGGTCTAGTTCAATACAAGTCGCTTTTTTAGATGCCAAAGCTCAGCAAACTTTCGCAGTGCAAGAGCAAGGCGATTTGATTAAGCAAGACATTGATACCAGCTTTGAAGATAACCGCTTAACTGCCCAGTTTAAATTGCGTTATCGTATGGGACCCTTCTCAGATGTGTTTTTTGTTTACCGCAGAGGCAGCGTCGATAGCGCCAGTTATGACCGTGATTCAATTGGTCAAAACAGTTATGGCAATCGAACCAGTACACTTTGGACGAACCCTATTGAAGACAGTGTAACGTTTAAGGTTCGATATTTATTCTGATTGTGATTAAAAAATTAGTTAACATATCAAAGGGGCAAAACGCCCCTTGTTTAGCATAAAATAGAGACGTCTCCTCGGTTACTTGATTATGGCCTCTAAAAGAGGTCATGATTATTCAACGTCTTTTATTAAGTATTTAAAAGAAAATGGTTATTGGTAAGTGAAATTATGAGTGGATCCTTTTAATTTTCTTCATGTATGTGCAATATAACTATTGCATCCGTATTAGGCTGGGCCTTGGTTATTTTGTTTGTATTTTGGGTGCTGGCAATGTGGTTGGTGAGCCGTTGAAAACCAGCCGTTCTGAAGCTAGGGTGTAATGCTGGCATGTCAACCGACTGAATTGTCTACTGGTATATAACATTGTGTAACCATTGTTGTTTGTGGAGATTAAAGCACTATGAAAAAATAAACTATTGGGGTATTTATGACTTTAGGTTCATTTATATCTTTTCTGATAATGTTTTTACTCGGGAAGGAGGCAATTGACTCTATTCCTTTAATTATCAAAGTTCTGCTTTTTGGGGGCTTTATTGTTGGTATGATTTTAACGGGAAGATATATAAAGTTCTGAGGAATTAAAAGAAAATAAACAAGATACCTACCTTAAATTTGAACAATTCATTTGAAACTCCACCCAATTTAGTACAGCTATTTTGTAGAATCTTACTCAGCCTCAAGATAACCAATTGATGTCAAATCACTCAGTGAATCATGAGCCCGCTCATAGCTAAAGACTTGGTTTTGTATATCTTAGCTTGAGTTAATAATAAAATTATTAGGTGCGCCCTTTTAATCTTCTTCCTAGAGGTTTTATTATGTTCAGAGAAGCTCTTAGGTTTATTGTTCGAAAGTAGTTTAGGAAATTGAATGAAGACTTTACTCTTACTATTTGTTTTATTTACACCAATAAGTTTAGCTTTTGATATAAATGTAAATATTCCTTCTAAAGGGTTTTGCAAAAAATTAGAGGAAGCAGGTGCGCTTTATCAGAAAGAGCAAGACATAAATAGACCAGAACTTGATGAACTATTTAATAGTCAATTGAATTCAATGGGTAGTTGCTTATTTAAGAAAGGAAAGAAAAAAGAGGCCATTGAATTTTGGTTGCTAGCGTCTTCTTTCGGCTCTGATTATGGCTCCGAGTTGGCAGGAAACTACTTAGCTAATGAAGCGAGCAATGTGAGAGATTTGCTTTCAGGCTTGTCTATACTTCGCCAGCTTGGAGCTAAAAAAACCAAAGCATTGAATCGTTATAGGATTCAATACGCTTTAGCAATTCTTAAAGGTGAATTTGTTAATTACAATATTCGGATTGCGTTATTAAATCTATATGAAGCGATGCAAAATGGTTCTGCTGAGGCTGCATATTTAATCGCCTATTTTAAATCTACAAATGTATTTCCAGATAAAAATGACAAATACTCAGAGGAATATTGGATAAAAATAGGTGATAAGCTTGTTGGTTCAAAATCTTATCAGAGATTTATAGAGGACGCGTTTTTGAGTGATTTATATGGCGCTTCCTTGATAAAAATAAGAGATAGTAAAGAAACCCAAAAGAAGTAGAATAAAAAACAACCGCCTTACAGCTATTAGGGGCCTAATATATACCTAAGCTTCATTCTCGATGAATATGTATTCTGAAAAAGTAATGCTGACTATTGCTTCATATCAAAAAAGTCTTCATTAGAATGGGGATGTTAAGCTTAAAGCAAGTTTTTCTAGGTGACGTATGTCAAAGATAATTATCGTTTTTATCAGCACTTTTTTTGCACTTAATGTTAAAGCAAAAACTTGAATGCTACTATTGAAGCGCTTATACGAAAAATCGCTTTAAGAAGAAAACAAATGAGGTTGTTCGTATGCTTTTTAACCTAAAATAATAAAAGCTTAAACTCTTCATTGATTGAGTCAACTTGGTAGGTTGAAGAATTTAATGCTCACCCGTTTTATGACTTACATTGGTTTTATATAGCATCAATTAAAAAAACGACTAAAAGCCGATTTATGCCCAGAACTAGTTCTATATAAACGCTTAGAAATATCGATAAAATTTGTAGAGTAAAACAATGAAAAAAATAATATTGGCTCTGATTTTTATATGTGGCTTCAATGCCACAGCTTCAGAGGTAAGCTTAGGCCATTGCAATGTTTTTATACCTGATACTTTTAACTTGTCTATCAGAGATGATGGACAGAATTTAAACTTTCTAAAGACAGAATATATTGATTATTTAGGTCATAAAATACTAAATTCGGAGGAGGTAAATATATACAAAAACATGCCAATTTACGATGGTCTAATTAAAAGTGCTAGTATTTTGTTTGAAATGAATAATAAAAAATACAAAGGGATTGTTTTTAAAATCCCATTTGATAGCGATAAAGACTTCGGTATTTTGGTTTTTTCGTTTGAAATAAATGGAGATTGGATAGAATTTATAGAAGTTAATGGTCATGATGTTAGTTTGTATATGAATGATTGCTTAAGTGACGAAGACACTAAAAGGATAGAAGCTATTAAAACAGTCCGACATGAGACCTTCAACCTGAGTGATTAAAAAACTCTATAGTTTGGAGTTATTATGGACGTCCATTCAATTCAGCCATTTTAAAAGTCGCAATCTTTTTAAAGTAGGTAAAAATGAGATCTATTATTTTTTAAGATGTTTGTCTCTATAAGTGCTTGGGGCTTAAGTTTAAAAGAGATAGAGGCAGATATCTTCGGTTCTAAAAAGCTTGATAAAATTCAAGTTATAAAAAAGCTAAATGATGCTGGTAAAGAAGACAAAAACTTAATGTTTTACTTGCTTGGTATTGTTCATGGCTATGGACTTTATGGTAATGAGATTAACTTAAAAAAAGCTGAAGAGTACTTACTGTTATTAGTTAAGTTAGACTATAAAGATGTCAATTATTTTCTGGGTACATTACTTTCAAGATCTTCAGATCCTCAAAAGGTAAGGTAGGCTTCTGTTTACCTGATAAATTCATCAGCCAAAGGTGATTTTGATGCCTTATACAACCTGTATAGTTTATACAGTGAAGGCTTCTATACAGATAAAAGCACATTAAGTAACTTGCTCAAATCTAATCTCTATCGAGGTGATAAAGATATAGTTATTCAGTTTGGTAAAGTAATGCTTGATATTTATTTAGAAAAACCTGACAAACAGAAAATGTTAAGTGTATTAAGTTCAATAGAAAACATTGATCTTACAGGATATGAAGGGCAGTATTATAACCTTTTGTCAGGGTACTATGGATTTACAACGTCTCCACTATTTGATGAAAGTAAAAGTAATAATTACTTATTTAAATCACATGAACATGGCTATGCTGCTGCAACGAAGCTGCTAGTTGGAATGGAGCTGTTGGATCAAAAATAAGGCAAAAGATAAAATTTAGGGTAGACATAAATTTTTGCTGGAATTTAATTAGGACACCACCTTGAAGCCCTCGCATTTATGCTGAGGTCTATATGTGTATGCTCGTATCTCGAAAGCTTTTACCTAAATAGAGTTTTATATACATATTCGACTCTCGTTACACTTGTATTGGTGACATCAATTGCTAGCATGTATAGAACCTGACAGGTTGCCAGCTTCTATACATTTATTCTCAATAAACCAACAAATTGAATAGTTATCTAATCAAATGCCACTTGGTTTGGCGACCAGCCAAGTACCAGACTGATTTACCATCAAATACCGCATCTTGTTCTAGTTTGATTTGGATCCATTGATTATTCCATTCAGGTAGCTGCATTTTCACATTACCTTCAATGGCATACACAGTATCTGGATATAATTTCCAATCACCTTGGACTGGGGTAGGACCTTGATTATCCCACATGCCAATGGTTGGGCCCGGTGCGTGGCCAACAAAGCCCAGCGGGTGAGTGTAAGTGCTGCTAATAATGTTCTCAGCTTCACTTTGCTTAATGGTGTTGGCTAAGATCTGATTACCCGTTAAACCTGTTTTGAAATTACGGGTGAGAATATCTTGCCAATGATTGCCCAATTTCAGGGCCGATTTTAAGCCTTTTGGCACATCGGTTTCGTTGAGTTTTAAGACGTAGCCCATCTCTTGCGTGTCAGTACACTGGTTCAAATAGCAAATACCTACATCGGTGTGAATGATATCTCCCGGTAAGATTACACGGTTATATTCACCTAAAAACGGGGCGTTTTTGTTAACTTTATCGCCTTGGCGTTGAATATTCACATAAGGTTGGAACCACGGTCTGAGCTGAAGCGCTTCAAAACGCTCTCTCAAATACCAAGCGACATCATCAGTGGTAGTCACTCCTGGAGTAATGACTTTATTAGAAAAAGCTTCAGCAATAACGCCACGAGCAAGAGTGACTGCAGTAGGGTAAACTTGTAGTTCTTTTTCGCTGCGGGTTTCAAGCCAACGGATCACCAAGTCTTCTGCACTGACTAAACGCTTTTGGTACTTCTTAGGTAAATTCTCAAGTAGCTTATTATGTAAACCTACACTTAAGCCGTCAGCAAGCGCCCAATCTTCACTAATGTTAATACCGATACGTTTCGGATCTCGCTCAGCAATGACTTCAGCTAAACGTTGCCACTGTTGTGCTTTGCTACCGCCTTCCCAGACAGTTGGATATAAATCGCCGATTGGATAGCGGCTGACACTGAACCGCTCGACACTGCCATCTGGTTGTTTTGAAAAAACGAGCAGTGTGGTGCGTCGGGCAGCAAAAGTGGGTTGTGGCACCAAGGTATAAAATAATTTGTCTTCACCGTATTCGCGATTGATCACCAGCCACATATCAAGATCGGCTTCTTGCATCAGCTTTGGCAGCAAATTGTCGAGTCTGTCTGTAACCATCTCATTGATTGGCGCGACACGCTCTTTAAATGACAATACATCGGGTAAGGTGTTTATTTCGCGCCCTTGAGCGGCTTCTGTTGCGCCTAATTGACCACTCACTCCTGAAAGAGCGAGCATTAAAGCAAGTTTTTTAAACATAGCGTCGGCTTCTTCTAAAATTAAATATCTAATTTGATGGTATGTAAGGCGTAATTTTGCTGCAAGTTAGTTTCGTTAAGAGGCGTGTTTTTAGCGTTTATTAAACTGGAACACTTCATTAAAAATTCTAGAAATTGAGGCTTATTTGAAGCCTCGAATTGAATTTACATTTTGAAAGCTGAGTTTCCTTTGCAAATAACTGATGGCCAATAAAATCAGGGTGTTGAGTTTTTGATACTCATCAAACGATAACCTGAAAAGCAAGATACGCCAGCAAAAAACCATAAAATACCAGCAATAATAGAAAATGCAGTCACTTGTTCGGGAAAGAGCATACTCAAAGGCAAAGTGGCGATCCCTCTAAGTGTACAAATTACTGAAATGGTAATGATGGCTGGTTTTAACATCGGCATTTTTCTGATCACCCCAGCGCCAGACAAACAAAAAATGGCGGTTGCAACAAATAGCAGTGATACCAAAGTTGTTTCTAAGGCTGCACGCCAAGGTGCTGATTTAGAGAGTTCAATGAGAGCTTCAGGTGCCATTTGTGCACGATAACACTCTGGACCTAGCATAATACAAGACATATGAGACAGAGCTGTGAAAAGGGCAAGTACTGCGACGCTTATCAGCAAAATTGCCCCTGAAGAGTTTTTTTTCATTTTAAGGCTAGTTCCTTTTATCATAAATGATAATTAAGACACAGGCTAAATGTAAGCGTCTCAATGTCATGACAGTTCAATACTCTGTGGTGTCTTCGTTTTAGATTTAAAAGCTTCAATTAAAGGCATAACCCCATCTTCTTTGCCTAAAATCAATAGCAGCAATAACAGCCCTCCAGGTAACAAGATAAGTTTCAGGATTGGCCCTAGTACATAGCTGTAAAAGCCAATAAAAGGTAAAAAAATACATGCGCCAATAATGCGAAAAAATAAGTCCATTGTAATCTCCAAATAAAATTGAGCGTGCTCATAATAATATTGAGCGCGCTCAATTATCAATAAAAACTTGGCATTTTTTTACAAAATTGCTTTAATGCTGCGTGCATTAAGGAGGTAGGGTGTCAAAACGAGAGCAAACAAGATCGCGGATCTTATCGGCTGCATGGCAGCTTTTCACTGAAAATGGCTATGAGAAAACGAGTACTAGAGATATTTCGTCAGCGGCAGGCGTTGCAACGGGTACAGTTTTTAGTCACTTCCCAAATAAGCTAGATTTACTCAAATCAGGTCTTGAAACCAAATTAAATAATTTGTTGATTGAGACGGCTAAGTCTGACGCTTCAACAACACCCGTTGATAGACTTCTACATTTTGCATCAGCTTTGTATCCGTTTTACTTATCTCAACGAGAGTTTAGTAAAGTCTTATTTAAAGAAATTTTATGGCAAAGTCAGTCACTTGACCCACAGTTGAATGCTTTTAAACACCAACTGGTTTTTGGAAATGAGCAAAAGTTGGCGTATGCAGATGTGCTAATGGACGTGTATTTTATGACATTGCTGGCTGGGTTAAATGATAACTCTGAGGATGAGGAGTCTCTCATTACAAAGTTAGAAGAAAAGCTTAAATTTATTTCTACAAGGTAACTGAGTGCGCCCCTTTTATATAAGAGACGCGAGTTAGTCTATATCTTTAAATAACAGCTATTAAAAACGCTTAAAGATCTAAATATCAAGACACTAGATCTTAAAAAACTGCACAGATTGATACCCACTGTTGGTGATGTGTATTTCTAATGGTTCATTGTTTAATACTGACTTTTTGATACCCAAACTAAGCATTTGAAGATCTTTGAGCACCTCAGGTGCTACGTCACCACCTTTATAAACGGGAAACTTCGCAACCCAAACGCCTGCTTTATTTTTCTTTAAGAGCATCACTTCACCTTGTAAGCCCTCATACACTTTTTGATCTATCAGATATTGGTGAACTTGTTCAGCAATTGGCTTATCAACGCTTGAAGTTTCATACACAAAAGACGCATTACCATGCTGTAAATTACTAAAATTATTACTTAATACAATCGCACCGACTACAAATACTATAATTGATATAAATACAAGAATGGTTTTAATCACGTTATTAACCTAATAAAAAGCTGATAAATATCTATTTTAAATGATTACCAAGTATTGGCTATAAATTGGAGACTAACCCACTAAATTCAATGCTGAATGAACAGCATTGAAAGTATAGGTGTTAAGTTGCTTAACCATAAAAGTGAGTCTTTAAACTTTAAATTTACTGATGTCTTTCTCTAATTCATTGGAGATGTTTTTCAGATTTTGACTGGTTTGCGCATTTTCAGAGGCACTGTTGGCCACGCTCTTGATGCTGGTTGTGATTTGGTTGATATTTTCAGCGACTTCATTCGCAACGGTTGTTTGCTCCTCGGTAGAAGTCGATATGACAATATTCAGATCTGCAATTTCCGAGATTGCTGAGGTTATCTTTTGAATTGACTCGGCTGACCCCGCAGCGATGGAAACGCTTTTCTCTGTTTGATTTGCAGCTTGCTCCATACTGTCAACAGTGCGCTTTGAGGCATCTTGCAGTGATACAATCATTTCGCTGATTTGCTCAGTTGCTTTTTGTGTGTTGTGCGCCAACTGTCTCACCTCATCAGCAACAACGGCAAAACCTCGACCGGACTCTCCGGCTCGGGCGGCTTCAATAGCAGCGTTTAACGCTAGCAAGTTAGTTTGCTCGGCAACACTTTGAATGATCTGGACGACGCTGTTAATTTCGTTAGTTTTACCACTTAATAAGTCTATATCGCTTTTAGTTTGGTTGAGTAGTTCATGCAACTGATTAATGGCTTGGATATTGTCCTGAACACTGTGCAATCCTGCTTGAGCTAGCGCATCCGATTCATTGGCTTTTTGTGAAGTGGTAACCGCGGTATCGGCAACGCCTTTTATAGCTGCACTCATTTGAGTAATAGCGGTAGCTAACATGGTTGTTTGTTGCTCTTGTTGTTCCGTACTGTTGGCAATAGACAAGCTGTTTTCAGATAGTCCCTCAGTTTGAGAGCGCAAGTTAATAACAAGACTGAGCAGCTCAGTTATCAATGCATTAAAGTGAGACAGCATGGTATTCACGCTTGAAGCGGTTTGCGCAAATTCATCATCGCCATTTTCATTAACACGCATAGTGAGATCTGTGTTGTTTGCAATACTTGCCATTACTTGATTTATGTTATTTAACGGTAGTGTTATTGAGCGATTTATGGCAACTGCTAAGAAAATTACAATAATAAACAGAATGATGCACACAGTGACTAAAATCATTTTCTCTTTTTGATAATCTGCAGCGGCTTGATCTGAAAATTGTTGAGAAGTATTAAGCTGAAGATCAATGAGTGCATTCAAGCTTGAACTAAAGGGGTCAAATGTATCATAGAGTTCTTTGACGAACTGTTGTGAAGATGCCGATAAAGCTTTGTCAGACCTCAATAAAGATTTATATTTTTCTACTTGTGCCTTTACATTATCAAATAGTGCTTCACTATTTCTGATTAGCCTAGATTCTTCAGGCGTCAATTCTGTTTGAAGATAAGCACTCCACTGAGAAGATGCTAGGCTTTCAGCATCACTTATCGAGTCTAATAATTCAGATTTAGACATTAATCCTGCATTATACTTATGCAGGTTGTCCACGATACTAACTGCGTAGTTATCAGATACGACCTTGATTTGTTTAAGAGGAACAACTCTGTCGTTGTTAATACTCTGAATTCCAGCCACCAAATTACCAGTGAGAATAAGTGTAACAGCAGCGAGTAAGAGAAAGGCGATGCAAGGAAGAGCAACAAGCAAAATTAAACGTGATCTGACAGAAAGTTGGTTTAAGTACATCTTTTTACATCCAAACTTATTTATTCAATAAGTATTATTGAGTTTTAAAAAATTTCTACATATTTTTTATTTTAAATTTTTTATTTTTCATACTTATTGCAAGAAAATCTTCATCTTGCTTTTTAGCTGAGTAAATAAGAAAAATGATAAAAGCTAATCCCTCGGAGTATCCTGAAACTTTATGAGCGCCATTGAAACTGGCTGCTCTAAATAGTTACTGGCGATAACCCTGCAAATTACATTGTTTTTTGATATGCCTTTTGGAGCGTGACTTCAATAGTCGCTTTTAAAAGGCATTATCCTTTCAACTGGTTTATCACTATTTTAATAGTGCCGAAAAATGTGTGATTTGTTGCTTGGGTAGAGTAAATGATTTACTGCAATCTAAATGTAAAAGCTCTGTCATGTGGATATCGAAATAGTGGAAAACTTTCTCGAAGAAACCAGCAAAAACAGGACAGACATCTTTGCTGGCAGAAGTCGTCAATACAAATCCTTGTTTATCTTTAAGCCCTTTACCTATGTGTTTAATCTCCGGGTTTTCAGTCAGCTCAGTGATACGGTCAATTAAGCGCTTCATATTAGAAGTGACACCATGCCAATAAACCGGAGATGCAAAAACAATATTGTCTGCCCATGCTAATGCGTCAGCAATATCATAAAAATCATCCCGACTATAGAAGTTGTGATAATTATAATCGGCATAATTATGTGAGTCTAAGTTGAAGTAGCGTGTATGTGTTTCATCAAGTTGTGACCTTACAGCCTGAGTGAGTTGATATGTGTTACCTGTTTGATTTGCGCTTGAGAAAAGTATGATTGTGTTAGCCATTATAGACCGTCCTTTTGGATTGAATGGCATGAAGCTTAAAATCTCAACTTAACTTGAGGTAAAGCTTTTTATTACTTTTTGTCAGCTTGGTATGAAGTTTGAGTTTTATATAAGAACTAAAAATG
The DNA here is from genome assembly GCF_001444405.1 of Pseudoalteromonas phenolica. Lineage (NCBI taxonomy): Bacteria > Pseudomonadati > Pseudomonadota > Gammaproteobacteria > Alteromonadales > Pseudoalteromonadaceae > Pseudoalteromonas > Pseudoalteromonas phenolica. The sequence continues at coordinate 438,531 of NZ_CP013188.1, forward strand.
AAACTTAACAGTTCAAAAGGTGATCAAAATGGCGAAATTATTCGGAGTTTATTGTGCATCTGGGCTGACGCAACAACATGATTTTATTATTGAAAAATTTAAGTTAGAAGAAAAAAATCATGTTGATGGTCAGTTTAATTCAGTTCATGAAAGCACTCTATTTATGGCGACGCTCGACTATCAAACTTTTGGACCTAGCGCTTTTTTGCAAACAAGTTCGCAATTTGCAACGCTTATAGGCCACCCGCTTTTGTCTTCCGATAGAGTGAGAGACTTAGATACCCTAAATAAAAATTATACCGATAACATGTTGAAATCATGTGAAGGTGCATTTTGTATGGCTCGATATAACAATCAAACAAACTGTTTGGATATTGCAACAGATGCACTTGGGATCCGTCCTTTCTATTATATGAGTTTCGAAGGGGCATTCATCTTTAGTACACAGTTTAGTTTGTTAAAAGAGCTTGGTATTGCCCTTACTTGTAACAAAGAAGGTATGATGGAGTATGCGACATTGGGTTATTACCTGTTTGATCATACGCATTATGAAGAGATTGCGTGTATTCAGCCTGGTCATCGCGTGCAAGCATCAAGTTTAGGAGTAAGAAAAACTCAATATTTTGATTGGTGCGCACTGGCTAAGGTAGGAGAATATTATGAAGGTGCTTTAGAGGGATTAAAGCAAGACTTAGATAATAACGTTGATAAATATTTGGGTAATGATAAACATGTTTTAACCACGCTTTCCGGTGGCCTTGACTCAAGACTTATCGCTTGTTTATTGAAACGTAGAAATTTAAATATTTCCGCTTTAAATTTTTCTGAGAGTAAAACACAAGACTTATATTGTGCTCAAGCTTTTGCTGATAGCCAAAATATTAATCTTGATGTCATCAAGATTAAGGACACGCAAGCGAAAACAGTTGAAGATAGGTTGGGCAAACATTGGCGAAATGGTACTCATCCTGATTATTATCGTGTAACTCGTCCTGGGCTATCATGGTCAGGGAATGGCGGTAGTGTCGGGCTAGGTGTTATTTATTATTCAGAAAAAGTGTATCAAGCAGCTTTAACTCGAGATGTTGAACATTTAGCCGATGCATATCTATCTCAACAGTTCGCTTACATACCTAAATCGATTATCCGCGGCGCTGAAGGAATGCAAAAGACGCTTAAATCTAACGTAATACGTTCATTGCAAAAGTTTGGTGATTTGCCTTTAGACAAGGCATATTATCTGTTTTTACTGCTCAATGAGCAACATCATCACTTAGCGATCCCATTTGATAAAGTTGATGATTACCAAATGGATTTTTGTTTACCTTTTCACTCATGGAAAGTATTGCGTCATGTGTTATCTCAGCCTATTTCAAGAGTCAGAAAGCACCGTTTTTATCATGACTTTTTACAGTATGCATTTCCAGAAGCTTTGAGTGCACCTTGGCAAGCTTACCCTGAACATCTTCCATGTACCTTGCCGACAGAAGGTGATGATCAATGGCACATGAAGCGACCTAACCAATTTAGTCCAACTAAAGTATATGGGCTTTTATTTAGTTTAATGTTCAGTCAACACAAACGTGTCATAAATATTCCGTCCTTTAGTGCTTTTGCTGTGCTGCATAGTTTGGGTTTAAAGGTATACAACGATAAGTTGAAAATGGTGGAGAATATTTTGAAATGGTAACTGTATTATACCAACTCTCAAGAATACTGAATCATTTTGAGGGACTAAAGCTGCGGCTAACCGCGTTAATACTCCTCATTTAGAACAACTAAATAGCAAAATTTTCGCCTTGCCTACAGGGATGTAGGGACCTCGGAAATAGCAGGATGCATGAGCGGTGTTAACGACAAACTTTCCTGGCCTCAAAATAGATCACTTAATTAAGAGGGTTGGTATGAGAACTATCATGAAATTTTAAAAAATAGCGCATTTGCCCTAATCTGGATTAACGCGCCATGGTGGATTTAATCTATTTTCGCCAGCCCAATAGAGTTTGATCTTATTGTTTGATGGGTCATACAGCACGGCTTCACGCCATAAGTAACGCTCATCGGTTGGCAGTTGCTCGAATTTAATGCCTTTCACTTGCAACTCGGCAACCCACTCATCTAATTGTTCATGCTCAAAATAAATAGTGGTGCCATTATTAAAGCCATACTCTTCCAAAGACAGAGAAAAAGTTGCTTCACCTTCAGGGCACATGAACCTTGCATAGTGTGGGGTGTCGACTATCAATTTAAAGCCAAGCGTTTGGTAAAATTCTACGGCCATAGGCATATTCTTAACTGGCAGCGTAACCTGATTTAAATTCACAGGGTATTCCTTTTGATAGTAGCTATTACCTCATGCTACACCGAGAGTTATTCTTGAGCCAGTTTTGCTTGTTGCAAGAAGGATTTATACAACTGTTGTACATTCACTTTGGCATTGAGCTTTGCGGCGATAAGATATAATCCTGCCAGTTTACGATGAATAAATAGTGCGTCGATGGGTGGAGAGTGCCATTTAGATTTATCGGTACTCATTTCAAGCCCTTTGTCGCGGATCTGTTTTGCTAAAGGGCTCTTAGCAAAGTCATATGCTTTGTCCTGTCTTAGGGGTTCACAAGCCAGCATAAAGATATCAATTACTTTGTGTTTATACTCCAAATCTATTTCTGAATCGAAGTAACCAATTTGTTCAGCGGCTGAAGCAATTAAATTACGGTTTTCAGATAGGGCACCCGAAAAAAGCGCAAAATAACCATTACAGACGGTCTGTGGAAGCACACGGGTTGCGCCAAAGTCCAATAATACTACTTTGCCGGTATCGGGCTGATAAAGATAATTACCAAAATTAGGGTCTGTTTGCACAGTATTAAATTTTAAAAGCTCGAAGAAAAATAAATAGATTAAATCGCTAGCAAGGGTGTTACGTTGTTCTTGAGGCAAAGACACGCAGGCTTCTAAATCGATACCTTCGACAAATTCCATGCTAAGAATATGCTCGGTGGTTAAATCGTTAATTACCTTGGGTATTTTAAATTGCTCAAAGCTTGCAAGGTTCTTTTGATAGTGCTGTAGATGGCGAGCTTCAAGTTGATAATCAGATTCATCTAAAAGCTGTTGTTTTGCCTCAGAAATGAGCGGCGCTATATCAATATGCTTGGGTAATAAGCCGCTCATTTTTAGAAGGCTGGCAAGATTATCGACATCGCTTTCTATGCTTTTTGCGATCCCCGGATATTGGATTTTTACAGCCAATTTTTGACCATTTTCAAGTGTGGCTTTGTGAACTTGGCCAATAGAAGCAGCGGCAAAGGGTTTTAGCTCAATATGAGAAAATTTATCGAGCCAATGAACTCCCCAATGCGACTTAAGTACGCCGACTAACTGCTTATGGGGCATAGCATGACCTTCTGATCTCAGTCTTGCTAATAATTTACTTAATTCGGGAGGTAACACTTCACCCGAGTCCATTGATAAAAGTTGCCCCAATTTCATTGCCGCGCCTCTTAATTGCGCGAACTGCTCTGCTAGGTTCTCGATATTTTTAGGGGAGAGGATCAACGACTGTTTATCGAGCTTTTCACCTTTAGCGACGGACTTTGCTCCGTCTAACAGCACGTTACCCGCGACCTTTGAGGCAAGCAAGCCAAATTTACTGAGCCGTGATAAACGAGAAGTGGGGACTGATTTACTTTTATCCATACAAATTTTTAGTGCTTTAAAGTGCTAAACTTCTGTAACTACGATGTGTAGATAGTTTCAGATCGTTCTATTCATATGATGCTAGCGTAAAAATTGTGTTTTATCTTGTCGAGTATAGATGACTTCATCCAGTACGAGCGGTTTGGCAAACCCAGACACGCCTTCGTGTGCTAGAAGCCATTGTTTTCGCTCAACGCCTCCAGCGTAACCAGTTAACGTGCCCGATGCGCCAATAACTCGGTGACAGGGCACAATTAGAGTTATTGGATTCCTGCCGTTTGCACCACCGACGGCGCGCACGGCTTTTGGGTTATTAAGGCGCTCTGCGAGCTGTAAATATGAGTAAGTGTGGCCAAATGGAATATCACACAACGCTTGCCAGACCGATTTTTGAAACTCTGTGCCAACAGGGTCTAGGGGAAGATCGAAATTTTGGCGAGTGCCTGCAAAGTATTCTTCAAGTTGCGCAATGCACTGGGTAATGAGTTTTGACGGTACAACAGACTCTTTATGTTCGCCACAGAAAATAAGCTGACATATTCCTTTATCGGTTGCTTTTATTTCTATCGTGCCAAGCGGGCTTTCGAAGTAATCACAATACATCATAGTTTGTCCCATAGTTGAAAAGTAAGGTAGCTACGCCATGGTGCGGCTTTTTCGGAGTCAAAATCAGCATGTGCTTTTAGTGCTTTAATTACCCCTAGATCAGTAGCTAGGAATATATCTGGGTCACTTAAACCGCGCATTTTGGCATAATTTGCAGTCCAAGGGCCAATGCCTTTAAGTGCCAGCCAGTTATCTGGATTTTGTGCTTCAATGGGTTGGTTTTGAGCAAATTGAGCAAATCTTGTAATAGTTTGTTTGCGACTTTCAGGCATTTTAAAAAATGCTAAGTCGCTTTGCGCAATGGCTCCGGGCGCCGGGAAGTACAGCACATTTTCACCGTTCGATTCTTGGTTGTTGGCTTCTTTTTCGCCCAAGGTTTCGACCAGTTTTATCACTAAGTTTTTGGCTGCAGTTACTGATATTTGTTGACCTAAAATAGCGCGCATACCTGCTTCGAACACATCCCAAATACCAGGCAAGCGCAACCCTGAGCTGATCAATGTATTTGTGCCAAGCGCGTCAGTTAAGTCTTGCTCTATTTGCACGAGTTCGGCGTCTAAATCGAGCACACGGCGAATATTACTGACCACAGGCTTGAGAACACGATTGTCTTCTAGGCTTATCTCGACCAAAAATTGATGTTTTTCAGCTTGATGGTGAGCGGTGAATTGCCCTTTAACATCTTTATGAATAAAGCTGCGACCATAAAAGTTATCGCCAATCCACTCTAGCCCAGGAATGAGTCTGGCAGATAAAAAACGCTGCATCTTTTGCCAATCAAATGGTGGGCGATAAGATAATTTTAAAGTCAGTTTTGCATTATTTTTGTTCGTCTGTTTACGCATTTGAGTCGGAGTAAGTTTAAGTTGTTGTTTGAAGCAGTCGTTAAAACGGCGAATGCTCTCAAAGCCACTGGCGAGCGCAATTTCGGTAATGGGTAAACTGGTTTGATGCAGCAGCTTTTTGGCAAACAAGCATTGTTGATAGAGTGCATAGGTTTTGGGGGAAACACCTATTTTCTCTTTAAATAATTTTCTTAAATATCGATCACTGACACCTAACCGTGTGGCGAGGTCGATGATGGACCCTTCTTGCAGTGCACCTTCGTCAATTAAGCGAACGGCGCGAGTTAATGTTGCGCCATTTCCCTGCCAAGCTGCAGAACTAGGCGCACTGTCTGGTCGGCAGCGTAAGCATGGACGATAACCTGCTTCAGCTGCTTGCACGGCATTTTTAAAATATTCTACATTTTCTTCTTTTGGCGGCGATGCTGGGCAAATAGTCCTGCAAAAAATGCCAGTTGTTTTTACCGCAATGAAGAACTTCCCATCGAAACGGGGATCTCTTGAAAAGCGGGCTTTTTGACAGGTTTCTAAGCTGAGCATAGCAGCTCCAATTAACTCTTAATATGTTCATTATATGTGGAAAGTGCCAGACTACTAGCCAAAATCGGCACTGAATGTAAAACCAACTTTCACAGGTCATCTAAAATTACTTAGGCGGAGTATTATATTAGGGGCTTACATATTTTGAGGTGGCATTTGAAGGTTATTTACATGTTCGTGTTTTTATTATTTGTATTTTCTCAATTCAGTTTGTCCACACAGCTCGTATATGCTCAAGCAGATTTTATAGGGCTTTCAAAACTCAATGAGTCGCAGAAAACGAAAGTAAAAAGCTGGATAAATTATGGTTTAGAAGCAACGCAAAAAACGCTCGGGCCTTTAAAGCAAAAAGCTGTGCCAATTTATCTTGAACCACAATATTTTGCCTTTGAAGCGGTGCCTTGGGCTGAAGTCATTCGCGGTTCTCAAGATGGAGTAGAGTTGCAGTTCAGTCGCTATGCAAGTCTAAAACAGTTAAAAAATGATTGGACGCTTTATCATGAGCTAGCGCATTTGTATCACCCATTATTAAACTATAAAGACTTTTGGATAAGTGAGGGGTTGGCGACTTTTTTGCAAAATCAAATCATGAAAGACAGCGGGGTTATCACGCACGAGAATATGATGATGCGTATCAAAGCTGGGCTTGAAAGGGGTAAGGCTAATACTTATCGCTTGTCATATCTTAAAGACGCACGTTTGAGTAGCGTAGCCAGTAATATGTGGCAACTTAACGCTCAACAGCGAGTATATTGGAGTGGTGTGGCATTTTTTATTGAAGCGCAATACAAATTAAAACAGCAAAACGCTCAGTTTAACTCTATTGTGGAGCTTATCAATGCGTATCAGGCATGTTGTAAAATGTCGCAACAGCAATCGGGGAAAGACTTTTTAAGGTCTCTCGATAAACTTTCTAAAACGGCTATATTTACAAATTTATACTTTAAATACAGTGTATTGAAAGAGTTTCCGGTAATCTCTAAACAGCAACTTAATCAGATTTGAATTCCTTCAATCGACTAAAGTCTAGTGTCCTTTAACGTCAGCGTAAACTAGCGTGAGAGTCTAAAGACCATAAATTAACCAAGGTTATTTGGCGAAATTAAAGGCACTATTATGACAACAACAAACACACACTATCAGTCTTTTTATCAAGACTTTCTTAATGACCCAGAGGCATTTTGGCTTAAGCAAGCTCAAAAATTGAACTGGTTTACACAGCCTACTCAAGGTGTCAGCCAATGCGATGAGCAACTTGACCACTGGTTTGCCGATGGAGAGCTGAACACCTGTTATTTGGCACTCGATCATCATATTGAACAGGGCAGAGGCGAGCAGTTGGCGCTTATTTATGACTCGCCGGTTACAGAACAAAAACGCACATATACTTATAATCAACTACATGAAGCTGTCAGCTTGTTTGCTGGTGGCTTAAAAAATCTAGGTGTTGAAGCAGGTGATCGTGTAGTTATCTACATGCCGATGGTCCCGGAAGCGACTATCGCCATGTTAGCTTGCGCACGAGTTGGTGCGGTGCACTCAGTGGTGTTCGGTGGTTTTGCCCCGCGTGAACTCGCTATACGCATTGATGATGCTAAACCTAAACTTGTGCTCACTGCATCTTGTGGGGTTGAACCCAGTCGCATTATTGAATACAAGCCGATGCTAGACGAAGCGCTTGAGCTTGCTGAGCATAAAGTAGAACATTGTGTGGTTTTTCAAAGGCCACAAATTAAAGCGCAATTACAAGCTAAGCGAGATTTGGATTGGCAAGCGATACTTGAAAAAGCACAACCGACTGATGCTCTACCACTTCCTGCAACTCACCCGCTTTATATTCTTTACACTTCTGGAACAACAGGCACTCCAAAAGGTGTATTACGTGAACAAGGTGGTCATGCGGTTGCACTTAATTACAGTATGCAAACAGTGTATGGCATGCAGCCAGGACAAGTATTTTGGGCCGCCTCTGACATAGGTTGGGTCGTCGGTCATTCTTATATTGTTTATGGGCCACTAATTTATGGCTGCACCACAGTATTATACGAAGGTAAACCGGTATTCACTCCAGATGCAGGCGCATTTTGGCGAGTGGTAGAAGAATATAAAGTCAATGCGTTGTTTAGTGCGCCGACAGCTTTCAGAGCGATCAAAAAGCAAGATCCCGAGGCAGAATTGTTAGCAAAATACAATGTGTCTAGTTTAGAGAAGCTATTCTTGGCAGGTGAACGGTTAGACCCAGCGACGTATGAATGGCTGCAAGAAAAAACGGGCCTACCAGTTATTGACCACTGGTGGCAAACAGAAACAGGGTGGCCGATTGCATGTAACCCTGTCGGCATTGAAATGTTGCCGACCAAAGCAGGGAGTTCTACTGTACCTGTGCCTGGTTATCAGGTTCATATTCTTGATATGGATGGCAGTCAATGTAAAGCAAATGAGCAAGGTGTGGTTGCCGTTAAATTGCCACTTCCTCCAGGGTGCTTAACAACTATCTGGGGCAATGCCGAACGCTTTAAACAAAGCTACCTTTCTCAATATGATGGCTATTATTTATCTGGTGACGGTGGATACATAGATGATGATGGTTACTTGTTCATTATGGGGCGGACCGATGACGTAATTAACGTGGCGGGTCATCGTTTATCGACTGGGGAAATGGAAGAAGTCGTTGCAGCACACCCTAGCGTAGCAGAATGTGCTGTCTTTGCGAGTAAAGATAGTTTGAAGGGGCAAGTACCTATTGCGATGGTAGTTACTAAAGAGGGTTGCGCTAAAGAAGATATTGAAATTGCAAATGAAATTCGGTCTTCTATCCGCGCTAAAATTGGTGCGATTGCCTGTCTTCAAACTATTCAAGTAGTAGAGCGGCTACCTAAAACTCGATCGGGTAAAATATTGCGAAAAAACCTTCGACAGCTAGTTGATGGTGAACAGATAAAAGTGCCATCTACGATTGAAGACCCTTCGGTCATTGATGAGATAAAAGCTCGATGGATTTCTCTAAATAGCTAATAAGTTATGTTTTTAAAAGAGGTTTTAATAACCTCTTTTTTGCGTCTACTTAGATCATGGTCAATACTTAGTCAAAATAACCTCGTGCTCATTGACTATGATTAATTCTTTAACCGTTCAATCTAGACTCATTTTACTCGCATGTGTGCCTATTATTTTGTTCATAGGTGCGACGCTTTTTACGTTAAAAGAAGTCAAAATTATCGTTCATGATTTGGATGAGTTATACGACCTTCGTGTCATTCCAATGCAAGAAATCAAAGTCGTGTCTGACGATTATGCCGTCATCATAGTTGACACATTCCATAAGCTCAGAGGTGGTGCTGTATCTAAAGAGCAAGCCATAGCAGATATTTTAAAGGCACAAGAGGTTGCCAGAAAAAATTGGCAATTATATTTAAAGAATGTAACGAGTACAGAAGAGAAAAGGCTTATTAGCCTTGCTGAGCAACAAAGAGAAAAAGTAGATCAATTGATTGCGATATATCTATCAGAGATTAGAGAGAACACTTTTAGTGCTAAAGATTATTCTTTTTTTGTCAAAGAGACTTACAGTACTTTTGATCCACTCAGTGAAAGTTTTGGCGATCTGATTAATTATCAGGTAAAGCAAGCTCAACTTTTAAAAATAGAAGGGGATGAAGAAGCCGAAAAAGTGGAGTTTTCGCTTATTACTTTGTCGATTGTTATTGTCTTTACAATGTTGTCAGTGGGTTTCTTAATCTACAGAAGTATAAATACACCTTTAACAAAAATGGGAAAAACCATAGAACAAGTTGTCAGAGACACAGATTTAACAATACGAGTTGAAGAAAACGGCAGTGATGAATTCAGTAAAATAGCGATTGATTTTAATATGATGATGGATAAATTCCAAACCATGTTAAGTCAAATTTCATCTGCCATTAACTCTTTGTCTGGCTTATCTTCTCAAGTAGCAAGCTCTGGTGATCAAATGGCTTCTTCAGCCCTAGAGCAAGAGCAACAAACAGCAATGATAGCGCAAGCAATTACTGAAATGAGCTCTGCGATTGCTGAAGTATCAGAAAATGCATCTCGTACAGCTACATATGCTGAAGACGCAGAAAACTTATCGATTGAAGGTCAAAAAACCATTGAACAAAGTATTCAAGCAATTCATGAACTTGCTGAGCTTGTGGTCAATAATGCAAAATTGATTAATGAACTTAATAATCAAACTACAGAGATAAACCAAGTTGTAATGATGATCCAAGGCGTTGCAGAGCAAACGAATTTGTTAGCCCTCAATGCTGCGATTGAAGCTGCTAGGGCTGGGGAATCTGGAAGAGGGTTTGCGGTTGTTGCAGATGAAGTAAGAACGTTGGCTCATAATACTCAGAAAGCGACAGAAAATATAAAGGACATGATCAGTAAATTACAAACTCAGGCCAATAATGCGGCTTCAGCTATGTCAGATGCTGAAGTCAGAGCGTCGAGAAGTGTAGAAATGGCTGAGCATTCGTCTCAGAAGATTCAAGCAATTAGTAGCTCAGTGAGTGAAATCGCATCTATGAATATTCAAGTTTCAACGGCCACCGAAGAACAAACGTCTGTAACAAGTGAAATGTCCAGCTCTATTGAAGGCTTTAATTTGAGCATTAATGAAATATCAACCAGTGCACAAAACAACTCCGTGTCAGGAAAAGAGTTATTAGATATGGCGGAGCGGTTAAATCACGAAATTAAACAATTCAAAGTTTAGGAGGTAAAAGTTGTTGTTTTGTGGCAACAGGTAGAATGTAGGCTATTTGAACGGGCAGGTTATTGCCTATGTTTGTTATTTTTAAGTCTTTTTTAAGTGTTAAATTGGTATTTTTGTATGGCACAAAGTTTGCTTTTTAAATTATGAACGCAAATTTTAGCTCATTTATCTTTTCAGGACTAAGGAAGGCAATGAAAGTTCATACTACGGTAAATACTTATCAAAGCTTTAACAAAGCACACTTTGGGTCACAAGAAGACAGTTTAAATAAACATGCATCATTTGCTAATTTGCTACATGATGTTGGTAAACCTAATGAATATCAACCTGAATCAGCGGTTGGTGTCTTAACTAAAAATTTGCCTCTTTCAGAACAAGCGAAGCACCTTTATAACACTGCTAGAGAAAAAGCCTCTGAGCGGGTTGACGATACTTTGAGTGATAGAGAACGCGCTCTTGAAACTTATAAAGAGACCATGATAGAGATTGTGGAAATGCCGTTTGATGTGGAAATATCACCATCAGAAATCAATGAGGCACTTATTTTCAATAACTTAGGTATAAATTATCTAGATTATAAAGAGTTAAAAGTACGCATGGAAATGCTATCTTTGGCCGAACAAGATATTGATGAAGATTCAGCATTACACCGCTCTGATAAAGAAAAGTTAAGAAATATGACCGCCGATTTGAGAGCACAATTACAGTTGCAAATAGACGACTTACTGGCTGGCAAAGAAAAGCAAGATGAAGAAAACCAGAGGCTTAATTTTAGCAATCAAATCAATACACAATTTGAAGATCTAGGTCTAAATGATATAGATAAATTTGATTTGTTAAAACGAATGGTGTGATTATGTCGTGCTTCAGGATTATTGATCTGAAGCACGTAATTATATTAAATCACTTCTAAGTATCGACGTTCTACCTCGGCCCAATTAATCACATTAAAGAAAGCGTTAATATACTCAGGGCGACGGTTTTGGTATTTTAAATAGTAAGCGTGTTCCCATACATCTAAGCCCAATATTGGTATTAAGTTATCCATTAACGGACTGTCTTGGTTAAGTGAGCTCGTAACCTGCAATTCACCTTGCTCGTTTACCACGAGCCATGCCCAGCCGCTACCAAAACGTGTGAGAGCAGCTTTGATGAAAAGTTCTTTGAAAGTTTCAAAGCTACCAAATGCCTTATTAATGTCATCGGCCAGTTTCCCTGTTTGTAGTTGCCCGCCGTCTTCAGACATCACTTCCCAAAATAAGCTATGGTTATGATGACCACCAACATGATCTCTTACAGCACCTTGTAACGAGGCTGGCAATGTTTTGATATTTCTTAACAACCATTCGTCACTTTTATCTGAGAACTCTGTTTCAGCAAGCGCTTCGTTTGCTTTATTTACATAAGTTTGATGATGTAGGGTATGGTGAATTTCCATTGTTTTTGTATCAATGTGTGGCTCTAAGGCGTCGTATTGATAATTCAGTTTTGGCAGTGTGAATGGCATTTAAGCACTCCTTCGGTTGTGGATAGATATATTAGTGATAAGTCATCGATGTGACGGAATATGGGTCTGAAATTTCTTCTAGTTTATTAAGTAAGCTTGGTGATTGAGTCAGGTGCTTTCTAATTGCAAATGAATGATGCTGTAGTTGAGATAGGTGTTTGGAAAATAAATAATGGTTTTCATCTTGGGTCGTACTAAGCAAGCAGTGAGCGCAGTCACAAACGACGTTATATCCTTCAATCAAAAAGTCACATGCGATTTCATGCTTTCCTTGGGCCATTGATGAGTCGACTAAATTCAAATACGACACAACTAAAGCTGGTACAAATTGGTCAACAACCCAAGAAGTAGGAGGTGGGGTATTTGAGGTGATAAAGCCACCTATATCAGCCAGATGTCCTAAGCAATCTTGATACAACTTATCAGCAGTAACATAGCGATTATTTTCAAACGCTGTATTACCCTCACAAATTGTATTTTGCCAAGTAAGCATCGTTTCTTGTATGAGTGTTTTTTTGTTATCCATAATGAAAAAAAGATCAAATATAAATAGAAATAATTACCATTTATATTTGATCTTTTTCGATGTGATGTCAAAACGAAATTACTTTTAGGGCTTAATTTTTCAGGTAAACTTGAAATTAGGCGATAAATCCCAATTAATTTGATTATGCATTAATCAATATGTTTGGAAGTTAAAATGGATTTTTTAACCATAGGGTTAGGTGTTTTAATTATTTTGTTACTTGCTATATTGGGAAGGAAGGCGACAAAATGGGCAAAAAAAATGCCTAAGGGCGCCTATTTATTTATGGCGTTAATGCCACTGATTTCTTTGTTTCCAATACCTCCTCCAGCATTTAAAAATGTTGCTAAAGCGAAGCAAGAGCAACCCAAGCGAAAAGAGGATAATGGAGACGATAAATAACTTAATCGTTTTAAAACCTAGTCACTAAAATGTAATGGCTCAAAAGAGCCTTGTTGCTTAATAGATAACATCGTGTCTTCTAAGTGGGCCAGCATATTATCATAAACTAAATTACCCATTGAAATACGTTTTACACCGAGTTGTTTCAGTTGTTCAAAACCAGCAAGTTTTGGCATACACATTACATTGAGAGGCAAAGAGCTGTGAGCGACGATTTTGGCGATATCGTCAGGAGCCGTTAAGCAGGGTAGAAAGATACCATCAGCCCCTACAGTTTCGTATAGACGAATACGGTCGATTGTTTCAGGTAAAGCTGTCTCCGCATCAACAATATATGTATCTGAGCGCACGTTGATGAACATTTCTATATTTGCATCATTCAATAGCGTTTTGATTTGCGAAAGGTTCTTTGTGAAAACATGCTTATCGACTAATGTTCTGCGGCCATCTATTAAGTGGCTATCTTCGATATTAATACCAACTACCTTTAAGTCGGCAAGTTTTGCAATGTTATCGACAACCTCTTGTGGCGTGTCAGCATAGCCGGATTCAATATCTACAGTGAGTGGCAAGGGTGTTACTTCTGATATTTGTTTCACTACCGTCAATAATGTTTCAAAATCGGTGTTTTGACCATCCGTTTTACCTTGTGACGTCGCAATGGCGGCACTTGATGTACCTACTGCTTGATAACCAAGCTTCTCAGCAATGATGGCGCTCGCGGCATCCCAAACATTACAAAGAATTAAAGGATCTCTTTGGTGATGTAGTTCTCTAAACATAATACTTTCCTCGTACGGGTTGAGTTATTTAACGGGGTAGATATTAAAGAGAGAAGAATGCCTTTACTCGACGATTTCGGAACTGAATGTTCATATTGTTTATGGCGTTTAGCTACGCTCTTTTGTTACACATCAATTTTATCAATCTTACTAATCGGAAAATTTACACTTTACCTCAAGTTAACTTGAGCTTTTAAAGTGGCCTCATCAAATCAGCAAACAAGAAAGTAATCAAAGGATGAAGACAATGAAGCAAACAACAATAATCGAAAGAATCACGCAACTTTTTAACGCAACCATGGCTAATAAGTAAGGAGCGCATTATGTATTTAGAACATGTAAATTTAGTTGTCAGTAATATCGAAAGTTCACTAAAGTTTTATCAAGCGGCATTTCCACATTGGTTTATTCGCAGTAAAGGGACGGGGGAATGGTACGGCAAACAGCGCACTTGGGTGCATTTTGGAGATGACTATCATTATCTAGCCTTGAGCGACCATGGTGAGGGGGACAACCGTAAGTTAGAAGGGCACCAAGTGGGGCTTGCACACTTTGCTTATGTTGTTAAAAACATCGAGGCACTAGCAAAGAGAATGCTAGCGGCAGGGTTTGATATAGATAAAATAGGTACTGACCACCCATTTAGAAAAAACATGTATTTTATCGACCCTGATGGCTTTGAAGTCGAGTTTGTTGAATATTTATCTGATTTACCAAATGAAAGGAATTCAGATTAAAATATTCAGAGGTATTTCGATAATGTCGAAAGCATTTGTTTTTTATCAACGGGTTTTGCTATCACATCGTCAAAACCTGTTGATTTATAGATGACGATGTCTTCAGTAGATACGTTTGCAGTGAGTGCAATAACGACTAAATCAGATCTTATGGTTTTTATATGTTTCGTTGCTTCAATGCCATCCATGACTGGCATTTGAATATCCATCAAAACTAAATCGATATGCTCATGAAGTATATCGAGCGCTTCTTGTCCATTCTCAGCTAAAGTGATTTGAACTTGGGTTTCAGCAAGCATTGCATTAGCAATCATTTGATTCATCTTATTATCTTCTACAAGTAAAATATGTGAATTGCTAAACTTTATTATTGTGTCTGCATTTTGCTCAGGGGGCTCTTTCGAAGTGGATTTCTCAGAGGGAATAGTAACGGTAAATTCAGATCCAACAGCAAGCCAGCTTCGCACACTTATCTGGCCTCCCATAAGTTCAATTAATGATTTAGTTATGGACATTCCTAAACCAGTTCCGCCGTACTTTCGGGTTGTTGTGATGTCAGCTTGTTCGAATCGATTAAATAGTTTACCAATGTCACTTTCTGACATACCAATACCGGTATCTTTTATTGTAAATTTTAATCTACTCGATTGAGCGTCATATTCTGAAATGAATGAAACACAGCCAGTTTGAGTAAACTTAAGTGCGTTCGACACTATATTATTTAATACTTGGTAAATTCGAACAGGATCACCTTGCCAATGAGCATGTGCGATGTGGCTTTTGAAATCGAAACTGAGCCCTTTTTTTTCTGCTTGCGTGCTCATTTCGAGTCGAATATTCTCGAGCAGTTCACTAAGATCAAATTTAACAGACTCAATATCTAGCTTACCCGCTTCTATTTTAGAAAAATCTAAAATATCGTTTATGATTACCATTAAATTCTTTGAGCAACTTATTGCACTGTGGACATACTGATGCGCTGTCGGGGGTAAGTTTAAATCTCTAAGTAGCTGAAGGTTTCCATATAACCCATGCATTGGCGTTCTAATTTCGTGACTGGTATTTGCCAAAAAAGCACTTTTTGCTATATTTGCAGACTGAGCATCTTTGACTGCTTGTTTTAATTTTCTTTTTTGTTCAACCTCCACAGATATATCTCTAATAACAGCAATAAAGTGTAATTCGCCCTCTAAATCAAGTTTTGTTACTGCAACATCTAATGGAAATACATTGTTATTTTTTTTAATGCCAGAGAGCTTTACTTTATGGTCAGGGGCTTTTTGATGGGACAAGACATCTTCAAAAGCAGAAATAATGTTTGCGTGTTGTGAGCATGCCATTATTTGATTGCAGTTTATTTTCAACGCTTCTTCTTTAGGTATTTTAAACATTAATTCGGCACTGGCTGAAAAAAGCTTAATTTTGCTAAATCGATCTACCACCACGATAGCATCATTTAAGCTACTAAGAATGGCTGCTTGTTGTTTTTCTGTGATCTCGACATGCTTCTCGGCTCTATCTACGGAGTGTTTTAATTGCGCAAATAAATACTTTTCATTCAAAAGGGCAAACCAGAGTGCAACACCGTAGGCTAAAAGACGTAGCAAGTGCCATCCCCACCATGATAGATCCCACAAAAATGATTGCTGAAACATGATGGCTGCAAGGCCAAACATAGAGCAATGCAAAATAAAAAGGAGGTCGTCTGTTTTTTTGTCTTGTCTATAACTGTAATACAGTTTTACTGATGCAATTAGTAAACAGGTGCCACCGACGGTATTGAGCATGATTGCAAAGGTTGAGAATCGGCCATCTATCACCATTTCTGGAACAAGTTGTGGGTAAATAAATGAAAATGCGGCGAGCAAAATGGCAATACAAAGTACTAGATAAACAAACGTGCTTTTAAGCCTTGTTTGTATAAATGATGGTAAAACAACCAAAAGAAAGAAAATGCCACCAAAAAAAGTTGCTATGGAATGAAACCATACAAACAATTTACCAGGCTCAACTAAGGCATGTGATATGTCTAAAATTCCCATAGCGCCTATTGCAGCAGCAATAGGAATATTAAAGCTGGTACCTCGCTTGTTTTTCTCTAAATTCAGTAATAAGAAACATACAAAAATAGCAATAGCACCGCCAAATACCTCAATGGCACTATGAAAAGGAACATGCTGCCAGCGCCATTGTGAAAAAGAAGATTTAGCTAAGAAAAATGTGACTGCATGAATAAAGCCGCTGACAACAATGGCAATATAAATGGAGCGATTGAGCCCCTGTGGACTAGATTGCTGAGACATAAAATCTCGCCTAAGTAAGTGTTCATTGTTTTAAAAATAATGCCCTACATACTAGGTTAGACGGTTTTAACTGCTTAGCAAATGAACGCTTTAGATGAACTTTTTAATCTTTTCGGCGATTATTTGGATCTGCTCAAGTTCACTTTTAACTTGTGCATGTGCTTTTAATCCATGAAGAGAGCCGGGAATTACATGAAAATGGAAATGAGGTACGGTTTGACCAGCGGCATTGCCATTATGCTGTACAATCGAAGTCCCTTGTACATTTAAGGCTTGTTCAACAGCTTTACCGACTTTCTGTACTGTTTTCATACATGCTAGCGCTGCTTGATCTGTTAGGTCATAAATAGTTGTGGCAGCTTGTTTTGGAATAACCAAAGCATGTCCCTCTTTTTGTGGCATGATGTCCATAAAAGCGAGCGTATAGTCATCTTCAAAAATTTTAATGCAAGGCGCTTCGCCTTTGAGAATTTTTGCGAAGATATTATTAGCTTGGTACTGGTCGTTCATTGTTGCCTCGGTTATGTCACGGGGTTGTAATCTTGCTGTTTTTATCATGGAAATACTTAGAATTTATTACAAGTAGATGCGGTAAATGGATCACCAGACTTTGAGAAGCAATATAAACCATCCAGTTAATGTATCTGACTTGTGGATAAAATCCTTCACCTTGATTACCGTAAATCCAAAAGTTGCCAATAATTGCATCGGCCACCGCTGCTAAAATAAAGCCCATGCCGACCAGGAGTTCGCTTTTAGATGCTTCAAACCCACCGCAAGATAAGATAAAGGCAAGGCCAGTAAAACCCACAACGCCAATCAGCATGGCATAAATACCTGTGCTAATTGTGATAAACCAACCCGTGTTAGGAAGATGCATCATAACCATGGAGATCATACCTACCACACAGCCAGCGATCACAGGGTATCTGATAAAGCGTTTATCTTTGGTGTTTAATTCGATGGCGCGAATACCTGCGAGCAAAAGTAGGGTATAGCCCGGCAAGAAAAAATAAATAGAATCGGCTAAATAGTCATGCTTGATGGCGCTTTCATATCGATAAAAGGTTTCAGGAAGATTGAAATTGGTAACATCACCTAATAAGCATAAGAAAAGGCTACCAAAACTGAGTAAAGCAATTTGTTTATGTGCAGGGTATTGAGTGATAGCGATGGTTTTTCGATAAATAAGCCAGCTATTTGTTAATAATGCGAATAGGATGAGACTTTCACAAATTAATATTTGATTTCTTTCAGCGCCTTCAATAGACCAAAAGCCTAATAATGCGCCTATGGAGTCAACCAAAGCAATTAAGATAATACTTACAGATAAGTAGATTAAGTTATGTTCCTTCATTATTTTAACTATTGTTTTTTCTTATCTTTATAGGTTTGAGAATCTTTGCCTAGTTACTTTCCCCCAATATGGGTCTGAAAAGGAGTCTTCGCTAAACTGACCTACTTGATAACAACGCAAAGTTTCTTGCCAGAATAGCGTGGCATAATCTGCGCCTGTAATTTGCTTGATTTGCCAATGGCCCTTGAATAAATCAAATAATTTGTGACTAAACTGCATGCCAAGTTTCTGTTTTCTGAAATAAGGCACGATGTAAAACTCACATACCTCAAATTCATATTCACTATTTTGCGATATTGCGGCAATGCCTGCAGGTACGTTATCAACATAACAAACAAAGCCAAAAGTGGACTCATTTAATTGTGTATCTAAAGGGAAAATGCCATTTTCATCGGGTGCTTTTCCCACAATCTTTGAAAATTCAGCTTCATACGCCTGAGCCAAATTAAGATAAATATGTTTAGTATCAGTGAAGACTTGTTTGACAGTTAGGTTCATAAATAAGCTTTTAGATTGGGGACTATGCTAATTTACCAATTAGTTCGTTTAACAAATTTTTTAGTTGTTTAGCTTTTTCAATATCGATTTGACTATTTTCAAGTAATTGCATTGGAATACAAGCAACTTTGTTTTTTAATGCATGTCCTTTTTCCGTCAGTTTTATGATCACTTTACGCTCATCAAATTCACTTCTTGCTCTTTCTACTAATTTGGCAGTCTGCATTCTTTTTAGTAGCGGTGTCAAAGTGTTACTGCTGAGCATGGCTTTATCACCGATGTCACTCACCGTTAAGCCATCTTGCTCCCAGAGGATCAACAAAACAATATATTGCGGATAAGTCAGGCCATGGGCTTCAAGCAAAGGCTGGTAAAGACGCGTTACCAGCCTAGATGCGGCATAAAGCGGAAAGCACAACTGATTTTCTAATTTAAGTAAATCATCGTTTTGCATTTTTGCACTCACTACAGCAGTTTTTCAATCTTATTTGCAATTGCTTGCGGTTTGGTCACTGGTGCAAAGCGGCTTTCAACCTCACCATGACGATTGATCAAAAACTTTGTGAAATTCCATTTAATGTTTTTGCCAAAGAAGCCAGTCTTCTTCGACTTTAAATATTGAAAAACTGGATGCGCGTTCTCACCATTTACATCGACTTTTTCGCTAATCAAAAAGTCTACGCCATAGTTAATTAAGCACCCTTGCTGAATGGTGCCGGCATCTCCCGGTTCTTGATTGCCAAATTGATTACAAGGAAAGCCAATGATCACAAGCCCTTTGTTTGCGTATTCTTCGTGAAGTTTTTGTAAGCCTTCGTACTGATAAGTAAAGCCACATTCACTCGCGGTATTAACAATTAACACTACCTTATCTTTAAAGTCAGAGAAGTTGATTGGTTTGCCTTGTAAGCTTGTCGCTTTCAAATCATAAAACATAAACTAAGCACCTTTTTATTTTGAATCGTGCAAAACTATATCGTGCGCGATTCAAAAGGTCAAATGTTAATCTGTTAATGATATTTTGTAGTCTAGTGCTAAGTGATCACTACCAGGCAGTGAATGAGTTTTGAATTGAGTAACTTTAATCGAATTACTTGTTAAACAATGATCGATAGGCAGGCCTGTTAACCACCCATAAGGATGTAAATACTTATGGGCATGCCAAGATGCATACATACCAGTTTGTTGATAGCAAGGAGTCAGCAAGTGATGACGTGGAAAATGATTTGACCAAGGTGTGGTATTAAAGTCACCTGCCACAAGAACATGTTTACTTTTAGTAAATTCCACTAAAGGTTGTACACTGCTCAATAACACGTTGCGTTTTTGCCATTTATCAAGGTTACGTGGTGAGGGTGGGTGCAATAAAATAAGGTCGAGATTTTGTTTTGGCAATTGCAAAGTCAAGGTAATAACAGTGCCTTTCCTTGGTAAGATCTTGTGCTTTTTTATATTGATAAGTGGGTATTTACTAATTACTCCCATGCCATCAGGAAAGCCATCGTAATCACCATCACCAAACTTATAACGTTTACCTGTTATTTCAAGAAATAGCGGCTTTTGCTCTTGGTTAAATTCGTAAAAAAGATATAAGTCGGCATTGAGTGAGTTTAGTTCTTCAACGGCAGTTCTTAGCACTGGGTTGAAGTAACTTAAGTTTGCCTGAACGATGTGCAGCTTGAGGGGCTCGTTTAAAGACTCGGTTTCTAGAGGTTGTGCCTTACTAAACAACCAAAGGTGGTTACTGGCAAACAGTAGGATTGAAACAGCTGCGGATATCGCGCCGATTTTTACCGACTTTAGCAGCAAGGGAATGCTTAAAAACAGCGCTAATAACAAGAAGTGAAGTTGAAAGTTACTCAGTAAATCGAACAGATAATAGTCGCTGCTAAATGCCATTGATGGCAGCAAGATAAGCGTGAGTAAAATCAGCTCGATTAGCAGTAAAATTAACAACAATGCATCACCAAATTTTAAATTAATTTAGCTAAATTTTAGTCTAGGTGACACAAAAATGAGAAGTTTTGAAGTTTAATATGAAAGACCACTCTTGATTGAACTAGCTTGCTCGGTTATCAATCCACTCACTCATTACCACATGGGTTTTTATCTTCACAAAATCAGGCTGAGCGTCAAGATGTTCACGAATTTCGTGTAAGCGCTGCATAGATTCTGCTTGAACAAATACCAATAAATCCATATCACCCGTGATCCCACGGCAGGTAACCACTTCTGGAATAGCCTGAAATAAAGGCACGACTTCAGAGCAACGCGCGCATTGGTGTTGTATTTCAAAATAAGCAGACACTCCCACTTTTTGGGACTCGCTAAGCAGCACTTGATAGCCTTTAATTACACCATTTTGTTCGAGTTTTTTAATTCTTTCGGTCACGGCAGAGCGAGATAGGCTTACAGTATCGGCAATGGCAGAGACGCTTTGACGCGCATTCTTTTTTAATTCTGCAATGATCTGTTTGTCGAATTTATCCACTTTAGAGGTCTTTTTGTTGTCCAAAACAGGTTCAGATTTTACACGCCCCACATTTATATGAAAGCGGATAACTTCTGGTTATTCAAAATTATTGCAGTCTTTTCACATTGGTTTAATTAGCATAGAAAAAACTAATTTACATTTTCGCAGAGTTTGTTGTGTAAACTGAGATTAAAAGTATTGGCGAGGGTTAAAATTTAAGGCTTAGAAACGTGGTGATATTTATTTGATCCCAAAAAACTCAACAGTGTTGTTACATTTTTGGTTCTTTGGTGCTATTAATTAACCCTGATAAGGCAATTTTTAGATTAAGCCATGGGGTATATCAATTTTATGTTTGTTACTTTTATTGCGCATGTAAGTGCTTAGTTGTTTTTATGCAAAATAAAAAGACTAATTTGGCCAGCCAAAACCTCTGCAACGACTTATACTCGCGCTCTAAAATAGGGCCTCTTTTTTACGTATTATCTACCCTTATTACAGGCTTCTTAGCTGATTATTATGCTTCATTATCAATGCCGTTTATTGCAGCAATGTTCGTATTAGTAATTACAGCAATTGCAAGATTAATGGCTCGTCCGCCGCAAAACACAAAAGATTCACGAGATGCATTTATAAAAAAGCACTGGCTGCTCGTTTTTTGTTGTGTGGTGACTTGGTCAATCTTTTTTAGCTGGACAGTCTATGAGTTGGGTTTAAGCTCAGCGTTTATATTTGGGTTAGTTAGTACGATTAACTTTTCTACTGCGATTGCGCATCAATTTAGCCCGCATTTAAAAAGGGCTCTGTTTTGTAGTTTGCTGTGTTTATTACCCACATTGGTCGTGATTATTCTGTTTCAACCATCTCTGCATGTCGCTGCGTTAGCGCTTGCGCTTTATATCCCTTATTTATTACTCACTGCGAAAAATAGCCATAAAGAGTACTTCGAGCATTTGAATAACAAATTGCAACTTGAAGCTGCGCTTCTAGAAGTTGAACTCTTGTCTATTACTGATGGATTAACTGGGTTATATAATCGCAGAGAGTTTAATAACCAACTTGGTCGGGCGTTTGCCACTAGCAACCGAACAAAACAAGCTGTGAGCTTAATATTATGTGATATTGATGACTTTAAAAAAATTAATGACAGTTATAGCCATACAGCAGGCGATGACTGCCTAATACATGTTGCTAAAGTGCTCAAAAATGTGTTCTCTCGGGAGACGGATATTATTGCGCGCGTTGGTGGGGAGGAGTTTGCAATAATAGTACTCAGTGATAGCGAAAATTCAGCCATGAAAAGTGCAGAGAACTTTCAGCAACTTTTAAGCGCTTCAGTGTGTTCTACCCAAGGACATGAAATCTCTTTAACAGCCAGTATTGGGGTCGTGTGTTATCAAGCCCAGACAAGTATTAAGCCACACCAGCTTTACGATTTAGCAGATTCAGCCATGTATAGAGCAAAAAATAAAGGCAAAAATAGAGTTGAATACACCACGCTTTAGTGGGAGAAAGCTGCGCATATCGATGAATGAAAAAATTGGCAAAACGGTCATGACCTTATAAAATGCGCGCAGCTGAACACGTGCGCGCGAGTCAATTCTTTATACCATTTTCAAAAAAGATTAAGACCAAATACCTCTTTTACATCAAACAAAACCTGTTGCGTTTTTTGGTCGGCGATGGCGCTACCTCTTTTTAAAATATCAATTAATTGCGCTTTGTCATCAAGATATATGGAACGCCTTTCTCGAATTGGTGAAATGAGTGTTTGCAAGCAATCTTCTAAAATCTTTTTGGTTGTTCCGTCACCTAATCCACCTTGCTGGTATTGTTTTTTGAGTTCAGTAATATAATTCGTATCAGGGTGAAACGCATCTAGGTAAGTGAAAACTACATTGCCCTCAACCTGCCCAGGATCTTCAACTCGCAAGTGATTTGGGTCGGTATACATCGACTTTACCGCGGTACGAATATCTTTTTCACTTGCGCCCAAATTAATGGTGTTGCCCATGGTTTTAGACATTTTGTTTTTACCATCGGTACTTGGTAAGCGCGGCGCATTACTTAATAACGCGCGGCATTCATTTAAAATCGGTTTACCAGCAAGTGAATTGATTTTTCTCACAATTTCATTGGTTTGCTCAAGCATAGGTAACTGGTCATCTCCCACCGGAATAAGCGTGGCATTAAACGCGGTGATATCCGCAGCTTGCGAAATTGGGTAGGTTAAAAACCCTGCGGGAACACTGCGATTAAAAGCTTTACTTTGAATTTCACTTTTCACCGTTGGGTTACGCTCTAAGCGCGAAATGGTGACCAGATTACTATAAAACATCGAAAGTTCTGCAAGTGCAGGCAGTTTCGATTGCAAACAAATAGTGGTTTTAAGAGGATCGATACCCACAGCCAAATAATCAGCCACCACATTTAAAATGTTTTCGCTGACTTTTTTTGGTGTATGGGCGTTATCTGTTAAGCCCTGCATATCAGCGACTAAAATGGTTTGTTCGTGAATATGTTGAAGCTGGATACGTTGTTTTAGAGAGCCTACATAATGCCCCAAATGCAAAGGGCCGGTGGCTCTATCGCCCGTTAAAATAATTTCTTTTTGCTGCGATGTTGTTTGTTTCATTGTGTATCTCCAAGATAAAAATGGCTACTGGAGATACAGAAAAGACGCATTGCTTAAGCTACCTACCAGCAGCTTAAGAATGTAAAAATCCTGCGCCGCTCTATTGAGAGCGCCACCAAGGTGTGAATGATGTAATATTAGAAATGCGTAATGTATTTTTCATAACGCTCGTAACTTATCAAACCTATACAAACTTAACAATCAATGATTTAACCTAGCTGTCTTAAAAAATGGAACCGCGGTTCTGTATTGACTGTTAATAGCATTGGTTATGAAAAAGTAGAAAGGCAGATCTTAGATTAAATCGTTGCTTATAGATAAAAATGTATGTAAAGGTTACAGGCACGGTTCATAGTGAAAAATTAGTTTATTTAGCAAAATTTCAAGGAATTCAAATGCAAGTCGATGAAATTCGAGTATTCATACCGAGTAAAGATTACGCGGTAAGTAAACGTTTTTATCAAGCGTTGGGTTTTAACATGGAGTATGTTTCTGAAGACTTAACTCTGTTTGATAATGGCAACTGCTTTTTCTTTCTACAGCGATTTTATAACCAAGAATTTGCTGAAAATTTAATGATGCAGCTTTCGGTGCTTGATATTGAAGAAGTATTTGAACGAGTTGAAAGACTAGAGGGTTTTGATATTAAGTTTGAACCAATCAGCCAACAACGATGGGGTAAAGTGTTTTACCTATGGGGGCCATCAGGGGAGCTTTGGCATATTACTCAGTTTAATAGTCATACCAATCCTCAATAAAAATCCTCTAAGTTACTTAACTCAATCGAATTGTAGGTATTTCGCTGGCAAACCGTCACTTTGACGGTTTGATGTGCTGAAAGTAGGTGAAATTGCGCAGAATGTAATGAATAACATTTATATACTAGCCCCATAATAACAAGGGGTAACGAGAAATGAAAACAGATAAACAAGGTATCGGGCGCTGGCAAGGGGCGGGCATGATGGCCACCACTTTGTTAGGCACAGGGGTATTTATATTACCACAATTAACTGTGGCACAAGCAGAGTTCAGTGCGCTCTATGCTTGGATACTATTAACTCTGGCAATTGTTCCGGTTACGCTGATTTTTGGAAAATTGGCCGCACGATTTGCCCATGCGGCAGGGCCAGCGTATTTTGTCGAAAAAGCATTTGGCAAGGTTGCAGGCAGAGTGATTGGCTTAATGTTTATGTGTGTGGTGCCTATTGGCGCACCTGCTGCCATTGTCATGACCTTTATGTTTGTGCAGCAAATTGTGCCAGTACAAGGGCAAGCTTTACTTTTAGGTCAGCTCTCTACCTTACTGTTTTTATGGCTAATAAATTTACGCGGCATTCAAGTGTCAGCCAAATTGCAATTTGCGCTTACGCTAATCATTTTAACTTTGGTGATCTTACTATTTGGTAAAAGTAACCCAACTGCGGTCAATTTTAACTCCAGCTCATTCGATACCTATGCCATGCTTGGTGCTGCGGGTATCGCATTTTGGAGCTTCTTAGGTGTCGAGGCAATGTCGCATTTGTCGGATGACTTTAGAAACCCAGAAAAAGACATGATCCCAGCGATGCTCATCGGCACAGTATTAGTTGGTGCCGTTTACGTGGCCTGCACTTTATTAGTTATCGCCTATCCGAACAACGAATCGCTCAGTATGGTTGGTCTGTTCAATGCGTTCTTCGGCGAATTATTCGGTCACAACGGCCATTATATTATCGGTGTATTAGGCGTCGCTGGTGGACTGGCAACCGTTAACGTATATACCGCTAGCCTTGCCCGTTTGATCTGTAGCTTCGCTGAGCAGGGCGTATTACCAAGCTATTTGGCAAAACGAAACGAATTCAATGTGCCTTTAAGCGCGCTCACCACGCTTATGCTAGTCATTGCACTGGTTTTAATCGTCACATTTTATAGCCAACAAGACCTAGAAGACTTAATTAACTGGGTGAACGGCGTGTTTGTTGTGATTTACGCCGCGGCCATGTTAGCGGCATGGCGATTACTGAGTGTGAAAAACCGCCCAATGATTTTACTCGGTTTAGGGTTTTGCATAGCACTTGCCATCGGCATAGGCACACACATGATCTATGCATTCATTCTAATGGCCGTGATAACCCCATTTGTGATGCTGCAAAAGAAAAAGCAGCTTACTAAAGTGAGTAATGCTTAGCGTTGGGTTTGATGTTTAGAAATATTTAAAGTGATAAAGGCATGAGGTGAGCGCTTCATGCCTTTTTTGTAGTGCTGGAAACGATTTTATAAAAGTAAAATTTATCTACTTAATAAGGCTATTTTTATTATTTTTCATATTAAAAAATAATAAAAATGGCAATGACTTGGTTAATTTGGTAAAAGCATTTTAAAAATTTATTAAACCCTTATACGGAAAAATACAAATTACTCGTGTTTTTAATTATTGATATTGGGTTTCGCAAAAAATAAGGAAAAATTTTTTATGGCTGTAATTGAAACACTAGCAATTAAAGGTTTAACAACATTAACTTCAGGTATAGTTAAAAAGTTTGTAGATCTTGGCTGGAATAAAGTTGTAGATGAATTTGAAGCATCATTTAGTGATATTGAATTAAGGCGCTTTTGTTCTTCTTGTGATGAATATGTAAATATAAGAACACTCTATTCAAGTGATAAAGATGTGTTCATAAATGATGTATATGTTCCTTTGTTTATGCGTCCAAGTAATGGTGACCATGATAGATATGAGATATCAAACCTAAGTTATTATAGTGAGGGTATTACCAACATCATAGGAAAAGCAGGACAAGGGAAATCTACTTTCTTAAGGAAAATGCTTTTAAACGAGATAACTCAAGGAAACTGTATTCCGGTTTTTTTTGAGTTGAAATATCTAGAGACAGACAAAACATTATTAGAGCAACTATCAAAATGGTTTATTCGTCACAACCTTAAAATATCTGAGAAAGGTGTGGAGAGGCTTTTAAGATATGGTTATGTAAAGATATTTTTAGATGGGTTTGATGAGATTCATCCATCTAAACATGATGAGGCATTAATAACAATTAAAGATCTATCTAGGGCATTTCCAAAAGCTACCATTATCGTAACCAGTAGACCTGAAACTATAATTACGACTGAGCCATTTATTAGTAATTATACTGTGTTAGATCTTGAAATGGAGCATATCAAACAACTTTATTTAAATATATCTGGTAATAATAAAGAAAAAACCAAAGAGGCTATGGAGCAGATTGAGAAATACCCTAGCATTCAACAAATTGCTAGAACTCCAATTTTGGCAATATTATTATTCATGACATACAGAACATGGTCAAAAATCCCGGATAGTCTGTCAGATTTTTACAAAAAAATATTTACAACTCTTCTCACTCATCATGATTCTTTGAAAGCTGGAAAAAGGATTGATAGGGGTATCGACATACCATTAAACGATCATCAAATCGAAGACGTTTTTTGTGCATTTTGTTTCAGCTCCTTCAGTGATAATAAGAGTAATTTTAGTGCTAGAGAAGCTTCTGAATATATGCAGATAGCATTAGAGAGTGAATGTCAAGAAGATATAGAGCCTCAAAGTCTAGTAGAAATCATAAAAAAATGTACTGGCATTTTATGTAGTGACGGGTACGATCAGATCACATTCTCACACAAAACACTTCAAGAGTTTTATACAGCTGTTTTTATTTCAGAACAGTCAGAGGAAGATAAAAAAGAGTTTTATAGCTCTGTAAAATTTGCCCAAGAAGAAAAAAGGTATGAAGGAGTGTTAAAATTTTTGTCTAGTGTAGACAGAAATGATTATGTAGAAAATTATTATATAGCTTGTTTTAAAGAAATGTTTAATGCTGATAAAGTAACTACTTGCATAGACAATAGAACAATGATGATTGGCCTGAATAAAATCATAGACAGTATTAGTATTCCTTTTAACAACATTGAGAGAAAAGCAAGTGGAAATACGCTAACTGTTAGTTTAGGAATGAATCTTTCTGTAGATGATGAGAAAAGTTCATTTTTTTACTTAAAATTAACAAGACCTATTTTGAGTTGTCTAATTCAGAGTTCAATATACTTTGAATATCTAAAAAAACTTAAGGACTTGAACAAAGATAAGAAAGAACCAGATGATAATATTAAGGTTCCATTATCAGAAGTACTAAAATGTTCAGATAAAAAATTCGTTGATAAATTCTTTGAGTTAATGAAAAATTATTTCTTAAAGTTAGTTTCAGAAGAGCATGAATTTCTGATCGATTTTCATGAAAAGAAGAAGAGACCTAGCCTTTTGAGAAAAGTTTTTGTTAAGAAGAAAGAAGCAGAACCTTTAGTATAAAAATAATACTCCATTTGTATAAGCTAAGATGTAAGTTGTGTACTTTACATGACTTACTTTAGTGCCCTTTTAAAATAATATTAATAAGAACATTGAACTAAACAAGGCAACATTAATTTTGTTTAATAGTTCAAATTAATCATAAACACTACTCAAACCATCCCTTAACCTTCTTCATATTCGCTCGACTCACGGGCACTTTATCCTGATTTGATAACACCAATTCGCCTTCGCGATTCTTTCTGAGTAACTTTTCTGCATGATTGGAGTTCACCCAATAACTTCGGTGAGTTTGCCCTTCACTTAGTTTTTTGTCGATATTCGAGAGTGCTTCAATGGCATCTTTTAAGTTGTATAAGATCAGGTGTTGTTCTTGCTCTGTAACGACTTTCAAATAATGCAGTTCTGCTTTTAGGCAAATGAGTGAGTCTATGTTGCCTATTTTTGCGATTTTTAAAAAGTCATGCTCTGGCTGTGTAGTTGAATTGTCTTGTGGCTCAACTGTAGGCTCGGGAATATCAGGGTTAACCATTAAAGGCTCAATCGTCTTGCTTTTATTTTTATTAGCAATATTATCAATGGTTTGAGTGTCTTCTTGTGACGAGGAAGTCGTGTTGTCAGTGCGTTTTATCTGAAAGCCACTTAGCCAAGGTAAGTTTATCGCCACCCATGAAATGAGTGCCGCGGGTGCCATATTTTGCCACTCTTCAAACAGGGCATATAAGGTATACGCGGTTTCATGCTCTATATATACGTCGCGCAATAAAGAAAATGGCACATAAATAGTCACCGCTATCACTGAGCTGATGGCCAGTTTAACCAGATCGTTTTGTCTTGCTAATACGCCTTTCATTAAGGTGTGTGTGGCAATGAAAAACGCCAAACCAGAGAACACTTGCACTTGCCAAACGACAAAATTTAGCCAATGGGGCAGTGCATTGTCATCATCTGAGATACTTAAAAGGCATGCTAAAAAGAAGCCAATACAAGCAAAGTAGCGCCAAGGGCTAATGGAACCAATTGGAAATTGCCCATTCATACAAAAAACTGCCCATTCATACATAAATCAATGGCTTAATTAAACCAGAAAGCAACAACAGCGTAAATTACTGTCATTAAATAAACGCATATTGAGGATGCAAAAATGACTTTTATTAAATCCACCTTAGCTGTTTTAGTTGGAACCTTCGCGACAAACGCTTTAGCTAATACGCAAAATAACAATGACAACGACAAAACAAATATAGAAAGTATTACTGTGGTGGCTTCTAAGCCTGACGGCATAAAAATCAGTTCTGGTAAGTTATTGTCTTTACCCGGTACGGGTAACGACCCATTAAAAGGTCTTGAAGCCTTACCTGGTGTGGTATTAGCAACGCCCAGTACAGGTGGTCCAGTTGCTCAGCCGGCCATTCGCGGCAGCTCTGTGAGTGACAATTTATACTTAACTGACGGACTTGAGATGGGCTATGTGTTTCACAATGATGGGATCAGTGTCTACAATCCCTTGTTAATTGAAAGCTTTGAGTTAAAAACAGGTGCGTGGTCGAGCCAATACGCCAATGCAAATGGCGGTGTGATTTTAACAGAGCTGAGAGATCCTGATGCAGATAACCCAATCAATGTTTTAGATTTAAGTTTCTTTAGAAGTGGCTTTTTGTACGAGCAAGCCATTGCAAATAATGCAGCTTTTTATGTGTCTTTTAGAGAGAGTTTAGTGCATACCTATGTCGATAACTTTATTGAAGATGAAGACTTTTCTTTTGCGGTACCACCTCGAAATCGAGACTACCAAGCCAAACTGATTTGGGATTTAGACGACAACAATGTGATCAGAGCGACCGCCAGTGGTGCGAAAGATTACATCGAAATAGCCTTCGATGCGGATGGCAGAGACATAGGCAAAAACCCAGACTTGGCATCGGGCGAACGTTATCAAACGTATTTTCATAGCCAAGCAATAAGTTGGCAGAACTTTAATGGTGATTTCGAAACCACCACCAGCTTAAATTTACTGACGCAAAACCAACAAGAGCGAGAAGGGGATGTGTTTCGTTGGGATGCCGACATCACCAAAGTAATTTTAAAGGCTGACAGTCAGTATCAAGGAGAAGACGTTGACGTGCTATTTGGCGCCAAGGTGCAATCGACGGAAGTCGATTATGTCAGTAGTGGGCGTCTATTACCTTGTAACTTAGAGTTTGAAGTGTGCCCACCGAGTTATTTTAGCGATATGTTTGCCGAAGAAGGCACATTAAAATTTGAGCAGTATCACGCTTATGTTTCGGCGAACGGTGACTTAAGTGCAAATTGGGACTATCAAGTGGGTGTTGCGCTAATTGGTACTAATAACAACAGTCAAACTTATCTGGAGCCACGTGCACGTTTGGGGTATCGCTTAAACGACGCACATAAATTGAATTTAAGCGCTGGTATACACCATACATTGATTGATGATTATCAATACCTTATTGAAGGCTATGGTAATACTGAGCTCGAAGCCAGTGAGGCAACTCACATTGTACTCAATCTTGAATCGACCCTTGATGACGGGTTAAGCATGAAAACAGAGCTGTTCTATAAAGCGCTTGATAACCTAGTAGTTGCAAACCCGAATGCGCAAAAGCGCTCATTAGCCCAAGATGTGTCTGGTTTTACTCGATTTGAAGATGTTGCCAGTGGCACAGCCTACGGTATTGAGCTTTTGGTGAATAAGCAGCTTTCAGATGATTGGTTTGGTTGGGCGAGCATTGCCTACAGTAAAACTGAGCGAGACAACCCGCTGACGCAGCAAAAATTTAACTCTGAATTTGATTTGCCTTGGGTGGCAAATATCGTACTTGACTACAAGTGGGACGAAAACTGGCAAATAGGCGCGAAGTGGCGCTTCCAAAGTGGCCGAAGATACACGCAAGTAAACTCTGCAACGCCTTATGTTGAACCAAACAGCGCCACAAATGAGCCGTTATTCTATGTACCAAACTACGGCGAGTTTAACGCTGAACAGTGGGGTAACTATCATCGGTTAGATATTCGCGCAGACTATAAAACCGAGTGGTTTGGCTTAGACACCAACTTGTATATTGAAGTGTTAAACGTGTATGGCTCAAGAGCAGTGCAAGAGCTGGAATATAACGCAGCTTACACTGAGTTTGAAAAAGACTATCAATTTCCTGATATGCCGCTGCCATCAATTGGCATTAGTATGACCTTTTAAAGACATCTGTCATTTTGTGAAACGGTAAGAAAGAGGCTAAATCGCCTCTTTTTTTATTTTGTTAAAGTCAGTAAATGCTTGGTCTTCCATTCGTTTTATGTTGTTTTTCTAATGTAGAAATACGCTTTTCTTAGATGACGGTTGTAATAGAAATTGAGTATTTAAGTCATTGAACTGTCACTGATATTTAGCCTAACTTTAAAATAGAGCCTCTATTCTAGCCTGCGTTTTAAACCCAACAAACAACGTAGCAAGGTAAAAAAATGAAAACGAATGGATTAAAGCTCAGTGCGCTCACACTCAGTATTTTGGTTGCATTATCAGGATGTATCGACGGTGATGACGGTGCGCAGGGCGCGCAAGGTCCACAAGGTGAAACGGGTCAACAAGGTGTGCAAGGTGAAGTAGGTGAAAACGGAAACGTTGCGCTGATTAACTTAGTTGAGCTTGGCGAAAGTGCTGATTGTACTGACGGTGCAACACGCATTGATGCGGGTGTTGATGCAAACGGTAACGGCACATTAGAGTCAGGCGAAGTACAAAGCTCTACAACTATGTGTAGCGCAGCAGCACGTACATCAGCAATGCTAGCAGCAGGCGCACAAATTAAGTTTGACCCAGTTGCAGCACCTGAAACGAACTTTGAAAAGCGTCAGATCATGACTGGTCAGGCTAAGGCGGTAAACGGTGACTCTGTTCAACAGATTAATGCTTCTTATAACATCTTAGCGCGCTCTGGCGACCAATATGGCGATACCGTATTCGGTCAGCTAATCGACAAAGACGGTCAGCCTTTTTTCACTGAAGATGGCGAGCGTATTGTAGTTAATTCAAACGAATTCACGTCTCTATTACCCATTGGCGACCGTTTATTCTCTGTGTCACAAATGGAATCTCGCCCGGGTGCGATGTTCTTAATGGAACTAAACCAGAACAAACAAAACGGCGAATTAACCGTTAAAGATATGTGGCAGTTAGATATGTCAGATATTGATGGTGGTTGGGTACATTGTGCGGGTTCAGTTACACCATGGAATACTCATTTAGCGTCTGAAGAATATGAGCCGAATGCACGTAATACGACGCCAAGCTCAAGTATGGTTGCTTATTTAGGTGGCAATGATGCAGATTGGAACCCTTACTTCTACGGTTGGCCAATCGAAATTGCAGTTGATGCATCTAAAACAGTACCTGATTCTGAGTTAACTAAGCACTATTCAATTGGTCGTTTAGCGTACGAGTTAGAATACGTGATGCCTGACCAAAAAACTGTTTATCTTACAGACGATGGTACAAACGTTGGTTTATACATGTTCTTAGCAGATAAAGAAGGTGATTTATCGGCTGGTACTATGTACGCAATGAAGTGGAATCAAACAAGTGCTGAGGGCATGGGAGCTGCAGACCTTACTTGGATCAATCTAGGTCACGCAACGTCTGCTGAAATCGAGCCATATGTTCGTGGCAATAAAAAAGTTACTTTCAATGACATCTTCATGACTGAAGAGCCTGTTGATGGCAAGTGTTCTGCTGAATTTACGTCAATCAATGCGGGTGGTAACGGTCAAGAGTGTTTGCAACTGATTGAAGGTATGGACAAAGTGGCGTCTCGTTTAGAAACACGTCGCTACGCTGCAATGATGGGTGCTACAACTGAGCTTCGTAAAGAAGAAGGTATTACGTTCGCTGAAGACAAGGGCAAACTTTACCTAGCTATGTCGGCAATCGAGCGTGGCATGGAAGACGGTAAGAAGGGCGGTGTTGAAAATGATGCATACGACATCGGTGGTAGCAACGACATTAAACTCGACGGTTATAACAAATGCGGCGGTGTTTATCAGTTAGATGTTGCTGCAAATGCAGAAATTGGCTCTGAGTATGTAGCAACGAATATCTCAGGTTTAATTCAAGGTATTCCAGCATATACAGGTTATGGCCCTGAAAGCACAATTCAGAAAAACCCAGAAGCATTTGATAACGCACAAAATAAGTGTCACATAGACAGTCTTGCGAACCCTGATAACGTGACTTACATGT
This sequence comes from Pseudoalteromonas phenolica, assembly GCF_001444405.1. Lineage (NCBI taxonomy): Bacteria > Pseudomonadati > Pseudomonadota > Gammaproteobacteria > Alteromonadales > Pseudoalteromonadaceae > Pseudoalteromonas > Pseudoalteromonas phenolica. The sequence continues at coordinate 471,757 of NZ_CP013188.1, forward strand.
CGGGCCATAACACGCTGATCATTGGTGAAGATACAGGTAGTGGTCACCAGAACGATGTGATTTGGGCGTACGATTTCGACAAAGAAACCCTAACGCGTATTCAAACTACACCTTATGGCGCAGAGACAACGTCGCCTTATTGGTATCCAAACATCAATGGTTGGGCTTATTTGATGTCAGTCGTTCAGCACCCATACGGTGAATCTGATAGAGACATGAGTACTAACACTGGTGAAAACCGTGCTTATACAGGTTATGTAGGTCCTTTCCCTGCAAAAGCTGAGTAATCACGACTCTCAATAAATAGCCACGAAATACTAATTTTATTAACTAACTAATCATTCTAGCGAGCTAAAAATGTCACTAACTTCGTCTGAAATTTCTAATATAGAACAACTATATATCGAACTTTCATCCTCGTTATTGACATTTTTTCCTATCGCGATAATAGACTAGCAGTTTAATGCAATTGGTATAAGCCTTATCAAGTGGCTTCTTAAATTCATGCGATATAAATGTATTTTGGAGTTTTCCCAATGCAGAAAACACATCTAGCTTATAGTGTTGTTGGACTGGTCGTTTTAGGGGCGGCGTCTTTTTACCTATCTGAAAATGCACAAGCAAGTGCTGCTGAACAGTTTAAGATTGACACGCTTTCTCATCTTTCTCCATATATTCCAGCTCAATGTTATACCAAACCAGTATCTACTAACGGACAGGTGAATAACTCGTGTTTTGCCTGTCATACCGACAGCAAACGTCCAAACTTTTTAAATGATTCTGATGTGCAGTTGAGCTATAGCTTTCCGGGTGAAGCAGCGAAAAACCCGTGGTTGAACATGTTCAAAGACCGCACGACTGAGGTCGGACGAATTACAGACGATGAAATTCTAGCCTATGTCAGAGAGAGTAATTATTTCACACTTGAAGGTAAATTAGCGCTGGCAGATCATTTAGAAAAAAACCAAAGCAAATACGATTCGAATAATAATGGTCAATGGGATGGCTATGTTCCTGATAGCTATTTTAATTATGACCATCAAGGTTTTGATAAAACCCCAGAGGGTGATTACACGGGCTGGCGTACATACGCCTACTACCCTTTGCCTGGAGGCTTCATGCCAACCAATGGGTCAACCGACGATGTCAGTATTCGTTTGGCGCCAGCATTTCGAAACAACGAGCAGGGACAATTTGATTTAACCGTTTATACGGTGAATTTAGCCATTGTTGAAGCGTTGATCAAAGAGCAAGATATTCAAATAGAACCCGTTGATGAAGCGCACCTTGGTGTTGACCTAGATAAAAATGGTGAATTAACCACTGCGAACCTAGTGCGCTACGAATGGGCACCGCGTGACGGTAAGTTTATGAGTTATGTCGGCCAAGCAAAGCAGCAATTGGCTGAAAAAAAGGTGCATCTTGCGGCGAAACTCTTCCCTGAAGGCACGGAGTTCTTACACTCTGTTCGTTACCTAGACCTAGACGAGAACGATGATGTTGCCATGTCAGCGCGTATGAAAGAATTACGCTACGCGAAAAAACAGTTTTGGATGAATTATTACCAGCTAGAAGAGCTGGTCGAGAAAGAAATCAAAGAACGTTATGACTTTCCGGATAGAACCAAGTTGCTTCGCGGTAGCGCAGAAGAAGGCTTAACCGTTGCACAAGGCTGGACTTACCAAGGCTTTATTGAAGATAAACGGGGTGCACTGAGACCACAGACCTTTGAAGAGCAGGCATCATGTGTGGGGTGTCACAGTGGGATGGGCGTGTTGATGGACTCAAACGTGTCTTTCTATCGAAAGTTACCAACAGAGAGCTTTCAAAAAGGCTGGTATCACTGGCAACAAAAGTCATTTGCAGGTACGCCTGACAGAATTCGTGAAACAGACGGACAACCAGAATACAGCTATTACTTAATGAATAACCCAACAGGGGATGAGTTTAGAGCTAACCATGAAGTCAAAGCCAAGTTTTTTGACCAAGAGGGTAAGCCAAAGCCAGCAGCATTTGCACGTTTACAGCAAGACATCTCTTATTTGCTTTTGCCTTCTAAGTCTCGCGCGCTTGAATTAAATAAAGCGTATAAAGTGATAGTGGATGAACAAAGTTACATTCATGGTAAAGCGCCGATAGTAAAACCATTAGATGATGTGATGCATAAGCAGGTAGAAGTGGACCAAGAAACGGGGATCACTCAAACCTTAAATGCATTTTAAGTGGTACTGGGGGCGGTATGACTTTGATCTGGGAATTTATTTTAGCCTGTATTTTAATGGGCTTAGCAATCGGTTTAGATGTGGCCATTGTTACGGCTATTTATGCTAAACAGCTAAGTGTTAGCTCAGTTAAAAATCGCTGGGTTGTCGGTGTAACAGCAACCCATACTTTGTTTCCGATGTTTGGTTATATGCTGAGTTATTTTGGTTTGAAATGGCTACCGAGCATTAGCCCTATTATTGGTTTAGTTGCTTTCGCGTTTATTGCTTATTTTCTGTATCAAGAATTGCAAGACTATCACGAAGGTGAGGAGGCCAGCTTTACGCATAAAGCAATTTCATGGGCGTTGATCATCGCTGTGAGTTGGGATGCGCTTTGGTCAGGACCAGCGAAATCGGCGCAGATCATCAATTGGCCAGAATCATTGGTTTGGCTGTCGTTTTTTGTGGTTGGCGGATTAGTGTTATTGTCATCGCAAATAGGCTTATGGCTTGGTCGCTATCTAGTTGCGTCTCAGAAAGATCCTAAGGTAAATCGAGGCTGGCACTGGTTGCAATATTCGACCATAGCTTATTTCGGTTTGTTGGCATTATTTAGATATACCTTTAATAGCCAAGTTCATGACGGCGCGATATTTATGCTGGCGGCAACACTTGTGGGCAGTTATGTGTTTTATCCGGCGAGGCAAAATAGAGGATAGTCTAAAAGGCGGGTTCTTATTAGCAAAAAGCTATTTATTCGCTTAAAGCTTTTTATTCGCATGAAACAAAGGGGTTAGCGCACTTCTGGCTACCCCCTTTTATCTTGCAAAGGAAATAGGAAAATTCATATTTACTACTTGGTATAGAAAGTCAAAATCGCAACAACAATGACTATTTGATCTGACTTAAACTTAGTGTAGACGAAGATGTGCTATAGCGCTCAATAATTAAACCAATATCTTTTTCTAGCTTCTCAATTGCACCATTGATTTTATCGATGTCTTGTTCTGTAAACCGCTCACGATTAAGCATAAAGTGAATGGGGTTATCATTGATGACATAAGGGTGAAGTAGAATATTACCGCCTTGGTACGTAGAGAAGTAGTAAAGCCCGGCCATTTCATCTTCAACCAAAAATTCCACTCTTTTTAGATGCACCATGCTCATGCGCTGTTTAATGCTCTTCACAAAAGCAAACAGCGGTTTATTTTCTGGTTTTTGAAAATGCCCATCAAATTCATCGCCATAAAATGCCCCAGGGTTAATCACAAATGACATTCTTTGCTCGAATAAGGCTTCTAAGTTGTCGATAGGTTCAATTGGGAGGTGCGTGAATAATCGCATTCTTTCACGTCGGTATGGCGCTGAAAAGGCGGCGATCTTTTCTCGTTCTTGGTTAAAACTTGAAGAGGGAAGTGCATCAACTAAGCCAATACTGAGTTCTTTTATAGCTCTGTCAGTGGTCGGCAACCTGACAAATTCAACGCAATATCCAGCCTTTTGAAATACTTTTCTGCTTATATCGACTTCTAGTCCAAAGGCTCTGTCTTGTTGATACATCACATAGGGTGGCCAGGTTGCACCAATACCAACGTGCACAGTTTTGTCTTTGTCACATTGTGCAAACACGTTAAGGCTGAATAGCAATAGGAAAAGACGAATACTCAGTCGCAATATAAAGCTCACTCATTAAAGGCAGAGTTATTGATTGAGTATAGTCAGAATTTAAATCGTAAGGAATGGGATGAGACGAAAACAAAAAGATAAGATGTTTTTATGCACTTATCTTTCTGTTATTAACGTTTAAACACTTTGCTGCAGTATAAACTTATGGGCAGGTTGACATATCTTTTGATAATTCGCTGATGAAATTACCTGATTTATCAAGATAGCGATAAACCATAGTCACGCCATAGTCTTGAAATGCTTTTAAATCTTTATTGCTGCAAAGAGGTTTAATTACAATATCTTGAAGCAGCGTTGTAAATTGATTGGGGTCTAATTGCTCGACGCTGTAATTCACCATGGTGTTGTTATAGATGATATAGTTTTTGAATGTCGCAACCGAGTCTAATCGCGTTTCTTCATCTAACATCACAGGCCCATTTTTATTTAACATTGCCGCGGTTTTTGTGAGCTCAACAGATAAACTTCTTTGATCAACAGTTTGTGTGGCGAAACCGTTAGCACTAAATAGCAAAGTGGTTAACAGAGCGGGTTTGAATAAATCCATTTCATATCTTCATTATTTTTAAAAAATGAATAATACACTGAAATAGGGACGAAAATCTATGTCACAAGTTACTTTTGATAGTGAGAGCCCCAAAACACCGAATGCCTACAAGCTAGGTGCTTTGGGGAATATAGAGCATCTTTTAGAAGCGGTAGCGAATTTTCGCTACAAAGTTGTCGCCGGTACGATTGTCCCAGCCCTCTTTGAATAGCGAGAAGTTACTCTGATCTAAATCATCGATAGATTGTCCGCCACGGCTATACACCAAATAGATGTTTGAAAGTGGAGCAATCTCATAACGGTAGCGTATTTGAAGTCGCGTCGTTGAACGAGAAAAGTCACTTACTTGGGTGTTGGCATCGTATAAGTCGCCATGCTCATTAATGGCAAACTGGTTACCATTTTTACCCGTTACACTAACCCACTGGAAACGTACTCGAACTTCTTGCTTGTCATCGATGGTTGCGTCAAAGTCTAAGCTGTTTTCTAATTGTTTGTAGTCATATCGCGCCAACTGGTTGTCTATCCAATATAAGCTTTGCTTTTGCTGTACAGCCCATAAACTCCATGACACACGGTACTTATCGGTGAAGTAGTAGCTTGGGTGATAGTGGAAACGGCCACCATCGCCTTCACGGTCATAACTTTGTAGACCAAAAGCCACATGGTGACGGAATTTGTTCTGGCTACCAAAGTTGTACTCAGTGAAAAACTCACGGCCTGAACCTAAATTAAAGTCGCCATTGCCTCGGGTTGTTCTGTCATCAAGGCCTGAAGACGTATAGTCGAAACGCCAGAACCAGAAAGCACTGTCTTTGTACTCTTCGGTACCTGTTATTCCGATTTCAGTTCTTAGATGATCGCCATCACTGTTGTGATCTCGCATAAAGTACCCTTCAACGCGACGCTGTTTTAAGCTACTGCTTTCATCAAAATCGGTGAAGTAACGTTCGTTGTTATACCAAACACGTTGTAAATCTGAGCGTGATAAAAAGCCTAAATCATTGACTTGAAACTCTTCATCGTAAACCGTGAAGTTTAAGCGTTGTTGCCAGTTATCACTGAATTTATGCACAAAGTTCAGCCATGCACCATAACCATCAACCTGATCTTTATGTTTGTCAGAATCAACAAAACTGCCGTTTATTTGTGCACGAATTTGCAATGTATCAGACACGTCAGTACGGTAATCGATACTGTGAACCTGAGACTCTCGACCTTGGGTGGCTTTGTCTGCATAGGTAACTAGGTAGCCAACCTGAGAGTCCTCAAAACGATGCTGGGCTCTAGCTGTAGCAAATTTGTTTGATTCTTTGTCGTTAAAATGACCGTCATCTTCAAATACTGCCATCACGCCAAAATCATTATTCTGACCATTAGACGTATATTTAACAGCGGCATCAATATCGCCATAAACACCAATTCGACGAGTGTGAACTAGGCGCATACCGGCATTACCTTGAATATCGAATAAGGCTTGGTTTTCTGTGAAGAAAGGGCGACGCTCAGCAAAAAAAGTTTCGAATGGTGAAAAGTTAACGACTAAGCCATCAGATTCTACCTGACCAAAGTCAGGGTTTAATGCCACACTTAATTGTTGGCTTGCATCCGGACGCCAGAAGATATCTATGCCAATATTGCTGTCGTCAGTGTCGTTAAGCATATCGTTTTGATATGTTGCAGAAGCGAAAATATCTAAAGATGAGCTAGCGTGGTTAGCGACCTTAATTTGACTGAATTCACGCAAAAAGTCGGGCTGACTCGATGAGGTTGGTGCATGACTGTAGCTTTTGTTCGATTTTACATCATGACGTCGAACGTAAATGCCCATTTGACGATCGTTACCGTCGATTTTCGCCATTGGTGCAACGTTCCAAGGGATCAAATATTCAGCGATCCAGCCTGTGTCAGTTTGGCTGGTTTTACCAAACCAGGTGCCATCCCAATCACTTTTGAAATTGTTATTGTTTTGCCAAATACCGTCGCGCATTGAACCACCATTTCCTAGCGCAAAGCCATAAGCGGTGTTTTTACCATTATCAAAATCGATAATAAGTTCAATAAAGTCACTTTCTAAATCACTGTCACGCGCGGTACGCATCGAGGTTTGCTCACCGAGTGCTTGCGTGGCAATAACGGCAACGTGTATACCTTCTTCGCTAGAGAAGTATTTTACCTGAGTTTGCTTATCAGCTTGGGCAAGGGTGAATGGACTGGTAGTTTTATCTAAATTGATAACCTGAGCGTTTTGCCATTGAACTTCGTCGAGTATCCCATCGATTTGGGCTGCAAAGGTGTTTGGTAATACAAAGGCACTTGAAAGAGCGATGGTAACGGGGGAGCGCTTTAACCATGTTTTAAGTGTATGTTTTATTCTTTTCATTTCTTTTCCCTGTTTTTGCTGGTGGCATTATATAGAGAAAAACAGAATGAAAAATGAGAAGACCAACTTTTGCGTATATAAATTGTAAAATAATATTACTTTTTATAAATAGTTGGTCTTAGATTAGGCTAAGCGGTTGCCTGAGCAGCTTTTTCTCTGCTTTGGAATAGCATATTTGCAACTGCAAAAACGACTAATGTCGGCACAATCCAGCCAGCATTGTATTGATATAAAGGTAAGTAATTTACAAAAATATTATGCAGTTGCTCTGGCATATTGCCAAGGATCTTGAGCGCATCAATGATACCGCCGGTGATCGCGGCTGCAATGGTTAAACTGTAAACCAAGCCATTTAAAGGGCGCTTCAGATAGAATAGACCCAATAGAATAATACTGATAGCAACAGGGTGAAGTACGACAACGAGTGGCAATGTAATAGCAATCAGCAGGTCTAAGCCTAAATTAGCTACCAATGTTGTAATGGCGACAATCGTAATCGTACTTGCTTTGTAGTTAATGCTTTTGAAGTTTTGGCTAGTAAATTCTGCGCAGGCACAGGTCAAACCTATGGCTGTAGTCAAACAAGCAAGTGTTACAATTATACCCATTAATAAGACGCCTGGCGTGCCATAGATCCAATTCATGTAATTTGATAGCAGCGCACCACCATTGCTTTCAACAATGCCGTAATTGGCACCCACAAAAGCAATTGCGATATAAACGAAACACATCGCAACACTAGAAATCAGCACTATTTTTATTAGGTTAGGCACAACAGGCGCATTAGGGGCTGCACTTTTAAGTGCATTGATCACTAGCCAGCCGAAGCCCACAGCACCTAGCACATCCATAGTCATATAACCTTCTGATAGACCAGAGGCAATGGCGAAAGATTGATATTGCTCAGCGGTGTTTTCGAGTTGTCCGTGCGGGTATAAGAATGCACTGATTGCGATAAATAACAGCATCAGTAATAAAACGGGCGTTAGGATTTTACCAATTCTATCCATTAGCTTGCCAGGGCTAAGGGCAAAGAAAAGCGTGGTTGCAGCCATCACTAAAGAAAACGGCAATAAAGCCCAGTCGGCGAAAAATGGTTTGGCAATAAACTCAAATGACACGCTAAATGTTCTTGGCAATGAAAATAGCGGGCCAATTGATAGAAACAATACACCCCAAAATAGTAAATGGCCTGCGCGTGGTAGTTTGTTTGTCAGCGCCTCACTACCGCCCATGTAGCCGATGGCAATAAGGGTGAGGGCAGGTAATCCCACTGCGGTGATTAAAAAACCTATGGTTGCTGGCCAGAAAAACTCACCTGAACCTTGGCCTAATTGTGGCGGAAAAATAACGTTACCCGCACCTAAAAATAACGCAAAGGTCATAAACCCAAGCGTTAATAGAGAAGACTTTGACATGAAAACCTCGTAATAACCTGTCAGTCAATTGAGCGGCGCATTCTAGGGATTATCAGAGACAATGCAAATTTAAACTTTGCCTTTAAAAAGCACGTATGAGTAGGGAATCTAAACAAAGAAATAAATAAAAACGAGTAAGAAACATAACAGAGGTTTTTTGCATAAACTATTTATGAATATTGTAAATCTGATACTTTTATTTTTATTGCTAAAGTTTAGTTCTTTACACTTTTCTACAACTTTTCACGACATTTGACGGACTCTCACAGGTAATCGCGCTAACTTAGACTCATCAAAAACAAATACTTTAGGCACTTACGATGAATGCAGCGAAGACACTAATCTCACTTTCTTTAGCGACTCTATTAACCGCGTGTGCGCACCACAATAATGTGCGTCCTTCTGACAGTGGCGAACACTATGTAAAGCTCACTGCACAAACAAAATCTGAAGCTGGTAATGAAGCATTAAAACAGTCAAAACACTTTTGTGATGAGCAAGATAAAAAAGCATACGTACTGAATGAAAATATTACTTATGTTGGCAGCATGCCTGAAGAAGCATACTTACAGAATTTAAATATCGCCAGTGCAGTAGAAACAGCGGGTACAGTGCTTTGGGTGTTAGGTGAAAATGCCGTTGATGATGTGGGTGCAGCTATGTCGATTGGTGGCGGTATTGCTGAGGATTCAATGGGCCAACCTTATGAATTAGTAATGAGTTTTACGTGTCGTTAATTTGTTTACAATATATTACATGAAAGGGTTAGACTTTCAAAAAGAAGTCATTAGAATTGCGCCGAATTTTTTAAGGCTATTTTAAAAGGAAAAGAATGAAAATTCGTGCAATTCTTCTAGCAACCTCGCTTATTTCATCATCTGCTTTTGCAAGCACCTTAAACTTTGACTATGTTGAGGCTGGCTATGCAACAGTGTCGTTTGACGATTCCAGATTTGATCCAAAGGGTTTAGGGTTAAAGTTAAGTAAGCAAGTAGAAGAAAACTTTTTAATCAAAGCCAGTTACATAGGAACATCTGACTCAGATGATCATGATGATTATGAATTGGGTCAGTTATATGTCGGTTTTGGTTTTCTAAAGCAGTTAGAAGGAGATAAAGCTATTGAAATATCTCCCTACTATGGGAAATTAAAATCAGACATTGAATATACAAATAATATTAGAAGCAATAAAAGTTCATATGATACAAAAGCATATGGGTTGGAAGCCAATTATCACTTTGCATTTAGTGAAGCCGTAGACATGCTTGTTGGTGCAGGTTATGAGCGTCTGGAATTTGATTCAGAATCAGAAAATAATACTTTTTATCAAGTTCAATTAAACTACAACTTCTCTAAGCGCTTTACTTTTAATTTTTCCCACAAAAACGTGAAGAGTTACAAAAATACTGGTCTAAATATTCGTTATAACTTTTAATTTTAACCTTAGTTAAGATTAGATATGTTTAAAAAGGCAACCTAAGTTGCCTTTTTTAGTATTTAAATTAGTTGGCGTCTAATTTAAATACCGCGATTGCATCAGATTTCGCCCATGTTGAGATAGCATGGGTTGAACTAACAAACTCAAGTGCGGTGGCTGATTTTAGCCCACTTGGAGTAAGGCTCTTGGAGTGCTTGAGTGAAGCCCCATTTAGCTGAAATTCATCAATGCGATGGCTTTGCTCAGAAAAAGTTAAGACAGTGTTTTCGCTTCTTGATAGGGTTATTTTATTCAGGCCATTTATGCCATGCTTTGCTTCACTTACCACTTTTACGATCTCGAATGATTGCTCATGGTTTTTTTGAGCCAATACTATATCGCTAGTAATGGCATCTACTGCAATGAGATATTGGCCGTTATCAGCAAAAGTCACAGAAATCGGCATATCAAATTTATGTTTTAGCGTTTGGTAATAGTGAAATTTTCCAGCTGTACTGCGTTTGTACATAGATACGGCTTTACCATTCATACCTGCGACAGCCAAAAATTGGCCTGTATTATCGGTTGCAATAGAAACCGCACCTGAAAGGGCTGCATCTTTGTTTGCATGAATTCGCTGTGACAGTATTGGTTTTCCATCTTGATTCAAGTTAAATACACTAACACTATGGCTGACGGTTGCTGCGATAAACAATTGATTAGTATTGTGGTTAATTGCTAGCTCATATCCACCTAATATCCCAAACGTATCTTGTTCAGGTTTGATGGTTTCAGGCTGTTTAAATACGTGTGCAAAAGGCAGATTATCAGATAGGGTGTGCTGTAACGCCAGTCCCGAATTTTCAGAAAAACTAAAGTGTAAGAGTGCGCTGTGGTAATAACTTAACACATAAATGTTTTGGCCTCTTTGGTCGCTCACTACAGAAAGAGCGCCCTCGAGTTTGGTTTTGTTACTGCTTTTAATCGTTTGCCAGTGTGACAGCGATAAATCACGATTTACCTTAAATACAGAAAGAGAGTTATCATCAGCACTGACAACAAATGCCCACTTCTTGTCTTGGCTTAAAGCAATGTCGCGAGGATTATCTAACCCATCTACACCTTGAACATCATCAGTTAAAGTAAAACTTGGCGTTTTCGCATTAGAAAGGTTATTTCCATTTGCACCCCAAATAGTGATTGATAGAAAGATATAAAGAAAAAAACGTACTGCTTTCAAAACTCATGACCAAGCGTTTTAATAATGTGAGCTCATGATGTCACTTTTTATTTTGCCTTAACACTGAAATTTCATGAATCATTTCAAATTGTTCAAAATAAAACCCGGATATTAATTGATCTGAGTCAATTTAGTGTTTAGTATATTTTAAAGTTTCAGTAATTATTGAAACTTTAAAATCTTAGTTGATGAGGACTTCAACTGAGGCGTGCTTGGGTCGTGTTCGGAGGGGAACATGTTAGATACATTAATGCTGTCGCGAATTCAGTTTGCGGCAAATATCAGTTTTCATATTTTATTTCCTACCATAACCATCGCGTTAGGATGGTTTCTTGTTTTCTTTAAAGTCAGATTTGAGCAAACGGGTGATGCCGTTTGGATGAGAGCATATCGTTTTTGGGTAAAAATCTTTGCGCTGACTTTTGCATTAGGCGTGGTGAGTGGCATTACCATGTCATTTCAATTCGGCACAAATTGGCCGGGTTTTATGGAAAAAGTGGGCAATATTGCAGGGCCATTACTTGGCTACGAAGTCCTAACCGCGTTTTTTCTAGAAGCAACCTTCTTAGGGATCATGTTGTTTGGCATTAATAAAGTGCCAGTGCGAGTCCATACCATCGCCTGCTTTGTGGTGGCGATTGGCACAACCTTGTCGGCATTTTGGATCCTAAGTCTTAACTCTTGGATGCAAACACCCGTTGGTTTTGAAATGCGAGACGGCATTGCTTATCCGACCGATTGGTGGGCCATCATTTTTAATCCTTCTTTTCCTTATCGTTTTACTCACAAGTTGATTGCATCAGGTCTTACAGCGAGCTTTTTGATTGCAGGGATCAGTAGTTATCGTCTGTTGCGAGGCGATGATAAGAAGGCGCCAAAACTGACGCTTAAAGTCGCGTTGGTTGTGGCTGCAGTATTAGCGCCATTGCAAGCTTATGTTGGTGATTTGCACGGCCTCAATACGTTTGAACATCAACCACAAAAAGTCGCTGCGATGGAAGGTGTATGGGAAACCACACAAGGAGCACCTTTATTGTTATTTGCTATTCCAGATGAGGAACAACGAACAAATCATTTTGAACTCGCTGTACCGAACTTGGCGAGCTTAATTTTGACTCATCAACTCGATGGTGAAATTAAAGGCTTAAATGAATTCAAAGGTGAACATCCACCTGTAAAACCAGTGTTTTTTAGCTTCAGAGTCATGGTAGGGCTGGGGTTATTAATGATAGCTGTTGCATGGTTTGCCACCTTTAAGCTTTATAAAAAGCATGCTTTGCCAAACTGGTTGTTACGTACTTTGGTGGCAATGAGCTTTTCTGGTTGGGTGGCAACTTTGGCTGGATGGTATGTAACTGAGATTGGACGTCAGCCATTTATCGTTAGTGGTGTACTCACGGTAGACCAAGCAGCAACCACCATAGCGCCTGAAAATGTTGGATTTAGTTTAGTGATGTATTTAACGGTATACGCGTTTTTATTGGTTGCCTACTTACACACGGTATTTTTGATGGCAAGAAAAGCGGTGCTTATTGAAGAAATATCTCAACAAGAGCATGTCGGAAAAAAACGTTCAAGTATTGAAATCAAGGAGTCTGCGCATGTTTGAACAAGATACTTTAGCTGTTATTTATGCGGCATTGATGGCTTTGGCTGTTCTTTTGTACGCTATTCTTGATGGATATGATTTAGGTGTGGGCATTTTATTACCCACCAAAAACGACCATGATGCTGATAAAATGATCGCTTCGATCGGTCCATTTTGGGATGCCAATGAAACTTGGTTAGTTTTGGCTATTGGGTTGCTACTGATTGCATTCCCAACCGCTCACAGTTTAGTGCTAAAATCGCTGTATATTCCCTGTACCTTTATGCTGATTGGTTTGATTTTGCGTGGTGTTGCGTTTGATTTCAGAGCTAAAGCCATTGTGGATCATAAAAACGCATGGGATTTGGCCTTTAAGTTTGGGTCACTTCTGGCAGCTACATCACAGGGTTATATGTTAGGCCGCTATGTAATGGGGTTTGATGAGTCTGCCTGGTCTTATGGTTTTGCCCTTTTAAGTGCAGTGGGTGTGGCGGCTGCGTATACCTTAATCGGTGCGGCTTGGTTAGTGATGAAAACCGAAGGTGAGTTGCAGCAATATGCAATTAAAGTCTGCAAGCGCTGTGTGTATGTCGCATTAGTGGGTATCGCCCTCGTATCTGGCGCAAATTTGTGGCTATCGCCTGAGATCTTCTTGAAGTGGTTTAGCTGGCCGAGCATGTTGCTTTTATTACCGTTGCCGATTATCTGTTTCAGTTGTTTTGTATTAATTGCTCGAAAGCTATCGCTGCTAACAACCCAACCAGATCATAAAGCGCATCATCCGTTTATCTTGAGTGTGACCATTTTTACTTTGTCATTCTTTGGGTTAGCAATTAGCTTTTTTCCTGACATCGTGCCAAATCACCTCACTATCTGGCAGGCAGTGGCGGCGGCTGAATCATTGGCCTTTTTACTGTGGGGCGCATTACTTGTGGTACCAACAATCTTGGCCTACACCGCTTATTCGTATCGAGTATTTTGGGGCAAGGTTGACGACCTAAGATATTACTGATTTAACTTTACTAGCAAGTTTATGAACACTTTCCCAACCTCATAAACTTGCTACTTTTAAGTTGATATAGCAGACTACTAAAAGAGAAAAACTAAAAAACAATACCATAGAATGTCATGCGATTTCAGATAGACGACAAAGTGTTAGATACAGTAACAGGGATAGTTAGCAGCGTTGACTCTGAACATTCTATTCGCGCAAAAACCTTGCAGGTTCTTAATTACCTGATTGAGCATAAGAGCGATATTGTTAGCAAGCAGGCAGTTATAAACGCGGTTTGGGATGATGTTGTTGTTCAAGACCAAGTTTTAACTCAATCAATTAAAGAGATACGTGATTTACTTGGTGCAAAAGTAATAAAAACCTATTCTCGCAAGGGTTATCAGTGGGTTGCGCCTTTATTACCCGAAATTATTCAAACTGAATCACTTCAGCTAAATAATCTTCAAAATAAGATCAAAGCTAGGCCAGTTATAGATAAAAGCAAAGTTTGGATTGGTGCATCAATTACCGTTTTTTTGTTGCTTGTAATGGTCTTTGTGTTTTTATTTATTCGTTCAGAGCCACCTCTAAAAGTAGCATTTTTACCGGTGAAGAATGATGTGCAAGACAGTATTCACAATTGGGTGCCACTGCGTGGGCAGGAGCAATTAACACTTGGTCTAAGTCAATCAAGTCAATTAGCCGTCATAGAGAGCGAACATGTGCTTTTCGCGATCGAAAGGCTTAACACTCAACAAAGACGTGCTTATCAAAGTGGGGCGCTTTACCCTCTCCAAGAGAAGTTAGAAGCTGATTTAATCGTTGCCACTCGTTTAACGGGCTTCCCTGAAGATTTTCAGCTGCATTATCAATTACAAACGCCATTTGGTGTGGAGCAAGGTATTGAGTTCGCATCTTCTGTTGATGACGCGTTCAATCAATTAGTGAGCAAAATAGCAATGCGTTTCGATGAATATCAGCCTTCAAGTAATGATAAAAGTACCAGCCAATTTAGTAATGAAGCGTTTGCTAGAGGTGTTGCAAAATATTTAGAGCAAGATTTCGTTGCTGCAAAACCCTTGTTGCAAACTGCGTTAAGTACAGAGCCTGATTTATTGGCGGCCAAACGTTATTTGGCTGCGAGCTATGCAAACTCAGGGCAAATTACAGAGGCGATAGCGTTGCTTAAAGACAGTATTAATCTGGCTCAAACTCAAGGAGAGCAAGGTAGAGAGTTATTGCGCGCTTATTTAATGATTGGATATTTGCAAATAAATTGGCCACAGCAAACCGACAGAGAAAACGAATTGCTCAGTGCTGAGCAGTATGTTGAACAAGCGAAACAATTGGCTGAGCAGCAAAACGATGAGTTATTTATTGCGTATTCTCATGAAGAGCTTGGCAAAATCAAGCGTCTGCAAGGCGAGTTTGGCGCATCTGCACGCCATCTCACTGCAGCACTGCAATATCATAAGCAGTTTCAAGGTGATTATGGCCAAACTGCTGCGCTAATTGAATTAGCAAAGGTGTCAAATGCGCAGCAAAATAATGCGCTTGCAGAGCAATACTTACAACAAGCATTTGAAATCGCGACTCACTCACAAGCACCTGCAAACCAGATTTGGGTATTATTAGCTAGGGCTGATATTGCAAGGAGCCAGTTATTGCAAAGCAAAGCGGAACAGTTTGCGAAAAAGGCTCAGGTTATCGCCAATCACAGCGATAACCCTATGCTGATAGCGCGGGTTGATGCTTGGTTTAATGATTCACCGGTTTACACAGTTAATTAATCTAAACATAGAATAGTGATTAAACCAATTCCCACCTTATGATTGATTTATTTTGTGTATATATGCTTCTAAGGCTTCTTTATGTTCAGAAGCATCGATAAGTTTTTGGGCTTTGTCTGGGTTGTTCAAATAAATAGAGTAAATAGCATCTTGGAAAGCAGACAATTTAATTTTTGTGTCTTGTACTCTATCTAGGTTTGCGATCACAAAATCAGGATCACGATAACCAGCATTTCTTAAAATGTCATCTATTGCATTTTGAGAGTTAGCCATGTTTAAACTTTCAACCCATTCTAAAGCGGATTTAGGGTCTTCTCTAGCAAAATGAGTTGCGGCGATGGAAATTGCTTCGCTCTGCTGTTGTTCGTCAAATTGCTTAATATACCAATCAGATGCATATTTTGGTTCTGATTTGATCCAATTTTTTAGAGCGAGATTGAATAAACGCGGAGATTTTTGCTCTTCATCCAACATATTGACCCAAGCTGCTGCATCTTGAGGTGCTTTAGCAAACCATTGAGCAGTAACCTCTACCATACCGCTGTCGTGAAATTGCGAAACACTAAGCACATCTAATAAAGATCTAAATTCATTAGATTGATTAATACTCTCAGATAATCTTTCCATTGCAAAAGCGGTTAATTTATTTTGCTGTAATAGCTCGGAAACTTTAGTTAACGCTAGAGATTTATTTTTATTATAGAGATGATTAAGCACTGTGGCTGATAAAATATCTTTTGCAAAATGTAAATGTTGAGTTTGACTAAAGTCTTCGGAAGCGTACCACTCGAGTGCCTCCTCTGGAGAAGAGGCACTCCATATTGAAAAAACTGACTGTATATTTGCATATTTATCATAGTATTCGTCACTTATACTCATTGATATTTCAAGGGCTTTTTGAGGTTGTAACTCTGCGAGTGTTTCAAGTGTAATAACGAGTAGACGAGACGCTGCGTAGTTTGGTAGCTGATCAACTAAATTTTCTGCTTTTTGCTGCAACTGGTATTCGTCTAGCTCTGAAAGTAGTTGGTAAAAAGGCGCAACCATTTTGTTTGTAATGTTTAAAAAGTGAATGTTTTTATTGCGACTCAAAAAGTCGTCAACCTTATCAAGTACGACTTTTTCAGTGAATAAGTTTTGATTTCTAGTGTGAAGTTTTGTTTTTTCGTATGATTTCACGGCCTGTTCTGAAGGGGATTGTTGTGAAACAGTTCCATTTAAATCGTTTAAATTGCTAGAGTCGTTTATAGCTACCTGAGACCCTTTTAAATAAAACCCCGCACTAAACGAGACCGCGCAAGAAACAAGGCAAATCCCCCATGTTTTTGATGACATAATTATCCTTAACTTAAAACTCAGCTAATTATTTAACTAAATTAATTACTTCTCTGGTGAACTTATATTTGTAATGAAGTTATGTTCGGGTACAAGATTATCATGAGCTTCTAATTTAGCAATATCTATTAACTTTATTGCAGTGATAAGCCCTTTATTAATAATGGTTAGCTGCTCTTCTCTTTTGTTATCCGCGATTATATTACTTGCTTCGCCTGATATTTTTTCATCTGAGCATAATGTGATGGTGATCTGACTTTTTCTCATACAGACAATCTCAAAGTAATCATGTACATCGCAGCTAATCATTGTTTGTCCTAATTTTGTTTTGATAGTGAACTTATGAGCTGAGCCAAACGTAATTATTTATAAGCCAATTTCTACTGGATAAATACTTTGCTAAAGATAAACACTCTGTACTGGTTCACTCATGACCTAAGATTACAAGATAATCTATTACTGAATAATGTGTGTGATTTTTCAGATGAAATGTCGTTTGTTTATGTATTAAATGAGTCTGACTTCAAAGCTAACAACTTTCAGCAGCACGCAATGGGCAAGCAGCGTCTATTGTTTACCTTGCAAGCAATCTCAAATTTAGCATTACAGCTAGCCGCAAGAGGGCATAACTTAATACTTCTCAAAGGTAACCCTGTTTCGGCTATTAGCAAATTATGTGAGAAGCTACAAATTAACACACTAGCCGTCGCGCATCAGGTTGGCGTGTATGAAAGGCAATGGCTCAAAGATATTGAGCAAAACACGTCAGTTAGATTACACAGTGCGTGGCAACACACCCTTTGGCATGACACTGAGGTTTTAAGCCACCCAGCCTATCTAAATAGCTTTTCAAAATATCGCCGTTTTGTAGAAAAACAAAAAACGTCTGAGATTGCCGAGCCTTTAACGCTGAAGGAGCTGTTTCCGCCAGCGACAAAAACTGCATTAGATTTTATGAGTACAGAGCAGGTGATTGGCGACATTCTACAAAGTGAAGGGCTAAACGAAGAAAGCGATACCGAGTCATTATTTCAAGGTGGTGAGTATGCAGCATCAGCACACTTAAAAAGTTACTTTGATTCAACGGCACCAAGCACCTATAAAGAAACTCGAAATGAACTTGATGGCTGGCAACTGTCTACTAAATTTAGTCCATATCTTGCGCAAGGTAGTCTGTCACCTAGGCAGGTATGGCATGCAGTTGAGCAATATGAATCCAATGTAACCAAGAATGAATCAACCTATTGGATCAAGTTCGAATTACTCTGGCGCGAGTACTTCCAATGGTTGGCACTTTATCAAGGCGAAAGCTTGTTCTCATTTAAAGGGCAAGCGAATAGTAAGCCATTAACCAGCTTCTTCCCCGAACGGTTTAAAAAGTGGTGTGAAGGCGAAACTCCTTACCCACTGGTCAATGCTTGTATGAAGCAACTCAATCACACTGGATTCATGTCTAACCGCGGTAGACAAATTGTGGCTAGCTGTTTAGTAAACGAACTTTGTCTCGATTGGCGCTACGGCGCTGCATATTTTCAACAACAGTTACTCGATTATGATGTGGCATCTAATTGGGGAAATTGGCAATACATTGCTGGTGTCGGTGTTGATCCTCGTGGTGGTCGTCATTTCAATATCGAAAAGCAGCATGCTCAGTATGATCCTCATGATGTATTTGTAAATCATTGGCTTGGCAAACAGGATTTTCAACCACTCGACTCGGTTGATGCCGCTGATTGGCCCGTCGCTACGCGTGCACAGTAGTTTATGGCGATTTCAGTCGTTTGGTTAAAACGAGATTTACGGCTCACCGATCACGAGCCTTTACTTAAAGCCGCGCAGTCAGGTCATGCTGTTTTGTTGGTGTATTGCTTTGAGCCCATGTTGCTCAATGACCCGCATTACAAATCTCGCCATTGGCAATTTGTTTTGTCGTCTTTAAAAAATATAGCTGAGCGCCTGCCAGATGGGGCGCTTTATATAAGTTTTAAAGACGTGCAACAAACTTTTGCAGAACTTCACGATAAATACACCATTGCTGGACTCTATTCTCATCAAGAAATTGGCTTAAACAACACCTTTGAGCGAGATAAGCTGATTGCATCTTGCTGCGAAAATGCAGGCATTACTTGGCATGAGACCCCATATGGCGCTGTAATTAGAGGGCTAACGCATCGCAAAACTTGGGACGAGTATTGGCAAAAAGTCATGCGGGCCCAGACCGCAGATGCAGACCTTAATGCAGTTAATTGGTGTGTTGAAAATGAATTTGCAGACAGCGTAAAAAAGGCTTCAACTGATGAATACCCTGAATGGTTTTCAGAAGCAGGAGAATACCAACAAGGTGGTGAAAAAGCTGCCAAAGAGGTTTTAGACTCCTTTTTTGATACACGAGGGCAAGCTTATGCTTACAGTGTTTCGAGCCCGATATTGAGCCAAACTCATTGCTCTAGACTCTCTCCCTATTTAGCTTGGGGGAATATCAGTTTAAGGCAAGCTTATCAAGCGGTGTTACAAAATTGGCAAAAAAAAGGCTGGCGCAGAAGTCTTGTTGCATTTACTTCTCGACTACATTGGCATTGTCATTTTATCCAAAAATTTGAAAGTCAAAGCTCGATGGAATTTGAACCGGTTAATTTGGGCTACACACATTTACCGCGCGCAGATAAAGCACTCGCAGCTGAGCGACTTAATGCATGGCAACAAGGAAAAACGGGTGTGCCTATGGTTGATGCGTGCATGCGTTGTTTAATCGAAACCGGGTACATCAACTTTAGAATGCGGGCAATGCTAGTAAGTTTTTTATGTCATCATCTAGAAGTGGATTGGCGCCAAGGTGCCCCTTATTTGGCCAGTCTTTTCTTAGATTTTGAACCAGGCATTCATTATAGCCAAATGCAGATGCAGGCTGGGGTAACTGGTTTTAATACCATACGTATTTATAGTCCAGTAAAACAAGGTCTTGAGAAAGACCCTGAGGGGGAATTTGTAAAACGTTGGCTACCTGAGCTTAACAATATCCCTGCACCATTAGTACATGAACCGTGGCAGCTTTCACCTATGGAGCAACTTATGTATGGCGTTGAACTTGGCAAGGATTACCCAGACCCTATTGTTGATGTTGCAAAAAGCTACAAAGCAGCCCAAGACTTATTATGGAAGTGGCGCAAGCGCCCCGAAGTTCGTGCTCAAGTTGGTCACTTACTTGCCCGCCATGTAAGGCCTGATTAAAAAAGATAAGAAATTAAAATGAAGAAAAGCGAATTACCGACCAAACTTTGTCCTGTATGTGAGCGACCTTTTACATGGCGTAAAAAATGGCAGCGTGATTGGGAAAATGTGAAATATTGCTCTAGACGCTGTGCGGGCAATAAAGGCAAACAAGATAAGGAGTTGGTATGAATAATCAGTATCAAACACTCAGATTAGTATTAGGCGATCAACTCAATGCCAGTCACAGCTGGTATCAAGATAAAAGCGAAGATGTATTGTACGTAATGGCGGAATTACACCAAGAAGCCACTTATACGGTGCATCACATTCAAAAAGTACAGGCGTTTTTTGCTGCTATGCAAGGGTTTGCAGCAGGCTTAAAGCAAGCAGGGTTTCACGTTCTGCATTTAACATTAGACGACACTGCAGAGTTTAAAAACTTACCAGAAATGCTAACTCATTTAATTAAAAAGTTCGGTATACAGCAATTTGAGTATCAGCTTGCTGATGAAGCAAGGCTTCGTACTCAAATGAGCGAGTTTTGCCAAAGCCTAGAAATCAAAACCATGGGCTTTGAAGCCGAGCACTTTTACGTGAGTGACCAAGAGCTAGGACAATACTTTAAAGTCAACAAAAAGCACCGCTTAGAACACTTTTATCGTACTTTGCGTGCACGTTTCGATATTTTAATGCGAAATGGTGAGCCTGAAGGTGGGCAATGGAATTATGATAAAGACAATCGTGAGAAGCTTAAAAAACAAGATTTAAGTGACGTACCGCAACCTTTGTTATTTGCCAATGATGTCACTGAAATCAACGAGCGGATCGCTCGGCACAATATAAAAACAATGGGGAAAGGTGATAACACTTTACTCTGGCCTATAAATCGCAAGCAGTCTGTTGAGCTTCTGAACTTTTTTTGTGAAGTATGCTTGCCAAACTTTGGCCGTTTTCAAGATGCTATGACGGGACAATTAAAAGGTCTGGGTGAAGACCTAGGCTGGAGTTTGTACCACAGTCGAATTTCATTTGCCCTAAACAGTAAAATTTTGTCGCCGAAGCAGGTGGTTGATACCGCGATACATTACTATCGACAATCAAATGGTAAAATCAATTTGGCGCAAATAGAAGGCTTTGTCAGACAAATACTTGGCTGGAGAGAGTTCGTAAGAGGAATCTACTGGGCAAATATGCCTAACTACGCAACATTGAACCATTTAGACACAACACGTGTGCTACCAAGTTGGTTTTGGGATGCGAATACCAAAATGAATTGCCAACATCATGCAATCAGTCAATCACTTGATTATGCCTATGCGCATCATATTCAGCGGTTAATGATCACAGGTAATTTTTGTTTGATCGCAGGTATTCACCCTGATGAGGTAGATGCTTGGTATTTGGGCGTGTATATCGATGCCATTGAATGGGTAGAGATGCCGAATACTCGAGGCATGAGCCAGTTTGCTGATGGTGGTATCGTCGGCTCCAAAGCTTATGCTGCAAGCGGAAACTATGTGAAGAAAATGAGTGACTATTGTTCGAGTTGTACTTACAAAGTGACTGAAACAGTGGGGAGCAATGCTTGCCCATTAAATTCACTGTATTGGCACTTTATGCATCGGAACCAAGAAAAGCTAGGCAACAACCCACGTACAGCTATGGTATTTAAAAACTGGCTTAAAAAAACCGATGAGCAAAGGGCTGCGGTACTTAATCAAGCAGAAACCTACTTAGAAAATATTAATAATATTTAATAGAATCTTTATCGCGCTGGTTGTTGGCTCAATGATATCAAACGCCTACGATCAGCACTTTACCTTGTGCCATACCTTCGCGTTCGCAACTTAAGTCAATGCGACTATTGAGCGGATAATTATAAATTTGCTCAATTTTAGGGTGAGTTTGAGAGACGAATTTGCAACTCCTTACATACAAACTCATGCGGCTTTGATTATCTAAAAATGCATAAGCGGTTTTGTCTAAGGCTTCTTTACAGGCCTTCATAATATCTGGGTGTACTTCGTTGTGATGAATTGCTTTCAGTGCCTCTGCTTTATCAATAATTTGACAGCTACTGGCTAAAACACATACAGCATAAATATCTAATACCATGATCACCCGTATTTTTTGGGTAGAACGCTCAGCGTAAACTGCCATTACACTTGGTAGTTTTGATTCATCGAACTGTTGAGCTTTAATTGGTCTTAAAATCAGATCTTCACTGATATTCTTTTTCATTAAGCGTTCAAGCTGCTCGGTTTTAGGTAAAGGTAAACCTTCTTTAAGTGGCACAGCCTGTTCTGTTAAAAATTCTTGTTGCTCTAATGCTTCGACAATAGGTTGTAGCTGGGTAGTTAATTGTTTGTCTGTGAAGGGTTTTGATAAGAAAAAATTACACCCAGCGCTTTGGGCTTCAAGAATTTTTTCTTTTTCATCAATGGTAGAAATGACGCCAACGGGCAGTTCAGTATCGTTACTTCGAATGGCGGCTAACAACTCAAGACCTGTTTGCTCAGGCATATACCAATCAGTTAAGACAATATCAGGCTGCCAACTTTCTAACAATTTCATGGCTTCAGACACATTCTGAGCACAGCGAACAAACAGTTTACGATATTCAAACTGTTGTAGAGTACGCTTAATGATCTCTCGTGTTGCTAAACTGTCATCGACAACCAGAACCTTCACATAGTCTCCTAGATTAGATTAGTTTTATTCAGTATAGGCAGAATTTCTGATTAAAACTAAACTTATCATATTGATACTTGTGAGATTGGTAATGTGACGTTTAATTTTCCCCTAGAAGCCTATCAATACATAGCACTAAATTTTGGGTTACTGATATTAGCTGCATGGTTTTATATTTTGTTGCTTATTTTGAGAGAGTTCAGGAAGTTTGCGATATCTATGACTGGTCGCGGTCAAGGCTCGGGAGATAATGACGCACTCATTGCGATGTGCAGAGATTCTGTTGAGAGGGCAAGTCGCTTTTCAGATCAACATAGTAAAACCATCTCGGAATTGGTACAGGTTCAAGTTGCATTAGAGCAACAATTGGCGCAAATTCGTGCCTCAACGGCCGACCACATCACCAAAGAAGAACAAGCCTCAATCAATGATTTAAATAAAAAGCTGAGTCGCTCTCAAAAATTGATACGAAAATTAAAGGGGGACTTAGATGTCTCAGCCAAAAAGCTAAATGTGGCAAAAACAGAACTTGAAATGCAAACCTCTTCTTTTGAAGACTTGCAAAGTAGTAATCAAAAACTACAGAACGAAGTAATTGCATTAAGAGCGCAAAAAGAAGAATGGATCAGCGAGCCTATGGCACCGGCAAGCCAAAGTGAATCTGAAATGGCTGCTATGCTGAATAACTATAAGCGACAAATTGAAGAGCAGAATCAATTAATTGATCAGCTATCATTACAAACCGATGGAGAAGTATCGCCTGCTGAAGTTGCGGCTTTACAAAAAGATCTTGAACAGGCAAAACATAAAATTAAGCATCTAAGTAAAGAAAAGAAATTTATTGAAAGCCGCTATCTGGAAGCAGTGAATGCACAGAAACAATAAAATAGCATAATCTAAGGTGCTGATCTGTGTTACCTTTATGGTGTAACTGTGTAGAGCAACAAGAGGGCCATTTATTATATGAGCAAAACCAAATTAAGCCCTGATGAAAGCTTGTCTTTTAAACTGGTTACCCAGTTACTCCCAAAAGAAGCCAGTCAGCTAGATCTATATTTTTCAATCCCGACCGATATGGGAATTAATAAAGATACATTCAATGAAGTCGATTTTTTCAACGCCCATATAAAAACGCACTGTGCTTACTATTCTGAACAGCTCCATTTACCCTTAGTTCGAAGCCGATACATCAGCCAAAAAAAAGGTGAAAAAAGTGATTACAGAGTAAATTTGAATTTATTCTCATATCAAATTCGCATTGCACTTGATGCGGATATCAAAGTCACCCTGAAGCTAAAGCAAGCCGATGAATTTTATCCTGTCGCCTGTGAACTGGTTGAACAGGCAAAAAAGTTGCTAAAGAAACTGCGTCGTTATCAGCCACCAGAGCAGACGTTAAAGCCTTACTTTCAGAATGCGGATAATTACCTAAGCTGGCACAGTGAACAGGCATTTCTAAAACTTTTGGCAAAAGGGCCTAAATCGAGTGAATTTAGCAGTGAAAGAAATGAGATTTTAGTGTTTTGCAAAGAAGAAACCGCTTACAGAGAAAAGCACAA
This sequence comes from Pseudoalteromonas phenolica, assembly GCF_001444405.1. Lineage (NCBI taxonomy): Bacteria > Pseudomonadati > Pseudomonadota > Gammaproteobacteria > Alteromonadales > Pseudoalteromonadaceae > Pseudoalteromonas > Pseudoalteromonas phenolica. Next base: position 495,819 of record NZ_CP013188.1, read on the forward strand.
TTACAACTCACAAGTGACACTTGAAGATCCAAATCGGATCACCAACAAAATGCGTTTATTACAACGTTTGATTGAGCATGGCGTGGTGTTTAATAAGAAGACGCAAGATTTAAACTTAAATTTGAAGCGTCTAGTGCGTGGCTTAGTAACTGGGGTCATTATGGCCTTTGTGATGTATCTAGTTTTAAACGCCCGTTCAAATTTTCAAGAAATTACCATTGCGCTAATAGCTTTATTAGGCGTCATTTATGGGCTTAGAGAAACATTTAAAGACGAAATTACTCAGTGGGCATGGCGTAAAATTCAGCATGGTCGGCCAAAGTGGCGAAATATCTTTAAAAACTCCGTCGATGACAAAGTTGTAGCGCGACAAACGGTGTGGTTCGAATTAATTAAAAGTAAGGAATTACCTGAGGATGTCGATGGGTTATTTCAAAAGCGCCGTCAGCAAAATAAGCAATCGGCAACCTTATTACACTTTTGCAGTAAAAACGAAGTTAAACAGCAAGAGTTTATTCCTGGGTATGAAGAAATCCAGCAACGCATCACCTTCAATCTGAGCTCATTTGCGCGTTATTTAAAAAAAGGCGCGGGCAAACTATATAGCCATGAAGGTAATAAAGTGTCAGGACAAGGGGTTGAGCGCCGTTATCAAATAAATCTAGTTTTAAAATACACCACAAACAGAGAAGACTCGGATAAGCAGCTAGAGCGTTACAAAGTGACCATGAATCGTTCAGAAATTGTTGCTATTGAGAAAATAAATTAAATGCAAGTTGGGTTTATAATTTAAAAGCAACCTAAGGTGACTCATACTTCTTGGCTTTTATGCAGGAATTGTAGGAGTCACTAGTTGATTCAAAACGTCTATTAAATCTGATTTTTTGTATGGCTTTGTAATAACAGAATCAAACAGTGTGCGAAGCTCTTTCTCTTGAAAAATATCTGCGGTCACAGCAACTTTAGGTTGTTTGCATTGTAAGGTTTTAAGCTTTTCTAATGCTTGTAACCCTGACATACCTGGCAAATTAATATCGAGTAAAAAGATATCAAATGTGTTTAAACTCGACATCTCGAATAGCGCTTCAGCGGTTTCGAAAATCGTATATTGTCCGCCAAGTTGTTGTAGCATTGCCCTGATTAACATTTGGTTAAGCGGGTTATCTTCGACAACGCAAATGTGAATATTTTCTAAGTTCTTTGCTTCGACAGGTGCAATTTCAGTGCACTTCTGACATTCGTCTACAGGCAGTGATATTGAAACTAGGGTGCCTTTACCAAGAGTGCTCGATAACTGTATTTTGCCTTTCATAAGTTCAACTAAGCCCTTAGAAATACATAATCCAAGCCCTGTGCCTTCTTTTCGTTGCATGCCAACTTGTTTGAATTTATCAAACAAAAGTGCTTGATCGGTTTTACTGATTCCAATTCCTTGATCAGCGACTTCGATGTGTAACTTATCTCTATTTAAATAAAAACGAACATTCACTTGTTTTCCTTGAGGCGTGAACTTAACTGCATTACCAATTATATTAACGATGATCTGCGTTAATTTTGTTTTATCAACATCAAAGAAACGTGTAGCAAAAGTGCTATCAATATCATAATTAAGCTCAATGTCCTCCTGCTGAGCTCTATTGCCCATCATGCTCATAATACTTTGAAATAACTTATCGAGGCTTATTGGTTGTTGTTTTAGCTCCATTTTTCCCGCATCAATTTTTTCTAAGTCAAGCACCGAATTGACTATTTCTAGAAGCTGGTGGCTACTGAACTCAATGTTTTCTATATATTCATACTGTTCTTCTGGTAGCGCTTTTATTTCAACAGAACTCTTTAAAATTTCGCTAAAACCAGTTATCGCATTGAGCGGAGTACGAAGTTCATGGCTTATTGTTGATAAGAACTCATCTTTAGCGCGGTTTGAATCTTTCAATTGTTTTACTTTTAAACGCAGCTCTAATTGAGCAATGACTTGTTTAGCAAGAGTTTTAAGTGCTAAGCGTTGCTCATTCGTTAACTTTTGTGGCTCGTCACTTATCGCACAAAGTGTACCCACAGCTTCTCCATTTGGAGCACGTAGAGGTGCGCCAGCATAGAAGCGAATTTTGGGTCCATCGGTTACAAGTGGGTTATCAAAGAAGCGCTCATCTTTGCGCGCATCTTCGATTTCGAAAACGTGCTCTTCTAAAATAGCATGGGAGCAAAATGCAATTTCGCGGCTGGTCTCATCTGCATCAAGGCCAACTTTAGACTTAAACCATTGGCGATTGCTATCAACTAGGCTGACTAATGAGATTGGCGTGTTACAAATAACTGAGGCCAACTTAGTAATATCGTCAAAACTCTGCTCAGCTTCTGTATCGAGTACTTCATACCTTTCGAGGGTTTTTAAGCGCAGAATTTCGTTTTCTGAAAGGGGGGCACTTTTCATCTTGAGTTTCCATGCAATTAGAGCTCTGAATTAACATTAGCATCAAGCTAAAGTTGTCGCAAAATTGTTTGCAAGCAGGGTAAAAAATGCTGATGAATATATCGAAATTATTAATATAATTTTCATGTAGTTAGTTGTTTTATTATGAGTGTTGAGTCCTAAGGTAACGATTCAAGATGTGCGTTTTTAACGCAAAACACTTGCATTTATGGAACGTTCCAATATGGTGTATCTAATTTAGCAACTTGAAGATTGTGGTTATGTTTAGAAAAAATAACTTGGTATTGCTTTTAGTCGCAGCGTTTTCACAAGCGGCACTAGCAAAAGATATTGTCTTATATGATATTACAGATAAAGAGTCGTTTACCTTAAAAGCGCAACATCCTACGTTTGTGGAGAATGAGTCCGTTGAACAATTATTTGATAGCTCAATTCACAGTAAGTTTTTGTCTGATAAGTCTCAAACTTGGGTGCAGATCGATTTTGAAGAAGCGTTCCAAATTCATCAATATTCTTTAACATCAGCGGGGGATGCACCTGCGCGAGATCCAAAACATTGGCAATTGAAAGGCTCTATTGATGGAAAAAATTGGCTTACTTTGGACAGTCAAAAAGAGCAAAGTTTTGATTCTAGAGCACAAACTAAAACTTATACAGTTGCAGATAGTCAACAGGTTAAACATGTGCGCTTTGAATTAAAACAACAGGGTAAAACGCAGTGGGGTGATAGTTATTTACAAATAGCCGATATAGGCCTGTTTGCAGCAACTGATTTACCGCTAGCATCGTTCGATCTTGATAAGCGTATTATTCGATTGAATGAAGTGATCACTTTAACGAATACCAGTGAAAATGAACCTGATCGCGTAGAGTGGATAATTCCCGGTGCAAAAATGAAGCATGACGGGCAAAATGCTCATGTTAGCTTTGATAAACCGGGCAGTTATTCTGTTACCTTGAAAACGAATAATAATGCGGGTAGCGACGTATTAACACAAAAGAATGTCATAAAAGTAATGGATATTCATCGACCTTGGGCGGGCTTACAGTTACCTAAAGTGGTGGTGAAACTAGAAGATACTGAATCAGCAGGAGCAAAAAGACTGATTAAATTGCTGCCAAATATCGAACAAGCGATCAATGAAGTTACCCGTGATTTAGTACCAATGTTGTATAACAATTTCACTGAAGTACCTGAATTTGAGCAAGTGACATTTAGATTAAAATGGATGGATACTCTTGCTTATCGCGCGGGTGATTATTCAAATATGGAAATCGCATTTAGTAGTAAATACATCACTGAAAAGTTAGCCGATCAACCTGACGAACAAGTGACTTACGAGTTGCTTGGTGTGCTCTGGCATGAATTGACGCATGGCTATCAGCTATTCCCACAATCAGCGACAGGCACGCCAGAAGAAACCCATGCTTTTATTGAAGGGGTTGCAGATTTAATTCGCATTAATGCTGGCTTCCACAAGACTCGTAGCCCAGAGCCTTCAGATACTTGGTTGGGCGGCTATACAAATACTGGCTTCTTTTTATCTTGGCTAAGTAAACGTTATGAAGCGTTTGAGCACCAGTTTAATGCTACGGCAACTGAGTTACCAGATTGGACGTTTGCTGCCGCCATAGAATATGTGACAGGCGAAAAGGTTGAAAAACTTTGGCAAGAATACCAAGCCGAGCTTACTAAATAATAAACCTTTCTTTTGTAAATACTCATTATCACTTAAAAGGAAGTGATAATGAGTATTTTTATTCACTTGAATATATATTCAAAACTTCCCTCAGCATTAACACTTCAATATTCGTTAAGCAATTTGTAATACATAGTTACAATTAGATGAATTTTTATTACCTAAATTGTTGACAATGATTAAATGATGCGCAATTATTGGAACGTTCCATGCTGTTGTGAGTTTGTTGATATTCGCTTCAGTATTTTTTTGATTCTAAAGTGGAACGTTCCATAAAAATAAATCTTAGAGGCTAAGATGAATAACAACAAAATTTTAATGCTATCGCCGTTGGCACTGGCCGTGTCTTTGTCGATATCTGCTTCTGCAAACGCTGCAGAGCAAAATCAGGTCGAAGAAAAAGTTGAACGAATTGAAGTGACATCTTCACGTATCAAGCGTACAGATATTGAAGGTGTAACGAACATTCAAACAATTTCATCTGCAGATATGGTCAGAAGTGGTTTTACTAATGTCTATGAAGCACTAAGTAGTGTAACTGCTGCTAATGGTCAGATTTTAGGTGAAGTAGAAACAGGCTCTTACACGCCCGGAGCAAAAGAACTAAAATTGCGAGGTTTGGGTCCTGAATATACGCTTATACTAGTAAACGGAAAACGTTTGGCATACTACCCTATGCCTTATGGTGGTCAAACTAACTTCGTAAACTTAGATATGATCCCAACAGCTATGGTTGACCGCATTGATATTCAAACAGGTGGTGCTTCAGCGATTTATGGCTCTGATGCGATGGCGGGTGTGGTTAATATCATCACTAAAAAAGGCATAGATTCGCACTATGTTGATGCCTATTATGGCCAAGATACTTATGGAACGGGCGCTAAAAAAGGCTTAACTTTTGTTGGTGGTTTCCAACAAGATGAGTTCACGTTCGACTATGCACTAGAATACAAGCATACCGATCCTTTGTTATCGGGTGACAGACCTTACCATGACAGTGTATGGGACAACCCAGATCCAAAAGCACACCACGAAACAAATCGTTCAATAACAGTTTGGGCTGACAATACCGAGTATAAAAACCAGTATTCAGCTCAGTACTGTAACTCTGAGCAAAACCCTCATCCAAGAGCTGTACAGCATTTTATTCAGCGTAATAACTATGGCGCAAGTTGCGGTTGGGATGAAACCAGCGATAAATTACTTCGAAATCAATCAGAAGCGTTTAGTGTTTACATCAACTCAGAATATCACCTGAATGATCAACACAGCTTGTTTGCGAATGGCTTCTATATTGATCAAGAGAAAAAAGGCCGTCGAAATACTTTCTTCTGGGGTCATCATGAGTCAATTCATGGCGGTACATTCTGGGATCCTGATATTGAAAATAAAGAGGGTACGCTTGGTGCACCGGTTAAATACATGTGGCGAGTGGTTGCTGATGAAGAATATACAGAAGATGGCTTAGGCCGTACATATAACGATAAGTCTCTGTCTTTTAATGTAGGTATAAAAGGAGAGATTGGCGATTATTATTATTCTGTAGGCTATAGCCGTGCAAACTATGACTTTAACGAACGCTATTTACATCACACCAATGAGGGTAACCGTTTACTGAAAGGGGAGCAATACGGTGAAGTAAACGGTATGCCAGTTTATCGCCCTAATTACGAGATGTGGTTTGCGCCGTTAACACCGGATACAGCGATGCAAATTGCTGATTGGGCAACATACGACGGTAACTCATTCAATAACACGTTTACTGCCGACATCACGGGCGACTTATTTGAATTACCAGCAGGGTCTGTTTCATTTGCAGCTTACGTAGAGGCGATGAATGAAGGTACACGTGCAACGCCAGATCCGCGTATTTTAAATAAAGAGTTTGTAGGCCTAACTGGTGTTATTACCGAAGGTGAACGTGACCGCTATGCTGCTGCAATGGAGTTTTTAATTCCTGTTACTGAGCAATTTGATGTAGAAGCAGCTGTTCGTTACGACCATTATGACGACATTACTGATGTAGGCGGTGCACCCACTTATCAGCTTGGCTTTACATATACGCCAGTTGAATCTTTAGTGCTTCGCTCTGCTTATAGCACGACGTTCCGTGGCCCGAGTATGTCTTCGGTTTATCAAGGTTTCTCAGGAAACTTTGGCTCTGGCAACGACCGTATTACTGCCGATGCGTGTGCTGTATTAGCTGCTCAAGGTGAGGTGTCAGGTTATGCAACTGACGCTTTAACTGCGACCTGTGAAAACGTCGATTTATCGAATCCACAGCTTGCTTCATTACAGGCAAGTTTCGAGACGGTATCAGCGGGCGACCCAACTTTGAAAGAAGAGACTGGCCACTCGTTTACTGCAGGTTTTGTGTATGAATATTCAGAGAACCTATCGTTTAACGTTGATTTTTATGACATCGTTATTAAAGACAAAATCAAAGTACTGAGTGCTGGCAGCATTCTTCATACCATGTGGGAGTGTAACGAAGGTATTCAAGATCCAAACTCTCAACTGTGTAAAAACACCGCCGCCCGTATTCAGCGTTACGATGAAAATGGTCAGGGCACAGATCGTCTAGGTAACCCAATCTCGGGTGATGCTTATACACCGTTCTCAGTTCGTCAAGGTTATATCAATGCCTCAGAAACTCAAGACGGCGGTATTGATCTAGGCGTGCGAGGTTTATTTGATACTGATTTTGGAACGTTCCGCTATAAGTTTGAATATAACAAAGTATTGAAGAAAAAAGAGCGTATTGAAGCAGGTGATCCGCTTAAAGACATTCTGGACGACCAGAATAATTACGATTTTAACGACACAGGAAGCTTTAGTTTAACTTGGCAAAAAGAAGATACTTCGATCTCATTATTGAGCCTTTATAAAGGAGAAATGTGGAACTTAGCGCCATATGGTGAACGTCAAAAGCTACCTGCTTGGTACCGTCATAACCTAACTTTTGGTCAGTTCATAGGTGATAACACACGTTTAATTTTCTCTGTGAAGAATCTGCTTAATGCGATGCCGCCACAAGACGAAACCATGGGTAACTATCCGTTCTATTTAGGTGGTAACTACGACAGCATTGGTCGCGAGTTTGTATTGCGTATGACTTACGAGTTCTAACAAGAATAATAAGGAACGAACATGAATAAATTTACTTTATCAGCACTGGCGTTGTCGGTATCGGCCATTCTGGTCGGTTGTAATGATGGCTCAGGTTTTACTTCGACACAAAGCGAAGCCGAGCAAAGCACGCAAGTGACGCCTGCTGCAGGTGAAAGTGCTTTGCGCAATATGTCACAAGACAAAGGCGCAGAAATTGAGGCTGTATTAGCTGAGGGTGTCACTTCACCAGATGGTGAGCAAGTTGGAAACTTAATCGACGGTAATCACAGCAGCAAGTTTTTGGCCTTTGATAAAAAAGCTACTGTGATTTTCAAAGCGGCGAAAGCGGCTGCATTGCAAAAGTACCACTTTGTTTCAGCGAATGATGAGCCTAAACGTGATCCTAAAAACTGGGTTGTATATGGCTCAAACGATAAGCAAGAATGGGTAGAAATTGACTCTCGTGCGAATGAAGCGTTTACAGGTCGCGCTGAATTAAAAGCGTACGAACTGGAAGGTGAACAAGCAGCTTATCAGTACTTTAAATTTGACTTAGAACACGGCGGTACCGACAGCTATGGCGCTGACATCACTCAGCTTGCAGAGCTTGAATTAATCGTGATTGCTGAAGCGCCTATCGTATCGTTTGGTGCATCTAACTTAACGCCTGAGGTGGGTGAACTTGTGGTATTTGAAGATACTTCATTAGTTAACCCAACAAGTTGGCAATGGACGTTTGAAGGCGGCACACCAGCAACCAGCACTGAGCGTAAACCGCTTGTTCGTTTTAACGAATTAGGCGCGAAAACAGTGACTTTAGTTGCTAAAAATGACAAGGGTGAATCTGAGCTAGTTAAAACTGACTTCATTCGTGTCTGGGATCCAGCCAGCCCTTGGGCAGGTTTCCCTAAGCCAACAGTGACATTTACTAAGAATAAACCAGAGCACCCTGGTCAAGCGGTACTTGAACGCGTCATGCCAGATTTAGAAGCAGAAATTCACCGAATTTCTGAGTTGATCGCTAAGCGTTTATTCAACAATGTAACAGAGATAAACGTCTTTGAATCGGTTGAATTTATAACTGATGAGTATGACTTCCCTGCAGCGAAAGGTGGTACAGATAAAAACATGCAATTGATGTTTGATCTTAACCATATTGCGAATTTAGAAGGCAAGGGTGACCAAGCTATTCGTGATGAGATAATTGGCGTACTTTGGCATGAGCTGACCCATGGTTACCAAAATGTGCCAAATTCTGGAGCTTATATTCAAGGCACGGACTATCACAGCTATCTGGAGGGAATGGCAAATTTCATTCGACTTGAAGCGGGTTATTTAGATCGGGTCCGTGAGGGTCGCTCGTGGTTAGCAGATGTGAACGATGACGCTTATAACCAGACTTCTCTTTTCTTGGAGTGGGTGGTAAATACAAATCGAAATATCGATTTTATGAAAGCGTTTAATGCCTCAGCCAAAACGATACCAGAGTGGTCTTTTGAAGCTGCATTTGAGCAAATTTTCGGCGAAAACCGAGGGCTCAATGTTGTACTTGGTGAGTATCAAGCCTATTTGAAGTCTTTAGGAATTGTTCCGCCAAATCCGACCCCCGTAGAAGGCTATAGCAATATTCTGCAACTAGAAGGCGTAAGTATGATAACAAATGCGACGCATCTGGGCCCTTACGGTGATGTACCTGAGAATACGTTTGATAACAGTGTATATACGCCATTCACTGGTGTTATTGAAGCTCCATGGTTTATTGAACAATACACGCCTCATCAATTACCGATTAATGAAATAGATGCGGTTGAAGTGGACTTTGCATTAGCCAATGAAGAGACTGTCAGTCAGTATTCAATTGCTATGAGTGATAAAAACGAAATACGTTGGCCTACAAGTTGGCAAGTATTTGGTTCAAACAATGGTGAAACATGGACACTCATCGATGAGCAAACATTTACAGGCATACCAGAGTTATTAACTACTTACACCTACGAGCTTGAAAAGCCGGTTGATGTGCAACACGTTCGTTTCTCATTTAAGAATGAGCGACAAGGTGATGGGATTGGCGGTGACAACGGTAGATTAGTGCAAATCGGTGAAATCGCGATTTGGACACAAGATTAACATTATCCCTAGATCCATAATAAGATTATTAATGTGAGAGTCAAAGCAGGCTAAATAGCCTGCTTTTTTTCAGTTAAATAGGCAAAAGACGACTTATATAAAACTGGTTGTACTGCACAGATAGATTAACCTCTTCCAATTATATAATCTAACTGTACTGTTGAAACCGCTTCTACAGGTTTGCCATCTTCAAATTTCGGTGCGTAACGCCATTGTTCAAGCGCTTCAATAGAAGCTTTTATAAAGCCTTTTTCAGAAGAGTCTATTACTTCTATGTCTTTAACAAACCCTGACGTACTGACGGTAAATTGAAGTTGTACCCAACCGCTTTTCATCTTGCGAGCCATGTTTTTTGGGTACTGTGGATTTGCTCTATACAGTGGCTCTTGTTCTTGTGAGTCTTTCCAAGGCACCATTTTCGCTATGGCTAAACAATGTTTGGTGGCTTTGTCACTTTGACGCGTTTTTTCGTAAAGGTTGACCAACTTTGAATGGGCTGAAAGTTCAAAAGGGTGGTCGAAGTCGAGATTAGAATCAAATATCTTCACAATATGCTCTAAACGCTCAATAGCAGCGCTTTTTCTATTTCTTGCTTCATCTAGAGCTGCAACCCAAATATCTGTTGAAAGGCGTTGAACTGAAGTTTCAGGCAAATGAGCTTGATTTATTTTGTCAGTCTTCCTGATAAGTTTTCTTGCCTTACTGATAGTTTTACTACTTTTAGAAGCAAGTTTGGCTGCTTCTAAATATGCAATTGAAGCAAATTCATAGTCTTGTTTAGCTTCAGCTTGTTCCGCAATGTCTTCTAAGCTATCGAGTGATTCACGACGGTTTTCTTTAAAGTTTAACTTTGCAAGTGGTAAGGTAATATTGAAAACGACATCAAGCTTGTCGGTATGATGCTCTTTGGTAATCTTGAGTATTTCTTCAAGTAAGATCTTTTTATCAGGGTTGCTGTTACCCATTGATGTTGCGTAGTTAATTGCGAGATTGATGGTGTTAATATCATGCTGACCGTAAAGTTCTTTGCCAACTTCATAGGCTTTTTGAGCTGTGTCTTTTAGTGCTTTTTTATCACCAGATTGAACTGCGGCTTGGTAGTCTGAATAGTATTTTTTGAATTCAGCATTTAAATCTGAGGTTGATGAAGCCGCAGATGAAAACGATAAAGAGAGTATTGAAAGCGCAATTATAGTTTTATTCATTTTTTATAGAGACCAGTTTGTTCTTGTTTTAACTTAGTATAATACAAATACTTATCAGTACCTAACTTAGGGTCTCGGCAGCCATGAAAACAGCCAATAAAAACATAATACTACCCGCTAATTTATCCTGCCAATTTACAGCGCTTTGCTTTACGCTTATTTTCTTCGATATTTTGCCTGATGTAATGGCGATAAATGTATCACAGAGCAAAGTAATCAATGTATAAATTATGCCCAGCACTAAGAGTTGAATTGAAATGGAAGTCGTATTTTCAGACACAAACTGAGGGAAAAAGGCGATAAAAAATAAAGCCGTTTTTGGATTTGTGATCTCGACAATAAAACTCTGCTTCATGATTCTAAGGTTAGACAGACTCTGAAGTTCATGCTTTTCAGAGCTGTGAACATTAGGCTTAAAATATTGCCAGCCAAGATAAACTAAATACAATGCTCCGATTATTTTCAAAGTAGAATAGAGAAGCGGGGCATGAGCAAATATCGCTGATAAACCTAAAATTGTAGCGATGACATAAGCGAATGACCCAATAGCCATACCAGATGCAGCGGCAACACCCGCTGATGGACCCTGACTTAGACTTCGAGCGGCAATATACAAAATAGACGGACCTGGCGTAATACTTAGCGCAAAGCAAACGACTGAAAAGGCAATAAGTGCTTCTAAGTTTGGCATAAATGTTCCTGTTTTAACCGGATTACTGAAAATCTTTGGTTTCTAAATATAATTGAGTCATGCCTATTTGAACGTGCAACCCTAATTGCATTATAGGTTCAGCATAGTCGGTTTTGATGAGCTCGACATAATCGTTTTGTTTATGACATGGATATGAAAGGATCTGATCAAAACTTGGCGTCTCTGCAATTTTATGGACAAACAAGCAGTGTTGCTCAGTTGCTTTAATATCGAAAAAATAACCATTTGGATTTTCTAATGTTATGTCTTTATTTAAAATTATTTTATTGATTTTAAAGCTGTCAGCTTCATGAATACGTGCTCCTCCACGTTCAAAATGCCCGTCATAAGTATCGGCTAAGAAACTCATAATACGGCCTTGTCTGAGTGCATTGAGTGATAATGTCTCAGGGAAAAGTGTAATCAATTTATGCTTCTTTAGCTTATCAAGTAGTTGTTTTTTTCGATGTTCAGCGACTTCTACATTAAAAATCAACTGAACCGCATGTTTGCCTTTAGGCATGGGCAAATGAGAAGCAAATAACTGTTCTTCAAGATTAAACAAAACCATACCGTGGGTACCGATAGAGTGATCGTGCTCACTGCTTTGTGCAAATAACGTAAAGCTGAAAAACAATAAAAGTAGGGTTGTGTATTTCATTTGTAACCGTAAATAAGTGGGAGTATTGCTTTAAGATACGGTATATTTAATTCTAAATCGTTTCTAATTTGTTTTATTAAAGTCCAAAATGGAAATAGCAGATCTTAAAAAGTTTTTGGTGATCGCACGTCATCAAAGCCTCCAAAAAGCAGCACTCTCTCTAGACATTACGCCAAGTGCTTTGTCTAAATCACTTAAAAGATTAGAAGCGTCTTTAGAAGTTAAATTGTTTGATAGGGTGGGTAAGACGTTACGTTTGAACGAGCAAGGAGAAAAACTACAGCCAAGGGCAATCGCACTTACTGACCTTGCTGAGGATACACATCAAGCCTTGAGAGCCAATAAGATGCCTTTGGTGTGTAAAGTCGCTGCGCCAAGCATTTTACAATTTAAATGGGCCTGTGTACTTGGCCGTAAAGCGGTTAAACAGCCACAAGTGTTACTCGAGTTCGATACAGAATATGAAGCGGAAGCATTACAAAAATTGGTAAATGGCGAGGTTCAGCTTGCTATCGTGACAGGAGAAATGTTGTCTCATCTTCCTGATGGGATTAAATCGATTGAACTTGGAGATATCCAGATGCAAGTTGCTATGGGGCAGACTCACCCTTTAGCTATGGATACTAACGCTTCTGTTGAGGAAGTTGTGGCACATCCTTTTGCAGTACCAAACACATCTCCGTTTTGTGGAGAGCAAAGAGGCGTTGGCTGTGATGGCTGGCAGTTAAGGCATTTAACCCGTCGAGTTCAGTGGGTAGTCAATGACTACGCTGTATTGAGTCAACTGGTAAAAGGTGGTCAAGCTCTGGCATTCTTACCTGATTTTATGATCAGAGAATGGCAACTTAAAACGGTTAAGGTGACGAGCGGTGATTTGTCTTACAAAGAGCGCGTTTTTTTACTGGCGCAGCAAGACTGTTTACCTTGGGTGAATGAACTTATAAATAAAGTATTGGGCAAGGATTAACGAATAAATCTTCATCTAAAGTTTAAAGTGATTTCTGTTCAGCTCAGGTAATCTCTAGTAACCTTGAAGCGCGGCTGCACAGCGCTATTTATTTAGCGATTTTAATCAATAATTAAAGAGAGAACTATGTATATAGATGATGTGCTTCCCAGCGATTATGCTGAATTGCTAAGCGTTTGGGAAAACTCAGTCCGAGCAACGCACAATTTTATAAGTGAAGAAGATATCGCGTTCTTTAAGCCAATTATCATTGAGCAAGCGTTTCCGAATGTTATTTTACATTGTATGAAAAATACGGCGGGCGCTATTGTTGGCTTTATCGGTATTCATTCAGAGAAAATAGAAATGTTATTTATTTTGAATGAATATAGAGGGCAAGGTATTGGCAAATCGTTATTGAAGAACGCATTGAATTGTCATTCCATCAATAAGGTCGATGTGAACGAGCAGAACCCTCAAGCTGTGGGCTTTTATGAAGCGATGGGGTTTAAAGTTGTTTCTCGTTCGCCTCTAGATGATATGGGGAAACCATTTCCTATCCTCCATATGTCGTTATGATGGGGAAATAAAGTTTATTCAAACAATTTAAAGTAAAGTGAGCTCGATGAAAGTTGGCAAATCAAGACAGAATTAACGCCCAAAGCCAATTTAACCTAAAATCAGATTAAAACGTTGAAATCTAGAAGACATTTTTCTCTCATACTGCGTCAAAAGAACTTTCAATAGCGCACTATTGATGCATTCCTTTTCTTTGTCTGAATGAAAAATTCCTAACTAGATTTATTTATAGTTTTACTAAGAAACGGGGTTGAAACAATCTAACGTTTTAACCCCATTTTAGGTTGTTGGACGTTTGCGTTTTAACCAAATTAAACGCTTTAGCCTTTATCGATTAGTACTGTAACTGGCCGCCACTATTTATAAAGTTAGCGTATTCATTCCATACGTCTTCGACACCACGTCCTAAGATCTGTCTAAATGACGCATCGAACGACCAAGTGTAATTCCCCATGTCTTTTGCCGACTTATTAAATTTATAGATAAAGTCATTATCTAAATGGGTTTTAACATAGTGTAAGAAGAAACCTGTTCCTTCATAGCCTGTTAACCACTTTCTCGGATCTAAGGTGCTTGGCGTACGTGTTTTGTGGAAGCCCGCTCCAATACGTACGGCATCAGCTAACCCTTCGGTAAACGCCCAGTAAGCTTGACCATCGCTGTAGTTGTCATGTGTGAGCGGTGAATTGTTGTAACCATGAGTTACTTCGTGGAATAAGATACCATCGATTTCGTCTGAAATCGCAGAGTCAGAATTTCCACCCTCACGATATAAACGCTCAAGGTGTTCGGTACTGACGACTATGGTCATTTCGCCCGAACCATCTTGACCCATTTTATATGCGACAAAGTCTTGGCCCCAATGATCTTTTGCACGCAACTCAAAACTTAGTTTTCTGAAACGTTCAGACTCAATTGGGTCTTTATATAGAATTTTAGCGACATCAACGCAGCGCTGTGCCATATGGCCTGCAGGGTCGGCAATGATACGTTTAAACAATTGTGAGCCGGTTGTTTCTGGATTCACATCTACAAAGTCCACTACAGGTTTTTTCCATAAACCGTCATTAGGATCAGTGACACCTTGCTCAGTAATGTTGATATTGACGTTTGTTTGCGAGTAACCATAAATCGAGACATACAGGTTTTGGCCAGATCCGTCACAGTTTTCTGTTGCGGTTGGGGTAATACTCTGGCAGGTGAAGTTTTGAGTGGTCGCAGGTGCACCTAAGTTGATATATAAGTCTGCATCACCGCTGCCAGACGTCGAGGCGCTTACTTTGCCTGCGACGTTGAAAGGACCAAAATGTTGCCATTGACCTTGGCCTAGGTTCAAAGATTGGTTGATTGGCAGTGTTGTTCCATTATTGTTATCTGCGCTTTTACCAAATAGTTCAACTTCGGCGAGTTGCACCAGGCTTGCGCCATGATTGGCTGAGATATTTAAGCGAATATGTTTATAGGCTTGATCACTCGATACAGAATATTGCTTGCTTTGATATCGACTTGAAAAGCTTTGGCCCGCTTGAGTATCAATTGTTTGCCAATTAATGCCATCGTTTGAACCTTGTAACTGCCAATTTTGCGGATCACGACTCGGCGCATCGTTTGCTGAAGTCAGCGTGTAGCCAGTGATGATTTTCGCCTCATTGAGCTCATAGCTTAGCCAAGCAGTAGGAGAAAACGCCAGCCATTTACTGTACTGGTCGTTATCAAACGCTTTGTCCGCAGTTTCGTATGGTGTGTTTTGCTCTGATGCGTTAATAATCCCATTTGGTACAGTGAGATCGGCACTCAATGTGGTAGATGCAAGTGTGTTAAAGCTTAGGCCTGCGAAAGCAAGTGCTAACGCGATAGGTGTTTTAAGATGTTTATTAGATGTCATAACTTGTTCCCATTGAAGTTTTTGTAACGTTCCAATTCTTAAGTTTTAAAAAAGCAAAATGACGTATTTTTATTTACTTTATCATTTTGGAACGTTCCTAGATGATTGACGTTATTTCGCAAGGGATCAACCTTTAATTCACAAAATTTTTACTTTTAGGCGTGTTTAAGGTACTAGAATGTTGAATCTATTGAAAAAATCGGCATGTATAAAATTTGGGTATAAGTTATAAATAATCGAAATGGCTAGGTCGTTCTATGCTAATGAATGAGGTTAGTGAAAGAGGGACGCTGTTGGATAAATTGAGAACAACACGTTTGAAAATAGAAAATAACCGGGGCCGGCTTCTAGTTTACACTCTATTCATGGCGCAATAATGGCGCCATGAATAGAACTTGGTTTGAACATTTATGAGCTGCGTTCTATTAACTCCACTGGCACTTGCGTTAATCCTTTTTGCGTGTCGTTTTTCAAGATATGACACACGGCTTTAGCGATATCGTTGGCATCAATTTTTACTGTGCTCAGTGGCACACTCATCAATTTGGAGTCGTCCAAGTCATCAAACCCGATCACGCCGATATCAGCACCAGGCTTTAAGTTTTGCTCGGCTAGATATTCAATCACGCCATAAGCCACAATGTCGTTAAAGCAGACCACAGATTCAACTTGCGGCACTTGAGCTAAGCATTCTGACATGGCGAGTCGACCACCGTGACGGTTTGTGGTGCTATTAAACACCCAAGTTTGTATGTCGCCTTGCTCTTTGGCGGCTTTGTTAAACCCAGCTAAACGTTGATGGTAATCCGATATTGCTGCGTCACCACCAATAAAGGCGATGTTCTTATGACCGCGTGCGATTAACGCTTTCGTCGCGTTATAAGCACCCATTTCGTTGTTTGGTAATACACAAGGTACTTGGCTGCCATCTACTTGACGCATGATGCTGACCACTTGCGTATGCGGCTTTTGTAATTGATTGAGCCAGCTTGCTTGGGTGTTTGGCGTCGGACAGATAATAAAGGCTTTTACACGGTACTCTTGTAGTTTGGCCACAATTTGCGTTTGTGTTAGGGCATTTTCGCTGGTGTTAACGAGCGTTGCCATTAAACCCAATTCTCGAATGTGTTTTTCAAGGGCAACCGCTAAATTTGCAGAATAAGGGTTGGTTAAGTCGTTGATCACAATAGCGACTAAATCTGAAGACTTACTGCGCATCGCCGCGGCTTCACGATTATAAACGTATCCTGTTTCTTCGATGGCTTTGAGTACTTTTTCTTTTGCGCGGTCGCTGGCTTTATCGCTGCCGCGTAAAACAAGTGACACTGTAGACTTTGACACACCCGCTACTCGGGCAACGTCATGTACAGTAACAGACTGCTTATTAGTATTATTTGTTTTCAAATTTTGGCTATCTATAGAATGTGATTGTGCCTGTAACAGCGCCAACCAGTGATTAAATTCATCGCAATGGGTTGTATTCTAGCAAATCGATCAGTATATTCAAATTATTCTTGGAACGTTCCATTTTACCTTTAATAGGAAATTAAAGGATAATCGGCTCATTCCAATACCAATAGCTAGGGCGCGTTTATCTTTGAAGTATGAATTTTGTTCAAATCAAAGGCTTTCAATACGCGAAATGAGCTACGCAGCATAATGGGTTATGTAAGTGGCGAATGACAAAGTAGTGGAAGCCTTTGGTTGAACTCTTCGAGCAGCGCGAGTTGAATATTTATTCGGCGTTATCGGCTGACTTGCATAGAATAACTATGCGTCGCAGCCTCTGCCTTGCCTAAATACCCAACTCACTGCTGCAAAAACAAACAGCAAAGGTCAACACGCCCTAAAATTGGTATCTATATTTATTTAGGCTATTTGGCAAAGAGGCAAACAATGAAAACGATAAGCCACGGGTGGCACAGTGCTAAACGCATGACTTACTCACTCGTCACGGGCGGTGTGATGATGTTAGGTGCGACACAAGTTGCAGCAAACACGCAATATGTAGACCCATTTATTGGTACTGGCGGCGACGGCCATACTTTTCCAGGTGCAGTTGTACCTTTTGGTATGGTGCAATTGAGCCCAGATACCGACTCAGTATTTAGAGGTATTGACCCACAGCCAGAAATTTACAAGCGTTGTGCAGGCTATCATTATGACGACACCACCATTGTTGGTTTCTCGCATACCCACTTTAGCGGAACGGGTCACTCAGATCTTGGTGATTTACTGATGATGCCAATTACAGGTGAAGTGAAGTTAGAACCGGGTAAAGCTGACAACCCAGATGAGGGTTATCGTTCTCGCTTTAGTCATGACAATGAAACGGCAAAGCCGGGTTATTACCAAGTTTGGCTACAAGACTACAAGGTGAATGCGGAACTGACTGCGACTACTCGTGTGGGCATGCACAAATACACCTTTAAAGAGCATGATAAAGGCAGCGTGTTAATGGATTTAACGCACAGTATTTATAACTTCAAAAACAAAGTAATTTGGAGTGATGTGCGCGTTATCGACGACCGTACTATCTTAGCTTATCGTGCGACTAATGGCTGGGCGAACAATCGTCAAATGTACTTTGCCATTGAGTTCTCAAAGCCGTTTAGCGATATCGAGCTGATTAACCTAGACAACACACGTTACCGCTGTAATGGCTGCTTGACCGAAGGTAATGGCAAAAAACCATCGACCATTGTTAACTACAAAATCCCAGAAGCGGCGGGTAAAGCTATTAAAGTTGTTGCAGACTTTGAAGGTCTAAAAGGCGAGCCACTAATGGTAAAAGTGGGGATTTCAGCAGTAAGTAAATCAAATGCACTTGAAAACTTAAAAACAGAAATTCCGCATTGGAACTTCGATAAAGTGGTTAAGCAAGCAGATGAAACATGGCACAAATCACTTGATAAATTTGAAGTAGAAGGCTCGCTGTCTGAAAAGCGTCAGTTCTTCACATCGGTTTATCACGCACTACAAGCACCGAGTGTATATCAAGACGTAAACGGTCAATATCGTGGTGTTGATGGTGAAATTCACCAAGCGAAAGATCACACGCACTACACGCTATTCTCGCTATGGGACACATATCGTGCACTGCATCCATTATTGACTTACATTGAGCCTGACAAAGTATCTGATATGATCTCTTCAATGCTTGATCATTATCAGCAGAGCCATGACAAAATGTTACCTATCTGGTCGTTCCAAGCCCATGAAACGTGGACGATGATCGGTTATCACGCGGTATCCGTCATTGCTGATGCGTATCTAAAAGGCATTCGTGATTTCGACGTTGAGCTGGCTAAAAAAGCCATGATCGATACTGCAAACCACCCGCATTACGATGCCATCCCTGAGTACAAACAATATGGCTATGTACCGTTAGACGTGCTACCTGAGTCAACGTCTATCACTTTAGAGTATGCGTATGATGACTATACGATTGGTCAATTCTTCACGGCGCTTGGTGATAAGAAAACAGCGGCTGAATACTACGAGCGTGCAACATACTATAAAAACGTGTTCGACCCAGAAGTACGCTTTATGCGTGGTCGCATGAAAGATGGTTCATGGAATCCAGACTTTGATCCGCAAGAAGCAAAATACATGGGTGCTTTCACCGAAGGTAACAGCTACCAGTACAGCTTCTATGTACCACAAGACGTGCACGGTTTAATTAAGCTAAAAGGTGGTGACAAGAAATTTGTTGAGCGTCTTGATGAGTTATTTGAAACTGAGCTGTCGTACGAAAAAATCAAAGAGCACGAAGACATTGCTGGTCTAATTGGTCAATACGCTCACGGTAATGAGCCAAGCCATCATATTGCCTACCTTTATAATTATGCGGGCGAGCCTTGGCGTACTCAGGCACGTATTCGTCAAATCATGGATACGCTGTCTTCAGATAAGCCAGATGGTCTTGCGGGTAACGACGATGTTGGCCAAATGTCGGCGTGGTATATCTTCTCGGCAATGGGCTTCTACCCAGTATCACCGGGCGATTTAACTTATGCATTAGGTGCACCACAATTACCTAAAATTTCTTTAGCATTGGCAAATAACAAGCGATTCACTGTGGTTGCAAAAGGCCTGTCTAAGAAGAATAAATTTGTAAAAGAAGTACGCTTAAACGGCAAAAAACTTGAGCGCAGCTATATCACTCATGATGACATCATGGGCGGTGGCAAGCTTGAATTCACTATGTCGGCTAAGCCTAACAAGTCATTTGGTCAATCACTGTCGGCACGTCCGCCGTCAATGAGTAACCCAGTGAACAACAACTTCTTAAAATAAGAGACAGAAGCATGAAAAAGACATTCTCTCGTTCATTGCTTCTTGTTACGCCTGCGGTTTCGCTGAGCCTTGTGCTTAGCGGCTGCGGCGATAACCGCAATGAAGATGCACAAGCAAAGCCTGCTGAGCAAGCAAACAGCAAAGCCGTTGCTTATGTGCAAGATCCAGCCAGTTTTGTAAATCCATTTATTGGTACCAAAGGGCCATTTAACCATCGTCAAGCGGCGAACGTGGTGCCGGGTGCGGTGCAGCCATTTGGTATGTTCAACTTTGGCCCTGAGCATGCTTACACCGAAGCGTTAATGAAAGAAAGCGAAGGGATCAGCAAGCGCATCAATGAAGACAACGTGCGTATTCCAGTCTCACCAGGTGGCTATAACTGGCAAGCGACGCGCTTAAAGGGTTTTTCTTTTACCCGTTTGTCGGGCACAGGGTGTTTAGGTGCGTCAGGCGATGTGCCAGTTTTGCCGTTTAATCAAGCCATTAAACACTCTCCTGCGACTGATAAAATTAACGCCTATTATGGCGCGAACTTTAGCCACGATGATGAAACTGCCATTCCGGGTTATTACCAAGTAGGTCTAGATTCTGGCATTGATGTACGTTTATCAGCAACCGATCGTACTGGTATTGCCGAATTTACCTTTGACTCGCCAGAGCAAGCGAAGCTTATTTTTAGAACGGCTTATTCTCAGCTGGGCAGTGGTGATGCGTTTACCCAAGTGGATTTAGAAAAAGGTGAGGTGAGTGGCTATGTCACCAGTGGTAACTTTTGCGGTTACTTAGGCGAATATAACCGTCGTGATTATTACACGCTACACTTTGTTGCGAAGATTGATGCGCCGATCACGGGCAGCGGTGCGTATGTTGATGACAAGGTAGCAGCCAATGCGACTTCTAGCCAAGGCGGTATGGGCTATGGTGAAACCGGTGTGCCAGAGTGGGGCAAAGGCTCAGGTCTATGGGTCGATTTAGACGTTAAAGCAAAACAACCTGTCACAATGCGTGTGGGTATTTCTTACGTAAGCCTAGACAATGCCCGTGAGAATCTTGCCAAAGAACAAGCTCAACAAAGCTTTGCGCAAATAAAAGACAAAGCCTATGCGGGTTGGAATGATGCGCTCAGTCGCGTGAAAGTGAAGTCTGACGATAAAGACTTACTGACGACTTTCTATACGGCCTTATTCCACAGCCAATTCCACCCAAATATTTTCAGTGATGTGAACGGCGAGTATCGAGGTTTTGATCAACAAATTCATACGATCACTGACAAGCAAACGGCGCAGTATGCGAACTTCTCAGGCTGGGATGTGTATCGTTCACAACTGCAGCTAGTGAGCTTAACACACCCGCAAGTTGCCAGTGATATCGCTCAGTCGCTATTCAATCAAGCCAATCAGTTTAATGGTATTTGGGACAGATGGACGCACAACAATGGCCCAACAGGGGTAATGAGTGGCGACCCATCAGCGATTGCCATTGCCAACTTTGTGGCATTTGGCGCGGATAAGTTTGATATCGAGGGCGCGTACGAGTCTTTATACAAAGCCTCAACAGTGCCAACAGAGTACGATTTATCAGACGTAGGCTGCCCTGTGTTTTGTCGTGGCCAAAAACCGTCTTTAGATGAGTGGCTAACGCTGAATTACTTATCTGATCAATCTAATTCGTGGGAAGGGGCGAGCGAAACCTTAGAGCAAGTTTCTGCCGATTTTGCCATGTCACAATTTGCAGCGCGCTTAGGTAAAGACGCACACAGTACTGAAATGCTTACGCGTTCAGGTTATTGGAAAAACCTTTATAACCCTAAAGCGACCGCAGAGCTTGGCTATATTCAAGGCCGTAATAAAGATGGTAGCTGGAAAGAAGAGTTTGACCCATTCAGTGGCCACTTATTTGTCGAAGGTAGCCCGGCTCAGTATTTATGGATGTTACCGTTTGATGGCCAAGGGCTAAGCCAAATATTAGGTGGTGATGAGGTGATGTCTGAGCGTTTAGATTCACATTTCCGTAAACCTGATGGTACTTGGGTGTTATACCGTGACTCAGCGCAATATGCAGACGTATCAAATCAACCGTCAATTGCCACGCCTTGGATGTATTTATACACAGGCGATGCGTATAAAACGCAGCAAACGGTGCGTGAGACCATGAAGCAACTTTGGCATAACTCAGTGTCAGGTATTCCAGGGCAAGACGATTTAGGTCAGATGTCATCTTGGTATGTGTTCTCGGCATTAGGCATGTATCCGTTCTACCCAGGTCGTGCAGACATGGTGTTATCAAGCCCGGCATTTGAACAGGCACAAATTGGTAACCTAACCATTCAAGCGCCTGCTGCAAGCGCCGAACACATTTATATTAAAGGGCTAAAAATCAATGGTAAAGACACGCTGAATAGCTGGATTGACGAATCATATATTCGTACCCCGCAGCGTCTAGAGTTTACTTTAGATACTAAGCCTAACACTGCGTTCGGTGGTGCACTTGAGCATCGTCCACCATCTTATTCTGTTGCCGCTCCTTCGTTAGCAACGTCTGAGGCGAATTAATCATGGCAAAACAAATTAATCAAAAAATGGCGTTTTATGCCATGACCAGTTTGTTTTTTATCTGGGGTTTTATTACCGCGTTAAACGACATTCTGATCCCATTCTTAAAAGCAGAATTTTCACTGAGCTATACCCAAGCTATGTTGGTACAGTTCTGTTTCTTCGGCGCTTACTTTCTAGTGTCGCCATTGGCTGGTCGTGTGGTAGCGAAATTTGGTTATCGCAATGGCGTGTTCATTGGCTTATCAACATTAGCTCTGGGCTGCTTGCTGTTTATTCCTGCAGCAAGCGTGAAAGAGTACGCGTTGTTCTTAGGCGCACTCTTTGTACTTGCAGGCGGTATTACCGTGCTGCAAGTCTCTGCAAACCCATATGTTAATTGCTTGGGTGAACCACAGCATGCGGCTAGTCGCTTGAATTTGGCGCAGGCGATTAACTCGCTGGGTCATACGGCAGGGCCACTGTTTGGTACCTTCTTTATTCTTTCAGCAACCAGCAGCACTGCTGGTGCCGAGCAAGTGCAATTACCTTATTTCTTAATTGCACTGGCAGCCATTACGGTAGCTTGCTCGTTCAAGTTTATCGAATTGCCTAAGCTGGATTTTGAACAGCAAAAAGACGTGGAAGTGAGCGGCTCAATTTGGCAGCAAAAGCACCTTGTCATGGGCGCACTGGGTATCTTCTTATACGTGGGTGCTGAAGTGTCTATCGGTGGCTTCTTAGTGAACTACTTCGAGCGTCCTGAAATTGGTGGTCTGACAACAAAGCAAGCAGGAAACATGGTGGCTTACTATTGGGGCGGCGCGATGATAGGTCGTTTTATCGGCTCAATCTTAATGCGTAAATATGCGCCTAGCTTGGTATTAGCTTTAAATGCAGTGATGGCGGTGGTGCTATTGATGGTCACAGTGTTTAGTACCGGCAAGCTTGCAATGTGGAGCGTATTAGCGGTTGGTTTCTTTAACTCAATCATGTTCCCAACGATTTTCAGTTTAGCAATTCGTGGTTTAGGCCAGCTAACAGCCAAGGGCTCGGGCTTATTATGCCAAGCCATCGTTGGCGGTGCGGTTTTCCCACTGCTTCAAGCGGTTGTCGCTGATAAGTTCTCTGTACAACTGAGCTTTTTAGTGCCTGTATTCGCTTATGTCTACATCCTATTTTTTGCTATGAGCCAATATAAGGGTCGAGCGCAAGAGGTAAGTGCAGCATGAGCGGAGTGTTATGTTATGGCGAAGCGCTGATCGATTTTTTACAGTTTCAAAGTCAAGAACAAGATGGCTTAACCATTAACGATTATCGACAATTTCCCGGTGGTGCGCCTGCCAATGCTGCGGTGGCTTTGGCCAAACTTGGTGGGCGGGCGCAATTTGCCGGGCAAGTGGGGAGCGATCAGTTTGGTGAGTTTTTAATTCACAGCCTTACGCATTACGGTGTTGATACTCAGTTTACTTTAAAGCACGAGACTGCACCGACGCCTCTGGCCTTTGTGCATCTAGACGCAAGTGGTGACAGAAGCTTTACCTTTATGCGAAAAGATAGCGCTGACCTTTTGCTCACACCCGAGCAAGTCACTGAGGCGTGGTTTGCAAATAACCGAATTGTGCATTTATGTAGTAATACTTTGACTGAGTCAGGTGCTGCGGTAACCACGCAAACTGTGCTTGAACAAGCAAAAGCGTTGAACTTACAGGTATGTTTTGATGTGAACCTGCGCGCCAACCTTTGGAAAGATCAGCACATTGATATTGCGTTGGTGAACCATTTGGTGAAACAAGCCGATATCGTCAAGTTTGCCAAAGAAGAGTTTGAGCTGTTATCTCAAGGTAACCCTGAGCAGTATTTATCTGATTGTTTAGCAGCAAATTGTCAGCTTATTTTGATCACTAATGGCGGTGATGAGATTGAGTATGTGAGCACACAATTCCGCGGTTTTGTGACTCCAGCGAAAACGCAGGTAGTTGATACCACAGCAGGTGGCGATGGATTTATTGGCGCGATTTTATACTTGCTCAGCGAAACCATCCAACTTGAAAGCTTATTGCATAGCGAAGCACAAATTCAAGCCGCTGTGGCTTTTGCCAGTTGCGCAGGCGCCATTGCTGTTTCTACGCAAGGTGCTTTTCCTGCATTGCCAAGCTTCACACAAGTCAGCGATTTATTTAACGAACAATTTAGTGGCACATACGATGCTGCCTTTTTAGAGTAAAACACACGTGAATTTTTATAACTCAGAATTTTTAACAACACACAGTCAATCGATCGTCGACTTTTATAAAGACCGTTGTGTCGACAACGACCTTGGTGGCTATTTTCAAAACTACTTAGACGATGGCACAACATTTAACAATGGATTTCGCCAGCTTGTCAGTAGCACACGTATGGTTGTGAACTTTTGTCGTGCGGCAAAGCTGTTAAACAACGACGAATACTTAGCCATTGCAAAGCATGGATTGGACTATGTGGAGCAACAACATTGGCGTGAATCGTCAAAAGCTTATGCATGGACTTTGCAAGACAACCAACCGCAAGACATGACACAACAAGCCTACGGTTATGCGTTCGTATTGCTGTGTTACGCCCATTGTTATAAAGCCGGTGTCATTGACTCTGATGCAAAGATAAATGAAACATTCGAATTACTAGAGTCGCGCTTTTGGCAAGCAGAAGAGGGGATCTACGCCGATACCATTTATGATGATGGCAGATTGTGTGATTACCGTGGTCAGAACGCCAATATGCATATTTGTGAAGCGTTAATCGCAGCTTATGGTGCGACTCATTCACCTGTATACCTTGAAAAAGCACAACATTTGGCCAATCGTTTTTGCTTTGAGCTCTCAGCACAAAGCTTAGGTTTAGTGTACGAGCACTTTACACCTGAGTTAGAACCAGATCTTGAATACAACAAAGACGACCCGAAAAACCTATATCGTCCATGGGGTTTCCAGCCTGGTCACCAAACAGAGTGGGCTAAGTTACTGATGCAACTCAATGCCTTTGAAGCACGCCCTGAGTTTGTTGAAAAAGCACAATACTTATTTGATGTGGCATACAGCAAAGCATGGGATACCTTTCACGGTGGTTTGGTGTATGGTTTTGATACTGAATACCAAACCTGCGACAGCGACAAATACTTCTGGGTACAAGCCGAAAGCTTTGCAGCGGCGGCTATGTTGTTTGGTGAGACTAAACAGCCACAGTATCTAGAGCAATACACTGCACTTTGGGATTATTGTTGGCAGCACTTTGTAGATCATGAGTTCGGTGCTTGGTTCAGAGTACTGACTGGTACAAATCAAAAATACAGTAATCAAAAGAGTGAAGCGGGTGCTAAATGTGATTACCACACGCTGGGTGCTTGTTTTGATGTGCTGGAGTTTTCTTTTATACCAATCCGCTTAAGTAAGTGATCTATTTTGAGGCAAGAAAACCTCGTTGATAGCAAGGCAAATATTTCGTTATTTAGTTGTTCTAAATGAGAAATCTTTAACGCCGCTATCATCAGGCTTAATCCCTTAAAATGATTAAGTGTTATTGCGGATTGATATTAATTAAAAAAGTAAGACTATTTATCTAAATTCTCCTTGAAATAGGGTTTTGCGCTTTTGCGTCGTGCAGACTCCTACTCGAAGCATCTTTGCTTTTGATTGCAACATCTTCGGTGTTCATTAAAGGCTTAGGTGCTTTTTTACTCTGTTTTACATTCGTGACTTGCACACTAAAACACCATCGGATACCGTGTATATAAAAATAAGCGGGGGGACTATTGTGAAATTTTCAGAATTAAAAGTGTCAGATAAATCACTTATGGGGCTGGTACTCAGTCTGACTGGCTTACTCTTGATAGGACATTTTAGTATCGAAGAGCCCGTATTGCCCGATTATCTCGTGATTTGTATGGCAATTTTGTTAGCAGGTCAATGCTATCGTTTTCATCCTAAGTATAAACAAGATAACGCTTTAACCAATCAGATCCGTCGTGATGACGACGTGCTTAAAATAAAGAATAAATCGTTACACACAGTTATTAGCACTCAAAAAAGCCAAAGTATTAAGATTGCACGTATCTCAAAAGTTACTGTAATTGATGAAGGGCTTTCCATTATTATTGATGGCAATGGTGCAGGCTTTGATTTTTTCTTGAATGACAATGCCAAAGACATTGCTGAGCATCTTAAAGCCTTGCTATCGCCACAAGAGCAAGCGAAGATTGAGTTTGAAGTGATTAGTTAAAATTCTTGAGAAACGAAAAACGAAGCTTCAATGTAGGCGAGGGTTTACCCCTCGCTTTGTTATTTTTATATGGTTGAAAACAGCTTAAAGACTAGAGTTCTTCACTTTATCCAAAGCTAAATTAAATTTTCTATCGTTACTGTCTATAGCTTTTTCTAATTCGGGCAGTGACTTTTCACCTTTTTGATAGTCAATTTCTAGACGCAGTGCCTCAATCGTATACGTTAATAAAACAAGATAAATTTGCGGTTGATTGCCATTGCTTATTTTCTGTAAATTAAATTTATACTCGTTTAAATCTATCAGAGTTTCTTCTGAAAGCGTTCTGTTTACCAGACTTTGCCTCATAAACGTGTTTAGGTAATCAGGAAATGGTAAAGGGTTTTTATCAAAAAAGTGTGTACGTGTTTCATCTTCCTCTGGCAGGTCTAAGTAAAACTCATACAGATCTTCAGAGTAATCATGAGAACTCTCAATGGCGGCGATGGTGGCTTGCATGAGCTTAATCACATGATCTTTTTCTTTTTGCTCTTCTTCTATATTGGCAAATGCCATTGCTAATAGCACACCAAATAAGGTGGCAATTAAGGTAAGGAAAAAATTTATACCTGTAGAAAAACGGTTGATGGTATCTTGGTACTTGGGCACAAATGTGAGCATGCCAAGTACAATCAGTAGAATGGTTAAAAAGGTGTATAAAATCATATCCCTGAGCTCGATTTTTATTATGTGCTTGCATCATAACATGGTAAAAAAAAGGGGGCTAATGCCCCCCAAAATCACTATGAAGCTTAGGGAGTTATGCAAAGTGATATTCGTTAACACGCTGCTTATTTTTATCTAATAATGCAACGGTGCTTGTTGATTGTTGAAAAATAGGAGTTGAGCTGTCAAATGAGTAACAACCAGGTTCATTATGGTTAGCATAAATTTTTAGTTCAGAGCAGGGCTCCATTTTTGACATTTGACCAAAAGTAAATTCAGGCCCATCTTTTACACAAATGCTCCAACCTGATAAATCTACCCAAGAAGTACTTAAGTTGATTAACTCAATGTGATCTTTGTCTTTATTTCGGTTTATGTTTGTATCATGACTGATGTGAGAAATAATGATTGACTCATGCGCTTTGCGACCATTTATCCAAGAGCTCACTACACTGCCTTCTGCATCTATTAATTTGATATGGCAGCCAAGATGATTGAAAACAGGACTAAGCTTGTTAAACATAAAAGTGCTTTGCTGCTGCTCAACTTTGATTATTTGACTTGGTTTTATGTAGCTGTTACGTGGAAATGTGAATAAAGTCTCACCAGTTTCAGCTACTTCTAAACGCCAGCTCTCGAGATCGATAATAGCTGGGCCTGTATTCTTTAATTCAATACTTTCATTTGAGCTGGAAGAGTTCACATATTCAATTTGAACTTGAAGTGGTGCCATTAGTTTAAAGCAACTATGCCAATAGGATTGGATCGCCCCATGCGCGTGTCGCTGGTTTTGAAGATTAGGCAAAGAATTTAATGTATTGGATTTGATTTTTTGATGCACTTTGTCGAGCGCCGAGCGAGCATCTATTTGCCAAATTTCATTGGCCATATTTTGTCTGGTTTCAAAATTCACAGTTAGCTCCTTTAATCGCTTATGAATATTTTCATAAGCCGTAATACATTAAAACTAAGCACTACACTTATCCGGCGGTAGTTTTGCTTTGATTCTGGTTGCTTCCTTTTCGATTAATTAATACGTGAAGTTAGTTAATTTATCAGAACAATCTAATTGTTGTTTCAGTCGTCTTCAAACGCATTATGGGGACTAATTTATCCTAGATTGAAACAGATTTATACTACTTAATGAGATTTTTATGCTTAATTTTATTACATCCCATTACAAATTTGCTTACATTGCTTTATGAATATATTCATATTTTGATGTTTATCAAAGAGTTATAAATTTTTTAATATTTTGCTTCTAAAATCTTAATGGAATGTCAAATTCAACCATAATTCCACCGTTTGTACGATTTTTAATCTTCAATTGACCTCGGTGTGCATTGATCACTTCCGAGCAAATACTCAAACCTAGTCCACTTCCTCCCTGTTTTGTTGAAAAAAACGGTAAAGTTACTTGGCTAATTTTGCCCTGAGTGATCCCTTGGCCCCTATCGACCACCGCAAAGCGAACTCGGTTATAATCTTTAACGACTTTAATACCAATATCAGACACTTTTGAACCAGATTCGTGGGCATTCTTAAGTAGATTTATTAACACTTGCTCTAGTTGTAATACATCGAAATAAGCGTGTTTGCATGGTAAGTCTGCTAATAGTTCAAAAGCATATAGCTTTTGCACGCTTTGAAGCGTTGCAGCTAGGTTTTGTTTGCTGATATTAGGTTTTGGCAAACGAGCAAATTCGGCATATTTTGCAATGAATGCGTTGAGGTTGGAGGCTCTTTGGTTAATAGTTTGCAAAATATCAGGGAGTAAATCTAGGTGCGTATTTTTTTCTAAAATGGCTTCTGCAGATGATGTTAGCGAAGAAATTGGAGCCAATGAGTTGTTTAGCTCATGGCTAATTAAACGAATGGCATTTTTCCATAGTTGTAGCTCTTCTTTGCCAATTTCTAAAGATAGGTCTTTACATAAAACTAGCTGGTGGAGCTGATGGTTATAGGTGACGGTTTGGTTGGCAATATAATAGCTTTGTTTTAAATCATTGTGTTCAAAACTGACAATGCCAGAGCCTTGTTCAAGTAAAAATGAACGTATTGGTGAACTGACGTTTTCAAGTAAGCCATATAGCTCTTTACCTTTGAGCGAACCTGCAACTTGTAATAGCTCGTTTGCTTGTTGGTTGTGATAGACCACTTGTTTAAACGGGTTAAAAAGCACAATAGCCATAGGCGATGCTTGAACAATACTGTCTAGTAAGTGCTCTTTTTGGCTTAAAGTTTGCCTCTGTTCAGTAAGGTTACGAGCAAGATCATTATATAAATCTAGTATTGGCGCGAGGTGTTTATCGCCATCAGGGTGAATACGAATTGAAAAGTCGCCATCTTTGAAGCTCTTGATACCATCGTGTAATGCATCCAATTGTTTTTGTTGAAAGCTGACAAAATAAAACAGAGAAGTTGATAAGCATATAAAAGATAAGGCAAACGCTAAACCCGTCAGCCAAATGCCTTGATACCCGAATTGTTCGCCCGCTGCATAAATGAACCAAAACAATACAAAACAGCCCAGCAGAGAGTAGCCAGTTTTGTGTAATAAACTTATCTCATTATGCTGCATTATTTTAATCCGAATTTTTCCATGCGACGATAAAATGCCTGACGGCTCAATCCTAAGCTTCGTGCCGCTTTAGCTATAATGCCCTGATGTTTGTCCAGTGCACTTTGGATATCTTGCAAACTATATTCTACTTTTTCTTGAATCGGTACTTTTAAAAGTGTAATCCCTAAGTCTTTACTTTCAATAGTGTTGTTTTGACACAGTAGTGCAGCTCTACCTAGCACATTTTGTAGCTCTCGCACGTTGCCAGGCCACGAGTGTGCCATCAATGTGTGTTCTGCGCTGGTACTGAGCGTTTTATCTGAATTAAGGAATGATTGTACTAACAAGGGAATATCGTCTTTTCTTTGGGAAAGAGGCGGGAGTTTTAACTCAATCATATTGAGTCGATAGTATAAGTCTTCTCTAAACTCACCGTTGGTGATGGCTTGAGGCAGGTTGGTATTAGTGGCACTGATAATACGCACTGAGACTTTACGAGTTTTGGTACTGCCTACACGTTCAAATTCGCCACTTTGTAATACCCTAAGTAATTTTTGCTGCCCTGATAGTGGTAAGTTGCCAATTTCGTCTAAAAATAAAGTCCCACCATTGGCTGCTTCAAAACGACCTTCTCTGGCTTTGGTTGCACCAGTATATGCGCCAGCTTCTGCACCAAATAATTCTGCTTCGATTAAATCAGCAGGTAATGCACCCGCGTTTACTTTTATGAATGGAGCATCTTTGTATTGGCTATTGGCAACGATAAGTTCAGCGACCTTTTCTTTACCCGCACCATTTGGTCCAGTAATTAAAATGGGTGCATCTGAATGGGCGACTTGAGTGGCCATTTCAACGAGGTTGATCATGCTGTTATCAGCGAATACCATGCCAGCCAGGTCAAAGTTGTCGTGTAGGTGTTGTAAGCGGGCTCTTTGTTTGACGTGACTATTTAGTTGCTGTTGTTGTAATTGATAGCTTTCTCGTAAATTTTGCACGGTTGTAAGAAGCTTTTGATCTTCCCAAGGTTTGGCAATGTAATCGGCAGCGCCATCTTTTATTAGCGCAACTGCCATTTCAAGGTTAGTCCAAGCAGTGAGTAGAATGATAGGGAGGTCAGGATCAAAATGTCGAATTCGGTGGTAGAGTGCTTCGCCTTCTTCACCAGAAGTGGTATCTCGTGTGAAGTTCATGTCTTGGATCACGAGATCAAAACCACCTTGTTGCAGTTTTGTTATGCCTTCTTCTGGGCAAGTTGCACCATCGCATTCAATGTCATTAATTAAAAATAAAACCCTGAGTGCTTTTACTACATCAGGGTTGTCGTCGATGATCAGAACCTTGCTTTGCTGCATACTTTTATACTTTTTATTTTGATGTAAAAGAGAGACATTGAGTCTCTCTTTTTACGTTTAATCTTTTACTGAATTAATTGGCTTTCGTCACTTGCGCAGGTGCAATTAACGTTGCTTTTCTGGCTGGTAAGTAAGCCGCAAAGCAAGTTAATAACCAGACAAACAGGGTAACAGCTATACCCACCATTACGTTAGGTGTTCCTTGTACCCCAAGTGTTTGTAATAATGCCATATTTAGCCACAAAGATAAAAAGAAGCCTATTACCAAACCAACCAGTGCCAGTAGCGAGTTTTCGATGAGCAGGCTTTTGAGTACCATGCTTTTACTCGCGCCAAGAGCTCTTAAAATCCCTAAGTTTTTATGACGCATTTTGACCGAGAAGGTAACGAGCGCGATAATTCCTAATGAAGTGATAAGTAAAGCGACCGCACTGATAGCAAACATCACAAATGCAAAGCTACTTCTGCCATCCCATAAACGTTTTTTGGCACGCGCTGAGAATTCGACACGCGATACAATGCGTCCCGGCTCTTGATAAAGTAATGACTCAATTGTTTCTAAGACTTTCTCTGAAGTATTCGGTACAACACGAATAATGTAGTTTATTTCGTTGTTACGGCCGTAAATGGCTTCAGGAATAACCATACCGTGATACCAAACTTGCTCGTAAGTCGCGCTTTCTCCCAGCATTTTATCTTCGAACGTTCCCACTACTTGATATGGTGTTTTTGAACCATTCAAATAGACGGTTTGACCCAAAGGCGAAGCTCCTTCGAAGAGCGTTTTTGCTAAATCATCGCTGATAAGTGCAACGCTTGCTGGCGTAGTTGCGGCATCACCAGTGACAAACTCGTTTGCGTAGAAGTCACGACCACTGTTGATATTGAGCATTAAAGAATCAACGCCTTGTTGGTCTACACCAAATAGCGCAATGGAATGATCTTTGGCATTTTCGTCAAGATTATCGCTATACACAACATTGCTCGAGCGACGCGTATCAATAACGTTTTCTTCACCGCTATACGTTGCTGATACAACTTCAGGGAGTGCTCGAATGGCGGTTAAGTCGCGTTCAATTAATTGGCCTTTATCGATCTGTTCATCATAAGCATGGGTAACCACATTTAAGATTTGTTTTTCTTCAAGCTTTGATGGAATTAACCAGTTTTGTAGTGTTGCATAACTAATGAAAGCACTATTACTGACGATCATGAGTGTAATGGCAACTTGGAAAACAATCAGTATCGAAATGCTTTTTTGTTTTAGAATTAATTTTAAAATATGTTTTAAAGACATGACTACCCCCTAAGCTGCGATGCTGGTGAAATACCGCTGATACGGTAAACTGGATATAAACCTGCAATTAAGATAGCGGCATAAATGAATGCACCGGACGTCAATGCAAAGCTGTAATCCATACTGAAAAAGTGTTTAACCAAGCTCGGATCGGCTGAGTAGTCCATCTGATACATGTTAACTTGGAACATCAGCTCAAGGCCTAAATGGGCGAATAGAACCCCCGCAATTATGGCTGCAAAGGCAATTAAACTTATTTCAATAAGGTGTATTTTTACGATATACCAACGGCTAGCACCAAGCGCACGATAGAGCGAAACCAGTTTGTTTTTAGATTGGTATTTCGCAAGCAAAATGCCAACGGTATTCACTAAGCAAATCGCAAATAGTAAATAAGAAAACTGAAGGTAGACCTTTTCCCAACGCATGAATTGCCCAAATTCATTCAGTAGTAACTGTAAATCGTTCAACTTGTACTTATCTTCGTGCGGAAAACGGCCAAGTTTTGCTTGTTGTTGTGTGTAATTACGTGCCCACAAAGTTGCTGCAGCGAGTTGTTGCTGGTGGTTTTGCTTATCGAACTCAATCCATGTGTGAAGGTAGCCGCATTCAGCCGACTTAAGTGCCGAAATATTATGTTGGCGATATTCACTGCGTTGGTTTTCTTCTTTTGTCTGACAAGGCATGTAACCTGCTCGAGGCAAGTTCATTCTCTCTGCTGTTGCCAAAGGCACAATCGCTAAATCGTTATAGCGGTTGCTAAAGCGCATGTTTGAAATACGACGCTTGTGCTGAGATAAATCCATTACACCGACAATCTTTAAAGATTGTTTATCGATTTTGATAAATTGGCCTACCGAGTTTTCTCCTGAGAAAAAGTGGTCATTGACTTTTTTATCGATCACGATAACGTCACTCTCCGATTGTGCTTCTAACCAAGGTGCACCGAAAATAAAAGGCACATTAAAAACACTAAAGTAATCGATATCAGAAGCAGAGGCCGTGGCTATCATGGGTCGTGCGCTATCGAGTTGCTCTGATTCTAAAATAAAGCGCGTGTCATAGTTAAATGACAAGTGCTTATATTCAAGAGATGCATTTTTAAGTGCTTGAGCATCTTGAAACGTCAATGGCGGATAGCGAAACTGGTTTCGAATCTCAAAATCGCTATCCATATAGTTGAGGCTAAAGTGATGCATCTGCGGCGCTTTGTCGGTTAGCACACTGTTGCCGCTTAACTTCACTGTGGTACTCATGGTGAGAAGTAATGTAATACCGATCACCAAATTGACTATCATTAAAATAGTGAGTTTACCTTTTTGTTTAACGCCTTGCAGGGCGAGTTGAAATAAGTCTTTCATGTCGCACCTATGCTCTAAACAGCTAAATCAGTAAGTTGGCTTTTGTTGATGTCGGTTAACTGGCCATCGAGTATTTGAATGTTGCGATGTGCGCGTTGGGCCAGTTCATTATCGTGCGTTACCATCAGTAAGGTTGTTCCTTGCTGATTAATCTCTTGCAGTAAATCCATCACTTGGCGCGCCATATGGGTATCAAGGTTGCCTGTTGGCTCATCGGCTAATAAGAATCTCGGTTGTCCTGCAAGTGCACGTGCTATCGCAACACGCTGCTGCTGACCACCACTTAATTGCGCAGGAAAGTGCTTCCCGCGACTAGCAAGACCGACCATTTCAAGGGCGTTTTCGATGCGTTGCTTACGCTCATGGCTTGGTAAGCCTCTAAAAATTAAAGGCACTTCAATGTTGTCGTAAAGGTTTAATTCGCTGATCAGGTTAAAACCTTGGAAGATAAAGCCAATTTTTTCGTTTCTGATTTTAGACAGCTGGCTGTCGTTTAATGTACTGACATCCTGTCCGTCCAAAAAGTATTGGCCTTTATCAAAAGGTTCGAGCAAACCGGTTAAGTTTAAGAAAGTGGTTTTACCTGAACCTGAAGGGCCTGTGACAGCGATGAAGTCCCCTTCATTTACCTCAAAGTTGACATCAACCAAGGCGTGGGTTTCGATAAGCTCGGTGCGATAAATTTTGCTGATGTTCTGCATTGATAACATGATATTTTCCTTTTTATTAATTATCCAGGCTCAGGTTAATTACTAAGCATGACGTTTTGTTGGTTTTGAAACGCAGCAAGACTTGAGATGATGAGCTTATCTCCGGCTTTCACGCCCGATGTTAACTCAACTTCGTGAATACTTTTAGCGCCAATGCTGATTGATTGACGTTGTGCTTGTCCTTCGTTTATTAAGTAGGCAATTTTGCCAGCGCCAGTTTCGACAAAGGCGCCACGTTTGATTTTTAGGACATCTTGTTTTTGTGACAAAATAAGTTGTGCACTGACACGTTGATTTTGTCTAAGTTTTTCTGGTTGTTGGTCAAAGCGAATGCGACCTGCGACACGTCCTTGTTCAACTTCGGGAGAAATAGCGACCAGAGTTGCAGGGTAAGTTTGTTGATTAATTTGAATGTTTGCAGCTAAGCCAATCGCCAGTTCATCCGCTAAGTTCTCTGGAATAAAGGCTTCGACTTCTAGTTCTGATAAATCAACCAAAGACATCAACTCAGCATCTCGTTGCACATGCTGCTTCTGTTGTACGTTTACAGTACCCACTATGCCACTTAGGGGTGATTGTATAGTTAAAGCCGCCACTTGACGCTCTAGCTCTTGTGTTAAGTGCTGTTGACGCGTCAATGCTAATTCGGCAATTTTAAGCTCAAAGTTAAGGCTTTTTTGCTCTAAATCGAGTGCTTCAATCGCATGTTTTTTATTAAGCTCTGCACGCTTTAGCGCAACGATTTTTTCTTCGAGCTCTAATTTTGAAATGATCTGTTTTTTAATACTAGCATTAGCACGCTCCATGGCACTCGATGCAGCTTCTAGGTCAACACGTGTTAGTTCAGCACGCTGCTGGGTATCGAGTAAGCGTTGCTCAGTGGTGATTTTCTGACGATTAAACTCTGTCTCTAATCGCGCCAAAGTTGCTTGTTCTTGCAGTAACTGATTTCTTAGTTCAGGGCTGTTTATACTCAGTAAGTCTTGCCCTTTATTAATTTTATCGCCGGCTTTGACATGTAAAGTGACCGTACCCGGTGCAATGGCATACACTGCTGGATTAATTGCTGCCAGTGTTTTACCTTCTACTCGAATGTCTTCGAGCATGTCGCCGCGTTCAACGATAGCAGTTTGAATAACTGATTGTGAAACAACTAAATCAGTGCTTAAAAGTTGACTAAATTTCGGCACTGAATAAGCCGTTAATGCTGTTGTGGCCAGTAAGCCTGATGCAAGCAATAACCATTTTTTACCATTTCGACGTGGTGCTACTTGCTTGTCTTGTCCTTGGGTGTCTCTTATCACAGCTGTCCGCCTTAAAAATAATACCTGAATGATAGTTAGGTATTACAAACAATGTGCCAACAGTTAAATCTTTGAAATTAATGGGTTTTTTTGTTTTATGTATATTCAAATTTAATATCGGACGGTCAGTCGGACAGATTTCGGACGGGTGTTAAACTGTCCGCACACATTTATGGACATGCGTTATGATCAAGACAGCCCTCAAAGCCGTACTTTGATGGCTAAGTATTTAAAATTAATATTATTCAGTGACGAAGTGATGAGAAATAGAGTGAGACGTGCTCCAAAACCACAAGACAATGCTTATATTCAAGAGGTACTAAGTGCCTTGAAAGCCAATCCTGAAAAAATAGAGATATTGGCGCGTAATTGTGATGAGTATAAGCAGCAAATGCATTTGAAACGCGGGTTTTTAAGGGCAATTGAGCGACTTGAATGGGTGATCCATGCCAGTAAAGATATCGAACAATTTGAAAAATCGATACTGGCAGATGACTATATCGGCGAAGTGATCAGACGCTATCCGCTCTTGTTTAAGGGGATAAAGAGTTAAAGTTATAAAGAGTTAAATGCTAAGGGCATAAA
The DNA here is from genome assembly GCF_001444405.1 of Pseudoalteromonas phenolica. NCBI lineage: Bacteria > Pseudomonadati > Pseudomonadota > Gammaproteobacteria > Alteromonadales > Pseudoalteromonadaceae > Pseudoalteromonas > Pseudoalteromonas phenolica. The sequence continues at coordinate 532,119 of NZ_CP013188.1, forward strand.
GCGGCAAAGGAAATAACGGTGATATAAGCCAGAGGCCTACATCACTTCATGCTTTAACACGCCATAGGTAAAGCAGTCCGTTGTACCAGAAGGAAGGGTCATATAACTTCTGAGTCTTCCTTCTCTTTTCATCCCCAGCTTTTCCATTAACTTCCAAGAGGCAATATTATCAACGGCGCAAATCGCATTAAGCTTGTTAAGTTCAAACTGAGTAAATACTTCTTTGATTAAGGCGCTTGAGGCTTCAAACGCATAGCCTTTACCATGATGTTGACTGGCTAAACGGTATCCAATCTCGCCACATTGATGATCTACAGAAACAAACTTGAACATCAACTCACCAATCAATTTAGCACTTTCTTTACACTCAATCGCAAGTATGAGTCTTTCACCTTCCTTGCCAGCCCAAGGCAGTTGAGCTTGCGCGATCCGCGCTTGTGCATCAGCAAGGGTCGCGGGCTTGCCAATATAGCGAGAGGTATAGGGGTCACTTCTATGCGCTAATACCGCCTCTAAATCAGAGACTTTAAGTCGGCGGATAATCAGTCTTTTTGTTGTGAATTCCATTTCTTTTTATCTCTCACATAGGGTTAGGTTTAATGATAGTTTTTTCCAGCAAAACCATAAGACCATTGAACAAGTTAGCACGATAAGGGGCAATATGTGTTGGCTGCTAAATAAAATAACATTAGTTAACCAAGCTATAGCCGTAAAAAATAGTAACTCTATCGCGCCTACTAGTGCATTGGCTGAGCCGGCTTTTTCTGGTTGTAGTAAGCCAATGATGTGCATGTAACTCGGAAAATATGCACCAAATACCATCATAACTAGCGTGTAAGCAAATAGCATAACTAACGCACTGATATGGCTAAACTCGAAAATAAACGCAGCTATTGGCAGCGCAGGCCATAACAATTTGACGATTTTCATATAGCTCATACGCTTTTGCATTATTTTTGCCAAAGAAGATCCTACTAGCAACCCCGCCATGGGTAACATCATCGCATAGCCAATTTGCTCGGTATTAAATTGAAACTGTGCCTGTAAATAAAAAGGTAAATACAGCTGAATGGTTAAATATAAGTAAGTAGGTAACCACTTAAAATTTGCCAGTAAGATTAAATTTTTATCTTGTAACAGTGATTTATATAAACTTGCCAACGCTCGAGGTCTAATAGAATGAGCATCGTTTTTTTGTGATTTAGGAAGGATCACAAAGCCTAACCACAACACCAGTGCAAAATGCAGCACCATGATAAAAGAGAGGCCTTGCCAATTAATAAGCTGCGCGAGTGTACCTGCTATCATGGGCGAAAGTATTGCAGTGATCGACGCTGCCATTGCAAGGCTTGCCATCGCACTTTTTAATTTTGCACCAGTTAAATACTGCGCTAACAAGGTTCGACTGATCAAAACTGGTGAGGCTGAACCTATTCCTTGTAAAACTCGGCCTAGCAAAAATTGCCAATTTGACTCTGCAAAACCACATATTAACGTGCCTGCTACTAAGATGAGCTGCCCAGCGATTAGAATGTGTCTGTCACCATATTTATCTCTTAGAGGTCCAGCAATTAACTGAGTTAGCCCAAGCGTGATGAAAAAGCTGACTATCACTGCTTGGCTGGCGCTGGAGCTTAACGCCAGATCTTTAGCTATGTCTGGCAAAACAGGCATATAAAGTTGGCTTGCAAACTGAGAGCAAGACATCAATAGAACCGCTAGAAATACAATTGAAGACATAACTTTTCTTAAAAAAATGAACAGACGCACAAAATACTGAGTTTTTACTTTCTTAAAAATAGGGTAATAATAAAAATACTAGTTCCTGATAGGAAACAATAAATGGATTGGTTATCTGCAGTAAAAAGTTTCGAACTCGTCGCCAACACTAAAAGCTTTACATCGGCTGCCGAGCAACAAGGTATTTCGGCCTCAGCGGTAAGTAAACGGATTGATTGGTTGGAAAAACAATTAGCAACCAGCTTATTTGTGAGAACTACTCGGCAAGTGAGCCTAACCGAATCAGGACATGGCTTTTTACAAAAGGCTTCACCTTGGCTTGAGCAATTTGATGCCATGCTGGAGTCAGTAAAAAGTGCCCATGAAGCGCCTCAAGGCGTGCTAAAAGTCGCTGCAACCCAAGCGGTTGGCAGTTCGTTGTTAATGCCAAATATAGAAAGGTTCTTACAAAAATACCCTAAAATGTCGGTGCAATTAAACGTGCTTATTCCAGGTAATGATCCTGATTTAAGTCATGATTTAGTGATCACTCGCTATCATGAAGAGTTCGATTCTGTGTCTCATAAAGGCACGCACTTAATTGATTATCAAATGAGTGTGTTTGCTGCACCAAGCTATTTAGAAAAACACCCACCTATTAATACAGTAGAAGACCTAGCTCAGCATAAGATGTTGCTCAATAATTATTACCAGCAAAAGGGCGGCATTTTACTAGAAAATGGCGAGTTCGTTTCTTTTACCAACTATAATTTTGTGTCAGAAAATCTTGATGCAATTCTGAAAGCTGCCATACAAGGTATGGGCCTAATATTCATTTCTCCAGATTATGTTGAGAGAGAACTAGATATGGGCGTGTTAGCACCTGTTTTACCCAACGTAAAAAGCGAAGTGAATCGTTTGTGGGCTTATTATCCAAAGACAAGCTTTACACCTTTGAAGACAAGGTTGTTTATCGATAATTTGAAGCAGCAAATGAAAGGGTTTAGGTTGTAAAATGAATTTTTTACCAAAGGTATATTCCTTTCATTGTTAAATTTACAACTAAAAAGATATTAATCTTTAAAATAGTCCATATTTAGATTTATTGCACTAATATTAACGAACTGTGAAAAGTGAAAATGTGACTATTTTTAACTCTCTTTTCTAACTTTATTTATCATGTAGAGTGTAATTTATTGATAATATTAATTCTTTATCTTTGTTGTTAAATTATACCTACCTGGTAGGATGAGTTTATTCTGTAAACAATTCTATTCGATTTGGATTGTTTCTGTTTATGGTAATTTCATTTTACCTATTTCTCACCTCAATATATCTATCTGTAAAATATAGGAAATTTCATATAACTTTCATATTTGAACGCTTTTTGTGCAGTTTTAACTCTAGTGTAGAATATTTTTTGAGCGTTCAGGTTGCCTAATGTTAAAACTTTGTAATTTTAAATTTATGTTCTAGACTGATTTCGATCCGTTAACGGGTACATCTGTAACTTATAAGTTAACTTAGTTAAAAAAATACAACAGATTTAATCAGGAACAAGTTATGAAGGATTTGAATTTAATGCGAAAAGGTTTTAAACCTTCGGCATTGGTTTTAGCGATACTCAGCGCACCTGCCTTTGCAAGTGTGGATTGTACAAATATTCCTCAGTGGGAAGCTGGTAAAGCTTACTCTGAAGGCATGCAAGCTCAGCAAGATAAAGTAGCTTATAAGTCTAATTGGTGGAACAAAGCAGAACCTAAATTACGCTCAGGCGATTGGCAGGAGTGGACTAAATTAGGTAACTGCCAAACCGATGTACCTGTTAATGAAGCCCCAAAGGTGACTTTATTAAGCCCTGCGAATGGTAATTTGCTGAATGAAAATGACAGCGTTGCCATTTTGGCGGAAGCCAGTGATACCGACGGTCAAGTTAAGCAAGTTGAAGTCTATTTAGACGGTCAATTATTAACTACGCTCAATACTGCACCGTTCGAATTTAATTGGACGGCAGTGGTTGGTGAGCATGTATTTTATGCGATTGCACAGGATGATGACGGTGCGCGAACGGAGTCGGCACGTCACTCTGTGACAGTTCAGAAGAAATCAAACGAGAACCGAGCTCCAGTTGTCAGTTTAGCGGCGACTCTCCCATCAGAGTTAGAAGTCGGCTCGCAAGTAACATTTAATCTGAGTGTGTCAGATGCTGATGGTCATGCCGTTTCGCAAACACTGACAGTTAACAATGAGGTGGTTGTAAATAGCACAAAAGGGACTGAGCAATATGTTTGGACACCAACAGTTGCGGGCACATACACATTCACGTTGACTGCTAAAGATGAGTTGGGCCTTGCAGCAACACCCATTGAGCGTGTTTACATTGTGAAAGAAAAAGGTGACCCGATTACAGGTCATGAAAATTGTCGTCCAGCAGGTCTATATCAAGCGCAAGGTGTACAACCTGCTTACTGTGATATTTATGACACAGAAGGCCGAGAAAAAATGGGTGCAGATCACCCTCGTCGTGTTATTGGTTACTTCACAAGTTGGAGAAATGGTGCGAACGGACAACCAAGCTATTTAGTAAAAGACATTCCTTGGGATAAGATCACCCACATCAACTACGCGTTTGCACACGTAAATGCCGCGAATGAACTAAGCATCGGCGATCCAAATGCAGCCGGAAACGCGGCTACCAACATGACTTGGCCGGGTGTTGAAGGTGCAGAGATGGATCCAAGCCTGCCGTACAAAGGTCATTTCAACTTATTAAATAAATACAAAAAGCTACACCCTGATGTGAAGACGATGATCTCTGTTGGTGGTTGGGCTGAAACAGGTGGTTTCTTCGATTCAAATGGTAATCGTGTAAACAGTGGTGGTTTCTATACTATGACTACGAATGCTGATGGCAGTGTAAACCATGCTGGTATCGACGCATTCGTAGCAAGTGCGGTTAAATTCATCCGCGAGTATGGCTTTGATGGTGTAGATATTGACTACGAATATCCTTCATCAATGAAAGACTCAGGCCACCCTGATGACTTCCCAATTAGTAATGCCCGTCGTGCAGGCTTAAATGCTTCTTACGATGTGTTAATGCGTAAACTTCGTGAAGCATTAGATGCGGCCAGTGCGCAAGACAATACTCACTATATGCTCACCATTGCATCACCATCTTCTGGTTACTTACTGCGTGGTATGGAAACATTCCAAACTGCTAAATACCTAGATTTTGTGAACATCATGTCTTATGACTTACACGGTGCATGGAACGATCATGTTGGTCATAACGCAGCGCTTTACGATACAGGTAAAGATTCTGAGCTGGCGCAGTGGAATGTGTATGGCACTAAAGAATTCGAAGGTATTGGTTACTTAAACACTGATTGGGCTGCGACTTACTTCAGAGGTGCGTTACCAGCAGGTCGTATCAATATCGGTCTACCTTATTACACCCGTGGTTTTAGAGACGTTCAAGGTGGTGAAAATGGCCTTTGGGGTCGTGCTGCGTTACCAAACCAAGCTGATTGTGCGCCAGGCACAGGTGTTGGTGAGAAGAACAAATGCGGTAATGGTGCGGTTGGTATCGATAACTTATGGCATGACACCGTTGATGGCATTGAAGTACCAGCGGGTAGTAACCCTCTTTGGCATGTTAAAAACTTACAAAATGGCATTACGCCAAGCTACTTAGGTGTTTATGGTCTAGATCCGGTAAATAACCCTGAAGACAAAATGGTGGGTACTTATACGCGTCACTATGACAGCGTTGCCATTGCGCCTTGGCTATTCAATGCAGAAAAGAAAGTGTTCTTATCGATTGAAGACGAAGAGTCAATGAAGACCAAGCTTGATTATGTGGTCAATAAAGAGCTTGGCGGTGTAATGTTCTGGGAACTTGCGGGTGACTTTGACTACGATACGCAAAAAGGCGAGTACTTCATGGGTAGTACTATGACGCGTCTTGCTTATGACACTTTCAACCAAGCATCAACTCCATACGGTGCACACTTAGGTGATGGTGCATTTGTACCGGCAGCCAAAGCCGTTGATATTAAGTTTGAGGCGAAGAACTTCCCTGTTGGCGATGATAACTACCCAATTCGTCCAACGTTCGCGTTCACTAACAACTCACAAATTGATTTAACTGGTGCAACGATTTCATTCAATATTCCAGTATCTACCTCTGCAATCTTTAAGTCAGATTGGAATGCGCAGAAGAAGTTAGGTATCAAGATTGATACGAATAACTCCAATGCTGCGGGTAATAATATTGGTGGGTTTGAGAATGAATTCCACCGAGCTTCAATCACACTAACCAATGAGTGGGGCGGTGCAGCTGAATCATTTAAGCCGGGTGAAACCGTGAATGCGCAAGTACTTTACTACATACCTATTACCGGTCCGGTTAACTTCACGATTGAAAAAGATGGTGCTTCGTATGCGTTTGCTAGCGAGTATCCAAAACTACCAATCGCGACAAAGCCAGATACAGGTAACCCAGGTAACGGTGACCCAGGAAATGGTACGTGTAATGGGGTAGATGTTACTACCATTAACACTTATCCGAACTGGCCGCGCACTGATTGGGCGGGTAACCCAAGCCACGCCAACGCAGGCGATTACATCATACACAACCAAGTCGTTTTCCAAGCAAATTGGTGGACATCGAAAGAGCCTGTTGAAGGCGGCGATTGGAAAAAAGTGTGTGCTTTGTAAGCCAAACCTTTAACTAGAAATTATTTAACCAGAAATCTAAGGGGCTGCTTGCCAGCCCCAAGGAACTATCATGAAAAAAATAATGTTATCGGCTATTGCTGTTGCAATGGGCCTAGGGTTTGCTGACTCTGTTTCAGCCCACGGTTACATGGACAGCCCTAAAGCCAGGCAAGCAATCTGTGAAGAACAAGGCGGGTTTTGGTGGCCAAAAGACGGCAGTAATATTCCAAATACTGCCTGTCGTGCAGCTTACTTAAAAAGTGGGCAAGTGCAGTTTATACAATTACATGAGTTTGCAGCTAATGTGCCTGACTACTTAAATCAAGCGGCAGTTGAAGCGGCTGTGCCTGATGGTGAATTATGCTCAGGTGGCGATGTAAATAAAATCGGCATCAACACACCTTCTGTAGATTGGCAGCGAACTGTTGTTAAACCTAATGCAAACGGCACCATTAAAATTCGCTACCGCGCTACGACACCTCACAACCCAAGTTTTTGGAAATTTTATATTTCAAAACCTGGCGTTGATATTCATGCGCAGCCATTAAATTGGGCTGATGTGGAGCTTGTTCAAGAGCATGGCAATGTGGATTTCTTTGTTGCACCAGATGGAAAGCGATATTACGAAATGGATGTGGCTATTCCAGAGAAGTTCAATGGTGAAGCCATTTTATTCAGTCGCTGGCAGCGTAACGATGTAGTGGGTGAGGGTTTTTATAACTGCTCAGACATTACAATTGAACGAGTGACAGATCCTAATCCAATTGAATGGCATGTGGCGGGTTACTTCATTAAACAAGGGCAAGAAGCCAATGCTGGCGATACAGTTTGGTTGCGTTTATTTGATGTGAACGGCCAAGAGCTTATTCAGCAACAATTAAAAGTTGCCGCTGATATGCCTAATTGGCAGCAGCAATTGGCAGAGCAAGTCAGCCTAGACTTTGCCCAATTGATCCAAATTGGTATCAAAGATGCGCAAGGAAATGTGCAATTTGATGGTCAAAACCTGCTTTCAAACCAAGTGTTTGTGACGGATAAAAACCACACCTTTAACTTATCCATTGTCGCGGCACCTAAAAATACACCGCCTACAGTACATACTCCGTCGGCACTGACGCTGGACGAAAATACCAGTGCCCATCTTCATGTGCATGCCTTTGATGATGAGCAGCCAACACTTAGTTTTGTTTGGGAATTACCTGCGCCGCTAACGTTCACAGGCAGTGGCTCAACCATCACAGTGAATGCGCCAGAAGTGACTGCCGATCAGCAATTTACAGGTTCAGTCAGCGTATCAGATGGTGAGTTAAGTAAAACAGTGCCATTGACTGTCAATGTGACAAATAAAGTCACGACACCACCTGATGGTTCAAAAGACACATGGCGCGCTGACAAGGTCTATACCGCAGGTCAAACCGCTATTTATAAAGGTAAAACATATCGTGCCAAATGGTGGGTAAGAGGGCAAAAACCTGATAGCTCTCAAGCGTGGGAGCTACTTACAAAGTCGGGTGGTAATTAAGAAGTTTGTGAGAAATACAGTTTTCTTAGGCAAAACCACAGAGAGTTATGAAAGAAAAATTATAAAGCATGTTGTTAGACGCAAGGGCAACGCCCGAGCTCAAACAACATAAGGAAACAACTTTAATAACCATTAGAACGACCCAAAGCGCTGAGATGCTCGTTTTTGACAAGCAAATATGAATGAGAGATGTGCGAGCGCATCACTACTTTAGTGCTTGTTAACTAATTCAGTGTTGAAACGTGGCGGGAAACACAACAATTGAAGGAACTAAACTATGTTTAAAATTTTAACTTCAGCAGTCGCAGTCGCGGCAGCCATGAGCGCAGCAACAGCGATGGCGGCACCGGCAACACCAAGTCTTAATTGGGAGCCGCAAAACTATTCGTTTGTTGAAATTAACCTCGATGGTCGCGGTTCATACAAACAGCTGGTTAAAACCAAAAAAGAAGTCCAAATCAACATAAAATGGAATGCATGGTCTGGCTCTGCAGGCGACACTTATAAAGTTTACTTTGACGATCAAGTTGTTCATCAAGGCCCAGTTGCTGCAGGCGCAAATGGTGGCACAATTTCATTCCCTTACACAAAGTCTGGTCGTCACGATTTACGTGTTGAGCTTTGTGACGCAACAGGATGTTCTAAGTCAGCTGCAAAACCGATTGTCATTGCAGATACAGATGGTGGTCACCTTGCGCCATTGGCGATGAATGTTGATCCAAATAACAAAACGTATCCGAAACAAACAGACACTGTGGTTGGTGCTTACTTTGTAGAGTGGGGTATCTACGGTCGTGACTATGATGTAACTAAGATCCCTGTCGATAACCTAACGCACATTCTTTATGGTTTCATTCCAATCTGTGGTGAGAATAGCTCACTAGGTGAAATTGAAAATGGTAACAGCTTACGTGCGCTTCAGCTTGCATGTGGCGACTCAAAAGATTACGAAGTCGTAATTCATGATCCATGGGCTGCAATACAAAAAGCATTGCCTGGTATCAACAGTAAAGACCCAATTCGTGGTACTTATGCACAGTTAATGGCGCTTAAGCAACGTAATCCTGATCTTAAAATCCTTCCTTCTGTAGGTGGCTGGACACTTTCAGACCCTTTCCATGGCTTTACGGTTAAAGCAAACCGTGACGTATTCGTTAACTCAATGAAAGAGTTCTTAACAACGTGGAAATTCTACGACGGTATCGACATTGACTGGGAATTCCCAGGTGGTGGCGGTCCTAATGCTAACCTAGGTAGCCCTGAAGATGGTGCCGCTTATGTTGCACTTATGAAAGAGCTACGTGCCATGCTTGATGGTCTAGAGGCCGAAACAGGTCGTAAATATGAGTTATCTTCAGCGATTGGTACAGGTTACGACAAGATTGAAGACGTTGATTACAAGCAAGCTGCTCAGTACATGGATTACATCTTCGCGATGACCTATGACTTCTTTGGTGGTTGGAATAACGTAACAGGTCACCAAACTGCACTTTACTGTGGCTCACATCTAAGCGCGGGCGAGTGTAATGGTACAGGTGTTGATGACCAAGGTAATCCTCGTAAAGGCCCTGCTTACACAATTGATAATGCAATCAAGTTATTGCTTCAACAAGGTGTACCAAGTAAGAAGCTAGTCGTAGGTACGGCCATGTACGGTCGTGGTTGGGAAGGTGTTTATCCACAAAATGCGACGATTGCTGATAACCCAATGACAGCACCGGGTAATGGCAAATTAACAGGCACCAAAGCGCAGGGCGTTTGGGAGGCAGGCGTCATTGACTATAAAGGTGTTAAGTCTTACATGATTGGTGCCAACGAGCAGGGCGTGAATGGCTTTGAAGTAGGCTATGACGAGCAAGCACAAGGCGCATACGTGTGGAACCGTAGTACAGGTAAATTAATCACTTATGATAGCCCACGCTCTGTAAAGGCAAAAGGCCAATACGTTCGCGCTAACAACCTAGGTGGTTTATTTGCATGGGAAATCGATGCAGATAACGGCGATATCTTAAATGCAATGCACGAAGGCTTAGGTGCAAGTGATACGCCAGTAGATCGCGCACCTGTGGTTGACCTTGTTTCTGAAGTGACAATCGACTCTGGTAAATCTGCTACTGTTTCAGCGACAGCGACTGATCCAGAAGGTAAAGCGGTGTCTTTCCAATGGTCTGCAGATCCAGCATTAACGCTAACTGGGAATGGCGCAAGTGTGTCTGTTGCTGCCCCAACAGTCACAGTAGACAGCGTTTATACCCTAAGCCTTAAAGTGTCAGACGGTAAAAACGAAGTAAACCGTCAAGTTAAAGTGATTGTTAAAGCACCAGCTTCAGATAACAAAGCACCAGTAGTGGGCACTGTTGCTGATGTCACTGTTGATGAAAAAGCATCGACTTCACTTTCTGTAACTGCCAATGACCCTGAGAACCAAGCACTGACATACACTTGGTCAGTACCAGGTCATACAGTAACGGGTTCTGGTAGCTCAGTAACATTAACGGCTAACGAAGTGACTGCAACTGAAACAGTACAAGGCACAGTGAGTGTGAGCGATGGTGTTAATACGGTTTCTCGTACTTTCAACGTCACAGTCAATAACCTTGCAGATACAGGTAAAACAACTTGGGATGCCAATACAGTTTATGTTGGCGGCGACTTAGTTTGGTACGAAGGTACACAATACAAAGCGCGCTGGTGGACTCGTGGCGAAAACCCAAGCACTAGCTCTGTATGGACAAAGCTGTAACTTTATTACCAATCCTCTTTATTTAGTCATTTATTTTGAGGGTTGGTATGGCATATAGCTAACGCATAGATTTATCTTTTGGCAAGGACGCCTTTTTTATTTTGAATCAACACTCCATGCTCTGCTTAATCTGTAAAAACCTCAGATTAAGCAGGCATTTTTTTTCTTATACTTTCTGTGTTTCTTAACATATCCAAACGAGGATATGGTTTCGCCTTCTACAAATAGCGCCCGAACATTATTCTTCATTTTTCTTATCCCACCTTAATTTCTTGGCTGAAATATAGACACTTTAAAATTTGAATATTAGAGGGAGTAAGTATAAAGAATTGTTTTTCAATTCTGCCAGAACTGGAAAAACTCAATTACTTTAAAGAGTATTGTTATCTCTTATTTATTTTTGCGAAATTTTTAACAATAAAAAGATAGTGAAAATGTATTAAAACCAGCTTTTTAAATAAGAATCAATATCAAATTTTTAACAGTTTTGGCTAAGCCCTTCTTTTCAAAACATTTAGTCAAATTACTAGTTTATGGTTTAAGTTGAACTAAAAGTATTAAAATAATTTATTTTAATAGTCTTTTTATATTATTTGTTGCTGGTATGCTCAGTGAGTTTCGTAAAGTAAAGGTAACGATTTTTTGTAGTTTTTAATCAGTTATTTCTTCAGCGTATAACTTCAAGAAAAATTATATCTATATGTTATATATGACTATTTTAACAGTATTGTCATTTTTGATTGTTTTTTGACTCATCCTTTATTGCTAATCACTGCTTTTTTAAAATTCAAAAAATCACAAATGTTAAAGTTTTGTGATTCAAAAATTGTGTTCTAGACTTTTTTTGCCCCTCAAATGGGTAAATTAGTGATTTTCAAATTAGTTGATTGTGTAAATCACAATAATTAAAGTCAGGAACAAAATATGAAACATTTCAATTTAGTGCGCAGGGGATTCAAGCCTTCAGCCTTGGTGTTAGCCATGCTGAGTGCACCCGCTTTTGCCGCTGTAGATTGTACAAATATCCCTCTATGGGGATCAGGTAAAGTTTACACTGGTGGTCAGCAAGTTCAGCAAGATGATGTTGCCTACAAAGCTAATTGGTGGAACCGCTCTTCACCAAAAGCACGTTCAGGTCAGTGGCAAGAGTGGACTAAGCTAGGTGCTTGTGGTTCTGCTGAGCCAGAAAACCAAGCGCCATCGGTGAAGCTTTTAAAGCCTGCGGCAGATCTCTCTGTGCAAGAAAACGAAGAAGTCACGCTCGACTTTAGTGCACAAGACAGTGACGGTGTAATTAAACATGTTGCGATTTACCACAATGACTCATTGGTCACGGTATTAAGTAATGCACCATATACTTTCTTTTGGAAAGCCAAAGCGGGTACTCATGAATTTCATGGCGTAGCACTAGACGATGACGGTGCAACGGCGCGCTCTGTTAGCCGTAAGATCACGGTGACGGCAGAACCACCAAAAGACAAAAACAATGTGCCTGTTGCAAGGCTTGCCGCTCAGTTACCGAGTGAGTTAGAAGTCGGCAGTGAGATTGTGTTCACCCTGGTAGCCAGCGACTCAGATGGTGACAAGTTTACACAAACGCTCAAACTAAACGGTGAAGTGCTTGCAACAAGCACTGAAAATGAACACCAAGTTGTGTGGAAAGCCACCTCGGCTGGCCGCCAAGTATTTAGCCTAGTTGCTGAAGACGAACACGGTTTAGCGTCTGACATCATCAGCCGTACCTTTGTGGTGAAAGACACCACCGACGGTGATGTGTCTCATGAAGACTGTCGTCCAGCCGGTTTATATCAAACACCAGGTGTGACGCCTGCATACTGTGATATTTACGACACAGAAGGCCGTGAACAAATGGGTGCCGATCACCCAAGACGTGTGATTGGTTACTTTACAAGCTGGCGTCATGGTAAAAACGGCCAACCAAGTTACCTAGTTGATGATATTCCGTGGGACAAGATCACCCATATTAACTACGCGTTTGCCCATGTGAATGACAAAAACGAAATCAGCATTGGTAACCCAAATGCCGAAGGCAATGCTGCCACTAATATGACGTGGCCGGGTGTTGAAGGTGCAGAAATGGACCCATCTCTGCCATACAAAGGTCACTTTAACTTACTGAGCAAATACAAGAAAAAACACAAGCATGTGAAAACGCTTATCTCGGTAGGTGGTTGGGCTGAAACCGGCGGTTACTTTGACGAAACGGGTAAACGCGTTAACAACGGCGGTTTTTACACCATGACCACCAATGAAGATGGCAGTGTTAACCAAGCTGGTATCGATGCGTTTGTTAAAAGCTCAGTTGAGTTCTTAAGAACCTATGACTTTGATGGTCTAGACGTGGATTATGAATACCCGTCATCAATGAAAGACACAGGTCACCCAGAAGACTTTGCGATCAGTAACGCACGTCGTGCAGGTTTAAACAACTCGTACCAAGTACTGATGAAAGACCTACGTGAAGCCCTTGATAAAGCAGGTGAGCAAGACGGTAAACACTACATGTTAACCATTGCTGCACCGTCATCAGGTTATCTTCTACGCGGTATGGAAACATTCCAAACGGCTCAGTATTTAGACTTTGTAAACATCATGACGTACGACCTTCACGGTGCGTGGAATGATCATGTTGGCCACAATGCGCCACTGTACGACACAGGTAAAGACACAGAGCTTAAAACCTGGAATGTATATAACACCAAAGAATTTGGTGGCATCGGTTATTTAAATACTGACTGGGCGGTGAATTACTTCCGCGGCACTATGCCAGCGGGACGCATTAACATTGGTATTCCTTACTATACCCGTGGCTTTAAAGACGTACGCGGTGGCGAAAATGGCCTGTGGGGTCGTGCCCCTCTACCTAACCAAAGTGATTGCCCGAAGGGCACTGGCATTGGTGAAAAGAACAAGTGTGGTAACGGCGCCATTGGTATTGATAACTTATGGCACGACATTGAAAACGGCCAAGAAGTTGCAGCAGGCTCTAACCCACTTTGGCATGCTAAAAACCTAGAGCATGGCATTAATCCAAGCTACCTAGGGGTTTATGGTCTAACGCCTGAGTCAGATCCAGATGATGTGTTTAAAGGTGACTATGTGCGTCATTATGACGACGTTGCGGTGGCACCTTGGTTATACAACGCTGAGAAAAAAGTATTCCTTTCAATGGAAGACACGGAGTCGATGAAAACCAAACTCGACTATGTAGTTGAAAAGGGCCTCGGCGGGGTGATGTTCTGGGAGCTGGCAGGTGACTTTGATTACCACGCTGACAAAGGCGAATACTTCATGGGGTCAACCATGACGTCTTTAGCGTATAACACCTTTAATCAAAGTGGTGTGGCATATAGCACCAACCTGGGTGACAACGAGTTTGCTGCGCCAGATAAAGCTGTCGACATTCGTTTTGTCGCCAAAGACTTCCCTGTTGGCGACCAAAACTACCCAATTCGTCCAACTTTTGCGTTTACCAATAACTCAGAGCTGGATCTGACTGGTGCAACGATTACATTTAACGTCCCGACGTCGACGTCACCGATTTTCAAATCGAACTGGAATGCACGCAAAAAGCTGGGCATGGCAGTAGAGCACGATGCGTCAAATAGCACGGGCAATAACATTGGCGGCTTTGAGAACGAATTCCACCGTTTCTCAATTACCTTCAAAAACCAATGGGGCGGTCAGCTTGAGTCATTTAAGCCGGGCGAAACGGTCAATGCACAAGTGATGTACTACATGCCAATTACAGGCCCTGTGAACTTTGTGGTTGAAAAAGACGGCAGTAAGTATGCCTTCACCTCTGAATACCCAGAGTTACCTATTGCGACTAAGCCTGACACAGGCAATGGCGGCGGTAACGGTGGTGGCAGTGATGACAACACCCCGCCAGATGGCAAAACCTGTGAAGGTGTCAATGTAAACAACATTAATACATACCCGAATTGGCCTCGCACAAATTGGGCGGGTCAGCCAAGTCATGCAGTCGGGGGCGATCTTCTGATCCACAACGGCGCAGTTTACAAAGCCAAGTGGTGGACCAACGGCACGCCAAGTGACGGTGGCGCATGGCAAAAAGTATGTAGCCTTTAACCCGTTAGGGTTCCCAACGGGGAGTGGCCGTTAGGCCGCTCCTTTATCAAACGTTTTCAACATGAATGATTGACAGGTTGCGACTGAATAGAGTCTGCGACGTGAGCAAAGTCATGTTTAAAGCAATTGGAATCGACAACAAAAACGAGTAAACCATGAAAAAACAACTCACCTTATGCGCCGTTGGCGTCGCTTTAGGGGCGGGGCTCATTGGCAAAGTCAATGCGCACGGTTATATGGATTTTCCTAAAGCCAGACAAACAATTTGTCACGAGCAAGGTGGATATTGGTGGCCAGAAGATGGCTCTAATATTCCAAATGCTGCTTGTCGCGTAGCATATTTACAGTCAAAACATGAGCCGCTTATTCAGCGCCATGAGTTTTCTGTTAACACTGCGGATTACAACAACCAAAGCGCGGTTGAAGCCAATGTGCCTGACGGCACGCTATGTGCGGCAGGTAATGCCAGCAAGGCGGGCATTAATATTCCCTCTGCAGATTGGCAAAAAACCGAAGTGGTACCCAATGGCGAAGGCAAAATTAAGATCCGCTACCGTGCAACCACGCCACATAATCCAAGTTTTTGGCAGTTTTATTTAACTAAACCGGGCGTGGACTTTAAAAATAAGCCACTGGCATGGGGCGACTTAGAGCTGGTGCAAGCGCACGGCAATGTTGACTTCTTTATGGCACCAGATGGACATCGTTACTACGAAATGGACGTTGCTATACCAGAACGTTTTGAGGGCGATGCTATTTTGTATAGCCGTTGGCAACGTGACGATGTGGTCGGTGAAGGTTTCTACAACTGTAGCGATATAACCATAAAGCGCGATGATGCCTCAACACCAGCCCCTGATACTTGGTTTGCCTTTGACTACTTTGTAAAACAAGGGCAAGAAGCACAAAACGGTGACACCATTTGGGCACGTCTATTTGACGAAAATGGCCGAGAGCTAATTCAAGAAAAGTTCGATGTGACTGCTGCGAATGCCAACCAGTGGCAGGCTGAATTTGCCAACAAGCTGGTATCTGGCTTTGACAGCTTGCTCCGCATTGGTGTGCAAAATGCCAGTGGTGAGATTGTATTTGATGCTGAAAACATCAAGAGCAATCAAGTTTTCTTAAGCAATAAGACACACAGCTTTAATCTTAAAGTACACAAAAAGCCAACCAATACCGCACCGACTGTGCATACGCCAGCACCGCTGACGCTAGAAGAAGGGCAAAGTAAGCATCTGCATGTGCATGCTTTTGATGACGAGCAAGCAATACTGAAGTTTGACTGGCAGCTACCTGCTGCTGTGCGTTTTACAGGTCAAGGCTCAACCATCACAGTGACTGTGCCGCAAGTGGATGCAGACACGCGTTTTGACGGCAAAGTAACGGTTTCAGACGGCATTATCAGTAAAACCGTGCCGCTGGTGATTAACGTTACGAACAAAGTAGACAAGCCAGAACCTACACCACCAACAGGTAAAGACACATGGGATGCGAACAAGGTTTATACCGCAGGTAATACAGCCGTTTATAAAGGCAAAACTTACCGCGCCAAATGGTGGGTACGCGGCCAAACGCCAGATTCTAGCCAAGCTTGGGAATTAGTCCAAAGCGGTGGTGACGATACCAATTCATACAACTCCAACAAAGCCTACCAAGGTGGCGCCATTGTGACCTTTGAAGGTCAGCGTTATCAAGCTCGCTGGTGGACGCGCGGTCAAACACCGGGCCAAAGTTCTGTTTGGAAAAAACTCTAATAATACTCAGTAAGGTAAATACACTATGTTTAAATATTTAACCACAGCTGCCGCCGTAGGTGCAGCT
The DNA here is from genome assembly GCF_001444405.1 of Pseudoalteromonas phenolica. Classification (NCBI taxonomy): domain Bacteria; kingdom Pseudomonadati; phylum Pseudomonadota; class Gammaproteobacteria; order Alteromonadales; family Pseudoalteromonadaceae; genus Pseudoalteromonas; species Pseudoalteromonas phenolica. The sequence continues at coordinate 548,762 of NZ_CP013188.1, forward strand.
TTAGCAAGTGCCGCATCATTTGCCGCACCATCGACGCCAAGCATTAACTGGAAGCCACAAAACTATTCGTTTGTCGATGTAAACATCTATGGTCGCGGTTCTTATAAGCAACTAATTCAAGCCAAAGACGTTGTTGACATCCAAATTGAATGGAACGCATGGTCTGGCAAAGGCGGTGACAGCTACAAAGTATACTTTGACGATAAAGTGGTGAACGAAGGCACCTTATCGGCAGGCACAACAGGCGGTACTATTCGCTTCCCGTATCATAAGTCTGGCCGCCACCAACTGCGTATTGCCCTATGTGATTCAAGCGGCTGTGCTATGTCTGCGTCTAAGCCAATTGTCATTGCCGACACAGACGGCGGTCACTTAGAGCCACTTAAACTCAACGTTAACCCTAACAATAAAAAGTTCGACACCGATCCAAATACGGTGGTTGGCGCTTACTTTGTAGAGTGGGGTATCTATGGTCGTAAATTCGATGTGACTCAGATCCCAGCTGACAACATTACTCACCTACTTTACGGCTTTATTCCTGTGTGTGGCCCAAATGACTCGCTCTCAGAAATTGAAAACGGCAACAGCTTACGTGCCCTTGAACTGGCATGTGGTGGCTCAAAAGATTACGAAGTCGTTATTCACGATCCGTGGGCGGCAGTACAAAAAGCACTACCGGGTGTGAGCAGCAAAGATCCAATTCGTGGTACTTACGCGCAGCTTATGGCACTGAAAAAGCGCAATCCTGATCTGAAGATTTTACCATCGGTAGGTGGTTGGACACTCTCTGATCCATTCTTCGATTTCGACAAAAAAGAAAACCGCGACACCTTTGTTAGCTCAATGCGCGAGTTCTTAAAAACGTGGAAGTTCTACGACGGTATCGACATCGACTGGGAATTCCCGGGTGGTGATGGTGCAAACCCAGATCTAGGCTCTGAAAAAGACGGCGAAGTGTACATCATTCTAATGAAAGAGCTACGAGAGATGCTTGATGAGTTAGAAATCGAAATGGGTCGTGAGTTTGAACTGACCTCTGCCATTGGTACAGGTTACGACAAAATTGAAGACGTAGACTACAAACAAGCTGCGCAGTACATGGACTACATTTTTGCCATGACCTACGACTTTGCAGGCGGCTGGAACAATGTAACGGGCCACCAAACTGCGATTTACTGTGGCTCTCACATGAGTGCAGACGAGTGTAACGGCACAGGTGTAGACGAAAACGGTGAGCCAAGAAAAGGCCCTGCCTACACGCTAGATAACGCAATCCAATTACTACTTAAGCAAGGTGTGCCAAGCGACAAGCTGGTAGTGGGCACTGCTATGTATGGCCGCGGTTGGGAAGGGGTTTACCCACAAAATGCTGAAATTGAAGGCAACCCAATGACCGCCCCTGCGAATGGCAAGCTGAAAGGCTCAACATCACAAGGCGTTTGGGAAGCGGGTGTGATTGATTATAAAGGCTTAAAAGCCCACATGATCGGTCAAGACGAGCAAGGTATTAACGGGTTTGAAGTAGGGTACGATGAACAAGCAGAAGCCGCTTATGTTTGGAACCGTCAAAAGGGCACATTGGTTACTTATGATAGCCCTCGCTCTGTGCGTGCCAAAGGTCGTTATGTACGTGAGCATAATTTAGCTGGTTTATTTGCATGGGAAATCGATGCAGATAACGGCGATATCTTAAACGCTATGCACGAAGGATTAGCGGGAGAGGTTGTGCCGCCTAAGCCGAAAAACAAAGCTCCAATTGTGACGCTTGTTGAGCAGATCACTTTAAACGCGGGGGATGTTCATGTTTTAACTGCTACCGCGACAGATCCAGAAGGGAAAGCCGTGACCTTTAGCTGGCAAGGCGATGCAGCGCTTAATCTTCAGTCTGAAAATGACAGCGTAATCATCGCGGCGCCTAAAGTAACCACAGACTCAGTTTACACCGTTAACCTAAGCGTAAGCGACGGCGTTAACACAGTTAATCGTTCAGTCAAAGTGACTGTAAAGGCTCCTGTTGTTGAAAACAAAGCACCTGTTGTGGGCTCAGTTGCCGCGCTAACGTTAGACGAAAACACGTCAAAAACACTGAGCGTAACGGCCAATGATCCTGAGGGCAAAGCGCTGTCTTATACATGGCGTGTACCGGGCCACACTGTGGTTGGTAATGGTGCAAGTGTGACACTTAAAGCGGGCGAAGTGGCTAAAACCACCACTGTAAAAGGCAGTGTTGCAGTGACTGATGGCAAGCACACAGTGACACGCGAATTCAACGTAACCATTAATAACGTTGAAGTAACTGAGCCAACTCCACCGGGTAACGATGACACAACATGGGATCCGAACAAGGTTTACACAGGCGGTAACACGGTTAAGTACAAAGGCGTTGAATATCGTGCACGTTGGTGGACTAAAGGTGCAATACCAAGTAATGGCGGTGTTTGGGCCGAGATCATCCCAGATGACGGTAAAGTACGCGCATGGCGTAGCGACCTAGTTTATACCGGTGGCGATAAGGTTGAGCATAATGGTGAAACCTACCAAGCTCGCTGGTGGACGCGCGGTCAAACTCCAGGCAACGGCGGCGTATGGCGCAAGCTTTAATCTTCCTTAATAAAATAATGATTAGTCAGAACTAAGTTCATTCTAGGTGCATGGATGCACCTAAATAACCTGAACTCAGGTTAAGTAATAAAGACATAAAAAGAGAATAAAAATGTTAAAAATGAGTAAGGTGGCCTTTTTTGTGGCTGCAAGCATGGGTGCAAGTGCATTAACCAGTGTGACTGCAATGGCCAGCGAGCCGGTAAGTCTTCATAACAATAAACAGTTACAAAACAGCTTAAAGTCTCAGTTATCGCAAAATGATAGTTTTTTTAGAGTAGCAAGCTCGTCGTCTCAGAGTGATTTTGAATTTAGAACACACACAAAATCTGCAGATGGTAAACATTTGCGCCGCAGCCAATATTATAAAGGTGTGCGTGTTTATGGTGGTGAAATTGTCACTCACCATGAAGAGAAAAATGTGTTCAGTGCTTGGTTTCAAACTGAGGGCGAAATAAAGTCAATTAGTGGCTCGGTGATCACAAAGCCAAGCATAGATACAGTTATTCCGAGCATCGACGCTGATAAAGCAATCGCGTTTGCTAAAGAGCAAATTAAAGCACTTATTTCATCATCTGATGAGCAAGCTGAGCTGATTATATTCCCGCATAACGGCGAGCTTAAACTGGCTTACTTAGTCACCATTTTGGCTGAAACACAAGATGCACCAACGCGCCCTGAGTTTACCATTGATGCGCATTCAGGTGCGGTATTAAATCGCATTGAAACCTTGCACCATACCAGAGTGGGCTCTGGACCCGGCGGTAATGAAAAGATCGGCCTACATCACTATGGAACTGATAAACCCCATTTTCATGCCAAAGAGTTAGGCAATGGCCAATGTGAGATGTCGCATACAGATATTCGAGTTATTGACATGGAGCACGGCACGACAAATACAGAAACGTTTCAGTTTCCTTGCTATGAAAACACCCATAAAAGCGTAAATGGTGCGTATTCACCACTCAATGACGCAATGTATTATGGCCAAGCCACCATAGATCTATTTAAAGATTGGCTTGATAGCCGCGCCCTAACTGGTGATTTGGTGATGCGTATTCATTATCGTGAAGATTATTTGAATGCCTTTTGGAATGGTAAAGAAGTGACCTTTGGTGACGGCGACTTAGCCAACTATGGTGTTTACCCATTCACATCATTAGGGGTTGTTGCCCACGAAATCGGCCACGGCGTGACGCATCAAAACTCAAAGTTGGTTTATAGCAATATGTCGGGCGGTGTGAATGAAGCCTTTTCTGATATGACCTCAGAAGCGCTGGAATGTTACATGAACCAAAAGCCGGATGGCAGCTGTGAAGTTGACTGGTTAATTGGCGCAAGTATTTTCAAAAACCGCACTGCACTGCGTTATATGGCGAACCCTGAAAAAGATGGTCACTCAATTGGTCATGCAGATAAATTCAAACCGGGCATGGGTGTGCACAGTAGTTCAGGTGTGTTTAATAAAGCATTCTATTTATTAGCAAATACGCCTGACTGGGGTGTAAAAAAAGCCTATGAAGTGATGTATAACGCCAACAAAAACTTTTGGGTTTATAACGGCAACTTTGAGTCACTTGCCTGTGGGGTAACGGCATCTGCAAAAGACTTAGGTTATGACACCAAAGCCATTGGTGAAGCCTTTAAGCAAGTGGGGGTTTTTGCTTGTACTGAAAACAAAGCGCCAACGATTACCCTGACTAGCCCTAAAGTAAACGAGCGCTTTATTGTGGGCACAGACGTGACCATTACTGCAAATGCACAAGACGATTATGGTCGTGTTGAAAAAGTAGAGTTTTTTGTAAACGGTCGACTACATGCAACTGACACTCAAGCGCCATTCGAAACCAAGTTTACTTCAAACAATACCGGTCAGTTCGTAGTGGCTGCTCGTGCAACAGACAACGATGGAGCCATGGCTGATGCGCAAACGGTTAGCTTTACTCTAATCGATCCGAGCCAATGTAATACTGCACCTTGGCAGGGCGGTCGCGTATATACGTCGGGCCAAAAAGTCTCATTTGATGGCTTTGAATACGAAGCCAAGTGGTGGAACCGAGACCAAAATCCGGGTAGCAACTCAGGGTCATGGGGCGTATGGAAAAAAGGCCTAGAGTGTGGCGGCGTTACTGACAAGCCAAATCAAGCGCCGAGCGTGCAATTCATCAGCCCACTAAACAATATTGAGGTTGAACAAGGGCAAAGCGTTAACTTTAACCTCGATGCAAAAGACAGTGACGGCGATGTTAAGTTGGTTGAAGTAACCATTAACGGCCAGTTGCTAACTCGTCTAAATAGCGCGCCTTATCAATTTAACTGGAAGGCAAACAAAGCAGGTAGCTACCGCTTTAGCGCCATTGCAAAAGACGACAAAGGTGCAACGACAACTGCCAAAGCTGTCACAGTGGTGGTAAATGAAAGCAAAGAGCCAACGCCAACGGCACCAGAGGTGATGCTGTTGTCACCAAGCCAAGGCCAAACGGTAAAACTTGGTGAGCGTTTATCACTCACTGTTAGCGCAAATGACAAAGATGGTGACCTTAAACAAGTTGCTTACTTTGTGAATGGAAAACAAGTGAGTGTAAGTACACAAGCGCCTTACGCGGCAAGCTTCACAGCCAACCAATTAGGTAATGTGAGCATTTACGCTGTGGCGACTGATGCAACGGGTTTAAGCACACAGTCAAAGGCAAACACCATCAATGTGGTTGATAGCAGCAGTGATTGTGCAGTCGCCGAGTGGAGCAATAACAAAGTGTATACCGCGGGAAATAAAGCAAGCTTAGACGGTGAGTTATATGAAGCCAAGTGGTGGACACGTGGTCAAAACCCTGCCCAATACTCAAGCCAATGGGCGGTTTGGAAAAAGTTAGGCGCGTGTAACTAAGCTTTACAGCGAATACAAATAACCTTTTTCAACTGAGTTTATTTTGGCCCGTGTTGGGCAAGCGCAACGGACTGCGCTTTTTTGCTATTAAAGACATCAAGTAATAAGTACAGACTACAAAATAGCTGATATGGGGCTTTCAACACTGTTCGCCCCTCTTTGCAGTACATGGGTATATATTTGCGTCGTTTTCACATCACTATGACCCAGTTGTTCTTGAACCGTTCTAATATCTGCCCCGCTCTGTAATAAATGGGTCGCAAATGAGTGGCGTAGTGTGTGACAACTGACATTCTTTTCTATTTTCGCTTTTCTAGTCGCAACTTTTATTCCCTTACGCAAACTCGACTCATCAATATGATGTCTTCTCAATGCAGATTGCTCATGAGGGTCATAACTTAGGCTGTTAGAAAAGAATAGATAATGCCACAACGGATCTTTAGGTGCATTGGGGTATTTTTTGGCAAGTGCATGTGGTAACCAAACCCCTTTGTATGCTTGATTAGTTATATCATTGTATGCTGTTTGCTTGGCTTTTTCTATTTGTGTTTTAAGCGCAGGAATAAGTGCTGGAGCAAGGGTGACTCGCCGATTTTTGGCGCCTTTACCTTGCCAAACTTTCACACTTAGATAATCGAAATCAATATCTTGTACACGTAATCTAACTGCTTCCATAACCCTTAAACCACTGCCATACATGAGCTGGCAAGGTAGTAAAATTGAAGGCGTGAGATTCGCAAGTAACCGTTTAATTTCATCTTGTGTGAGAACGACTGGTAATTTTCTGGGGCGCTCACTCATATTAAATTGCAATTGCCTTTCAAATGGTAACTTCAAAAACTCTCGATATAGAAAGACTAATGAGTTTAGTGCGGTTGCTTGTGTACTTGCGGCAACATTTCTGTCGTTCGACAAAAACTCTAAATATTGCTCAACGTGGCTTGCAGTAAGGTCTTTAGGATGTTGCTTTTTATGAAACAGAATGTAGTGATACACCCAATAAATATACGTTTTAATTGTACGCTTAGCATACCTGCGGGTAACCATGTAGCGCTCTAAAGCATTTAGAAACGGAGAGTTTGACATAGGGTTCAAAGTTTTTGATATGTATAAATAAACAGTAGTCAAAGGGTTGTAAGATGCAAGTTTATTTACAATGCCTGTTTATTCCGCAAGAAAAACGTAAGGTGTTGAGTCTGTTTCAGAAACAAGATATTGTTTGGCGAAATTAACAGGAATGATTCCCGATTTTGTACTGATAAATTAAGGAATTTTTCCTATGAAAAAGCTGTTAGTATTCAATGGAGATTGACATTAAATTTCACCAATATATTCCCAGAATAGAAAATTTAAATGAGCAACAAAGGTGTGACTTTTACCGTTGGTTGGCTCACTCCTTGACAGTTTCTATAAGGGTTATAATTTGTGATAAGACTCTGCCACAGAGTGAAATTCTTAATCGTGTGAAGTGGCTTAATGAAATTGAGCATAGGGCTATCACCAAAACTTATGTAAGACCATTCGATATAGAAGATACATTGGACTTCTTTGACATGATCAACGATTACGTAGATAAAAATAATAATATCAGCTCTCAGCTACATCATTGTTTTACAAAATCATTGAACCAGTTGAACAAATGAATACTAACAAGTTAATTAAACAGAGGACGCAAAACAGTAGGCTTGCGCTCCTTCGTCGCTTATTTTAGCCTACTATTTTTCGCCGTTTATTAAGGCGTTATCTTTCCTCAGAGGTTGCCTGTGAAATATGTCTTTTTGATTTTTTGTTTTATGAGTTTCGGAAGTCTTGCATGTAGTGAAGCTCGTAACGTCTCTCTGATTAGCCTTATCGCAAACCCTGAAAAGTTTGATCAAAAATGTATTTGGGTAAGTGGGTATCTTCATACGCAATTTGAAGATTCTAGATTGTATCTAAGTAAAGAGCATGCTGATCGATTATTTACTGAAAATTCGATTTGGGTTGATGGAACAGAAGGTGAACTGAATGCTAAATGGGTATCTCTCAGAGGAGTCTTTAACTTTAATGAGAAAAATAACTTTTTACCGTTAGTAGCCACATCTAAAGTCGTCTTATCTGAACAAGTATTTGATGGTTCTAAAAGACTAACGGAAAGATAACAAGTTAATTATTTGGGAAATGTTTACACTGTCGCTTCGCTCCAAAACGTGCAAAAATTCCCAATATTAAAGCGTTATATACCTTTAGAGTTATGCATTTGAAAATTGATATCTTGCGTAAAAATTACAATTTGGAAATCGAATCGCCATTTACCTTATTTATAGATGGTAATACCGTTGTTTTTGATGCTCTCATCAAAGGTTATGGTGCAAAAAACGGAATGGTAATTGATGCAGACGGTAGCAAATTAATCAATTTAAACTCTGAGTTATCTGCTTTAAACTATGGCTTTTCGTGTTTAAATCTAAATGCTTCCGATATCGCTGATGGTTTTGATGAAATCCTCGGTGATTGGGGTGCAAGCGGTATATAACAAGCAAATAAACAGGGACAAATAACAGCTTGGCTTTTGTTCACTACGTTCACTATTTTAGCCAAGCATTATTTGCCCGTTATTAGGGCGTTATACGTTCCTATAGCTCGGTGTTAATTAAATGTCTGAAGATGCAATCAAAATCGCAAAGAATTTGCTAGAAAGCGATGAAAACTACTTAGATAACGTAATTGCTCTTTGGCGTATTGGTAACGAAAAATATGGGCAATGTTGGGATACTGAATATCATGTATTCGGTGTTATTGAGTCAGAAACAGACCATTTGCCTTTAAAGCATGTTCGCCCTAATTGCTCAGCTGATTTTCTTATAAAAGCAGACGAGGAGCTAGCTGAGACAATACGATATTATCGTTCCGATGTGGCTAATGCCTGTCGTAAAATAATCAGTAGTAAAAACGTATAACAAATTAATTAAACAGTGGACGCAAAACAGCAGGCTTGCGCTCATTCTTCGCTTATTTTAGCCTGCTATTTTCCGCCGTTTATTAAGGCGTTATATAACAATTGGAGTTGTGAGAAATGTTTAAAGCCTTATTTATAATCAGCATCGTTCTGATTTTTTCGGGCATAGCTCTATTTGTTTATGATACTTATCTGTACGAGGTAGTATTAACAGAAGTAGCTAAATCGGACGACCTCTACATGGTTGTTGTACCGAGTGATTCATTCTCTATTGTTGATTATTGGGCGCACTTTTTAATTTCTGGAAGTTGCTTATTTATTTTAATTAGAGTTAAAAGTGCTATGAGTAAGTAGTTTGTTATATAACAAACGCTTTAACCAAAGGACGCAAAACAGCAGGCTTGCGCTCCTTCGTCGCTAATTTTAGCCTGCTATTTTGCGCCGGTTAAGCGAGGCGTTAGGCTACATCAAGGTTGAATGCATGGACTGGAACTATTTAATCATTTTCTCAATTTGCTTGAGCCTATTTTTTATAATGGTCAAATTGTCAGAAATTGACGCAAAATTAAAAATTCTCTTATCTCAACAAGAGATCGATTGGTCTCAACAATTTAATGAAGAAATACATACTGCAATTTTAGGTGGAGACCTACCTAAAGCGGCAAAATTACTTAGAAGTGAAACAGGCTTATCTCTTGTTTACTGCTTAGATATAGTCAAAAAACACGGTAAAAGTTCTGCCTAACAAGCAATTAAACAGGGATAAAAAACTTGCGGGCTATTCGCTTCGCTCAATTTTAGCCACAATTTTTTACCCGTTAATCGGGCGTTATATGCCAAAAGGGTTCGGATGTTAACTTTAGAAAAAGACGAAAAAGCTGAACAAGTTTTCATTCATGCATCACCAGAAAAGCTTCGCTGGTTAGCATCTCGATTAGAGGCTATTGCAGCGCAAGCCGAAAAGTCTGGAAATGCACATGATCATCTAATGACAGAAGATTGGGGTGGTCATGAGTTAACCAATGAGTTAATTGGTAACCCCGAGTCTCGAGAGATTATTAATCACCTTGTTATTTACGGCCATAAAATAGAGACAACAGGCATATAACAAAGCAAATTAAAAAGGGCGGACAAAAGTCAGTTGGCTTTGTTCGTTCCTCACAATTTTAGCCAACTAATTTTTGCCGTTTATTTGCGGCGTTATAAGTTTAGGAGAGTTCAGTGCCAAAATTCATTATTGTACTTTTCTTATTAAGTTTTAGTTTGAGTGCTCAAGAGAAAGTTATGGATAACATACCAAATAAAAATATCACGATTGAACAGCTTGATGAGATGTTCAGTAATATCGCCGAACAAGGTCAATGGGATTTATCGCAGCCATTACTTTGGGGTTACTTTTTCACTGATAATGATCTGAACAAATTAGAATTAGCTATGCCTAAAATACAGGCTATGGGTTACTCAGTCGTCGGAATATTTCAGGCTGAAAAAGAAGATGTGAATGAACCAGACTTATTTTTCCTTCATGTTGAAAAGCCAGAAATCCATGATAGTAAATCACTAGATAAAAGAAACGATGAGTTTTACATATTTGCTTATCAAAACGGCTTAGATTCATACGATGGAATGGATGTTGGGCCTGTTGCGCAATAAACTTATAACAAGTGCCTAAACCAAAGGACGCAAAACAGCAGGCTTGCGCTCCTTCGTCGCTAATTTTAGCCTGCTATTTTTCGCCGGTTAGGCAAGCGTTATACAACACTTTAAATCACCAGTATGAATCAAATTCTTAAATATTTAGCTCTACTCGTAAGTACATTAAGTTTAGTGAGTTTGTTCCAACAATTTTTTACGGTTGGTCTTTCTGGAGTGTTCTCAAGTATCTTGGAGTATTATCGGTTAGTTGCATCAGGGATATTTAAAATCTTTAATATTGATGTGCCTCAAATTCTTTTGGATTTGTGGACACTCTCTTTCATTACTTCGGCTGCATATATTAGAACTGAGAATATAGAAAAAAGCCGTCTGCTTCATAAAATAGATACAACTTCACTATATAAGCACTGGAAAATAATTTACTTTTTTATCTTAGGCTTTACTTTCATAGGTTTGGCAATTTTGTTCTCAATGTTAAACCCCCAAACTTACGTAGACGAAATGAATGAGTCACCTAACGATCTTATAAAAGGAGCTGTTTTAAACTTGGCTTTAGTTGCTAGTGCATTAGTGTTATTTTTCGCGCTGAATGCTTATGCACCATCTTTGTAGGTGTTGTATAACAATCGCATTAAGGGTGGACGCAAAAAGCTTGGCTGCGCTCATTCTTCGCTTAGTATAGCCAAGCTTTATTGCGCCACTTATGCGGGCGTTAGGTTTACATGAAAGTTGAGAGCTCAGCAAAAATTTATCAACAAAAGCGAGTTAAATTTTTACCTGTTTTAAAAACTTGTACTGCAGTTTTTATATTTGTTCTGGTGTTTCACTTCGTTTCTGACACTGAGCATATTTGGATGTTTGGACTAGCTTTTATATCGGTTGTAGTCGCGATATTCGTACAAATGTTTCTAAACACTTGCCCTAAATGTGGTGCGGCTCAATTTAAATATCTAAACTTCAATGGTAAGTTGGTTAGAAGTCAGAGTTGGGATTTAAATCCTTGCGAATGCCCTTTGTGTAAAGAAAAGCTTAAGTAAACCTAACAAACGCTTTAACCAAAGGACGCAAAACAGCGGGCTTGCGCTCCTTCGTCGCTAATTTTAGCCTGCTATTTTGCGCCGGTTAAGCTAGGCGTTAACTTCCTCGGTGGATTATGCGTAAAATTTTAATACTGTTGTTATTTTTCACTGCTGGAACAATTGCAAAAGAGGCTCCGTATAAGCATTCGATTGCTGGCTTTGAATCAGAATCAGAGCTAAAACCATTCTATTTGAAAGTAAAAGCCGCAATACTCTCAAAGAATTACGAGGCAATCGCCGCAATGCTTTCATTTCCTACTTCGCTTTATGTTGACGGTGTTCCTACGAGGGCTATATCAAAGGAAGAATTCATTATAAATGGCGATAAAATTATCAATGAAAGAATTTTGCGGGCTGTCTATTGCTCAACGTACGAAACTCTTTGGTCAAATTACAGTGGTGTAATGCTCGGACAGGGTGAGCTATGGTTCAATAAAATCAAAGAGAAAGATGAAGACCCATGGCAAACTGTAATTTGGAAAATTAATAACAAACCCAGCTTTGGTAGCAGCTCCCGTAGTGATTCTGAGTGCTTTTTCTCAGAGGAAGTTAACAAGCAGTTTAATAGTGGACAAAATTAAGTTGGCTTGGTTTCGCTCCGCTTCACATTTTAGCCAACATAATTTTGCCCATTAACAGGGCGTTATGCGTCACTTTAAATCACTGTCTTTGAAACGGTTTTTGCTTCAAGTCTTTTCTTCAAATCAGCTTTTAGGTACAGTGGCGTAATTAAGTTTTAAGTTGGTCTTGGCTTTTCGTTTTTCAATTTTAGCTGTGACCAGAAAGGTCATTCACCAGTCGAACGCTTCTTTGCAATTTCGGGTTTGGTGGGTGTTTTTTGATTTTAAGTTTGGCTTATTGGTGCAGGCGCAAGCGCTTCTAAATTTGAGTGTCAACGCATAACAAAGTCGTCAACGCGGACAAAAAAACTGTTGGCTGTTACGCTTCGCTTCACATTTTAGCCAACAATTTTTTGCCGGTTACAACGGCGTTAGTTGCCTAGGAAAATTTTGAGAATACTTTTACTTTTATTGAGCCCATTTGCTTCTTTAGCGTCACAAGAAAGCGAGGCTCCTGAAACAGTATGGGTTGAGTCACCTAAGCATTTTAACTGCAATCCTAGTGAAATCAGCTTCAAAGATAGTATTTCTATTTCTCTGGGTGAGAGCTCATTTGATGAGTTAGCTATATTTCGAGAATCAGATAAGACGTGGTTATTTTTGGTAGTTGGTGGTGCTCCTGCGGAAATGAATAGTTTAATGTCACCTTCTGAGCTGAAATCAACAAAAGTGTTGAGCTTAAACTCCGAAACCACAGGTTTTCGCTGGGAGTATAATGGTTACAATGAAAAAATATTCACAGTTTCTGGTAAATATACAGTATATAACAGTGATACTTTAGAGAGTGAAGTTGGCGGCTATAAGTGCGACATTGTTGTAACCGGCAACTAACAAGTTAATTAAACCGTGGACGCAAAACAGCAGGCTTGCGCTCATTCTTCGCTTAGTTTAGCCTGCTATTTTTCGCCGTTTATTAAGGCGTTATAAGTTTAGGAGAGTTCAGTGCCAAAATTCATTATTGTACTTTTCTTATTAAGTTTTAGTTTGAGTGCTCAAGAGAAAGTTATGGATAACATACCAAATAAAAATATCACGATTGAACAGCTTGATGAGATGTTCAGTAATATCGCCGAGCAAGGTCAATGGGATTTATCGCAGCCATTACTTTGGGGCTACTTTTTCACTGATAATGATCCGAGTAAATTAGAATTAGCTATGCCTAAAATACAGGCTATGGGTTACTCAGTCGTCGGAATATTTCAGGCTGAAAAAGAAGATGCGAATGAACCAGACTTATTCTTCCTTCATGTTGAAAAGCCAGAAATCCATGATAGTAAATCACTAGATAAAAGAAACGATGAGTTTTACATATTTGCTTATCAAAACGGCTTAGATTCATACGATGGAATGGATGTTGGGCCTGTTGCGCAATGAACTTATAACAAGTGCCTAAACCAAAGGACGCAAAACAGCAGGCTTGCGCTCCTTCGTCGCTAATTTTAGCCTGCTATTTTTCGCCGGTTAGGCAAGCGTTAGTTTTCAAAGGAGCTTTGTTTGCACCTAAAGGATAAAATTGCAATTTGGTTCTCTGCCGTTGCTATTATAATTTCTGTATTCACTAGTTATTTTCAATTTTTCCATGAGAAAAGCGAGTTGGTAATACACTCTTCGATGCTTGGTTTTATTCCTAACAAAAGTATTGAGTATGATCTTACTTTTACTAATACAGGTACTCTTCCAATTGCTATAACAAGAATTTGGGGAGTTGACTCCATAACCTCAGATTTTGAAAAATGGACTTATGATTTAGATTTAGTGAAACCCTTTGTTATTCCTCCGCAATCAATAGTACAAAAAAGAGTTACACATGAGCCGCATGTTAACCGCCATAGAAATCAATTTCATACTGGATTAAGTGTGACTATCATCGAGTCTGACAGCATAGAAACTCACAAAATAATTTGGCAAAACTCTCCAATTCCAAACAATTGGAATTTAATGGGCAAAGGTGTTTTTAACGGTAAAGTTGTCTTAACGGACAATAAAAAAGAAGTAGTTGTTAAGCCTGAAAAAATTGAAAACTAACAAGTTACTTAAAAGGACGCAAAACGCTTGGCTTGCGCTCCTTCGTCGCTAATATTAGCCAAGCATTTATGCGCCCATTAGTAAGGCGTTATACGACTATTTAGTTTGGCGTAAATTTAGAAAATGGATTTAAAAAAATTAGAATGTAATTTAAAAGGCTGTGCCAAAATTTATGGCTATGCATTAACTATTGTTGTACCTATGGCAATAGTAAAAGCTTTCTTCAATGGTGCTAATGATTTAGCTTTCATATTTGGGCTTATTTTGGGATATATCCCAATATTGGCAATCAAAGTGTTTTTCTATACGTTTGTTGAAGGGTTGCCTTTTCATAAATTTTCAAAAGGCATTCTTTGGTCTTTTTTAAGTGCAATTGCACTTGTTTCAGGTATTGGAATTTTTAGTGCAATTGAGCCTCCCATTTTTTCTTTTGGCGAATTTACAACATATATTGCGCTGTTCACAGTTTTACTTTTTTTCAACTATTTTATGTTACCTTGGAAAAAAGAGTAGTCATCGTATAACAAGCAATTAAACAGGGATTAAAAACAGCGGGCTCTTCGCTTCGCTCAATTTTAGCCCACTATTTTTAACCCGTTAATCGAGCGTTATGTGCCTCGGAGAGTGGCTGTGCTAACTATCCAAATTGAAAATTTCGAAAACTTGAAAAAAGTGTCAATGACGAAGGCGATTAATAAAAATACTCCATTAACTCTCAGAGAGTCAAAGGCGATAACTGATAAATTACTATTGGATGGTTCAGTAAAAATTAGGGTAGAGCCTTCGTATAACTTAGTTGGTTTAACTTCAGATTTAGCTATGGCAAATATTCGTTTTACCTTAATTGAGTAAGCGGCACATAACAAGGAAAATCAAAAGTGCGGACAAAAAACAGTTGGCTTTGTTCGTGCCTCACAAATTATAGCCAACTAATTTTTGCCGTTTATTTGCGGCGTTAGGTTTACTAGTTTGAATATAATTATCAAAGGGTTAAGAAATGCAATCCTTACAGGTTGGGGGTTGTCTTTTGCATATTTTTGGTACTTAGCAGATTTTAATGTGCTTTTCTTTCATTTACTTTTCGCTTCAGTTCTAGGTGGTTTAGTAAGTGTATCAGCGTTAGTCTTTTATGTGCTGCCTATACACCTTTGGTTGAGCCGTAACGAACTTGTTGGTTTACATCACTATTTAATGGTCGGTCTTGTTCCTTCTATTATATTTGTATTTATACCTTCTTTTACGGACGCAACGGGCAGGTTAATTATTGAATCAATAATAACTTATGCAGTTTTCGGTGTTACTTTAACAACAGTTTTCTGGTTTTCTGTATGTTATCGTAAACCTAACAAAGCAAATTAAAAGTGCGGACAAAAAACAGTTGGCTTTGTTCGTGCCTCACAAATTATAGCCAACTAATTTTTGCCGTTTATTTGCGGCGTTATGTTGCAAAAGGAGTCTCCAGCATTGGAAGCTATATCAACTAAAAATTTAAACTCAATGCCAGAAGTATTGCAGTTAAAAAAGCTACTTCAATCACTCGCAATGCTAGATGCAATTATGTCCCCTGAATGGGATGAACGTTTTTATTCATTCAATTCAAATTGGGACGTTAATGAGCAAATGGGTTCGATGAGGAATGGTTGTGGTGATGACTTCTATGTACTATTCAATCAAGAGGGCTGCTTTATTAAAGGTTTTGACCATGAATCTTCAATGTCATCTTGGGGTACTGATGGGCAAGTTCCATGGCCTGGTTTATTAAAAGGATTGCCTTCTGAATTCGTTACTGCCTCTAAAGAACCTGCTTTCTCAATGGATAATATTTCATTTTGTATTTGGAAACTTCATTCGGCAGACTATTGGGGTAAAGGTGACTTCGAATTTGCAGATGACGAAGATCCTGATGGTTCAGAAAATCTTTTAGAAATCTTTGACTGTAACCCTGAAACATATAGGGTATTTGCTCAAGATTATTATGAATTAGATCTGGATGTTACAACTATTGCAAAGATTTATAACCATTTACCTTTAACCGAAGAATTGGTTAAAGAATTAAATCCTGAAGTATCAATAAAACAGCTAAAAAAAGATATTTCAGAAATTGGCTACCCTTGTGTTAATGCAACATAACAAGGCAAATCAAAAAGTGCGGACAAAAAACAGTTGGCTTTGTTCGTACCTCACAAATTTTAGCCAACTATTTTTTGCCGTTTATTTGTGGCGTTATGTTGCATAAGAAAGTGTCGATGAATAATCAACTTTGCCAGAATTATCGAAAGAAAACTTTGGATACTTTAAAGTTGATCTCGTCTAGAACTGAACAACTCGACTATCAAAACAAAGTTCCAATTGCTCACGTATCGGCAGAGCTATTTTGTTCTTGGGAGTCATGCTACCAAGATGTAAAAGATCGAGATTGGTATCAGAGCACTTTCTCCAAAACAGAATTTGAAGTTTTAAAACGTTTTGACGTAATCTTCGAACAAGTTTGCTCTGAAACTGAACAAAATGTTCCTTACATTACAGAGTTTATTCAAACAAAGCAGTGGCTTACTTTATCAAAAGCGGCTAAATTGGCTCTTACGGAGTTGGCTGCAACATAATAAGTTAATTAAACAATGGACGTAAAACAGTAGGCTTGCGCTCCTTTGTCGCTTATTTTAGCCTACTATTTTTCGCCGTTTATTTAGGCGTTAGGCATATCTTTAAATATGAGAGTCATCTTTTTAATATTTTTATCCTTGTTAACTTCAAATGTTAGTGCATCTAGCTCTGAAAGGTTTCATTTTAAAGAGTGCAGATATTCGATTGCGTTGAGTAATGATTGGCGTTTCAGTAAAAAGCCTAGCTCTAAAAATAATTGTGAGTTAGAAGTTGTTAACTCAAATATAAATGCAAGTATATCAATATCAATCGGCTATAAAGAGTATTTAATTTTACTTAGTGAGCAAGGATTTGACTATTTCAATAATGAATGGGTTACAGTAGGGCGACAAGGCTCAAAGGAGAGAGCAGAAAAGGTAACTCTAAAGCATTGGCATGGTTTCAAAGGTATTGTCGCTTCGGGATGCCATAACGCAAAAGGTTATATAGGTATTTGCTCGAGAGAAATATTAGTACTGCGTGAATCCGATATCGTTGATGGTAATTCTCTAATTGTAAGCAGTTCATTTGAAAACTCCGTTGATCTAACAAAAGTTTATAATAGTATTCAGCCCGAGTATTAATATGCCTAACAAGTTAATTAAACCGTGGACGCAAAACAGTAGGCTTGCGCTCCTTCGTCGCTTATTTTAGCCTACTATTTTTCGCCGTTTATTAAGGCGTTAGGCAACACAAGGAGAGCTCTCTGTATGATTCAGATTATTGAGCCCAAAACAGAGCGACTAAAGCTTCGTCAGTGGGTTGCCAGTGACCTAGAACCATTTTTTGCTATGTCCTCAGATCCCCAAGTAATGCAATACTTTCCAAATTCACTAAGCAAGGCAGAGAGCGACTCCATCGCAGAAAAGTGTCAATCACTAATTACTGAAAACGGATGGGGTGTTTGGGCTGTTGAACTCATCGAAACCAAAGAGTTCATAGGCATTGTCGGTCTGCATGTACCATCCGAAGAATTACCGTCCTCACCATGCGTAGAAGTTCTTTGGAGGCTTGCGCAACCGCATTGGGGACGAGGATATGCCACTGAAGCAGCAACGGCTGCTCTTAAAGTAGGTTTTGAAGAACTTGAATTACAAGAAATCGTTTCTTTCGCAGTTCTGAATAATACTTCCTCCCGCGCGGTAATGGAGAGGATTAACATGATTGATACTGGCGTGACATTCAATCATCCAGATGTTCCAGCTCCTGCACATTTGAGAAAGCATTGCTTATACAAAATTTCTCGAGATAGTTGGGTGAAAAATGTTGCCTAACAAAGGTTTTCAAGTCGGACTCGTAACAGTTTTCTCTGTTCAACTTCGTTTCACATTTTAGCAAACTGTTTCTCGCCACTTAAAACGGCGTTAGTGTTCTTGGAGTTTTAGTTGAGAATTAGAGCTAGCCGACAACTCAGAGAGGAAATGTTCAAAAGAGTGCTCATCGCATTAACTTTGTTCGGCGTGGCAATATATATTTTGTCATCACCGGATGGAGTTTGCTTTGAAATATTCTTTAAAGAGTTGTGTAATTCTGAAGATAAGTCGGTTGTTCTCACATGGATTCTAGTTGCTGATTCTGTGTTGCTTGCTTATGTCATGTCGCCATTTGTTAAGTATGGCGCACTGAAATTCTTGATAAAGTCAAAAAACGAACACTAACAAAGCAAATTAAAGGTGCGGACAAAAAACAGTTGGCTTTGTTCGTACCTCACAAATTTTAGCCAACTAATTTTTGCCGTTTATTTGCGGCGTTAGCACTCTCTCAAATTTTTGGCATAAGGATAATGAATGAAGCTTGTATCTCTAAAAATGAATAACTTTCGCGCCATTAATGGCGAAGGAAATGTAATCGAATTCAAAGATAATAATATTGTTTTTCTTTTCGGAAAAAATAATATTGGGAAATCTAGCGTGTTACATGCCTACAAGTACTTTACATCACCTTCTCAAAAAGCCTTGATTACAGATTTTTATGAACAAGATACAACCAAGGAAATCGTAATAGAAGCTACTTTTCTTAAAGAAGGTAGTGATATTGATAATTTCAATGAAAAGGGTTTGGATAAATGGGTGGATGCTAATGGTTTAGTCAAGTTTAGAAAAGTGTGGAGCGAAGTTGATAAAGCTGCAACTAAAATGACTTATAGCATTGAGGAAAGTGATTTTGTTGCCGGTGGGTTTGGAGGATTAGAACCTATTCTGACAAACGCTACGCCGAATATTATTTTTATTGAGGCTATGCCGAGTGTCAAATCATTAACTGATTGGTTAGAAAAAGAAATAAAAAATAAGTTACTGAAAAAATTAAAAGATAATCATCAAGCTGAATATAGTAGTGCTCTTACGGCTATCAAGTCGTTGCAAGAAAAAGTTGAGAATGAAGGTTATCTTGGAGAAATAAGCCAGAAAGCTAATCGATACTTTAGTGAAACATTTCCCGAGCTTCAGTTAAATATACAATCAACGCCTTATAAGGAAGCAGATTTAAGCAAGGCTTTTGAAAAAGATTTCAGTGTCACTATCGGCGATAAGAAAGATGAAGAAATTAAACTTGCCGAAGCTGTTGAAGCCGCTGAAGAGCTATTAGGTGGCGATGAAAACGTTTCTAAATTAGATCGTAAATTTGATCTGCATGGTCATGGGTTAATTAGACAGGCAATAATTAATATATTGTCTTTGTTTAAAGATACTAAAGATGGTGAAAAACACATTATTTTGTTTGAAGAGCCAGAGTTGTACTTGCATCCAAGTAATAAAAGGAAGTTCAGGAATACCCTATACCAAATAGCAGAACAAGATGATTATCAAATAATTTGTGTGTCTCATGACCCTCAATTAATTGATATGAGCAGAGAGCATACCTCTTTAGCTCGGTTTGTGAAGAAAGAGAATGGTGAAACAATTATTTATCAAGCAGGCGATAATGTTTTCTCAAAAGATGAGGAAACGAAAGATCGAGTTCTAATGCTTAATCGTTTTAACCCTCACATCTGTGAAACATTTTTTTCTGATGAAGTGATTTTGGTTGAAGGTGATACAGAAGCAATAGTTTTGCGTGGCTTAATATATGAGCATTACCCAAATAGTGATTTGTTTGTGCTAAACACGGGGACAAAGAATAACATCCCATTTTTCATCGAAGTATTAAGCCATTTTAAAATAAACCAACACGTAATACATGATTCTGATGAAAGGTATCTTTACACAGAAGGACAACGGAGGTTGAAAAAAGATGGAGATCCCAAAGTTAATAGTGCTTGGACATTAAATGCTAAGATTTGGGATGCTATGGAAGCAGCAAAATCAAATGGTTCATCTGTTAAGCGCTATGTATCAGTCAGAAATTTTGAGCATAGTCATGATTATTCTCACGATCCCGATAAGGGAAAACCTTTGTCAGCATATGAGTTTTCCCAAACTCTAGATATTAGTGATGAGGAAAAAAGCATTGTGAATTTCTTAAAACAGGTTGCTGGTGATAAGCCTTATGACAATGAATATACGCAAGAGCACCTCGAAGAGATTGTTGAGGAACCGTTTTAAATAGTGCTAACAAGCCAATTCAAAGGACAAAAAATAGCAGGTTTTTGCTCCTTCGTCGCCAATTTTAGCCAGCTATTTTATTGCCTCCGATTGGGGCGTTAGGCGTACTATGAGTTTGAGTTTCGTGAAACTATTTATAATTCTAATTGGATTCTGTTGTACTCCTGTTTTTTCCGAAGAGGATGATTTTTGGGATCGTAATTATCAGCAATGTTTTCAATCTGCAGATGTTGTTGTGGAGGGAAAAGTTACGGATTTCAAAAAAATTGGGTATAACGGAAATGAGAAGTTTGGTTATACACATTACCTTATATCAATCGAAGTCTTCAAACCCATAAAAGGCTTTGAGGGTGAAAAGCTTCAATACCATGTGTGGTATGAAGGAAAAGAGCACGATATCAACGGTAGTAGTTTGTTTTGCTTATGTGCAAACAAAGATGGAGAATATGGAGATCCAGAAGGCTTTGGTCGCATGTCTTTGGGGAAGCACTATCAAAACTACTTAAATAAACGTGACTCTGGCAGTATTAAACCTATCGATGTAAATGGTAAATACTATGTCCCATATTGTAGCGCCTAACAAGTCATTTCAGCAGGACAAAAAACAGTTGGTTTTTGCTCCTTCGTCGCTAATTTTAACCAACTATTTTATTGCTTCTGAATGAGTCGTTATGTTTTAAGGAAGTCTATGCGTAAATTTTTACCTTTAGCATCGTTAATAGTGCTAATCGGATGCGCTGAAAAAGAATGGACTGAGGGTGTTTCTATTGGAGGCTTTAAGAGAGGTCTTTCTACTCAAGTTAAGTATGATATTGGTGGTAAAACTAGTTTTAAGGTATTTCTCGAAAGTGACATTTATCAAAAGCTAGAGTACCCAATAGAGATCACCATTTTTTTGAACAACGAGGTTTGTGATACTTCAGTTACAAAAGAGGCTAAATCACAAACTATTGCAAAAGTTGAATGTACCGATGATTTAGGTGCAGGATTACATACTTATGAAGTCAAGGTCACTTCAAAAAGTGGTTTGGAATACATTAGCAACGAAGATGATTTGCAATACAATCGTATCGAAGGTTCAATAACTTATACGCTAGAAAGTAGCAATTAAAACATAACAAACGCTTAAACCAAAGGACGCAAAACAGCAGGCTTGCGCTCCTTCGTCGCTAATTTTAGCCTGCTATTTTGCGCCGGTTAAGCGAGGCGTTATATGGCTCGGAAGCTCATGTATAAAATTCTAACTTTGTTATTTCTATTGAGTACAAATGTTTGTGCTGAATCGATCATATCTAAAGAAGAAGTAAATAAATTACTTCCAACTTATACTGATGGAAAAGTTGGTACTGATATTCTTTCTAAATCTCTAATTATTGGCGACGGTGTAAAGGTGTCATATGAGTTCGAGATTACATCTAAAGGTAATGGGGCGGTAATTTTACCGGGCATTCTATTAAGACTTTACGATTCATACGAAGATTTAAGTTACTTTAAAAATGGCTTGCTAAATAACGAGGTATTAGACGTAAACTCCGACGGCTACAAAGACATCCTTTTATGGGGAACTGCATTAACTTTTGACGATGATGGTAATAGCTTAGGTGAAAAGGAAGTTGTAGCCGTGTTAGTTTATTCTATTAAAGAACAAAAGTATGTTGTACTTAAAAAAAGCGAAGAAATTGATGTATTTCCTATTTGAGAAATAGCCATATAACAAGCCATTCAGGCGGGACTGCTAAAGTTTAGCTCAGTTTCGCTTCGCTACACAATTTTAGCCAAACATTATCAGCCCCTTAATGGGGCGTTATATTTCAGGGAGAGATTGGTGAAAATTTTTACTGTCTTTATTCTTTTCTTTAGTTCCTTGCTGCAAGCAAATGATATTGTATTTCTGGGGTCACCTTTTTCAGTAGTCGAAAGCGAAAAGTCATGTGATAAATATGTAGAAAGCGGTATTTGTATGGATGTTGCTTTTGAATTGAAATATAACGTCTACGAATGGTACAACGAAAACCCTGAACCAGAAATTATTGAGTTTATAGGGTTCACTCATTCAAGTGGTTTACCTAAATTCACTTCGTTCAACTTCGCTTTGGTGCACTTGAAAAAGGTAAATGATCATTATTTGGTAAAAGACATCAAGCCTGTGGTTGAATTAAAAGACGAGTATATTATTTGTGTAGATAAGCAACTGCCATATTTTAGCGAGTGTAAAAATAGGCAATCAATTAAGAGCTACTTGGACCTCAGCAACTGAAATATAACAAGTTAATTAAACAATAGACGCAAAACAGCAGGCTTGCGCTCATCTTTCGCTTAGTTTAGCCTGCTTTTTCGCCGTTTATTAAGGCGTTATATTGCAGGAGAGTACATGAGAAAAATTCTAACAAGCATATTGTTTGTTGCTGTTATGCCTGCGGCGGCAAATGATTTTTGTCAAATTGTCGATGGTTCAGTGATTATCGCGCAGGACAGTAAGAATACATATCTTGGTAAAATCATAAATAGCTTCGATAGTGAATCTATCTTTAATGAGTTTGGAACCTACGGTAACGAGTTTAGCAGCGATTCTATATGGAACGAGTTTTCGACATTCGGTAATGAATTCAATTCGTACTCTCCATTTAACGAGTTTTCATCTTCGCCGCCTATGATCATTAAAAATCAGAAGGTTATTGGATACCTATCTGCTAATGATTCTATACAGGCATCTGTAAGCCCCAATATTTTGAAAGCAATGTGTGGAGGCTAATGCAATATAACAAAGCAAATTAAAAAGTGCGGACAAAAATCAGTTGGCTTTGTTCGTGCCTCACAAATTTTAGCCAACTAATTTTTGCCGTTTATTTGCGGCGTTATATGCCAAAAGGGTTCGGATGTTAACTTTAGAAAAAGACGAAAAAGCTGAACAAGTTTTCATTCATGCATCACCAGAAAAGCTTCGCTGGTTAGCATCTCGATTAGAGGCTATTGCAGCGCAAGCCGAAAAGTCTGGAAATGCACATGATCATCTAATGACAGAAGATTGGGGTGGTCATGAGTTAACCAATGAGTTAATTGGTAACCCCGAGTCTCGAGAGATTATTAATCATCTTGTTATTTATGGCCATAAAATAGAGACAACAGGCATATAACAAAGCAAATTAAAAAGGGCGGACAAAAAACAGTTGGCTTTGTTTGTACCTCACAAATTTTTGCCAACTATTTTTAGCCGTTTATTTTCGGCATTAGGTACACAGGCAGATCGTATATGAACCAATCTATATTCAAAGCAGGGAATTACTATAAGGCTAGAATTATTCGCGTTGAACCAACGCTCGAAGCTGCATTTGTAGATTATGGAGCTGAGCGCCATGGATTCTTACCGTTAAAAGATATTGATGGATATGATAAGTCACACCACAAAGAAGGTTCTATTCTAAACGTTTGCATGAGTAAAGCCGAAAAAGGGCAAAAAGGTGCTCAAATGTTTGCTCCTATAGAAGTATCTGAAGAAGTGACAGTTCATGATCTAATAAATAAGAATACGCAGAGCTCAGACAAGATAATTCAGTTTGCATTTATTTCTACCGTTTTAGTTATTGTCGCAATTGCAGTGTTTATGAGCACCTAACAAGCCATTGCAGTGTGGTACTTTTTACAGCTGGCTTTTCACATTGCGTTCGTTATTTAGCCAACAATAAAAAAACCTGAATGGGGCGTTAGGTAACTGTTATGGTCGAGCATGTATAAAATTTTTAAGATAATTGTATACGTAACAGTAATTCTACCGTTGTTGATTGTGGCATTTATTTTTATAGCGGCATTTATTCCACCTGACCCTGAGCCGTTGGAAGTTGTTTTTAAAAACTCATGTGGTGTTGAGCTACCTTACAGTCATATTGTTATAGAAAGAGAGCCTTCTCGGGGTTTTGCCCCTCAAGGAGCCTCATACTCTGAAAAGGGGGTAGTTCAGGTTAACCTCGAAGACGCATCAGATATCCTAAGCTCTTTAGAAGGCAATACTGATTATAAATTACAAGAAGGTGTATTTGAGAAATTTCAAATTGGTAAAAAGCTTGGTACATGCAAGGTTTCAACACTGTCTGGTTATGTAGATTATCAATATGCTGTTTGGTAATGTTACCTAACAAGACCGTTGAACCAAGGGCACAAAACAGCAGGCTTGTGCTCCTTCGTCACTAATTTTGCCTGCTAAGCAAGTGTTAGTTTTATATACTGAAAAAATGACTTTTTTTACAATTGTGTCTGCCTTCTTCACCCCTTTGATAGTTGCTGAGTTTTATTCCAGCAGAGAATATGAATTGATTTTTATTGACCATTTTGAAAAGTGGGGAAAAGGAAAACTTGTAGCTTTAATCGTATCTGTTTTTTTTGTGGTCGCGCACATTATTTGGGATGGGAATGATATAGATTCAATAATATCTGTTCTGTTTGCCGGAATCTGGCTGTCTTTGGTACTTTACTCAAAACCTTTTGGTGAGTTGTTCTTAGGTAATGCTGAAATATTTAAAAAGGCAGGCTTACTCGAAGATGCGGCTTTTTTTATAGGTTGGGTCGGTATTATTCATCAAAGTATTACCTATTTTATATATTGGTATAACTAACAAGTTGCTGAATTTGGAATCCTTAAACTGCTCCGCTTTTTGCATTCCTGCTTTACAGGCAAAAAGGGGAACAGTTTATTAGACCGTTTAGCAAAGCGTTAATTTCATAATGAGGTATTTGTGAAAGCAGTAATAATTGGTGCTACATCAGGGGTTGGCCGAGAGCTTGCTAAGCTGATGTCAGCCAGTGGTTACGTCGTTGGAATAACTGGACGTCGTTCTAATTTATTAGACTCATTGGAAAAAGAGTTGCCCTCTAAATGTTTCAAATCAACAATGGATTTAACCAATATTTCTGAATCTGTCAGGGCTTTGGAGGAATTACTTGGTCGAATGGACGGCGTTGATATTATCGTGATCAATGCTGGGGTTGGCAGTATAAATCCAGAGTTTCCACTTTCTGAGGAGCTTGATACTGTGGCGGTAAATGTATCTGGTTTTACCGCAATGGCAAATATAGCCTATCACCACTTTGTTGAAAAAAAGGGAGGCCATATTGTAGGAGTATCCTCAATCGCAGCAATAAAAGGTGGGCCAGCTGCAGCTTATAATGCTTCAAAAGCCTATATGTCTATTTATCTTGAAGGTTTATCTTGTAGGACTTTATCTAAAGAAAACAATATTTATGTTACCGACATTCGTCCTGGTTTTGTTGATACCGCTATGGCGAAAGGTGAGGGAATATTCTGGAAAGCCCCGGTGGAAAAAGCCGCAAAGCAAATATTCAGTTCGATTCAAAAAAAACGTAGAGTTGCCTATATTACAAAAAGGTGGTGGTTCATTGGGCTGCTATTGTCTTGTTTACCCTTTAGCTTTTATCGCAAGATTATCAGCTAACAAGTCAAGGCTGACGGATGCTTCATGCCGCAGCTTCAAGCGTTAGGTTTAAATGATACTGATAAAGTATTCTAAACAATGAAGAGTGTTAAAGCATATAACAAACACCTCGCATAGCTTGAATGGTTTTAACAATGAATAGTATCGCCATTGATAAATATGGTGAGACAGTTTGTTGTCGAGTCGCTCCCATTTGTGATTCTCTCGTTGGTAGTTTGGATAAACTCTTGTAAAACGATTTGCTGTGCTTTTAGCTGGTATTTGGCATCTTTTAAGTCTTTCATTGCGGTTTCTCGAGCAAGAGATAAATCTCGAATAGCTTCAACTTCTGGCTCAGGTACATAAATAAGGGTTAAGTCTTCAGATTTAAGTAATTTGGCCAGTTTAAGGGCATCACGCTTGTCGGTTTTACATGCTCTCCAGATTTTTTAGGAATAAGCGAAGGAGCAACCACGTAACAACAATGCCTAGGAGAAGTGATTAAGCGATAAATCTAGTATCCACAGGGAGCAGCTTCATAAAAACATGAAGAGTTGCGTTGGGGGGGGAGATTTTGAACTGACGAATGAGCTTCTTTATAGCTAACTTGGCTGAAGATATACGTCTAAAGTGAATAGGTTCTACGTCCCAACTATCTTCAACGTAAGTGACTCCAACAAACTATTTATGTGTACCTAAGTTAATGAAAAGTATGTTATGTTTAATCAAGCTAACTACGGTTATCTAGTTATTTGACGAACTAATTATGGCTCTGGTTTTAAGTTAACCACGAAAATGCGGAGCCTAGCACCGTGTGAAAGTCATTATGTCTATACATAGCGAGGAACGTTGGTTGAAACTTTCAAATAATGGTAAACACAAGTATTTAAAGTTCTTTGGAGTTTTGTGCATCGTTTTTGGAGTTGTGAATGGAATTGACGCAATAAATTTTTTCAATGACCCACATGCGTATATTAATATTAACGGTGTTGATAGAAATGATAACGAAGCAAAATTACTCGCATTTTTCTTTCCACTTTTAATGTTAATAGTTGGCATTTTCCTTAATTTAGTATCTTTTGAAGGTGTATCAAAAGCAAACAAGGCAAGAGATAATTTTTGGTTACCATTCAGAAAATAATGGTGTGTATAACAAGCTGTTAAAATGGACGTCTTACTGCTTGGCTGAGGCTCATTCTTCGCTAATTTTAGTCATGCGTAATCCGCCCATTAACTGGGCGTTAGTTTTTAAATGAGACCGATGAAATATTTAGCTATTTTATTTTTATTTCCTTTTTCAATTTGGGCTTGTTCAGATAGCTCAGATGTTAATGAATTAGTTGCTTATGCTTCAATCTTGGAGCCAACTCCATTTCCTAAACAGGTTGAAGCGATCGGTATTTTCATACCAAGTGAGATCGACAAAGCTCATGCCTCTTTAATGAACATAAATTATGTTAATGGGGATAAATTGATGCTTCAGACAACTATAAGCGTAAGTAAGGCAAGTGATTGGGATCTACAAACTAATCCAGCTCTGGATGGGTATAGTATTTCATATTTCTACTTAAACCTGAGTCAGGTAAATAATATTCAAATTACTGTTTATTATCATTATCCGAAGACAAAAGATGGGAGTATTGCTATGTGTGGTCCAGTACGAAATCATAAGCTTTCTGACTTAATGGCAGTAAAACCTAGCAAGACAAATTAAAAGTTCGAACAAAAAATAGTGGGGAACACCAGTTGCCTGGTAGGTATAGAGTTCTCTTTTTATTTTAAAGCAGGTGTGATTTATGGAAGTAATGGCGTTTATATTTGGTGCGATCGGTATGACATTTGGAATTTCAGGTTATACCTTCGCTCTTTTAACAAGGAAAAGGTTAGATAAACTAGAGAGCAAATTTAACGATTTAAAAACTTTAAGTAGTGAGTGTAAATCTAGTAAATAATTTCTTCTATAAATGTGTGATGGCAATATAACAAAGTCGTAAACGCGGACAAAAAAAAGCAGGTTTATGCTCCTTCGTGGCTAATTTTAGTCTGCTATTTGTGTCGTTTACGGCAAGCGTTATGTGAATTAGGAGAACTATGGAAAACTGGCCAATCTTTCTAGTATCATTATTGGTACATTTAGTTATGTTCTCATCTGCTGCTTATTCGGTCTTGAGTTGCCAGATTAGAACTGCTTCTGAAAAATCGAATCTAGTGTTGTTGGCACTATTTTTACCAATTCTTGGTCCTGCCATAGTGCACCATATATTAAAGAGATTTGTGAAACATAAAGGGCAATGGCTCGATATGAGTGGAGGTTCAAATTTTGAAACATCTGGTTCTATAGATAATTCAGCATCCTCTGACTCTGGTGGAGATTCTGGAAGCGGTGGTGATTGAGTTTTTAAGCTATTCACACAACAAGGCAAATTAAAAAAGGCGGACAAAACGCAGTTGGTTTGTTCATGCCTGACAAATTATAACCAATTATATTTTGCCCATTAAAAGGGTGTTAGCTGTAATTATGGAACCTTTAGATAAACTAGCAGAAAAGAACACAAAGTACGCAGCAATAAAGAGAAAAGAACGGTTAGAAGTATTAGGTCATATTCCCTTAGCTCTTATCTCTTTGGCTGCTTATATATTTATAGTTATATTTTTTGGTACTGATACTTACGATCCTGATGAAGCAAATCTATGGGGCATGTCTAAACAAGTTTGGTTAGTCGCAATGGTTCTGAGTGCTGGGTTTGGTGGGATTTTTTTTGTTTCTAGCCTATCGTTTATAGTGTGGGTACAACTGATTGCTCGAAATTTAAAAACAAAAGTATCCATATTAAAATTATCTGTTTTCTCAGTAATTTCTCTAAGTATTAGTCTTGTGCTTTTGTTACTTGGCAAATACTTAGATTGGTTAATACACCATAATTCACTTTTAATAGCTAAATTTATGAGGTTTGGCTTTGAAACGACGCCTTTTCTAATCGAAATGGCAATTAACTTTTTAATATTATGTATCGCTATTTTTCTGTTACAAATTGCTATGTTTGTAGCTTCGGTTCCATTTAAAGCCAAAAGACACGCGAGAGAAATTACAGCTATCAAGTCGGATGCAAAACAGCAGGCTTGAGTTCCTTTGTTGCTAATTTTAGCCTGCTATTTTATGGTATATACGGCAAGCGTTATGTTCAGGAGAATTGAGCATGAATATCAATGCAACAGTAGTTGGAGAAATAATATTTATCTCTGTAATTGTTATTGGCATCTTAAGTTACTATTTAGGAAAACGTAAAACTAATACACCTAAAATTGCCACTTTAATTGGTGCTTTATTATCATTTATTCCTCCACTGGGTTTAATTTACCTTGTCATTTTGGTTTTAAAAAATGATATTAATCAAAACAACACAGGTGATCGTGTTGTGTAATTTACATAAGCCAATTTACTTAAGTTCACACATTTCGCTCGTTGGGACAATTAACAGTTGGCTGGCCACTTTATGTCAGGCTAGCCGTTTGTCGATTGAGACTAAGTACAGCTAAGTTTCTATGAAGAAAATCATTGCCAATATTTTTACTAGTGCTGTTTACTCCTCGTTTTTGGGAAGTGTGGTGGTCTTCATTGGCATGGTTGTTTCGTTCATAGGTGATGGTTGGGATGTTCTCAGTGATGCAATTGCTGGGGCAATACTGTTTTACTTTATTACAGCCATTACTTCATGCTTGATATCAATAGTTGTCGTTGGGCCAGTCTATGCTGTTCTTTTCAAATATAATCTCGCTAACTATTACCTGGCATTTTCACTTGGTTTGGCGGTCACATTCGTTTGTTTCGGGTTCTCTACCTCTCTAGAGAATTTATATTGGAATTTGGCTGGAGGTATAACTGGTTTGCTGTTCCATTATCACTATGTCAATAAATCTATTTGGGTGGGAAGTCAGCATTAAACAAGGCAATCAAAATGACGGCTTTTTTGTCGCTTGTTTTGTGGCTTTACATTACCTTACCAAAATAATTCAATAGGTTATAAACTTGATGAAATTTATGCATTCGGTTTTGTTTACTTGCTTTATTTTTCTACTTGGCTGCTCTCCAAACTGGAGAGAGGCACCTTATGAGGTGTATATCATTGATGGAACTAAAAGCCTAGGCTATGCGCTTGGTAATGGCGGTTATATCGGTCGCATTGACGAGCCGGTAAATATAGCCTCTGATGAGACTTTCTTATCGGTTTACGCTTGCCCAAAAAATGTATGCGGCTTTTATTACATAGACAAAAGAAATGACCACAAATATGCTGAAGCGCAAGATGTTGTATTTGGTCCGTTATCTGAAGAACAGTTCTTGTCTTTGCATATAGAATTGGGTGTTCCTCACTTACAGTCTGATTAAACTGCTTTTACAAGTCATATACCTTGAATTGTCAGGTTCTTTTTGCAGATAATGATCAAATTAAGCAAGCAAAACTTAGAGAAGAGCGGAGTGCTTTAATCTTATTAATTACACTCATGGCAACGCAAGATAGTCGGAAAATTCTATTCTAGGAATCGAGCTTATATATTTTCTATTTATTTGCATTTCTTAAATTTTTTGATTCAGAGTATAAATCTATTTGTCACGTTAAATAAGGAGTTGAATATGACAGCGACGAAGAAGTTTTCATTTGATAGAGGGTTTATTGCAGGAACGTTATGGGGCGCAAGTGCCGTTTTTTTATTTGCTCAGGCTATTTATTGAGTGAATTCAACGGTGATAATTTTAGTCCTTTAAGTTTTTTTATTACCCTAATAATGGGTATTGTACTTTCAATCGGCTCTTTTAAAACTTAATTCATTTTTTCAAGCAGTTGATGGTGATTATACAAAATAAGACAACTGCTTTTGATTTTGTAGCGCTTTACTATTCGTCGACAAAAACACAATGAAACCCAAGCGCCAAACAAGTTCGGCAAGTACGATTATCACTAACTCTGTTTGTTTTGAGAATTATCGGCAGTCTTTGCCTCTCTTCTTTTAACCTCCTTATTTATCGTAGATGTGAACGCTGGTGTAAGTGCTATAAAAGCATTGTATTAAAACGTATATTGAAGTGCTTGGTGATAAAGCTAAAAAAGAGGGACGAAAGTTAATTTTGGTGATGGAAAATGGCATAGAGGTGCCCGTTTCTCAGACTTATTTAGCCGAAACTAAAGCAGGCTTGGAGTTAAAGTAAGTGTTAATTATTGAATCCATTCATTTAACCACGTAAAAAACCAAGCAAGCATTTAACTAGAATTAACTTGCTTGGTGTTTTGTGTGAATTATTCGCTTTCTATTTCGTGTTTATAGGGCCATATTTCTTTAAAGTGCTCATCTTGTTTCCAGTAATCAAAATAAGTTGAGTAAAGTGTTTTCCAAGGCGTTAACTCGATACCATATCGACTTAATAATTGATTAAAGTTGTCTTTATCATAAGGCGACATTGGCATGAGATACGTCTCAAATAGATACTCATCGTAGCCAGGCCTTTGTGTAAGTAATCCTTCCATGATTACTTGCGTATTGCCTTCAGTTTTTTGTTCAATGTAGTCTCTACACGCTGCTATAAATGCGCTTTTGTCACTTTGCTGAAAAGTTAACTGCTCCTTTTTGACAAACTCATAAAACTCATAAAACTCATTAATCGGTAATGGCGAAGAGTTTGATACATGAAAAACGGTGTTTCGCTTCTCTTTATCATTCATGCCTTTGGCTACAGAGCTGGCTGCTTTATCGACCGGGATGATATCTAGCAAATACGGCATATTCTTCGGTTGGATCGACGTTGACATCATCATTTTTAAAATACGATGGAAGATGTCGTCAGTGTTACCGATGCCAGTTTTTGAAGAGCCTGAAATTTGAGCAAATCTGTAGATGGTGTAGGGGACGCCTAATTCAGAGGCTTGACGAATATTCTCTTCTTGTACCCACTTAGACTGCCCATAGCCACTACAAATGAGTTTTGCGTCTTCTTCGTCAATAAAATCTTCAATTGGATTCACAGAGAAATGTGAATTTTGTACTTGTGTGCTCGCCGTGGTGCTTGATACAAAATGCATCATTTTAAGTGTATGCGAAGTTGCGATGTTTAACAGTTGGGTGGTTCCTGCAACCGACTTTTTAAATGCAAAATAAGGTTGAATATGATTAACATAAGACGCTGTATGAACAATGTGCTGAACCTGCTCACATAAGTGTTGCCAGTTTTTCTCAGATAAGCCAAGTTGTGGCTTTTCCATGTCTCCAAGCATCGGCTCAATACGTGTAAGGTCAAGTTTTAACTTATACTTTTGTGCTGTATCTTGAATACGCTGCTTGGCTTGTTTTAGAGAGTGTGCTCTCACGATACAGAAAACTATGGCGTCAGTTTCGTCTAAAAGTTGTTGTAAAATATGACATCCTAAGAAACCAGTGGCTCCGGTGAGTAGAATCGAGCTTATCTCACTTTCATAAACATGCTTTAATGTCGTTGTATCTTCATTGGTTTTGAAACCCGCATCTAGAATGAAATCAGGCGTTATATTTAAGTTGGACTGATTATTACTATTGCTATGTTGAGAGTAGGCTTTCTCTATGTCGTCAATAAATGCAGATATGGTGTTCATGTTTTTAAATAGATCGGCTTGTAATTCAATGTTGAGCTGATCTTTAAGCTGCTGAAATGTTTTCAATAGAGAAATAGAATCAAAGCCATAATCGTAAAGATCACAGTCCAGATCTAACTCCTCTGCTGAAATGCCAATAACATTACTGACGATTTTGATCACAGCGCCTCGAATGTCAGAACTAGTCGTAATTTCTATAGGTATGTTTTTAGAATATGTTGCTTTTTGAATTGGTGTAGTTCTGCGAGACATTAAATGCATCGTATTTTGATAAATTTTATCAGGTGTTTGGCTAAGTAAAGCCCCTATATTAGTAGCTTCTGAACCTAATAAACTTTGCATTAAGTCAAAAGCGTCTGGCATGGTGATTAGCTGATAGCCTTTTTTCTCGGCAAAACTATTTTCGATGCTTTTAACTGGGTCGTTCGAGTGCCAGTAACCCCAATTAATGGCTAATGTTTGACCATGTCTTTCACCTTTCAGCACTTGTTGTTGACGGGTGCGAGCAAATGCATTTTGAAAGCCATTACCATATGAATAAGACAGATGGTTCAAACTGCCAAATACTGCCATGGATGAAAACATCACAAACAGATCAAGGTCGGTCTGTGAAAATACCTTGTCAAGATTGATTGAGCCTTGCATTTTGACTTGTATGGCATGCTCAAAGTCAGCCCAACTGTTTTCATCTTCTTTAAAGTCGGTACCTAAATGCAGTATGCCATTTAGCTGCAAGCCTTGTTCATCCAAATACTTGTGAACCTCTTCAAGACTTTGCTCGCAAACGATATCTGTACTTAAGTAATGGACCTGACCTTGTTTAGATGCTTTTAGTTGTTCGAGTGAGTCACTACATTGTGTCTCTTTGCGTCGGCCAAGCAAAATAAGGGTGGCGTTAAACTGCGTTAATAACTGCTCACACAGTGCCATGCCTAGTTCACCCAGTGCGCCAGCAATCAAATACACACCCTGTTGCTTAAAGGTGTTTGCACGAAGGGCTGAGTTATTTGCAGGTAAAGCCGCTTTAGTCAGGATTGAGCCAAAACGAGATTGACCTTGGTATTTCACATGGTTAGGTTGGGTGGCATCGTTGTTTAAGCTCGGGCATACTAGCTCTTGTAGTAGTTTGTTTGCCCATTCAGAGCAGTTATCAGCAAATTCAATGAGGTTCCATATATGGTCAGGATTACGCATAGTGTAACTTCTGAGTAAAGCGCTAATGTCTTCATTGCTGGTATTCTCATCGCTATATGGCAAAGCGTAAAACAACTGCATAGTGTGTTTATCAAACTTGGAAATGGCTTGTATAAACTCGTATAGAGGCTTTATTTGCTCAGATTTTTTTTCTGTATGATCGGCAATGAAGTAAACAAAGCTAGGTAAAGTATCTTGAGTGAATATCAGTTGTTCTAGCTCTGCAAAGTTTACTATTTTAACGTCACAGTCAGAGAGCATAGTGTAAAGTGGCTCAACACTTTGCATATCTTTTGCGACGACGAGGCCTTTTTTACTGCCAAGCAAAAGCCTTAATTGTGCTTGCCAGTCGATCGGGCAGCTCAGAGACACGGCTTGCCACTGGTTTTCAAGAAGCAACCAAGGTGCGGTTGATTTTTTAGAGATTAAAAACGGTGTACTTGGCAAGCTGACTTTTTGCACCGGATTTTTATACAATGCAGACCAATTAATTGGATGCCCTTCAAGCCAAAAGCGCATTAAAGCCGCTGGATTGTTTACAAGCTTTAGCACATCGTCATCTGCAATCGCCTCAACTTTTGTACTCGGCACCTTTTTTATCTTCAAGGTGTTGCTTTCAAGCTCTGTGCTTATTTTTTGCTTTAAATCCGCAACAGAAGAAGCTGTCCAGCCAGTACGGTACTTGTGGGCTGTTCTACCTATTTGGAGCGTATAAATGAGGGACTCGTAAGGCACATTCGGTTGCTGCATGAGATAAGTATTGAGTGCTTTAATTTTCTGTTCTAGCGCTAATTGACTTGTAGCTGAAAGCACGATTGCAGATTCAGCGTCGGGTTTTTTAGTCTCAGTAGTCGGCTTTTTGCAGTATTCTTCGAGTACGATATGGGCGTTAACACCACTGATACCAAAAGAGCTGACACCAGCACGACGAGGTTGCTCGCTTTGCCAAGGTGACATTTCTGTTTGCACTTTGAATGGTGAGTTTTCAAGGCCCAAATATGGGTTGAGCTCATCTACGTGTAGTGACGGCACTAGTGTTTGGTGTTTAAGTTGCAACAATACCTTGATCACCCCAGCAATGCCTGCGGCAATTTCAAGGTGGCCGATGTTACTTTTCACAGACCCCAGAGAGCAACTAAGGGCGCTCTCGGAAGGTGTGTTCAGGTTTTTATATGCAGCCTTGAGCGCATCTAACTCAACAGGGTCGCCAAGCGATGTGCCAGTTCCATGGCACTCTATATAGCTGAGTGAGCTTGGTTCAATACCAGCGTTTTGCCATGCTTTGTCTAAAAGACGGGTTTGTGCTTTTGCATTTGGCACAGTAAACCCTTGAGATTTACCGCCGTGATTAATGGCTGAGCCTAAAATTGTTGCGTAAATATGATCTTTATCTTGTTCTGATTTAGAAAGCTTTTTAATAAAAATCATGCCTACACCTTCACCGCGTACAATGCCATCTGCATTTGCTGAAAATGTTCGACAGCGTCCCGTAGGTGAAAGCGCCCCAATATCGTGCATTGCTATTGATGCACTTGGAGAGTCAATGATATTCACACCGCCTACGATGGCCTGATCACATTCACCATTTTGAATGGCTTGCACAGCCTTGTGGATGGCAACTAAAGAAGACGAGCAGGTGGTGTCAACGCCTTCACTCGGACCGTGTAAATCCAAAAAGTAGCTCATGCGATTTGGCGCGTAGGCAGAAGAGGTGATTAATCCCTCATAATAGCCAGCCTGACATCCAATAAATAAGCCCGTATTACTACCACCAAGAGATTTAGGGTCGTAGCCTGCATCTTCAATACATTGCCATACGTGTGTCATTAGCAAGCTTTCTTGTAAGGTGATGCGGTCACTTTCAGCTGGAGCAATATTGAAAAATAAAGGATCAAAGTCCTGGTTTCGCTCAAGTCGACCCAACCAGTTGATATCATTCGGCAGTTGCTGTGAAGTGCTTAGTTCAGAATCTATGTGTGTCCAATCAAAGTTGTTAACACAGTCTTTGCTCTCAACTAGGTTTTGCCAAAATATGTCAAGGTTATCAGCCTGCGGGAATTGACCACTCATACCAATAACTGCGATTAATTCATCTTTCTTAGCTGCTCGTTTGATGGTGTTTTCGACTTCAGCTTTATCTGGGCCTATTGGTTTATTGTTTAGCAGAACTTCACTGTGCTCTTCTATTATGTGGGCTAGTATGCTGTTAATTGTCGAATGCATGAATAGGATACTAGGAGACAGTTTCAGATCAAATTTTGCATTTACTTGATTTATGAAAGTAATGAAGGCGATTGAATCAGCGCCTAAGTCGCCCAGATCTGTATCTGCATCTAATGTATCAGGTTGAATACCTAAAATTTTTGCGGCCATAGCTACAAGATTGGCTTTTAATGTTGCTTGCATTATTTCAATGCTTTCAAACAGTGCCGTTGTTTGAGTACGAGATTGATTATGTTTGTCGCTATCCGCATTTTGAACAAACTCTACTAATGTCTGAGGTTTTTCTAAAGCATGATAAAAAGCGCTAATCCCGGCTGATGTTGGCATTGGGTAAAGACCATTGAGATTCATGATTTCAACGAAGTCTGGATTTATTTTCATCCCCCCATCCTGCCAATATGGCCAGTCAATACTTGCACTTATACCATGGCGCTTACCATGTTGAGATAGCGTATGACGATAGTGCATATAACTGTCTAAAAAGGCATTTGCAGTTGCATAATCGCATTGCGTTGCCGCACCATTGACGCCACTAAGTCCTGCAAAGCAAACAAAAAAGTCGAGTTTGATGTTTTGAGTTGCTTCATCAAGTGCAACGACGCCGTTTACTTTGGGTGCTAAAACTTGGTTGAATGCGAGCGCTTCTTTTTTGTTAAGTAATGTGTCTTTAACTAGTCCTGCTGTATGAAGGACACCTGATAATGCGCCATGTTTTGCGACAATATCTCTAACAAGGAGAAGAACGTCCATCTTATTTGATACGTCAATACTCTGGTAGTGCAGTTGAATGCTGGATGTTTTTAGTTCATTGAGTTGTTTTTTTACTTCTGGATGATCTTCAGCCTTGCGGCCCACCACAATAATCGTTTTATTAAAGTTATGTTTGCTTAGCTCATTGATGAAATGTTTGCCAATACCACCAAAACCGCCTGTGATTAAATAAACACCCTGAGCTTTAAAAGGCATTGATGTTCTTGACTTTGCGACTTTCTGATAACTCAATACCTCTCGTTGATCATGTTTGTAACGAACAAATGGGTCTCTAAAATCATCTAATTCAGTATGCAGTATTGTGTCTAAATCATTTTGAATGGTTGATTCATTGAGTATCAATATTTGTGTTTCTAAAGCGCTATGCTCAATGCTCGCGGTTTTTAATAGTGCATGGAAACAAGTATAAAAATTATCTAATGTGTCGGTAGAGCTATTGTCATTAATGACCAATTGTAATTTTACTGGCTTCTTATTCGCGACTATTTTTTGTATTAGTTGGACTAATTTAAAGCCCAAATCTGAGACTTTTTGTTCAATGGCAAAGTGAGGTGATTGAAGTAAGTGTACCGTATTTTTAGGTTGCTTATTGTTAAATACAGCCGTTGTAAAGTCACATAAAATAAGGTGGTTTTCAGTCTTATCACATTGTGATGTTTGTTGATGTTTAGCCAAACTTTTTTTAATCCACACTGGGATTTTCAATGTCGTCTCTGAGTTAACTTCACGACTTGTATTTGGCGTTTTTACTGGCTGTTGGTTACCTAGAGGTATTGCTTTAAGCGCAAATGGATAAGTAGGTAGGCTAAGCTTTGGCAGCTTAACACCTTGATAAATAAACTCCCAGTTTGTAAAACCAGTCTCTACCCAATGGGCTAAGATCTCTTGATGATCTAAAAGTTTTATCGCACGCTCTAAATCAATTGAGTGTGTTGGCTTTGTTGTAGCTGTTGGCACGTACTCCGCAAGTTTTGTTTTTAGCTCAGCAATGGAACTGACGACAAAGCCTGTGCGAATTGGCATAACCGTGCGGCCAATTTGTAAGGTATAAGCGAGTCTTCTTAGGTCTTGCTCAGTTAAGTTGTTAGCAGACAAATAGTCGTGTAATTGCGCGACTTGCTTGTCTAATACAGTGTGCGTGTGTGCTGAGAGCACAATGATGGCCGGTGTATTTATCAGCTGGTTTTCAAGCTCGTGATGCTCGATGTCATTGGCTTCTTCTAGTACCGCATGGGCATTGGTGCCGCCAATACCAAAAGAGCTCACAGCTGCGCGTCTTGGTAGTAGCGGTGTGTGCCAATCTCGTGTGCTATCGACTACATAAAAGGGGGAATTTGCTAAATCTATGTGCGGATTAGCGTTATTGAAATGCAATGAGGCTGGCAGCTTTTTGTGATAAAGCGCCAACGATGTTTTGATTAAGCCAGTGAGGCCCGCTAACGTATCGGTATGACCTAGGTTAGATTTAACCGCGCCTAAGCCGCAAAACTGTTTGTCGCCGCTATATTGCTGATAGACCTGCTGCAAAGATGAAAACTCAATAGGGTCACCAAGAGCAGTGCCAGTACCATGGGCTTCCACATAACTGATAGAAGCAGGGGAGATGTCTGACGCTTTTAAAGTTTCCTCTATGACGTGCATTTGGCCTTTGGTGCCCGGAGCGAAAAAGCCAGCTTTGTCTTTGCCGTCGTTATTTACCTTGATACCACGAATGAGGCTGTAGATGTTATCAGCGTCATTGACTGCATCATCGGCGCGTTTTAATACAATCACAGACACGCCGCTGCCGCCAATCATACCGTCGGCTTGTTCATCAAACACCTTACAGCGTGCATCGCCTGCAAAGTTGAGCCCTTTTTCGTACTCATATCCGGTGAAGCGCTGTGGGTAAAGACAAGCTGCGCCGACAATGGCGTAATCAATCTCGCCAGCTTTTAGTGCGCTGCATGCCAGCGATATGGCAGACATAGACGATGAGCAGTTTGAGTGCACAAACAAACTTGGGCCAGTAAAGCCAAGATGATATGAAATAGTGGTTGGCAGTGTACCGGGTTGATTAATGGTCGAAGCCACATAGTCTTGTGCATTTAAAATAAACTGACCATCTTTAAACTTGTCTTGCAGGTTTAAATCTGGGTTATCCGCACCAGAGGAAGACACATACACGCCCGTATTTGGCATGTTTTCAACGCAGTAGCCAGCATCTTCAATGGCTTTCCATGCATGTAGTAGCAATTGACGTTGCGAGTAGCTCATCGTCTTGGCGTTCTTTTCAGAGATATTGAAAAACTCTGGATCAAATTGATCTTGGCCTTCAACCCAAGAGTCGAGCCAGGTAATGTCGCCTTGTTCAGTAGACTCGCTGAGTCGTTTGAGTAAGTCTTTTTCGTTGACCAAATTATGCCAAAATTCAGTGTGGTTCTGCGAATCAGGGTACTGGCAAGACAGGCCGATCAGTGCGATATCTTGAGTGCGATTATCTTGATTGTGAGAATCGCTATTAGCTGCGTCGCTCGTTATCACTTGAGCAGGCGCTTGGGTATGGGTACTTTGCGCTCGGGCGATAAAGTCTGTCATCGCTTCTATGGTGCTGGATTGAAAAATTTGCGTGAGCGGAAATTCAACATCTAACTGTGACTTAAACTTAGCAGTGAGCACATTGGCCAGCAGTGAATCACCGCCAGCTTCAAAAAAAGGCACGTTGGAGGCGACGTGGTCGACTTCTAAAACTTGCTGCCAAATTTGCGCAACCGTTGCTTTGAGCTCTGATTGCTCGTTTAGTTTTAGCGTTGCTGTGCTGATGCGAGCGTTAGGTTTTGCTTCTAACATTGCCGTTTGTGACGGCACAAATGGTAACTGCTTTGATAATGTCTGCTTATCTATTTTACCGTTTGAAGTAATTGGGAAATGGGGCACCAATACAAAATAAGCAGGTATCATGTATTCAGGCAATTTGCTCAATAAATCAGAACGGATCTTCGCAGTTGATGGCGCATCGGGGGCAATGATATAGGCCACTAATACTTGGCCACGTTGCTTTTGTGCGCTAGTGACATAGGCGTCTGTGATGTAGATCAATGATTGCAGTGCGTGTTGTACTTCGCCAAACTCAATGCGGTGACCACGGATCTGAACTTGGTCATCAGCTCGGCCCATGTACTCCAGTAAGCCAGACTCATTGAAACGGGCTAAATCACCTGAACGGTAAAGGCGTTTGCCGGTGCTGTGAGTAATAAAGCGCGTGTCAGTCAGTGCGGGCTGATTGTGATAGCCTCGAGTCACGCCACAACCTGCGACAAAAATCTCACCAACTTGCCCTACTTGAACTGGGTTAAATTGCTCATCTAACAACAACACGTCGTAGCCGGGTAAGGCACGACCTATGATACTGTGTGCTTGTGCGCCATATACCATGCTCGCATCTATGGTGACTTCGGTCACATGTACCGTGGTTTCAGTAATGCCATACATGTTTACAAGTTCAGCGTGTGGTTGTGTTTGCTCAAACCAAGGAGCCAGCTTGCTCACATCGAGTGCTTCACCACCAAATATCACTTTACGCAGTGCATTGTGTGGGCTTGCCAACAAGTTGTCCATCAGTGGGTAAAATGCCGATGGCGTTTGGTTTAAAATAGTCACTTGGTTATCAATAACAAACTTGGCAAAACGCACGGATTCTTTGCGAGTAAGCTCATCAGGGATCAAAAGCTTGCCACCGTGCAGTAGCGCGCCCCAAATTTCCCACACCGAAAAATCAAAGGCATAAGAGTGGAACAAGCACCAAGTGTCTTGCTCATTGAACTCAAATAATGATTGGGTGTTATTAAACAAGCTGCATACATTGCGATGCTCAACCAAAACGCCTTTTGGCTTGCCCGTTGAGCCCGATGTATAAATGATGTAAGCCAAGTTGGATGCAGATGAACGATTGATATTGGCAACCTGAACAGTCGTTGCAAGGGCAGCTTGCAAGTTAATCACTTGATGATGTTGGTTGGCCTCTGCATGTGGCATCTCTTCGCCAAGTACTAAAATGCTTGGTTTGGCGTCTGCTAAAATATGTTGAATGCGTGCCGCAGGTGAGTTGGGATCAAGGGGCACATAGGCTGCACCTGATTTTAAAATACCCAGTATCGCGACGATTAATTCAATAGAAGGTTTGGCACATAGCGCAATAAGGTTTTCAGTGCCTAGCTTAAATTCAGGGTGATTTAAGAGCGTGTGTGCAAATTGATTGGCTTTGTCGTTAAGCTGACGATAATTGATTGATTGCATACCAAAGCCAATTGCAATGTGTTCAGGGTGCGTAGTGGCTTGTGCTTCAAACAAATCGATTAAGGTCTGTTGAGCTCCTGGCTTTGTTTGCAAGTTAGCAAAGATTGGTAAGCTGCCAAGTGCTTGCTTGGCAGCAAACATCACATCATCAATCAAAGTTGCATAGTCTTTAGCCAGTGCATCTATCACGGCTGATGGATAGACGGCTTCATCAAATTTAAATGCGATCTTAAAAGTATTCGATAAAGGCGTGACATCCAAACTTAAATCTAGTTCAGGCTCTTGCAAACATTCAGGCCAAATGGCATTCATCAAGTCTTGATTGGACTCAACCCAATCTTGTTTTAAGAAGTTATGGTAGGCAAACCCGATCTGGAAAATCGGATGGCTGTGCATCGCGCGTTTCGCACCCATTGCGCGGACGATTTCTGCAAATGGATAGCCGCTGTGTTTTATGAGTTCGCTAAGCTGGTGTTGGTTTTGTGATGCCAATTGCGAGAATGAGTGTGTTTGGATTACTGAAGCGCTAAGTGGCAGCTGGTTTACAAACAAGCCTAATGAGTTGGCCATCTCATTGGTTGGGCGGTGCAGCACTGGCACGCCCAAAGTGATGTCATCACGTTGCGTTTTGGCACTCAACAGGGTTTGAAACGCAGATAAGAAAAACGCAGCAGGGTTTATCTTATTGCTACTGCAAAATTGGTGAATACGCTGCACTTGGTTGTTATTTATCGCCAGCTCAAGTCGCTTTGCTTGCTTGTTCGCACTTTGCTTTTCTTGCTTGCCAACTAATGTCAGCTCAGACTCAATACCTTGCAATTGTGTTAGCCAATAATGTTTTAGCTGTGTGCTTTGCTCGCTGTTAAGCATCTTCTTTTCCCAC
Source organism: Pseudoalteromonas phenolica (assembly GCF_001444405.1). Classification (NCBI taxonomy): domain Bacteria; kingdom Pseudomonadati; phylum Pseudomonadota; class Gammaproteobacteria; order Alteromonadales; family Pseudoalteromonadaceae; genus Pseudoalteromonas; species Pseudoalteromonas phenolica. Next base: position 590,142 of record NZ_CP013188.1, read on the forward strand.
TCAAGGTAGGTGAAAAAGCCAGTATCTGGTTGAGCTTGCTCTAGCGGTTCATTGGCGACGAGGTTGTGGTAAGTTTGCCATAATTGTTCAAGCAATAGAGTCGCAGAGACACCGTCAATGATGAGGTGGTGGAATACTAAAGCCACTACATCGAGCTGGCCGTTGATTTGCCAATGTGTTGCGCGCCACAGCAGCGGGCTGTGTGCTGAGTGAGATTGTTTCAGTGCGAATGGCTGCTTGATGTCAGCTTGGATCAAATCAATCAAGGCTGATTTTGATGCCACTGGCGTGTGATTTTGCTCTAGTGTGGGTGTAAGCCCTGTGATTTGTTGTTGAGGCAAGCCTTCCACTTCAGCAAGCTGCACAGACAAAATGGGGTGTTTTTGGCTAAGCCAGTTAAGCGCAGCCTGCATGCAGTCCACATTCAAGTCATTGACTTCAAAAACCATTGGTACGTGGTAAGTGCTTAGTTGCGGGTTTTGCTTGTGTAGTAACCACAGACCTTGCTGGGCTTTTGACAGTGGCATAGGCCTATGTAAATTTGCACTGTCTGGTGTGCTTTTAACTAAGGGCTCATCCACTTGTGTTGGCAATTGGTGTGCAGCCAAATAGTCGCATAACTCATTGATGGTACTTATCTCAAAAAGCAGTGCGGGTGGTAAAGCTTCAATGTTTAAAAACGTATCAGACTCAAGCTGTTGTACCACTGACATCAGCATGATGGAGTCAAAGCCCATGTCCTTAAAGTCAACCTCATCGTCTAAATCTTGCACATCGATTTTAGTGATGTCGGTAATAATAGATTTAACGTGGTCGCGGATCTGGGCGTGGCTTTTTCCACCCTCTACAGAGCCGGTGTTGATGCGCTGAGTTGTGGTGCTAGGCTTGTGCCAAAGCTGTGTTAATTTGCTGGCATCGCCGTATAAAAAACAGTGCTGAGTAGGGGGGGTGTGCAAGGTGAAAATACGATAAAACGCGTCGATACCGACTTCATTCGGCATGACTTCAATGCCTTGAGATTGCAAAATAGACGTGGTTAATGAGTCAACCTGCATGCCGCCTTCTGACCACAATGGCCAGTTAATTGACAGGCTTAAACCGCTTCGCATGCCTTGTGATACTTGCGTTTGACGAGCTGCCATAAAACGGTCCATAAAGGCGTTAACACAGGCATAATCTGCCTGTCCCATATTGCCAAATACACCTGCAATGGAAGAGAAGCAGACAAAAAAGTCTAAATCACATGTTTTACTTGCTTCATCTAAAGCGATTAAGCCAGCCACTTTTGGTGCAAACACCTGCGCGACTTCTTGCGGCGTTTTATTGCTTATCAGTTGGTCTTTGATCACCCCAGCACTGTGAATTATGCCTGTGATACCACCATGCTTGGCTTTGAGGCTTGTAAACAGGGCGTTAACGTCATCATGATTGGCAATATTCAACGATACATAGCTCAATCTTGAAGGCTCGTCACCAAGTGCATCTAGGTGTGTTTGAATCTCATTGTTATGTGCACGGCGGCCAACGAACACAATATGTGCTTGTTGAGTATGTTGGATGATTTCTTTGGCAAAGGTTTGGCCAAGCTGACCAAGGCCGCCTGTTATGACATACACACCATCTTCTTTCCAAGGCAAAGTGGTGGTGTCAACTTGCTGATAGGCTTGCAAATCAAAGGTTAAAACTTGTCGCTGCCCTTGTTGATAGCGTATACAGGCGTCTTGTTTTTTTGCTTCATTCTCAACAAGGTGCTCAAAATTATTTGTATCATCAACGGCAATAAGCTGAGTCTCAATGTTACTGTATTCGATAGCGGCTGTTTTCAGCACACCATTGAGTGCAGATAAAAGTGTGGTTTGGTCTTTCACTACAACTTGAACAAGTAACTTGCTCGGTGTCTTTTTGGTGATGGTGCCTTGCTGCAGTTCGAGCTGCTTAAAATAGTCGATAAGACCATTTGTATAGACTTCTAATTGCGCTTGAGTTTCAGTAGCTGTGCAGCTTAGACGCGTGCTTGATACCGAGTATATTTCCGGTAAGTCATCACCAAGCAATACAACTTGACGATGATATGTCGCAGGCTCAGTAGAAGTTAACGGCTTGTCTGCCCAGTTTGCAGTGTAATGGAGCAGTGCGGACGGTGCAGTGGATGATTGTGCAGTTGGTGTGTGTGGTACAGGTTCAAACGTTTGCGTGTTTTGCTCGTTTGCGCTTGGACTATTAAAGTTGAGTGCAGAACTTGGCTCGCATTTTTCAGCTGGCTTATGTGTACTTTTTTCTGGCAGCCAAAATGACGTTTTCGCGAACGGATAAGTGGGTAAACGCAATAGCGCTGGCGTTTGCTGTGCGTACAATAAAGGCCAATCGATGTCAGCACCAACAACCCAAAGCGCCAGCAACTTATTCAAGTCGCCTTGCTCTATCCAGCGCATAAAATCACTGCTATCCAGTGCGCTTAAAATCTCTTTACCTTGTTTGACTTCCCCTTGCTTGTAGTGACCACGTGCCTTGTTTATAAATTGCGTCAGGCCATCTTGCACATCTGCAATGGTGCTTGCGGTAAATGCCATACGATAGCCCATCTCTTCACGGGCGCTTTGTAGCGTGAAGGCAAGGCTAGTTAGGGCGCTGTCTTGTATATTTTTGCGTGTCAGCCATGACTTCAAGGCGTGCGCTTTGTCATTGAGTGACTCTTTGCTTTTGGCGCTAAGCGTGATGATCACCGGATGAGAAACGGTGTTTTGCTGCTTGATTGATTGAGGCTGATATTCTTCAAGTACAACATGGGCGTTGGTGCCACTAAAGCCAAAGGAGCTCACCGCAGCACGGCGTTTTTGCCCGTTGTCGCTTTGCCATGCGATGGCTTCTTGGTTGACAAAAAATGGCGTGTTATGCCAATTGATGTGGCTGTTGCCTTGCTCATAGTGAAGCGAGGCAGGAATTGTGCGGTGTTTCATGGCAAGTAGTGCTTTGATCACCCCAGCAACGCCGGCTGCGGTCAGGCAGTGGCCGATGTTGGTTTTGACCGAGCCCAGCGCACAAAACTCGTTGCTGTCGGTGTGGGCTCTAAATGCCCGAGTCAGCGCTTGAAACTCAATGGGGTCGCCCAGTTTTGTGCCTGTACCATGGGCTTCTATCATTTGAATTGAGTCGGGTGCAATATCAAAGCGTGTGTAAATATCGCGGTGCAATTGCTCTTGTGATAAAGAACTTGGCGCGGTGATCCCGCTGGTGGTACCGTCTTGATTGGTGGCAGAGCCTAGGATCACACCGTAAATGTGGTCGTCATCGCGCTCGGCATCTTCAAGTTTTTTCAGTACGAGCACACCTGCGCCTTCACCGGGCACAAAGCCATTGGCGCGATCGTCAAAGGTATAGCAGGTGCCATCTGGGCTCAGCATGCCTGCTTTACCCGCATGGATTGAAAATTTGGGTGTACATAACGTGGCAACACCGCCGACAAGGGCGCTGCTGATCTCATTGTTATTTAAAGCCTGACACGCACTGTGAAGGGCAACCAAAGAGGAAGAACACGCGGTGTCTATGGCAAGAGCAGGGCCTTTTAAGTTTAAAAAGTAAGAGACTCGAGCTGGGATAACCGATCCTGCAGTGCCCCAAAACACTTGTGCAGGCGCGTCTTCTTCGGCTAATCCTGCATAATCACTTTGCGCACAACCCAAGTACACGCCGACATTTTGGCCTGCGACTTTGGTGATCATATTGGCATCTTCTAATGCTTTATACGCCTCTTGCAAAAAGAGTCTTTGCTGTGGGTCCATGTACATGGCTTCTTGCGGTGTAATCGAGAAAAAGGGCGCATCAAACAGACTGATGTCATTCAGCAAGCTGGCATATTTACTCCAGCTTTGCTGATTTTCAGTAAGGCATGATAAATCCCATCGCGTTTGTGCCTTGACCGAGGTACGTTTTTCCGCCAGCATGGACCAAAATTCTTCGAGATTGTCTGCATCACCGAATTGACCACTCATGCCTACAATGGCGATTTTACCACTGTGCGCAGTTGCTTGTGTTGTTAAGTTTTCTTGCTCTGCTTGCACCGCTTTGGTGTGTGAGCTGTGCTTGCGCAAGTTGTGCGTGCTATCAGAGTTTGTATTGGTTTTAACAGCGTGTTCAGATGCATTACTGTTGATTTGTGATGGCATTATCGCTAAAACCTGCTCTTTGTGTTCTGCGATTATATAAGCACTCAATGTGTCAATTGATGGGTAGTCAAATAGCAAGGTTGCTGCCAAGTTTACGTTAAACTTGGCATTGATCTCATCCAGCATTTGAATGGCTAAAATAGAGTCTACCCCATAATCTGCAAAGGACTCATCTGCGTCTAGCTCGTTAGGAGCCATGTCTAGGGCGGCACTTGCAATGTCAAATAGCGCATTGTGGACAAATTCAGTCAGCGCGGAGGGATCTGCATTGTGTTGTGGCTGTTGTATTGATGTACTGCTCATACTCTGTGTTGCTTTGTGATTGTCTTTTTTCTTGGTGTGTGTTGGCGTTTTTGCTTGTAAAGAAAACCCATCGCTCTGGGCGCAAAAAACTTGCTGAGGCGCGTTGGTATCGCCAGCGGCAAAGGCGTTTACAAATCCAGTTTCAATAAGGGCTTGTTGCCAGTTTTCGATAGACAACATTGGCGAGCCTGCTAAGCGCAAGTGCTGATCTTGGCTTAGCCACCACCCCTCTAACAAGCCAAATGTCAGATGTGTAAATAAGGAGGTGTGTACCACTTCATTGATAAGTAAAACACCGCCTTGCTTTAAGCAAGCTTTGGCATTTTGCAGGGTGTTTTTAATGTCCGCTGTGGCATGAAGAACGTTAGTGGCAATCACCACATCATAGCTGCCGATATCAATATTTTGCCCTGCAAGAGGCTTGCTGATATCTAGGTATTTGGTGTCAACAAATGGGTAATCAGTCTGATACTGCGCCTTGGCATGGTTAAAGAATGCTTTAGATAAATCAGTATATGCGTATTCTTCAACTTGCCACGGCTTAAGCGCTGGCAAGACCGAGCGAGTCGTGCCGCCAGTACCTGCGCCAATTTCAAGCACGCGTATTGATTCCAAGTTGGCTGTCGCCAAGTAGGTTCTCAGCTGCTCAATCAATACCGAATTTGCATAATCCGCAACTGGGTTATTTTGATAAACCGCTTCGACTAAGGCCATGGATGCATTGGGAAAGAGCGCATCTGTGGCTTTGATCTCGCCATTTAAAATGGCAGGCAAATTCGCCAAGCAATTATCTTGTAGATTCTCCGATGAGTTTGAGTTATGGGCTGCTTCAACATCTTGAATAACACCATTTTTCATTAGCTGGTGTGCTTCTAAATGGCGCTCGGTCTCTGTCCACCACTTACTGAAGTACTCAGGCAAAGTGGTGAGGGCATGTTCACGCTGGGCTGGCTGTTGCCAACCCGCTTGGTAGAGCGCCGCGCAAAGTTGGTTTAGGTCAACCTGCGCTTTGCTATCTTGTTTAGGCGCTTGATGTTGATAGCTTTGCTTTGCGATTGTATGCTGTGCGCCTTGTGCACTATAGCTTTGTAACTTAAAGGTATCGGATAATGCGGCTTGCGTGATTTTAAGCACGCCCGCTTGCGTTAAGTTTGAGCCCATCAAGGTCGCAAGTGCTTGCATGCCTTGCTCTGCCTCGATAGAGCCAATGCTCATAGCCTGCATTTTCTTTTGGTAGTACTCGTCTTGGACTACGCCCACTGAGCCCCAGTATCCCCAATTGATGATTTTAACTGGGCACTTATGCTGGTAAGTGCGGGCAAGTGAATCTAGATACATACACCCTGCGGCATAGTTACTTTGCCCCGCAGCAGGAGAAAACGACTGCATGGATGAAAAGAACAAGAAAAAGTCTAAATCTGCTTGGCTGAATACCTCCAGTGCGACTTCTCCGGTTTGCTGTTTGGCGTGATAGCTGCGGTTAAATTGCGCTTCATCCATGTTTGCCAGCGTTTGGTCTTCTAGGTGTAAAATTGAATGCACCACACCATTTAAACTACCAAATTGACGGGCGATGTCTTTAGATGCACTTTCCATTGCATCTTTGTCACTGGCATCACATTGAATGTATAGAGGGGCTTTACCAAGCTTTGCTAAACGGTCAATATCGCTTTGAATATCCGCGTTTAGTTCACGGCGGCCAAGCCAGATGATTTGCGCATCGAGGTGCTTTATCATCCACTCGCTCCATACTTGGCCAAGACCGCCAGCCCCGCCCAGTACGAGATAGGTGCCTTGTTTTTGCAGACTCGCATTGTTAGCTACCGCGTCTAGAAAGGTGTGCTGCGCCAGCTCAAAGCTAAAATATTGCCCGGTACGATGCGCGTACAACCCCGCAGGCAGCGCTGTGAATTCACTTGGGATAGAATCTAATTGCTCCGCATCTATGATACGCACTGTCCAGCTAGGGTATTCCTGTGCAACACTTTGCAGTAAGCCAATTAGGCCAGCACCTTCGCAGTTAACTTGTTCATTTTGGCCAAAAACGGCTTGTGTTTGTTTTGTCACTAAGGTGATTGATAGTGGCTTACTAACAAACCCGTCTGCCAACATGCGCTTGAGTTGTTGGAATAAAGCCAGCGGCTGTGCGTACTCATCTTTTGCCAGCCAAACCAGCTGATTGTTGTCTGTACTTTCAGTTAACCAATCTGGTTTTAATGCCTGTGGCCCAACATAAGCTGCGTGCAGTTCAGGAGACGTTGCAAAGTCGGGTTTGACTGCTTGCCAGCAAGGTGTGAGCGTGAGCAAGTCTTGTGTGCTTGGTTTGACAGCATCTAATGATACTTTTCGAGTTGAAAAACCTTTAATACCCATAAGTAAATTGCCATCGAGATCACAAATATCCAAATCAAACTTTTGTGTGTTATCTGTGTTGTTGCTTGTTTGTGTCGCTTTGACCCAGACTTCATTGTGCTGTGCTGCACTTAATTGCTGCGCGTTGTAAAAACACACTTGCTCGGTTGCAAATGGCAGGGCTGCGTGTGATTGGTCGGCAAATATGATTAAGGATTGCAGCGCCGCGTCGACAAGGGCTGGTGTTAAGCCAAAGCCTTGGCAGCACGATGAAGGTACGGCCACTTTGGCGGTTGCTGTTGTACCTTGTTTACTTAACTGCTGTAGGCCTTGAAAGCGGGGGCCGTAGTCTATGCCTATGTTTTTAAAGGTCGCGTAAGCGTCACTTGGTGAAAGCAGCTGATCAGACTCGGTGGTTAATTCAAATAAGGTGACGGGTGCGCTTTGTTGCGACACTTGCACCTCTCCTGAGGCACAGACTTGTTGGGCGCCTTCGTGCTTTTGCCACACTTCAAACTGCATTGCACTATCTGACTGCCAAAGGGATAGATAAACGGTGTTTTGCTCAGTGGATGTCCCTTGCTCAATGCTAATCGGGCACAGCCATTTGACGTTTTTAATTTGAATGGCATGAGACGCATCTAAATTGTGGGATAATGCGATGGCTGCACGGACCATTTCTAACGTGCAAACCCCAGGTAACATACGCTCGCCATTGACTTGGTGGTCAGCCAAAAAGAATTCGTCGCCAGTAAAAGTCGAGCTAAATAGCAGTTCATCAAAAGCAGGTAGTGCTTTATGCAGTAGTGGGTGTAAAACTTCGGCTTTAGGCGCGTCTTTTTTTGAGGTTATCCAGTATGGTTTTGGGTTAAACGGGTAGCCGGGCAGGGCAAGTCGCTGCGGTTTAGCATCAGGATAGAGTGCCGACCAATCAACAGTTACACCTGATAGCCATTGGCTTAGCGCATCTGAGGCGTTTTGATTATCTGCTGTTATACAGGTACTCGCGTTGTCTTTGTCTGCTTTACCTTGCTGCCAAGCGCCGCTTTTGCCTTCAATAAACAAATTAAGCTGTTTTGTTACTTCTGCCATTGCACTGGCACTAAAAGCCAAGCGTTGGCTCATGTCTTCTCGGCCAACTTGTAGGGTAAATGCCAAGTCTGCCAAGCTATCATCGGTTAAGTTTTGTGCTTCAATAAACGCTGTGAGTGCTTTGGCGCGCGCCCTTAAGGCCTCAGGCTTTTTGGCGGAGAGCACAATCACGGCTGGCGTATCTAAACTAACGGTATTTGCTATTTTGGCTGGTGGTGATTGCAAAATCACATGGGCGTTTACGCCTGCAAAGCCAAATGATGAAATACCCGCAAGCACATGATTTTGCTCTAAGGGGACACAGTCAGTTGCTAAGGCAAACGGTGATTTATCCAGCGTGATTTTGGGGTTCAACGTCTCGAAGTTTTGTAGCGGCGGTACTTGCTGGTGTTTAAAACTCAAAAGCACCTTGATGATACCTGCTATGCCCGCAGCGGACTCTAAGTGTCCGATATTGGTTTTTACCGTGCTGAGATAACAAGTAGAGTCTCCGTCTGACTTTTTAGATTTGGTAGAACGAAAAGCGCGTTTTAGACCTTGAATTTCGATTGGGTCGCCAAGTCGAGTGCCTGTCCCATGTAGCTCAATGTAAGATAAATCATCACTATGGATCCCCGCATTATCGATGGCCTCTTGAATGACACGAGATTGAGAAAAAGGACTGGGTGAGGTGAGAGTATTGGTGTGACCTGAATGACCGACGCTGCTGCCTTTGACCACACCGTATACCGTGAGGTTTTCTTTTAAAGCTCGCTCTAATGGCATCAGTAGTACCATGCCCACGCCCTCGCCACGCACATAGCCATCGGCGTTGGCATCTAGGGTTTTGCAACGGCCATTTGGCGATAACACCCCGAGCTTACTGAATGACACATAGCGACTTTTGGTGATTAGCAGGTTAACACCGCCAACTAAAGCTGCGTTAATTTCACCGGCATTAAAGTCGTTCATGGCTTTGTGCAATGCAACCAAAGATGATGAACACGCGGTATCGACGGTTTCGCTGGGGCCTTGGAAATTAAAATAATGGGAGATGCGATTGGCAAAAACCCCAGTCGACATGCCCGTTAAAAAATGCGGGTCGATATTGCCCGTGGCAAGCTCTTGATAATCGGTATTGCTGCAACCTAAGTACACACCCGTTTTGGTATTTTTGAAGGTGCTTGGAGACAAACCCGCATCTTCAAAACATTGCCATGCCAGCTCCATGCTTAGGCGTTGTTGTGGGTCCATGCTTTGCGCTTCTTTAGGTGAAATGGCAAAAAATCCGGCATCAAAACCGTCAATATTGTCGATAAATCCGCCCCATTTACTCACGATTTTTTGTTCGTCTTTTTTCGGAGCAGGGTCAAAGTCATCTTGCCATCGAAAGCGCGCCGCTGGGATCTCACTGATACTACTTACTTTGTTTGCTAAGTTGTGCCAAAACTGCGCTTTGCTGCTAGCGCCGGGAAAGCGCAGCGATATACCAACAATGGCAATCTCTTGTTGAGCTGATGTGCGTTTGTTAGCCGTAGTATCTTGCTTGTTTTTCATGGTTTGTCTCAGTAAAACGGGTGTAACTAATAATGTGCAAAGCAAATAAAGTGACCGCCTACCTTGGCGGTCGCCCTAAATCACTATTGATTTAGGGCGCTTGCTGTTAGCTCTTTTCGTAAATAGTGTTGTTAATCACCAACACATCGATGCCTGACATCAGGAACACCGCGAGCATGTCTTCAACAGAATGCACAATGGGCTTACCCATAATGTTGAAGCTGGTGTTTAGTAGAACAGGCACGCCTGTAATCTCTTTAAAGCTGCTGATCAAGTTGTAGTAAGGTTCGTTCCACTCTTTTTTCACTGACTGCAAACGACCTGTGTTATCGACGTGTACAACCGCAGGCACCTTGTCTCGTACTTCTTCTCTAAAGACTAAAGTACGCTCCATATAAGGCGACTCTTGGTAG